>NZ_CAMQZG010000048.1 GCF_947039605.1 uncultured Clostridium sp.
TTAAAATCCTGCGGTGGTTAACACCGTACCGGTTCGATTCCGGTCTTCGGCACCAAAAAAAGCAATCTTTATAGATTGCTTTTTTTTATATAAATTTTCGGTTACATTTCTTTAGTTTATTACAAAGAGGACAAAGTGCTTCTTCTCTTCTGATGCGTTCTTATTTTTTTAGTTTATTACATATTTGGTTAACTTGATTTGTAGGAGTTATATCTAACGCCTCGGATAAACAGGCATCACACATGGGTGCACAATTTGAATTTATTAAGTATTCCACTTTATCTATATTGTTCATATCATCCATTTCTTCACTATGCATTATAAATGTATCGGTAAAACTAGTTACTTCAGGTTCGTAGAATACTGGAGTTTTTTGCATAAATTCAATTAGTTTATCACCTATATTAAATTCAATGTCATATGGAATAGAATTTAAATTAATTTTCATATCTTTAGTTATTTTACCATTAGCTATAATAGAATTTTCTACATTAAGAATTATAAATTCATCATCATTAATAAATTCATTATACATTTTTTTACATATGATTGTAAGATATATCGACTTTTATAGTGAATTTTTTTATATGAAAAATATGATAAATAAAAACAAAAATCTTTTTATTATGAAGTTATTTTTGTTTGTTAAAAGAATAATTTTAAGGTAAAAAATCGGAAAATGTAAAAATCTATTTGATACAAAGACTATTTGTCTAACGATTGTCCGAATAATATCCAAGGAAGTGACATATATATTCAGGTTAGGTTGATATAATTTCTTTTATAGAGAAATAGGAGGTTATATTATGCAGTATGGTGCAGATGTGAAAAATTATGTTAGAGATAAACAATTAAAAAAAGAAAAGGTACATGCTATAGGCAAGAATGAAAATTATTTAAGGTTAATTGCAATAGCTTTTGCAGGTATCTTTATTAGTAGAGTTTATTTTGAGATAAATTTAAGCTTTATACAAAGCTTGGCACCTTTCGGATTATTGTATGTTATGACTATATCCTCAAACAACATAAAAGAGGGTGTTATAGCACTTTTAACTGTTGTGGCAGGATATGTTAGTCTTACAAGTAAAATAGGTGAGACACCTGTTTTTGTTATCTCATCAATACTAATACTTGGTGCGAATGCTTTAATTAAGAAAAAGAGTACAGGTGTTAAGGATATTGTAGGTTTGTTTATAACATTTATAGTTATAGTGTTAAATGGTGTAGTAGTACTTAAAAAAGATTTAGTGGGATCTTTAGTGATAGCATTTGCGATTGTTGCTATTTTATTTCCGCTTTATTATATTGTTGCGTATGGAATTAAATGTGTGGGAGATTTTAAGCTAGAAAATTATATAAACACTGATGAGATTATTAGTGTGGAAATTCTTATTTCAATAATTATAGCTGGAATTGGAAGTATTGGATTATTTGGTTTGGAGTTTAGAAATATAGTGGGTATTTTCTTTATTTTCTTTATGAGTTATATATGTAGAGGGAATTTAGGATCAACTGCTGGGATAATTACTGGTTTTATACTTGGAATTATTACAGGTAATTTATATTTTTATCTTGCGACATTTGGAGTTAGTGCTTTAATTGTTTCTATGTTTAGAGAAACAGGGAAAGTTGTTAGTTTTGTTGCTTTTAATGCTATTTTTATTTTTATGGCAGTTTATACAAAACAGTTTGATAATTTACTGTTAGTTGAGGTTTTAGTTGGTAGTGGGATTGTTATGTTCACTCCAAAGGAATTTATAGATAGAATTAGAGTTGAACTAGATAGTGAAACTAGAAAAGAAGAAGATAGTGAAAAACATTTTAATAAGATAAAGAATGAATTGACTGTAAGACTTGGAGATTTTACAGAGGTTCTTATGGCCATGGGAAATACACTTGAGCATATGGTAGAAAATGAGAAACTTGTTAGTCAAAATAAGGGTGATGAACTTGTTGATAATTTAGCAGAGCGAGTTTGTAAAAATTGTGATTATAGAAATACATGTTGGAGACGAGAGATAAATGAAACTTATAGTTCATTTAAAGAAATGATTCAAGGCTTTGAAGAAGGGGATTATAAGTTCCCAGAGCATTTAAGAAAAAAATGTTTAAAGGAAGCAAAGCTTGTAAAGGCAGCAGAGGAAGTTGTAAGTAAGCATATTGCAGATGAGATGTTAAAGAAGAGACTCGGAGAGGGGAGAAAGATGATTGCAAGTCATGTGAAGAGTATGTCAGATACTATTGGCGAGATTGCAAGTGATTTTAAATCAGAAGTTAATTTAGATGTTGATACTGAGCGTGGAGTTAGAAAGGCACTTTTAAGAGAAAATGTTAAGTTTGATTATTTGATAGCTTATACAGATAAAGAAGGTAGACTTAATATTAAAATTGAAATGATGAATTGTGGTGGTGGTGAATACTGTACTAAATCAATTCTTCCAGTGATAAATAAGACGATAGGTAAAAAAATGAGCATTTCTACGGAGTGTAAGATTAGTGCAACAACAGGTATGTGTGAAATTCATATTCTTGAAGCACCAAAGTACTATGTTGATTCAGCAATTGCATTATCTGCAAAGACTGGAGAAAAGTATACAGGGGATTCTTATAGCTTTGGAAAGAGTAAGGATGGAAATCATATAGTTATGCTTTGTGATGGAATGGGAACAGGTCCAAGGGCTGGTGCTGAGAGTAAAATAGCAGTCGAGATGGTAGAGAAGTTTTCAGAGGTTGGTTTTAATGAGAAAATAGCTATTAATACAGTTAATACTATAATGAATATTAAGTTTTCAGAGGAAGAAAAGTTTTCAACTTTAGATATGCAAAAGATAAATTTATATGATGGAAATGCAAAGTTTCTAAAAGTTGGGGCTATGGAAAGTTTCATTAAAAGAGGTCATAAAGTGAAACTTGTAGATTCTAAAACTTTACCATTTGGTGTTTTAGATAATCCGGATATTGATGAGCAAGACTATAAACTTAAGGCTGGTGATTTTATAATCACTATAAGTGATGGTATTTTGGACTTAGCAAAAGATGGAGATTTGAATAATGAATGGTTAATTAATTTAATACAAAAGAGTGTTGATAGAACATCTAAAGACTTAGCAAATAGAATTTTAGATGTTGCAAAAGAATTTAATAATGGAAAGGCTAGAGACGATATGACAGTAATTGTTTCTAAACTTTATAATATTCAATAATTTAAGTTTATTTTATTGAATTTTGGGTAAGGATTTATTATATAGAGCCACTTTGAGAGAATTTATTTTTAATGCTCTTTTAGTGGCTATTTCTTTTTTGGTAATTACAAGAAACTATTAAGTATGTTATAATTATTACTATAAATTTTAAGAAATGGAGTGAGAATGTTCGTGAAAAAAAAGACGTTAAATTACATTTATAAAAACTCCATGATTAAAGAAAGAGATAAGGTTCTTGTGGCACTTTCAGGGGGACCAGACTCTGTATGTTTATTGCATTTACTACATAGTCTTAGAGAAAAACTTAACATTGAAATTTATGCAGCACATGTAAATCATCTTATTAGAGGTGATGAGGCTTTTGCAGATGAAAATTATGCAAAAGAACTTTGTGAGAGTTTGAATATTAGGTTCTTTGTAAGACGAGTATGTGTTGAGAGTATAGCAAAAGATAAAGGGATTTCTACTGAAATGGCAGGTAGAGATGAAAGATATGGCTTCTTTAATGAAATAAAAGAGGAAGTTGGTATAAATAAAATAGCTATAGCTCATAATGCTAATGATCAAGCAGAAACTCTTATTATGAGAATTATGCGTGGTACAGGGCTTGAAGGTTTAGTTGGTATTAAACCTGTTAGGGATAATATTTATATTAGACCTATACTTTCTTTAACAAGGGAAGAGATTGAAAATTATTGTGAAGTAAATTTACTTAATCCAAGAATAGACAAAACTAATTTAGAAGAGGTCTATTCAAGAAACAAAGTTAGGTTAAAAGCAATTCCATTTATTAAGGATAACTTTAACCCTGACATTATAAATACATTAAATAGACTATCTCATAGTTCAATGATTGATGCATCTTTTATAGATGAAGTTGTTAGTGAGAAGTATCAAGAATTTTGTTCTATTCAAAATGGCAGAGCTATTTTAGATAAAGATAAATTTGCTGAGAAAGAAGCAATTTTGACTAGAATGATTAGGAAAGCTCTTATGGAGGTTTCAGGTGCTTTTAACAATTTTGAGTTAAAACATGTTTATGATGTAATTGCACTTCAAAAAGGTTCAACAGGGAAGAGGATAAGTCTTACAAATGACATTATTGCTATCAATGAGTATGGGAATATTGTAATTGCTAAAGAGGAATCTGTAAGCAATTTAATTTCTGATGAATCGATAAAAATAGATGTGGCAAATCTAATTAAAGAAAATATTATAAAAATTTCTTTTAATTCACATGATTTTAGCTTTGAAGTAGTTGAAAACAATGGTAAAATTAATTTTAAAAACACTAATGAAAAATACTTCAGTTTTGAGGGGATTAAAACTATAAGTTTAAGAACAAGAAAAAATGGTGATAAAATAGTACCGTTTGGTTTTAAAGGAACAAAAAAGTTAAAAGAAATTTTTATTAGCTCTAAGATACCACAAGAAAAGAGGAATTTGATTCCGATAATTGATTTTGACGATGAAATAGCTTGGGTTGTGGGAATTAGAAATAGTGAATTATTTAAAATAAACAGACACAATAGTAAGCTTGTAAAAATAAGTTTTTGTGGAAAGGAATAACGTTATGGTTGATATTAAAAATGATATTCAAGAGGTTTTATATTCAGAGGAAGCTTTAAGTTTAAAGGTTAAAGAAATAGGGGCTAAAATTAGTTCAGATTATGAGGGGAAAGAACTATTAATAGTTGGAATCTTAAAAGGTTCTGTTGTTTTTGCATCTGATTTAGTTAGAGCTGTTAAAATACCATGTGAATTAGATTTTATGTCTGTTTCAAGTTATGGTGCTTCAGCAAAAAGTTCAGGAATTGTTAGAATTTTAAAAGATTTAGATTCTAATATAGAGGGAAAACATGTACTTATTGTAGAAGATATAGTGGATACAGGAACAACTTTAAGTTATTTATTAGAATATTTAAAAGCTAGAAAGGCAGCTAGTATAGAAATAGTTGCTCTTCTTAATAAGGAAACAGGAAGAAAAGTTGAGGTTGAAGTTAAATATTCAGGATTTGAAGTTCCAGATGAATTTATAGTTGGATATGGTATCGACTATGCGGAGCATTACAGAAATTTACCTTTTATAGGGATTCTAAAAAGAGAAATATATCAAAAATAAAATAGAAGATTGAGAGAGAGGGGGAGACTAAATGAAAAAAATGTCGAGTGGTCTTACTTGGATGCTTATAATAGCAGTTGTTATGCTAGGTTCGTATGTTTTACTTATGAGCAATAATAATAGTAATACAATAAACTACACGCAATTTAAAACATTATGGGTAGATAATCAAGTACAAAGTATGATTGTAAGTGGAAATGATATTCATGGTAAGATAAAATCAACAGATAAAAATGTACCAGAAAAGAATTTTGAGGTTTATGTTCCACAGGAGCAATTAGCACAACTTCAATCAGAATATAAAAATGAAGGTGTAGCTGTTAAATACATGCCAGTGAGTAACAATTCACAATGGATACAAATTGGATTAACAGTAATAGTTATGGTTGTTGGGGTTTCAATATTCTTTATGATGACGCAACAATCACAAGGTGGTGGTGGTAGCAAAGGTGCTATGAACTTTGGTCAAAACAAGGCTAAGCTAGTATCACCGGATGCACACAAAGTAAACTTTAAAGATGTAGCAGGTGCTAAAGAGGAAAAAGAAGAACTTGAAGAAGTTGTTGATTTCCTGAGAGATCCTAAAAAGTATACTGATATGGGAGCAAGAATTCCAAAAGGAATCTTGCTTGTAGGACCTCCTGGTACGGGAAAAACATTACTTGCAAGGGCTGTTGCTGGAGAGGCTGGAGTTCCATTCTTTAGTATTTCTGGTTCAGACTTTGTTGAGATGTTTGTTGGTGTTGGTGCTTCAAGAGTTAGAAGTTTATTTGAACAGGCGAAGAAAAATGCACCATGTATAATCTTTATAGATGAGATTGATGCAGTTGGAAGACAAAGGGGTGCAGGTCTTGGTGGTGGTCATGATGAGAGAGAGCAAACATTAAACCAACTTCTTGTTGAGATGGATGGATTTAGTGCAAATGAGGGAATTATTATGGTTGCGGCAACTAATAGACCAGATATTTTAGATCCAGCACTTCTTAGACCAGGTAGATTTGATAGACAAATTGTTGTTGGAGCACCTGACGTTAAAGGAAGAGAAGAAATCTTAAATGTTCATGTTAGAAATAAACTTCTTGCTGAATCTGTTGATTTAAATGTTCTTGCTAAAAGAACTCCAGGATTCACAGGAGCAGATATAGAAAATCTTACTAATGAAGCAGCTCTTTTAGCTGTTAGAAAGGTTAAGAAAGCAATTGATATGGAAGATATGGAAGAAGCTATTACAAGAGTTATAGCAGGACCAGAGAAGAAGAGTAAGGTTATTAGTGAGTATGATAAAAAACTTACAGCTTATCATGAGGCAGGTCATGCTGTTGTTATGAGATCTCTTCCAAATCCAGATCCAGTTCATGAAATTAGTATTATCCCAAGAGGAATGGCTGGTGGATACACAATGAGCCTTCCAACAGAGGATAGAAGTTATACTTCAAAGAAAAAGCTTAAATCAGATATGGTTGGTCTTCTAGGTGGTAGACTTGCAGAGATGATTATCCTTGATGATATAAGTACTGGTGCTAAGAATGATATAGATAGAGTTAGTAGTATTGCTAGAGCTATGGTTATGCAGTATGGTATGAGTGATGCTGTTGGGCCTATATCATTTGGTGATAATAATGGTGAGGTATTCCTTGGTAGAGATATTGGTAAGTCAAGAAACATAAGTGAGGAAACAAGTGCTACTCTTGATAGAGAAGTTAAAATGCTTGTTGATGAAGCTTATCAGACTGCAGAATCAATATTAAGAGAACATATTGGAAAACTTCATGCTGTTGCACAAGTTTTAATAGAACAAGAAAAAGTTGATGCTGGAGAATTTGAAAGAATTTATACATCAACTGGTTTACTAGAAGCTTAATAGCGAGAAAAAGGTTGCCTTGTAGTGAGGTAACCTTTTTTATTTTTTCTAAAATTTATTAATTTATAAAATTTGGCGAAATATTTAAGGGAAAAAACTAAGAATATTCGTGATTAACTTTTAATTTACAAGGAAACTATGTATAATATTAAATATAAAATGATTTTTTTGATGTGAGGGGTGCTTATAAATGAAAACAGATATAGAAATAGCACAAAGTGCTATAATGGAGCCTATTGTTAAAATTGGGGAGAAGATAGGTCTTACAGAAGATGATATGGAACTTTACGGAAAGTATAAGTGTAAGATTAATTTAGATGTTTTAGATAAATTAAAAGATAAAGAAGATGGAAAACTTGTTCTTGTAACTGCAATAAATCCAACTCCAGCTGGAGAGGGTAAGTCAACAGTCACTGTAGGACTTGGGCAAGCTTTAAATAAGATAGGGAAGAAATCTATAATAGCATTAAGAGAACCATCACTTG
Source organism: uncultured Clostridium sp. (assembly GCF_947039605.1). GTDB lineage: Bacteria > Bacillota > Clostridia > Clostridiales > Clostridiaceae > Sarcina. Next base: position 7,672 of record NZ_CAMQZG010000048.1, read on the forward strand.
GGCCAGTTTTTGGAATTAAAGGTGGAGCTGCTGGTGGTGGATATGCACAGGTTGTACCTATGGAAGATATAAATCTTCATTTTACAGGTGATATGCATGCTATAACATCAGCTAATAACCTTTTAAGTGCAGCTATAGATAACCACATACATCAAGGGAATGTTCTTTCTATAGATTCAAGAAGAATTGCTTTTAAAAGAGTTCTTGATATGAATGATAGAGCGTTAAGAAGTATAGTTGTTGGTATGGGTGGGAAAATAAATGGATTCTTAAGAGAAGATGGATTTATGATAACTGTTGCATCTGAGATAATGGCAATACTTTGTATGGCAAATGGGATTACAGATTTAAAAGAGAGGATGGGGAATATACTTATTGCTTACAATCTTTCTGGTGAGCCTGTGTTTGCTAAAAATTTAGAAATTGAAGGTGCTATGGCACTTCTTATGAAGGATGCTATAAAGCCTAACCTTGTTCAAACTTTAGAAAATACTCCAGCGATTATTCATGGAGGACCTTTTGCCAATATTGCTCATGGATGTAATTCAATAGTAGCTACTAAGATGGCCTTAAAGCTTTCAGATATAGCTGTTACAGAAGCTGGCTTTGGTGCAGACCTTGGTGCAGAGAAGTTTATGGATATAAAATGTAGATATGGTGGTCTTACACCTGATTGTGTAGTTCTTGTTGCTACAATAAGAGCTTTAAAGCATCATGGTGGTGTTAAAAGAGATGAACTTTCAGTAGCTAATGTAGAGGCTGTTGAGAGAGGAATAGAGAATCTTGCAAAGCAAATAGAAAATATAAAAGTATTTGGAGTTCCTGTAGTTGTTGCAGTCAATAAATTTATAACTGATTCTAAGGAAGAGGTTGATTTTGTAACTTCATTCTGCGAGGAGAGAGGGGTTATGGTTTCTGAATCAGATGTTTGGGGAAAAGGGGGAGATGGTGGTATTGACCTTGCAAACAAGGTTATAAAAACTATTGAAGAAAATCCTTCAAACTTTGCACCGATATATGAGAGTGATGAAACTATTAAAGAAAAAGTATTAAAAATTTCAAAAACTATATATGGAGCTGATGATGTTATTTATACACCAGAAGCTTTAAAGCAAATAGCTGATATAGAGAGATTTGGTATGGATAAGTATCCTATATGTATGGCTAAAACACAGTCATCATTATCAGATAACCCAGCACTTCTTGGAAGACCTATAGGCTTTAATATAACTGTAAAAGAGGTTAAAGTTTCCAATGGAGCAGGCTTTATAGTAGTTCAAACAGGTAATATAATGACTATGCCAGGACTTCCAAAAACACCAGCAGCTAATAGAATGGATATTAGTGAATCAGGAGAAATTAAAGGTCTATTTTAAGAGTATCGCTAGTAGTAATTTTTACTACTAGCATATTTTTTTGTTAAAAAAGTGTTTTGAAAATATTTACATTTCATTGAAATCATTGCGAATGCTTGACAAATAGGCATTTGTTGATAAAATTATATTGTATATTTAAGAGTTTTAAATGTATTTTGCAGCAGCCCTATTGGCTGCTTTTAATTATATTAAGGTGGTGTACACATGATTCTGTTAATCGACGCTGGAAATACAAATATTGTATTAGGTCTTAGTAAAAACGATGACTATATAGCCAGTTGGAGAATATCCACTGATGCTAAGAAAACTTCAGATGAATATGCTATTCAGGTAATTCAACTATTTAATCAAAGTAATCTAAATCCAAGTGATGTTGAGGGTATTATAATATCTTCAGTTGTACCAAATATAATGCACTCTATTGAGAATATGGTTAGAAAGTGTTTTAAAAAAGACGCTTTAATTATAGGACCAGGAATTAAGACAGGGATTAATATAAAGTATGACAATCCAAAAGAGGTTGGAGCAGATAGAATAGTTAATGCAGTGGCAGCTTATGATGCTTATAAGAAATCTTTAATAGTTGTTGATTTTGGAACAGCAACAACATATTGTGCAATAACTGCTAATGGTGATTACCTTGGTGGAAATATATGCCCTGGAATAAAGATATCTTCAGAGGCTTTATTTGAAAGAGCAGCTAAATTACCTAGAGTAGAACTTGAGAAACCAAAGAGTTTAATTTGTAAAAATACAGTTACTAGTATGCAAGCAGGTATAATTTATGGTTATATTGGTCAGGTTGAATATATAGTAAAAAGAATGAAGGAAGAAATGATGGAACTTGGAGAAAGAGAACCATTAGTAATTGCAACAGGTGGATTAGCAAATCTAATATATAAAGAGACTGATGTTATTGATAAGGTAGAACCAAGATTGACATTAGAAGGATTAAAGATTCTTTACGATAAGAATAAGGAGTAAGTAAATGAAAATAGGAAACGTAGAGCCAAATGGACATGTTTTTTTAGCGCCTATGGCTGGAGTGACAGATATAGTTTTCAGAGGTCTTTGTAAAGAGATGGGCTGTGCTATGGTTTATACAGAGATGGTTAGCTCAAGAGCATTATATCATGGTAATGAGAAAACTGAGGAACTTATGAGAATCTCAGAAAAAGAACAACCAGTTGCATGTCAGATGTTTGGAAATGACCCAGAGATTATGGCTTATGCTGCAGAAAAGTATTTCAATCCAAGAGAGGATATTTGCATAATTGATATTAATATGGGATGTCCTGCACCAAAGGTTGTTAAAAATGATGATGGTTCATCACTTTTAAAAAATCCAAAGCTTGCATATGAAATAGTTAAAGCAGTTAAAAAGGTTGCAACAAAGCCTGTAACTGTAAAGATAAGAACAGGATACAATAATGATCAAATAGTAGCACCAGAATTTGCTAAGATTTTAGAGGATGCAGGTGTAGATGCTATTGCAATTCATGGAAGAACTAGAGAGCAGATGTATACGGGGGAAGCTAATTGGGACATAATAAGACAGGTTAAAGAAGCTGTATCTATACCTGTTATTGGAAATGGAGATGTCTTTACAGCAGAGGATGCTTTAAGAGTTAAGGATATTTCAAATGTTGATGGTATAATGGTTGCTAGAGGGAGTATAGGGAATCCTTGGATATTTAAGCAGATAGAACAGAAGCTTAATGGTGAAAAGGTTCATATTCCAACAGCGGAGGAAAGAATAGCTATGTGTATAAAACATCATAAACTTGCTATTGAAACTAAAGGGGGAACTCTTGGAGTTAGAGAAACAAGAAGACATACAACAGGCTATTTAAAGGGAATAAAAAACTCAGCAGAAATGAGAAATAGACTTAATACAATTAATGATCCGGATAAAGTTATCGAAACTTTAAATGAGTATAGAGAATTTGTTATAAAAGAAGGATTTGTAGAATAATATTATTATTAACGTTAATAAGTAAAAATGAGATAGTGAGTGCTAATATAGTAAAAGTTTAAAGGATTTAGACTTTCTAAGCAAAAAAGTAATAGTAAAATCTTTTATTATTAACATATTAGTGTAATTTTAATTTGAATTTTGGGCATTATACAAAGAGGCAAATTTGATAATTATGCTAAAATAGTATACAAATATGTATTAATAGTTTCAAATATGATATTATAAAATTATTATTTTAAAGGGGAGAATAGATATGAACGAAAAAAGACAGATAATGACGTATGAAGGACTTAAAAAAATAGAAACAGAATTAGAACATTTAAAAACAGTTAGAAGAAAAGAAATTACAGAGAAAATCAAGGTAGCGTTAGGTTACGGAGATTTAAGTGAAAATTCAGAATATGATGAAGCTAAGAATGACCAAGCTTTCAATGAAGGTAGAATTCTTCAATTAGAAAATACATTGAAAAATGCTGAAGTTGTTGATGCTAGTACAGGTACAACAGATCATGTTTCAATAGGATGCATTGTAAAAGTTATGGATTTTGAGTTTGATGAAGAACTTGAATATACTATAGTTGGTTCAGCAGAAGCAGAGCCAATGGAACTTAAAATATCTAATGAATCACCTATTGGAGAAGCTTTAATGAACCATAAGGTTGGAGAAAAAGTAATAGCTATGCTTCCTGGTGGAGCAACATCTGAATTTGAAATATTAGGAATTAGAAGATAATTCCTAGTATTTTGAATTAGAAAAAATTAAAATGTGAAAGAGAGGTGAATCCATTATAGATTGTAGAGAAGTATCTACAATCAACTATAATGGTATGCTAATGTCAGAGGAAATGAATATTAAGCATGTAGCTGAATTAAGCGAACAAGAACTTTTAAGAAGAGAAAAACTTGTAGGTTTACAAGCAGAGGGAAAAGATCCTTTTGATGTATATACAGTTGAAAGAACTCACACATCAGGCCAAATAATTGAAAATTTTGAAGTTTTAGATGGCACAGAAGTTACTATTGCTGGTAGAATAATGTCTAAAAGAGGCCAAGGGAAAGTAATATTCTCAGACATATATGATAGAGATGGAAAGATGCAATTATTCATAAAGCTTGATTTAGTAGGAGAGGAAACTCTTAATGCTTACAAAACTTATGATATAGGAGATATTGTTGCTGTTACAGGTATGGTAGCAAAAACTCAAAAAGGTGAAATTTCAGTTAAACCAAGTGAAATTACATTAGTATGTAAAGCTCTTAAACCACTTCCTGAAAAATGGAATGGACTTAAAGATCCAGATATCAGATATAGACAAAGAGAAGTTGATATCATTACAAACCCAGAAGTTAAAGAAACTTTCTTAAAGAGAGCAAAAATTATGAAAGAGATTAGAAATTACTTGGATGAAAAAGGATTTATAGAAGTTGAAACACCAGTTCTTGCACCGATAGCTGGTGGAGCTGCTGCTAGACCATTTATCACTCATCATAATACTCTTGATATAGATATGTATCTTAGAATAGCTACAGAATTATATCTTAAAAGATGTATAGTTGCTGGTTTTGAAAAAGTTTATGACATGGGTAAAAACTTCAGAAATGAAGGGATGTCAGTAAGACACAACCCTGAGTTTACTATGATAGAGTTATATGAAGCTTATTCAGATTATAATGATATGATGGAAATTATGGAAAACTTAATAGAGTATGTTTGCTTAAAAGTTAATGGTACTACAACTGTTAATTATCAAGGAACAGAAATAAGCTTTAAAGCTCCATGGAGAAGAGTAACTATGGTAGAAGCAGTAAGAGAGCATGCAGGTGTTGACTTTGATGCTATATCAACAAATGAAGAGGCTCAAGCTATTGCTAAAGAGAAAAACCTTGAGTTCCCTAAAGATTTAAAACATGTAACTAAAGGTGAAGTATTAAATGCTTTATATGAAGAGTATGCAGAGAAGCACATGATTCAACCAACTTTCGTTACAGATTATCCAGTAGAAATTTCACCTCTTACAAAGAAAAAGAGAGGAAACGAAATGTTTACTGAGAGATTTGAAGGATTCGTATTTGGTAGAGAAGTATGTAATGCTTACTCAGAGCTTAACGATCCAATAGTTCAAAGAGATAGATTTGAACAACAAGCTAACGAGAGAGAGCTTGGAGATGACGAAGCTTATATGATAGATGAAGAATTCATGAGTGCTCTTGAAACAGGAATGCCTCCAACAGGTGGACTTGGATTCGGAGTTGATAGAATGGCTATGTTCTTAACAGATGCTGCATCAATCAAAGATGTTATCTTATTCCCAACTATGAAACCAGTAAAATAATTTCACTATATATGAACACAAAGGTTTAAACTTTGTGTTCTTTTTTTATGTAACAATGATTTAGGTAGAGGCATATATTAAATTAGGAGAGTTCTTTCGAGGAGTGTAATTATGTCTTTAATTGAAAAAAGTAAAAAGAAAAAAATCACAAATATAATAATAATCTTATGTTTCTTAATCACAGCTGGATGCTTTGTAGTTGATGGCAACATAACAGGGGGACTGGTTACGGGTGCTGTTGGAATTATATTTTTAGGATTATATAAATTTTTTGAAAAATAAATAGAAGTAAATATATAGATAAATTAAGGGGAGAATATTTAAATTAATAGAAAAGGTTTTTTATACTAAGATTTGAAAGTAAGAAAGAGTTAGAGATATACCTAGAACTTTGATAAGCTATTTTCATATTATGTAATATAGATGTGATAAGGATTGAATTTAATCTATGGAGAAGAATATAACTAGTTTAATTGCTATTATTCTTTTGATACTATCTTTGATTTTATTAAGTGGGGTAAAAGTTAGTTTAGGAATATTGTTTTTTATTATAAGTATGATATTTTTCTATAATCAAAAACAAGTAGAAAAATTTTTAAAAAAATAGTTGCAATTTAATTAAAAGTAGGATATAATAAATATATAATTAATGTTCCGGAATAGCTCAGCGGTGGAGCAGTCGACTGTTAATCGAAAGGTCGTGGGTTCAAATCCCACTTCTGGAGCCAATTTTTTATATGTTTGCATCAACGAGGTTGTTGGTGTTTTTTTGTTTTATAAAACAACGTTAAGAGATAGTATCTAATTTAATGATTCTAGACTCATAGAAATTAGATATATAAAACAACAATTATTTTATGGTTGACATACGAGTTAGTTTTGATAAAATTATAAATATAATTGAATAGGTACTGTGAAGAAGAAGAGTAATGTTATTAAACTTTTTTAGAGAGAGAATGGTTGGTGAGAATTCTTAAAGAGATAATGTGAAGGGAGCTTTGGAGTACGTCGTTTTAGAGTAGAGCTTTTGCTAAGAAGGGTGGAACCGCGGAAAGAATTTTCGTCCCTTTAACAGTAAGAGCTTTTTTTATATAAACTATTCGATTAAAAAGTTAAAATGCCTATATTTTAGGTTAATATAAATTAAAAATTGGAGGGAAACTGATATGGCACAAGAATTAACAATGAAAAAATTAGTTGCTCTATGTAAGAGCAGAGGATTCATATTCCCAGGTTCAGATATTTACGGAGGTCTTGCAAATTCATGGGACTACGGCCCACTTGGAGTAGAATTTAAAAACAATGTTAAAAAAGCATGGTGGAAAAAATTTATTCAAGAGCAAAGAGATAACGTTGGAATAGATGCAGCACTTCTTATGAATACAGAAGTTTGGAAGGCATCAGGACATATTGGAGGATTCTCAGACCCTCTTATGGATTGTAAAGAATGTAAGTCAAGATTTAGAGCTGATAAGTTAGTTGAAGATAAAATGACAGAACTTGGAGCAGAAGTAGCTTGTGCTGATGGTTGGACAAATGCAGAATTAATGGATTATATCAAGGATAACAATATTGTTTGTCCTAGTTGTGGAAAAATAAATTACACAGATATAAGACAATTCAACTTAATGTTTAAAACTTTCCAAGGAATTACTGAAGAAAGTGCTAATGAAGTATACTTAAGACCAGAAACAGCTCAAGGTATATTTGTAAACTTTAAGAGTGTTCAAACAACAACAAGAAAGAAAGTACCTTTTGGAATTGGTCAAGTAGGAAAATCATTCAGAAATGAAATTACACCAGGTAACTTCACATTTAGAACAAGAGAATTTGAACAAATGGAACTTGAATTCTTCTGTAAGCCAGGAACTGACCTTGAATGGTTTAACTTCTGGAAAGAATATTGTTGGAATTTCCTATTAAACTTAGGAATGGACAAAGAATTAATTAGAATGAGAGATCATGGAGAAGAAGAGTTAAGTTTCTACTCAAATGCTACATCAGATATCGAATTCTTATTCCCATTTGGATGGGGAGAACTTTGGGGGATAGCTGATAGAACTGATTATGATCTTGGAAGACACCAAGAATGTTCAGGTCAAGATTTAAGATATTTAGACCCAATGACAGGTGAGAGATATTTACCATATGTAATTGAACCATCTCTTGGAGCTGATAGAGTTGCTCTTGCTTTCTTAGCTAACGCTTATGAAGAAGAAGATTTAGGTGTAGATGCAAAAGGTAATGCAGATAGTAGAGTAGTAATGCACTTCCATCCTGCACTTGCTCCTTATAAAGTAGCAGTTCTTCCATTAATGAAGAAGATAAATGAAAAGGCTGAAGATATATTTGCAGACCTTTCAAAGAAATTTGCTGTTGATTATGATGAGACAGGAAGTATCGGTAAAAGATATAGAAGACAAGATGAAATAGGAACACCATTCTGTGTAACTATAGATCATCAGACATATGAAGATAATACTGTAACAATCAGACATAGAGATTCTATGGAACAAGAAAGACTTGATATAACAGAGTTAGAAGCATTTATAGCAAAAAGCTTAGAATTTTAATAGTTAATATATATATATAGAAAAGTTATTCACAGGGTAAATTACCTTGGTGAATAACTTTTTTTTGGTTTAGTGAAATAAATAAGTACAAATATTAAATAAAGAATGAATTAATTGTTAAGAATAAAATAAAAAGGTGAATTAAATTGACTATTGATTCTAAGAAACATATAATAATCACATAGATATTATCAATTAGATATTATCTATTTAGTGATAAGTGGAGGTGATGATTTGAAAGTATCTAAAAAAAATAAAGATGGACTTACTGAAAAAGAATTTTTAGAAAAATATGATGCTATATCATATGAAAGACCATCTGTAACGGTAGATATGGTGCTTTTCACATTAGGAGAAAAGCAAAAAGACACCTTGGGTAGAAAAAACAAAGAAAAAGAATTAAAGATACTTTTGATAAAAAGAGGAGAACATCCTTTTATAGATAAATGGGCAATTCCTGGAGGGTTTGTAAAAATAGGTGAAAGTCTTGGAGCTGGAGTTCAAAGAAAGATTAAAGAAGAAACAGGTCTTGATGATATTTACTTTGAGCAGTTATATACATGGGGAGATGTTGATAGAGATCCTAGAATGAGAATAATATCAGCATCTTATATGGCACTTGTAAATAATAAACAACTAAAAAGGAATATAGAAACTGATGAAATTGCTTGGTTTTCAGTTAAAAAGATAAGTACTGGAAAGCAAAAAATATCAAGTAAAGAAATTCATTATAATTATAGAGTGAGTCTGATTAATGAAGAACGAAATATAGTTATAAATTATGATTTGATAGAAAAGATAATAATGAGAGATTTTGATAGAGAAGTATGTTATGAGTATAAAGCGGTTGATGGAGAAAACCTATTAGCATTTGATCATTTAAAGATTATAGATTATGCACTAGAGAGAATGAAAAATAAGGCACAGTATACACCAATAGCATTTAGTTTATTACCAAAGCTATTTACACTAACAGAACTTCAACAAGTTTATGAAATTTTGCTTGGAAGAGAGCTTATAAAGCCTAATTTTAGACGATGGGTCAATAAATTAGTTGAAGAAACAGATGAAACTAAGAAAGAGGGGGCACATAGACCTTCTAGATTATTTAAATTAAAAAAAGAAGCAATAATAGATGGCGTTATAAATATATAAAAAATTGTGGGGGTATTATTATGGAAAAATTTTTGGAATTTATGAAAAATGATTTAGTAACTATTGCAGAAGTTTCACTTAAAGAACTAGGTGCAAATAAAGATAATACAGCTTTAATAATAGTGGATATGGTTAAGGGATTTTACAATATAGGAGCACTTGCTAATGAGAAAGTTGGAAATATAATAAGCGATATAGTAAGACTTGATAAAGATACAAAGGACTATAAAAAAGTGTTTTTTATAGATAGCCATGAAGACAATGCTAGAGAGTTTAAATCTTATCCAGCACATTGTATAGCTGGAAGTGTTGAAGAAGAGCTTGTTGATGAATTATTAAATAGCGAAAGTTTAAAAAATAAAAATACAATTATAGTTAAAAAAAATAGTATAAATGGATTTCATTGCAAGGAAATTAAAGAGATTGTTGATGATGAAAAAATTAAAAATATAATTGTAGTTGGAGTTTGTACAGACATTTGTGTGAAAAATTTTGTTATGACAGCTGTGACATACTTAAACCAATATAATCTAGAGAAAGATATAATTGTTCCAGCAAATATGGTAGAAACTTTTGATGCAGATTTTCATAATAGAGAATATTGGAATTTGACATCATTATTTGAGATGAAGGCTAATGGAGTAAAAATAATTAAGGATATAATATAGAGAAGTCCAGTTTTTGGACAGGAGGATTTTATGAATAAATTTGATATAAATGAAAAAAGAAATTTAGGAATGTTAATGGATTTTTATGAGCTTACAATGAGTAATGCTTATTTTAATGAAGATATAAAGGACAAAATTGTATATTTTGATATGTTCTTTAGAAAAGTTCCAGAAGGTGGAGGGTTTGCTATAATGGCAGGTCTTGAGCAGGTTATAGAATATATTAGTAGCCTTGGGTTTAATGAGGAAGATATTGATTATCTAAAAGGACTTAATATATTTAGTGATAGATTCTTAGACTATCTATTAAACTTTAAATTTAGTGGTTCAATATATGCAATTCCAGAAGGTACACCAATATTTCCAAGTGAGCCAATGATTACAGTTAAAGCACCAATTATAGAAGCACAACTTATAGAAACAATACTACTTTTAACAGTTAATCATCAATCATTAATAGCTACAAAAGCAAATAGGATTGTAAGGGCTGCTGCTGGTAGAACAGTTTTAGAATTTGGGGCAAGAAGAGCACAAGGTTATGATGGGGCAATATATGGGGCAAGAGCTGCATTTATAGGTGGAGTTCATGGGACAGCTACAACTCTTGCAGGAGAAATGTTTGATATGCCAGTATCAGGGACAATGGCTCATAGTTGGGTTCAATTATTTAATACGGAATATGAGGCATTTAAGACTTATGCAGAAAATTATCCAAGTGATTGTACACTTTTAGTTGATACTTATTCAGTTTTAAGTAGTGGAATTCCAAATGCAATTAAAGTAGCAAAAGAGATTTTAGAACCTATGGGTAAAAGACTTAAGGGGATAAGACTTGATAGTGGAGATATAGCTTATCTTTCAAGAAAATCAAGAAAATTATTAGATGAGGCAGGACTTACAGATTGTAAGATAGTTGCATCAAATTCACTTGATGAATATACAATAACAAGTTTACTTAGCCAAGGTGCAAAGATTGATGCTTTTGGAGTTGGAGAAAGACTTGTAACTTCAAAATCAGAGCCAGTATTTGGTGGGGTTTATAAACTTGCAGCAGTTGAAGAACAAGGTGAGATAATTCCAAGAATAAAATTATCAGAAAATGTAGAGAAAGTATCTAATCCAGGATATAAAAAATTATATAGATTATTTGATAAAGATACTCATAATGCAATAGCAGATATAATAACGCTTGCAGATGAGAAGATAAATGATGATGAACCATACAAGATATTTGACCCAGTTCATACATGGAAAAAGAAAACACTTAAAAACTTTTATGCAAAAGAGCTTCAAGTACCAGTATTTGAAGATGGAGAACTTGTATATAATACACCAAGTTTAAAAGAAATAAGAGAATACTCAATAAGAGAAATAGATAAACTATGGGAAGAGGTATTAAGATTTGAAAAGCCTCACAACTACTATGTAGATTTATCTAAGAAATTATGGGTAATGAAAGATACTCTTATAGAAAGGTTAAAGGGTGATGAATAAAAATTGATAGCGATATATGGTGGAAGTTTTAACCCACCAACAGTTGCACATGAGAATATAGCTAGGGATATCCTAAAGCTTGATGAAATAAAAAAAATAATATATCTTCCAGTAGGGGATAACTATAAGAAAAAATCTTTAATATCATCAAAATATAGATATGATATGCTTAGTTTTATTTTAGAAAATTTAAAGAATGATGGGTTAAAAGTAGATATAAATAGACTAGAGATAGAAGCAGATAAAAGACTTTATACATTAGAAAGTTTGAAAATATTAAAAGATGAATATAAAGAAGAACTTGCATTTGTAATGGGAACAGATAATATTAAAGAGTTTTCTTCATGGTATAACCCAGAGGAACTTTTAAATAAATTTTACTTTGTAGTTATAGAAAGAGAAAATGATGATGTTCAAAAGTTAATTAGAGAAGATAAACTATTAAGTAAATACGAGAATAGGTTTATAATATTAAGTGAAACATCATATAAAACTGTAAGCTCAACTTATATAAGAAATAATTTATATGTAGATACTAAAATAGAGAAGCATATAGATAGAAATGTTTTAGAATATATAAAAGCAAATAAGTTATACAAAGGAGGGGAGTTATCTAAATAATTTTAGGTAGCGATAATGATATGGAAAAGAAATTTTTAGTGACTGAGGAAAACGTAGCAGATTACGCACAAAGAATATCAAACTTCATAAAAGAGACAGTAGAAAAAACAAGATCTAATGGGGTTGTTTTTGGAATGAGTGGAGGAATAGATTGCTCACTTGTAACAGCTCTTTGTCATAAAGCAGGAGTAAAGACTTTACTTGTTATGATGCCTTATGGAGATAGCATGAAAAGTACTAAGGATGTAAATCATGCAATGGAACTTATAGAAAAGTTTGATATTGATTTTACAACAGTAGATATAACACCTACAGTGGATGCTTTAGAAAAAACTTTAAATCAAGCAGCAACAACAAATAAAGGTGAAAAAGTAGAATTTAAAGGACTCGCACTTAGTAATATAAGACCAAGAGTTAGAATGACAACAGTTTATTCTATAGGACAAAGTCTTGGGTACCTTGTAGGTGGAACTGGAAACTTATCAGAAAGAACAGTTGGATACTCAACAAAGTGGGGAGATGGAGGACATGACTTCAATCCTATTGGAAATCTTACAAAAACAGAGGTAAGACTTATGGCAAGATATCTTGGAGTTCCAGATAGCATAATAGATAAAGCACCATCAGCAGGTCTTTGGGCGGGTCAAACTGATGAAGATGAGATGGGTGTTAAATATAGTGAGATAGATGATTACATTACAACAGGTGGGAAAAATATCTCTAAAGAAGCTTTTGAAATGATAAAAGGTAAAGAGATGAGAAATAAACATAAAACACAAATGCCACCAATATGGGATGAAAATTAATATATAAATATAGAAAGATACTTCTTACATGTATGTAGAGGTATCTTTTTTTTGATGAAAAAATGAAATGATAAAATAATTTTCTAGAATAGAAAAGAAAAGCCTTAAATATATATAATAGAATAAAATGCAAAAAGGATATTGGATAATTCATAGAATAAGTTTTTTTAGAGTGTTATAATTAGATATAAAAATGGACAGTATTATTAGATAATGAATAAGGCACAGTGTATGTTTTGGAGGATATAATTATGAAAAAGGATTTTAACGAATTTAAAAGTTTTATAAAAGGCAAAAAAGTCGCAGTTGTAGGAATGGGAGTTAGTAATATACCATTAATAAACTACCTTGTAGACCTTGGAGCAAATGTAACTGGTTTTGATATAAGAGAAGAAGATGATTTTGGAAGAGTTGCAATTGATTTTAGAAATAAAGGTGTAAACCTAGAGCTTGGAAAAGATTATTTAAATAGATTAACAGGATTTGAAGTTGTATTTAAAACACCTTCAATGAGAATAGATTGCGATGCACTTGTAAAAGTAAAAGAAGAGGGTGCATATATCACATCAGAAATAGAAGAGTTCTTAAGATATACAAAGGGAAAAACATTTGCAGTAACAGGTAGTGATGGAAAAACAACTACAACTACAATAATATCAGAGCTTTTAAAAGCAGAAGGATATACTACTTGGGTTGGTGGAAATATAGGAACACCATTATTTGCAGAAATAGAAAAAATTAAAGATGAAGATAAAGTTGTACTTGAATTATCAAGTTTTCAACTTATGACTATGGATTGCCCAACTGACATTGCTATAGTTACTAATATAACACCTAATCATCTTGATATGCATAAAGGTATGGAAGAGTATATAGATGCAAAGAAGAATGTATATAAATATCAAGATGAAAATGGAATACTTATATTAAATGATGAAAACTATATAACTAAAGAATTAGATAAAGAAGCTAAAGGTAAAGTTTACAAATTTAGTTCACTTAAAACTGAGGGAGAAAATGCCTACTATAATGAAGGTAAATTATATCTTGAGGGGAAATTTATTTGTGAAAAAGAAAATATCATAATTAAAGGGATGCATAATGTAGAGAATTATCTTGCAGCATTTTTAGCAGTGCAAGATGATGTTAAAATTGAAACAATGAAAAAAGTAGCAGAAACATTTGGTGGGGTAGAACATAGATGTGAGTTTGTAAGAGAACTTGATGGTGTTGCTTATTATAATGATTCTATAGCTTCAAGCCCAACAAGAACAGTTGCAGGACTTAAAGCATTTGATAAACCAGTAATACTTTTAGCTGGTGGGTATGATAAAAATCTTCCATTTGAGCCATTAGCATATGAAGGTCATGAAAAGATAAAAGCATTAGTTTTATTTGGGTTAACAAAAAATAAAATAGATGATGCCTTCACAAAACTTGAAGAAGAAAAAGATATTAAAGTAGAAAGATATATAGTTGATTCATTAGAAGAGGCTATATTAAAAGCAAAAGAAATATCAGTAGTTGGAGATAAGGTAACTTTATCTCCAGCATGTGCAAGTTTTGATATGTTTAAAAACTTTATGTTAAGAGGAGAAAAATTCAAGGAAATAGTAAAAGAACTTAAATAATAAAAACAAAATTGCTCTAATAGGATATGAAAAGTATCTTATAGAGCAATTTTTTTCTTTATTTACTCAAATCTCTTTAGAAAATAATAAATAATATAGGGAAAGAGAATGGGTATAGTAAAAAATCATAAGGAAAAGTAAGTATAAAAAAGAAAATATAGAAAAATATAAGTTAAACATTACCACGTGTATCTAAGAATGAAAAAAAAAGATATTTAATGAAAATAAAAGAAAAAACATAGAAATTGTATTGAAATAAAGAAATTATAAATAAGAAGATTTAGGTGTAGATGGTAAGATTATTTAAGTCGAGAGGCGAGCACAACAAGTTGAAAAAAACTTGAAAAAAAGTGTTGACAGAACATTCAAGTAATGTTAGCATATAGAAGTCGGCAAACGACAAACAAAAAGGTCTTTGAAAATTAAACAGAAGAAATTAAGTAAACCAGCAATTCTTTTTAT
>NZ_CAMQZG010000049.1 GCF_947039605.1 uncultured Clostridium sp.
GAAGAAACAGTAAAAATCTCGATATGGATATATTTGTCCATATTTTGAGTAGCAGGTTATTTTTTATGGATAACATCTCAAACCCAAATGAAATAACTATGGATTTAACAGAAGATATAAAATCTTTAAATACTCTTAGAAACTTAAAAGCTGAACTAGACTCTAATGGTATTTCAAAAAAAATCCAACTAGATATCGATACTTTGATCTTAACTAACTTTAAAAATGAAGAACTTCAAAAGCTTAAAACGGAAATAATTAGCTCATATAATTCACTAGAAACCGAAGCTAGAACATTCTATGGTTTTACATATGCTACTCTTATCGAAAAAAATAAAGCTGAGGTTGAATATAAAGAAATTTCAAATTTAAAAAAACTTGCCGAAAGTTCAAATGAAGATATTACTACTCGAAAAAATATCTTAAATAAAATAAATAACATGACATTTACAATAAAAAATATAGCACCTCTTCTTTATGATGTAGATATTGCTTGTAGAACTTTTCATAACTTCACATATAATTCTATTTCTGAAGTTGAAGCAGCTATTCATGAGAAAAATATTCTTAATGAATTTATTAAAATAGATGAAATACTTGATGAAACTAGAGAAATCTATGCAATTATAAATATAAAGAAAAAAGTTACTGATATAAAAAAGTATTCTTACTCTAACTTAGAAATTAAAAATTATATAAAAAAGATAGATATTAAAATTGAAAAAATTGAAAAAGAATTAAAATGTTATAAAGGTAGTACATACTCTTCTCTTGAGTATGTTCAAACTATAAAAGATGAAATATATTATATAGAAACTGAAGCATATAAATTTGATTTATTATCAAAAGATGGGCTGAAGTTTTTCCTAGAACTTATGAGTCTTAAACAATTTGAAACTGATGAGGCAAAGCTTATTATAGAAGATTATAGACATCAATTTATAACTATGGAAGACAAAGAAATTGTAAGAGAAGAAAAACTTGAAAAGGGTATTATCAAAAAAAAGAAAAAAATAAAGCTTAAAATAGCTATAGGAGTTCAAATAGCTACTTTTATTGGTCTAATACCTAGCATAATCGCTGTAGTTGTTGGAGTTCTTTCTGGTACACACATAGCCTTTGCAATTGGACTTAGTGGTATATTAGTTTTTGCTGCTTCACTTCCTTTTTGTCTTGGATATATAGCTTACTACAACCTATCTAACGGTATTAACTATATTAAAGATAAAAGTAAATCTATTTTCAAATAAAAAAGCAGTTTGCAAATTTGCAAACTGCTTTTTTATGTTATTTACATGTATTTAATGAATCATTATTCCTACCTTTTGAAAAAGCCTTACTAAACAATAATGCTATCTTGTCCATTATAACTAATAAGAAACTTAATCCTAAAAATGCTGGTATTAAAAGATCTATTAAATTTTGTATTAATTCTCTTACTGTTAAAACATTCATATTCAAGAATGGATAAGGATAAACATGTATTATGTGTCCTATCCCTATTGCATAGAATAAATATATTATTGGGAATATAATCCACATAAGAATTTGTTTGAATTTATATATCCCTTTCCTTTCAAATACAAAATAATCTACAAGAAATGCTATTGGTGAGAATCCATGCAATATGTATTCTTCAAATTTAACTATACCATGTGCATGCCATGCTTCATTTAATACTAAAAAGAATACAAGTCCTGCAACCCATATGTATAAGGTAATTGCTCCCCTTACAGAATCTTTATCTAAAAACTTAATTTTCTTCTTAAAAAATGCTTTATTAAGATACCAAAGCATAACTAATATATTACTTAATTCTGTAAAGTATGATACATACCCAAGTACTCTTCCACCTACAGTTGGTATTAGTGTTGCTGTTAATTGATCATATAATGCAATTAAAAGTGCTGCTAAAATAATTAGCCCTACTACACCTCTATAAATATTTTTTGATTTATTCATGTTATCTCCCTTTTCCCTTTGTTTTCTCTTTCCAATTCAAATTATATACACATATAATTCATGACATATTCATATATAATAATTTATATTCATTTGATTGTCAAACTATATATTTAACTATTCCCATTCTTTTCCTAGCCATCTACTATTAGTATTAAAAATATAAAACCTTACCACTAATTAATTTACAATTTCTTATCAATTTCCTATTATTATTATTATTATCATAATTTTATAAGTCTTTAAATAACTAATTATATCTATTTTTGATATTATAAATAACATTTAGTAAATATTTGTTTGTGAAAATAAATCAAATACCTATTATAATTTAACTTACGAAAATTTATTCATTAGCCATTTTATTTTAGCTAATATATTTTATTTAAAAGGAGGCTTTAAAGCTATGAAACAAAAGGAAATAATCACCACTTTAGCTATAGCTGGGGCTATTGTAGCAGCTCATCATAGCACTCCCACGCATAAGATTCATAATGTGAAAAACCCTAACAATAGGGAAGTAATTTTACTTACTTCACAAAATCAAACTTTGGGCGAAGTGACTAATACTTCTTTTCTTCATTTTAGAAGTGGACCTACTACTAATGATTCTATAATTAGAACTCTTAGTGGTAACCAAAAAATGATAATACTTGGTACATATGGAGATTGGTATAAAGTTAATATAAATGGTACTATCGGTTATGTTTTCTCTTACTATGTAAAGAAATTAGATAACAATAGCTCTAACGATGCACCAACTAGTAGTCAAGAAACCGGATCACTTGTTAATACAACATTCCTTCATCTTAGAGATAGTGCTACTACTAATTCAAATATACTAGAAACGCTTTACTCTAATGATAAAATCGTAGTTCTTGGAAAAGAAGGTTCTTGGTATAAAGTTCAGGTTAATGGCCAAATTGGTTATGTTTATGGATATTACATTCAAGCAAGCTCTAATAAAGCACCTGATGTGACTCCTAAAAATCCTGATATTTCACCATCTACAAATAGTATAGGAACTGGACATTTAATTAATACTACATTCCTCCACTTTAGAAGTGCTGCTACACTTGATTCTGATATTATCTCAACTTTATCTGAGAACAGTCAAATTACAGTAATAAAAAAAGTTGGTTCTTGGTATGAAGTTAAAGTTGATAATCAAGTTGGCTATGTTTATGGGTATTACTTAAGTGTAACTCCAGATTCTCATATAACTCCAAAGCCTACCCCAATTCCTAGCACTCCAACTGCTAATGGAATTGGTAGTGGAAACCTAATTAATACTACTTTCTTACATCTTAGAGATAGAGCTACTACTAACTCTAATATATTAGAAACTATTTATAACAATGATAAAATTACTGTTCTTTCAAAAGATGGTAACTGGTATAAAATTGAAGTTAATGACCAAGTTGGTTATGTGTTTGGATATTATTTAAATGTTAATTACAATGATACAGTAACTCCTGATCAGGGTAGTTCAACTTCTAATATAGTAATTGGACAAGTTGTAAATTCTCCTTATCTTCATGTAAGAGTAGGTGCTGGTACTAACTTCTCTATCTTAGAAGATATTTATCGTGGTAATAAAGTTGAAGTCATGAAAAAAGTTGGAGATTGGTATGAAATTAAAATAAATGGCAAAATAGGTTATGTTTATGATTACTATTTAGAAATTGTTTCAGGCACTTTATCTACTGACACAGGGCATAATACAGACCATGGTAAACATCCTATCAAACCAACTGAAAATTTTGAACATGGTGTAGTTATAAACCTAACATCACTTAATGTTAGAAATAAACCTGGTACAAGTTCTAAAGTTCTTGGAACTTTAAATGGCGGACAAAGTGTTTCTATCATCTCTGCCTCAAACGGTTGGTTTAAAATTGATTATAATGGCCAAGATGCCTATGTAAGTGCTAACTATATTAAACTTACAAGCCCATTTGATAATGCAAAAACTAGTGATGCTAGTGGTATTTCTAACTTAAATGCTACTGGTACTATAAGTTCATACGTTGCAAATATAAGAGCTAATGCATCTACTTCCGCTACTATTATTGGTCAAGAAACTATAAACTCACCTGTTGTTATAACCGGTGAAAAAGATAATTTCTATCAAATAAAACTTGGTAATAAATTTGGATTTATATCAAAAAAACTTATTACTACAACCGGTAGTTCTGAAGATTCTGGAGATAAAAAGCATGAGTCTAGTGAAGATACCCCTGTTAATCCTATAGACCACACAACTCAAATAAAAACGAGTTATCCAATTACGTTAAATGATTATGTAAATATGGAATATAACAACTGGCCATTATTCTCTAAACAACAATTTATGAATGCAATTAACCCACAACATATTGATAATATGTTTGAGTTTTTAAGAATTGATAAATTTAGAGCAGTAGATGTTTCAAAACTTAATGAATTACTTGAGGGAAAAGGTGTTTTATCTGGACAAGGGCAAGCTTTTGTAAATGCTTGTAAAAATCATAGTATAGACCCTCTTTACTTTGTAAATCAGAGTATACTTGAAACAGGCTATGGAAGAAGTAAACTTGCTAGAGGTGTTACAATCTCTAAGATAGCTATACAAAGTAAACCTGAGTATAATTCACAAGGTCAGCTTGTAGGTTATCAAATGCAACAATTACCTCATCCTGTAACAGTTTATAACTTATTTGGAATAGGTGCTGAAGATAATAGTTCTACATTCCCTGACAAAGCATTAGTTCTTGGAACTACTTATGCTTATACTCATGGTTGGACATCTGTAGCTTCTGCTATTGATGGTGCTGCTGAATTTGTTTCTAGTAACTATGTTAATAATAGTTATTATAGCCAAAACACAGTTTATAAATTAAGATTTTCACCACAAATCTCAAGTATCTGGCATCAATATTCAACTAATGTTGAATATGCTCAACTTCTTGCTGATTTAATGAAAGAACATATGAATATATACAAATCATCAGATAATTTTACGTATGATGTACCTGTATTTAAATCTTAATATAAATAAGGACAAGCAAAAGCTTGTCCTTATTTATTCATTTTTTTAGTTAATATTTCTCTATCTTTCACCTTATAATCTCTATTATCAAATGGAGAGTTTATAAGTGCTTTAACAAATAATTGAGGATAAAATTCTTTTAAATGATACATATAATTAACCCATCTTCTTGCAAGTAATCTATAGACTATATCAATATCTTGCTTGATGTGTTCTTTTTCATAATCTTCCATACTACCATCTATATATCTATCATCTAGTTCACTTTTTAAATGAAAAACTGACATTACTATTTTATTAAACTCTTCACGCTTTTGAAGACTTGTACTCGTTAGTAAATCCATAAGCATTGGTGTACCATCATCTAAAGTTTTCTTTAACAAATCTAAATCTATTTTATCTATATCTACACAATATTTAAAATTATTAAATTCATCAAATAATCTTTGATAGTCAGGTTCTTCCCAATCATCTTTAATTAAAGCTTTATGTCTAACCTCATCCATACATCCATCAGATTTTATTATAATTTCTAAAGTTTTATTCCCTATTTCATTATAAAAAATATCAACAAGCATATTAACTTGCTTTCTTTCTTTTTTATCATCTTTGCTATTTAAGATATAGTTAAATAAAAAACCCGTTACAAGCATATTAAATGGTGTATTAATAATTGTTTTAATCATATTATCATACATATTTTTAACATCATGAAATACTAAATAGTATACACCAGTAAATACTACTGTTAGCCCTACTAAAAGAATACCTTTTTTTAATTTCTTCTTACTACTATTATCGCCTAACATATGCACCTCGCTATACTATAATATATAGCAAGAATACTTGTTTTGTGATTCTTATGTTCAATAAAAAAATGAGCCACCAATTAAATTGATAACTCACTTTATTTATATCATTTCCATTTTTACTAAAGCTTTGTATATTCCATCATTTTCAACATCTTCTGTTGTATCATAAGCAACTTTTAATAACTCAGGGTGACTATGTCCCATTGCTATTCCATGCTTAACAAATTCAAACATCTCTATGTCATTTTCTCCATCACCAAAAGCATAAGTATTTTCCACTGAAATTTCCAACTTCTCTATAAGATGTTGTATTCCATATGCCTTTGTGCATCCTCTTCTATACATATCATAAGAACCTTGTCCTGGATGCTGCATAAACACAAAATCATTATCATATTTAAGCATAAAATCTTTAAATGTAGCTTGTCCATCATCAATTATAACAATCTTACTAACTGATATTTCATCTCTATCCCATTTATCTGTTATATTGTTAAGTGGCAGTGCAAATCCATCTAAAACTCTTCTACTTCCTGGAGTTTCAAAGTTATTTATATAACTCTTAGATTGTCCTTCTAATAGATAGTCAATTTTCTCTCCATCAAGCTCATCAATGATTGTATTCATAAGATCCTTTTGAATAGCATCATCAAATATAGCCTCACTCTCAAGTTCTATATATGTACCATTAGATGTAATATACCCGTCAAGTCCAAGTGTTAATAATGACTCTCCTAGAAAACTCATAGGTCTTCCTGTTGCAAGTATTGTTAAATATCCATTTTCTTTTAACTTTTCAATAGCTTCTTTTGTTTTCTGGCTAGGCTCTTCTAAGCCTCTTCTACAATCTATAAGTGTGCCATCAACATCAAAGAAAACTACACCTTTTATATTTTTCATACAAACACCCCCTACTTACACTATACCATATAATCTATGCTTTTTAAATTTTAGAATACTATAGATAAAGAGATGTAATCCCTGACTACATCTCTTCTTAACCTTATTTGACTTGCTGTGCCATTATAAATATATGTCTACCTATACCATCACGTGAAATACCCACCACTTAGCCTAAAGACTTGAAGTCGGGGCTTCGTATAATCCTGTCTAACCATATAGGTAATTATTTTACAGACTATCAGTTTCCAACGCTATGGGTTTTTTTAGGAGAACCCTTTCCGTATTTCCTACGGTACTGCAAGCTTAAGACTTGCTTTTGGAAACCTATAATTATATTATATCCAAGCTTGAATTATTAATACATGGGAATTATTTGCGTTTAGCTAAAGCTACGTCAATTCATCTCACTACCTGTAGAGGTGGGAGAATTCTCTCAAATTTTAGTTAAAGATCTATTTATAAAGCAATATTCTTTGTAGAATACTGCTTTTACTTAATTCTCTAATTCAACTTTTTAGTTTTATTAAAACTTCCTCTTATAACACTTACAAATAAAATAATTGTAAGTGCTATATAACAATAGGTACGAGTGACAAATCCATATTGCTCAATCTGCTGAGTACTCAGTAAAAACCATATAATTGTAAGCAGCCATCTAGACATAAACATCTTTTTTATTATCTCCATATTATCCCCTAAAAAAACTATTAACAGCTTATTTTCTCTTCACTTTCAAAATAGTGCTTTATATAAATATTATTTAAAACTTCTCTCTTCTCATTAAAGAACTTTTTAAGCTCACCAATTTCATTTGGACAGTTATTAACTACATTAACTCTATCCTCAAAAAATGCTGGCAGAAGATATAATGTTCTTAATGTATCTACATTAGTATTTCTACTCATTTCATCATTCATTTTATCTACAATTAAATTACAAGTATTTTTAACTTCTACATTACCATCTGATAATTTATATGGACATATATATTTACTAGCTATAACAACCACCACTGCTGCTAAAACTACAAATGATAATCTAGTCAGTGCAAACCAAGGCGCATTCCCTGATGCTCCTATATCTGCTAAAACTGAAGTCGTTACAATAATCATAAGACTTCTATAATGTTTAGCATATGGATTGCAATATCCTGCACATAAAACTACAAGTCCTCTGATGGCTGGTTCTTTTATAACTGCAAATAATCCAACTACTAAAATTGCACCAATAATAGTTCCCTCAATCCTATATCTAGCTCTCTCCTTAGTTAGCTCTGAATAAGGTTGAAGTAATGAGAACATAGTATAAACTATCCATCTTCCCTCTGTAATATTCATAATATCAACTATAAAAGCTGCAACTGTAAGTAATAAAGCAAGTTTAAATCCATAAGAAACTTTAAGCGTATCTTTTTTAAAATTATCTTTAAATATTCTAGTAACTTTGAAAGCTTCTGGAATATCCTTTCTCTCAAACTCTTGCTTTTTAGTTTCTACACTTTCAAGTTCCTTAATTTCTACTATTAATTTATTAATACAATATTCTATTTCTGAGCTATCCTCATTTAAAGAATTAGCTTTTAACTTCGTAAAATTATTTTTTTCTACTGCTAATAAAACTGAATTTATTAGACTAATAACTCTCTCTTTTTTACTCGCGTCATTTTCTAAAACTTCTCTATCAAAAGTAAGAATTATTCTTTCAAGTAAACATACTATATCAGTAAATCTAGCTCCTCCATCTGTTAGGAAAAACTTATGTTTTCTACTCTCATAAATAACCTTTTTCACATTATTAATCTTTGCTAAAGCCAAATCTTTATTGTCAGTCTTTTCTTCTATATTAGTTTTTAAATCTCCTAAAACACCTTTTAAAGTTGATATAAATGACTTTTTAACTTTTCCTTTGTTAAACACAAATTGGATAATCATAGTAACAAATGCACCAAAAATAAGAGCTGCTATTCTAAGCATAAAATCTCTTCCCTCAACAGGTTTATACATCATAAATAGATACTGAAAACCTATTGGAATAATAAGTGGACTTTTAAGTTTTGAACTAAAGAAATATCCTATAATAAATAATGAGAAAAAGTTAACTGGAATACCTATCCATGGATTCACCAGCGCAAGACTAGCAAATACCCCCGTAAAGATATTAAGAACTATAAGTTTAATTAAGTTTTCAACTGGGGCTGCAGTTAAATCTCTTTGTACAAATGCAAGTGCACTTGTAATAACTACTACTCCTACTATCTGATTAGCATCACCAAATAAAAAGCTTGTTAAATTTACAAAACCTAATATAAAAATAAAGATGATAGTATTCCACATAATTTGACCTTTGTTTAATTTCAACCAAAACACCTTCTTTTATATATTTTAAATATATAGTATTGTACCACTTTTTAGATAATTTTCCAAATGATGTAATATAAACTTAAGAATTCATTATAAAGTTATTTAAACTATAAAAGCAGTACCAATATTTAATATATTAGTACTGCCCTTAAAATGTTATTTTTCTAAATTATCTTTTAAAATTAAAATAATATTTCTACTTTAATTTTATAGTAAATGGCTCTCCAAAGTTTGTGTATTCATCTGGCATCTTTCCTCCACCTTTTGGATATACTTTATATACTCCTTGTAGTCTTATCTCTGTTGCCTCATCTGAAAGACCTCCATCTAATTGATTTATCTCAAACATCCCCTCATTACCTTTTCTATACCTTCCATCAAACTCAACTTTATTTCCAAGATTATCAGTTCCTACAAAATCTAACGAACAATCTTCTAATGTATTTTCACCATATTTAACATATATTTTTTGTCCAACCTTATTACTAGTATACTTTTCTATAATTATTGCTTCATCACCATCTTTAACCTCTATATTAGGTTCTATAACTTTTGTATCCGCAATTATCTCACTTGGGTCCACAGTAAACTCAAAATCCCAACTTCCTCTAATAGGATTAAGCACACCTTCTTCTTGTTCTGTACTTGCCCAAACTTCACGTAAAGCTATTCTAATATCTAAAGGTTTAGTTAAATCCACCTTAGATAAATCAATTCCATACTCCCCTTCATCGGCAAAAGTATTCTCCTCTATTAATGCCCCTGTTCCTCCACCACTATCAGAAACACTTTTGCCATTTATATAAACATCTCCATACATTGATATATTTCTAAACTGCTTTTCTTTATTTTCAATATGCGTAGTTGAAGAAACCAAAAGCATATCCCCATCTAAAATAACTTCATTAAGCTTTATAGTAACCCCCTTATCAGTAATACTTTGATCTATAACTGTTTTATAATCATCTAAATCTCTATTTCCACCAAAGAAATATCCTATCTCATAAGTAGGTAAATTTATACTAGCTATAACATCTTGACCATAAGGTGTGATTAAAAGTCCTGCCCCTACAATAGCACAAACACCAGCAACTTTAGCAAGCTTTGACTTCTTTTTCTTCTTAGTCATCTTCTTTACAAATTTCTTCATCTTCATTTTTTCTATATCATTCATTTCCTCTTTTTTATAACCATCTAAATTTATATCACTATCATTTACCATATCAAATATATCTTTCTTCATAAAACTCACCCCTTAATTAAACTCTTGCATGTGCAAATAAATTCTTAATTTTTCTTTTACCTCTAGAAAGTCTATTATAAATAACATTTCTATTAAGTCCTGTTTCCTGTGTAACTTCATCCATCTCTTTTTCATCAACATAAAGCTTAATAAATAACTCTCTATCACTTTCTTTTAGACAAGTTAAAAACTCTTCCGTCTCATCACTAAGCTCTATCTTTTGTGATGATAACTCTAAACTTTCCGTTGCACTAATAATGACATCATCTATATCAGTAAGACTTAAATCCTTAAAATACTTTCTCTTAAAATCTATAGACTTAAATTTTGATATTCCTGCTATCCAGTTTTTTATGTTTCCCCTTGTACCATCAAATCTATCACTATTATTCCAAATATCCATCAAAACCTCATTCATACAATCATCTACCAGACTTGGAAACTCACTAAGATGCTTTTTACATACAGTCTTAATAACCCAACCATAATTATCAATCAAAAACTCTAAAGCTTTCTCATTTTTCTTTTTTAATTCTTTTATAAAATTCTCTTCTAAAATTTTCATTTTTACCCCTTTTCCCCCAAGCTTGGAACTTTTGGTTTAACCTCTTACACTTATTATTCCGAAAACTATGTATGCAAATCTATCAAAACTCTAAAACTTTTTTATAAATTTTCAATTTCTTCATTTTTAAATTCAAAAAAAGCCATAACAAATCGTTATGACTTCTATCTTTATTCTATTATCAAGATTACTACTTTTCCCTCTTTAACATCTATAAGGCCCTTATCAGTTATCTTAAGATTTGGACTTACAGGAAGTGTTAGAGTGCAAAGTGACATTATAATTTTAGTAACTATTTGTTCCCACCTAAAATTAATTATTATTATTATTGTTATTCTCTCCTATATGCACAAGTGAAGTTAATACAGCGATTCCTATAGATATTAACACCGCTGGGAAAAATCCATTTATACTTATCCCAGGAACTAAAGCTGATGCTAAAAGTATCATTAATACATTTACAACAAGAGCAAATAATCCAAAGGTCAAGCATGTTATAGGCAAACTAATAAGCTGAATTACTGGTCGTATAACTAAATTAACTATCATAAGTACAACTGCAAATATTATTATTGGTGTTATCCCTGTAAAAGTACCCATATGTAAATACTTTATCCCTACATATGTTACTACAAATATTATGACTAACTTAATTAGTGCTTTCATAAAATCATCCTTTCAATTCATAAAATGAATCTTTTAAATTTCACTAATAGTTTCCCTCATTTTTCATCTTTTATAACTAGAAAAAAGAATAGCCTTTAAAATTATTCCATGACTAATTCTAAAGGCATTTCTAACTCTTTATTTTCTTTTCCATCCATAAAGTAATATATACTATAAACTTCATTTATTGCTCGTCTTTTTTTATCTGCAAACTCTGCAAGTAATTCAAGCTCTTTTTCATCTATATTAGTAGACTTAAACTTATCTTCTAAAAAAGCAGGCAGTAGATATAATGATTTAACAATATTATCATCTTTATTCTCTATTATATCTTCTTTCATAGTTTTTATAACTTTTAAATATCCTAGTTTTAGTTCATCATTACCATCTTTTAAATGATAAGGTATTATAAATTTACTCGCAAGCATTGCAAGCAAAGCACCTGCTATGACAAATAAAACTCTTTGCATAATAAATTCTATTGCGCCTCCTTCAATGGCTGCTGCTGCAACTGCTGAAACTGTCACCAGAATCATTACTTTTTTATAGTCCTTAGCATATGGATTTAAATATCCAGCAAGTAAAATAACAAGTCCTCTAAGTGCACCATCCTGTATAAATGTAAATGCAACTAATACTATAAAAGCTCCAATTATAGTACCTTCAACTCTTTGTCTTGTCCTTATTTTTGAACTTTCAGCGTAAGGTTGAGTTAAAGAAAAGACTGTATAGACCATCCATTTTCCTTGTGGTATTTTAAAGAAATCTACTATAAATATACTAATAGTTCCTATAATAGCAAGTCTTAAAGCATATGAAACTTTTAATGATTCTAAAGAAAAATTATCCTTCATAACCTTTATAGTTTTAAATTTTTCTGGTATATTATATACTTGTAAACTTACCTTTGAATCAACTTTTGATAAAGCACTACATTCATCTACAAGTCCCTTTAATGACTTTATTACTCTCACATTTTCTTTTGAAATTTCACGTTCAAAATATGCTACATGAATTTCTGAAAAGTCATTATTTTCAATTCCGATTTTTAAATTTAATAAACACTTGCTAACATGTTTATTAAATTCACCCTCTTGAATATCTTCTTTATTTTCAAAAATTATGTTAAGTCTTTCAAGTAAATAAATTATATTAGTTACTCTCTTTCCTTCATCACATAAATAAAAGCTCTTTTTTCTCCCTTCATAAACTATTTTTTTAAGTTTATTTATTTTCTCCGTAGCACTATCATAAACCTTTGCTTCAGATTCTAAACTACTTATTAAATCTGATAAAACACCTACAAATATAGATTTAAAGCTTTTTTTAAGTTTATTTTTATTAGCTAATAATTGCAGTCCCATTATAAAGAATGCTCCAAATACTAAACTAATAAGTCTTAAGCCAAACTCTCTTCCGCTTACTGGTGTAAATAACATAAATAAATATTGAAGCCCAAATCCAATAACTACCGGTTCTTTAAGGTTTGAACTAAAGAAATATCCCACCACAAATAAAGCTATAAAATTTATAGGTATCCCTATCCAAAGATTTATACTAGCTATATAAGCAAATATTCCTGTAAATAAATTAATTGCTATAAGATTTATTAAATTTTCAACTGGTGCCCCTGTTAAATCTCTTTGTAGTAATATCAATCCAGATGTTATTACTGTAACCCCAACAACGCTATTTATATCACCAAACATCATATTAAAAATATTTATAAATGCTATGATTACTACAAATAATATCGTATTATTTACAATATTCTTTTTATTCAAAAAGTCTTCCTCCAATCAGTTTCTATTTATGATTGTTTAAAATTTATATTTTAAACTTATCTCTATATTTATCAAAGAGTATTGTATCACCTTTTACTATTTAAACAGTATTTTAGATGCATTGTTAATTCTTTCTTTACATTATTCTACATTTTTCTACATTCTATATTAAATAAAAAAGTAGATTTACATTACTGCAAATCTACTTAATATTATCTATGCTTTATAAATTGTATTTCCATCTTTAATAGTTTCAAGAACTTTTATTGTTTTAAGCTCTTTTTTATCAAGTATAATTGGACATTTATCAAGTATTACAAAGTCTGCAACTTTTCCTACTTCTATACTTCCTTTTGTTTTCTCTTCAAAGTATTGATAAGCTCCATTTATAGTAACTGCTTTTATAGCATCAATAACACCTATTTTTTGCTCTTCTCCAAGAACTCTACCACTCTGAGTCATTCTATTCACCGCATTGTGTATTGCAAGTGTTATTATAGGCATTTTAACTGGTGGATCTTGATGAAGTGTAAAGTTCATCCCTCTTTTTAAAGCTGATCCTGCTGGTGAGATTCTATTTGCTCTTTCTTCTCCAAGCACTGAATCATAGTGATAATCTCCCCAATAGAAAATATGATCTAGGAAAAATGTTGGAATCATTCCTATTCTCTTCATACAATCTAATTGATCTTCTCTAACAGTTTGACAATGAACCATAACTGGTCTTAAATTAGCTTGATTCCCTGTATTTTCTAAAGCTTTTTTATAACATCTTATAAATTGATCAGATGCTGCATCACCATTACAATGTGCATTAACCTGTATATTATTATCAATGCATTCTGTTACGTATGCTTCAACATATTCATCAGGTTGTGTTCCATATCCACAATAATCTTCTTTTTGTCCTTCTGGTACAACAAAGTATGGTTTTGTAAGCCATGCTGTTTTTGCTTGAGGTGATCCATCAAGCCACATTTTTCCACCAAGTAATTTATAATGATTATAATACTTAGCATCAAGTGTTGAAGTTTTCTCCATAAGCTCTGCTGTTACTGGCTGCACTGCATATCCAATTATATCTAACTTTAACTTTCCGTATTTTGCTGCTGCACCAAGAAGTTGATTCATTCCTTTATCAACACTAGCATCTTGTGCTGTTGTAATTCCATATGATGCATATAAATCTTGAGCTTTTTCAAGTGCTACAAGAACATCTTCAAATGATGGTGCACCTATAAGAGATTTTTTAGACTCTATTAAAAAGGCTGTTTCTTCTAAAATACCATTAGCCTCGTTTGTATCTTTAACAGTTTGAACAACTCCACCCTCTGGGACTATATAATCATTGCCTACATATCCAAATATCTCTAAAACTTTTGAATTTACTGCTGCAATATGTCCTGAAGCGTGTGTTATAAATATAGGAATTTCTGTTGAGACTTTATCTAAATCAAATTTTGTAGGATGTTTTCCATCTGCAAATTTTGAATTATCATATCCAAGCCCAAGTAACCATTCATTTTCTTTTTTAGGATTTTCGCTTAAATAAACTTTAAGCTTATCTACCATTTCCTCTCTTGATGTAACATCTTCAAAGTTTGGCATCATTGATGACTGTGCAATTGCAACAATATGTCCATGAGGGTCTATAAACCCTGGTAACATTGTCTTACCTTTTAAATTTATCTCTTCGGTATCATTTTCATCATATGCTAACTGTAAAATTTCTTCATTATCTCCTATAGCTTTTATGATTCCATTTTCAACAAAAACCGCTTCATATATTCCATTGTTTTTATCTACTGTAATAATCTTTCCATTAAAATAAACTTTTTTATTCATCCTTGTACACCCTCCTAAAATAATCAAATTATATTTATATTTCTTTCACTTAATTATAAACTGTATATAAATATTAATTTATAGTTTTTGATAAATATTAAAAAAACGTTAATTTATTTTACATTTTTAAACAAATTTATATTTTCTTTCTATATTACTCTCTCTTTCTTCAGATTTCAAACACTCATCTTTAATATTTTAATCAAAAAAATATTAACTTATTGATACTTTATTTATGAATTAATATTTTTTTCACATTTTATCTAAATTTTCTAGGTAATATTAATATTTTGTTTATTCAATTGCATAATATAAAGTGGTATTCTACTTATGGTATTTTAAAACCTGTAAAAATTCATTACAACTAGCTTTAAATAGTTTTTTACATAATAAATTTAAAAAGAAAAAAGAGGGATTTCAAATGGATTTAGAACAAGTACTTTTATTTGCACTTATAATTATGATTACTTATTTTATTGAAGGTCTTATAGGCTTTGGTGGAACTATAATGGCACTTCCCCTTGCATCTATGGTTGTTCCATTAGAAACTACAGTTCATGTTCTAACAATTATAGTACTTTTAGCTTCTATAGTAATTGCTATACGAGATTTTAAACATATTGCAAAAAAAGAATTTATGAAAATCACTGGATTTATGATGATAGGACTTCCTATTGGTATGGTATTGTTTAAATTATTGCCTGAACGACCACTTAAAATTGCTTTAGGTATCTTTATGGTTGTCATTGGTATCAAAGGCATTTATACTATTAGATGTAAGAATAAAAATACTTCTACACAAAATATTGAAACTCAAAATTCAAAAACAAAAACTATCATTGAGAATTTAACTTTATTTATAGGCGGGATAGTTCATGGAGCTTTCACTTGTGGTGGACCTTTTGTTGTCGTTTATGCAACAAAAAACATAAAAGATAAATTTAGCTTTAGAGCTACACTTTGTGCGCTTTGGGCATCTCTTAATTCAGTAATGCTTTTAATTAATGTTTATAGACAAGAAATCACACCTGAAATCATTGAACTTTCAGGGTTTACTATGATTTTTGTAATACTAGCTATATTTATCAGTAATAAAATAATTCAAAAAATAAATGCTGATTCATTTAATAAATTTGTTTATGTAGCTTTATGTATTTCTGGTATTTTAATGACTAGTTAACATAGTTTAAATTATATTCAACTATTTAAAAATGACCCACTCAATTCCGTCAGATTATATAGTTGATATTTTTTATATAAATAAAAAAAGCAAGCGATTCGCTTGCTTTTTCCTATATATCGGATTAATCAAATAATCCTCCACCATTTCCTGTTTTAACACCTTTAGAATTATTTCCTGTTCCTATGTTCTTTTCAGCTTTAGGATTATTTCTTTGAAGACCTTTTTTCTTTTTCTCTTCTATTATCTTCTTCATCATTTCCATGTTTTTATTCATATGTATAACCTGTCCTTATCTTAAATTAGTTCCGAACTCATTATACAACATAATCTCTAATATAAAAATTTTATTTTAAAAGATATTTAACTACTTTGATCTTTTAATCAAATTCATTTCAAATATTTCAGTCAATTTTTAGCCATAATAAATTTCTGCTTAACATTTTAAGTTATAAATAAATTTATTTATTTATCATTTTTTACCTTTCTTTAATTTTTTTCATAAAATTTAAATTCGTTTTTATTTTTTTTTAATTTAATTCAAAAAATTAAAAACTTTATATAATTCAAATTTCACTATATATTAAGGGCTTTTTAGACAAATTTTTTATTCAATTAAATTTTTTTCCCAATTAAATTCTCCCTTAGCTCAATAGTTAAACATTTACATTTGAATTTTTCTATTATATCTCACGTAAGTCATATAGCCAGAATATTCCCTCTATGAAATATACAAATAATATTTTTTAACATTAAAGTATAAATTTCTTTAATCCAATTAAATTTTATAAATATATCTATACAAAAATCTTTTTAAAAATTCTTTTAAGTTTTTAAAATTCAAATCGATAACTTTTTTAGCATAAGTGCTTATTTTTTGCACTTATTATATTTTCTTAGTACTTATTACAGAAAAATTTGTCTAAATATTTTTGTACTAAATCATTTACATTTATTGTAAAATCTATTTATAGTATGTTTTAAGGGGGAATCAATTTTGATAAATAAAACAATGAAAAGAACAATCACTACTGTTGCTTTATCAGCAATGGCATTATCAGCACTTCCAGTATCAGCTCCTGTTCAAGCCGCTCCTAAGGCTCCAGAGGCACCTAAAACTTCTGCTGACCAATCAGTAGAAAGAAAAATCATTGGATACTTCCCAGAGTGGGCTTATAAAAGTGAAGCTCAAGGATATTTCAATATGACAGACTTACAATGGGATGAGCTTACTCATATCCAATATTCATTTGCTATGGTAGATGAAAAAACAAATAAAATATCTTTTGGTAGCGATGAAGGTTTTGCTGCTACACAAGATGACTTCTCTGATCTTTCAGATGAGCAAATGACTTATAAAGGTGAAGTTATAGGAATAGATCCTAGCCTACCTTACAAAGGTCATTTTAATATCATGCAACAAATGAAAGCTAAAAACCCAGATGTAGATCTTTTAATGTCTGTTGGTGGATGGGCTGGTTCTAGAGGTTTCTATACAATGATGGATACAGATGCTGGTAGACAGACATTTGCTGATTCATGTGTAGATTTTATAAGAAAATACGATTTTGATGGAATTGATATAGATTTTGAATATCCATCTGCAACAAGTCAATCAGGAAATCCTGATGATTTTGATGTAAGCGAACCAAGAAGAAAAGTAATCAATGCTAACTACAATAAAATGATGAGAACATTAAGAGAAACTATCGATCAAGCAGGTGTTGAAGATAATAAAGATTATCTTTTAAGTGCTGCTGTTACTGCTTCAGCATGGGTTCTTGGTGGAGTTTCAGATAACTCATATGCTAAAGACCTTGATTTCCTTAGTGTAATGTCATATGACTTCCACGGTGGATGGAATGAATTTGTTGAAAACTTAGCTAATATATATCCAGATGAAGCTGATACAGAAACAATTCAAATGTTAATGCCTGTACTTAGCATGGACTGGGCTTATAGATATTATAGAGGGGTACTTCCTCCTGAGCAAATTTTAATGGGTATTCCATATTATTCAAGAGGATGGGAAAATGTTAATGGTGGAGATGGAACTGGTCTTCATGGAAAAAGTAAAACTCCTGCTTCTGGAAAGTACAATGTATGGGGAGATGATTTAGATGGTGATGGTGAATTAGAACCAGCTGGTGCTAACCCATTATGGCATATCATGAACCTTATGGATCAAGATCCTAACTTAACAAAGCATTGGGATGATGCTGGTAAAGTTCCTCATGTATGGCAAGATGAAGAAAAAGTATTCTTATCATTCGAAGATGAGCAATCAATCGATGAGAGAATTAAATATATCGAAGATAAAAACCTTGGTGGAGCTTTAATTTGGGTAATGAATGGTGATTTTACTGAAAACCCTAACTATGTTCCTGGATCAACAGATATAAATGAAGGTAAATATACTCATGGAAATACTCTTACTAAGAGATTAAGTGATGGATTTAAAGCTATGGGACCTGCTAGTATTACTGATGAAACACCTCAAACTGATGGTGATATCAAAGTAGATGTTGATATGACAGGAAACTATGATCACCCTAACTATTCATATAAATTAAATATCACAAACCATACTGGTGAAAAAATTGATGGTGGTTGGGATGTATCATTTGATCTTCCTAAATCAGCAGAATTCAAATCATCATGGGGCGGAGCTATGACTCAAGTTGATAATGGAGATTTTAATAGAATTACTATAACATCAGCTGGTTGGAATGGTCTTGACCCTGGTGCTACAGTAACTCTTGAAGGTATGATAGGTCTTTGCTTCTCTGGAGTAAGAAATGTTACATTTAACGGAATGAACCCAGTTGGAGATAGTGAAATTACACCTCCACCTGCTGAAAACCAAAAACCTGTAATCAAAGGTGCTTCAAATAAAACTTTAACTGTTGGAGATAGCTTCGATGCTTTAGCTGGAGTTACAGCTAATGATAAAGAAGATGGTGATTTAACATCAAAAATTAAAGTTGAAGGTAAAGTTGACACAAATAAAGCTGGTAAATATAACTTAACTTATACTGTTTCAGATAGTGAAAAGGCTACAACAACTCTTAAAAGAGTTATCACAGTTGAAGATAAAGAAATTACTCCTCCACCTACAGAAAATACAAAACCTGTAATAAGCGGTGTAGAAGATAAAGAAATTAAAGTTGGAGATAAATTTGATGCTATGGCTGGAGTTACAGCTACAGACAAAGAAGATGGTACTCTAACATCAAAAGTTAAAGTTACTGGAAAAGTTGATACAAACAAAGCTGGTAAATATGACTTAACTTACAAAGTTACAGATAGTAGCAATTCTACTACTACAGAATCAAGAACTATAACTGTTACTAAAGAAGAAATCACTCCACCAACACCTGGTGATAATTTCGAGTTAGATAAAGTTTATAATACTGGTGATTCAGTAGTATACAAAGGTAAAGAATACACAGCTAAATGGTGGACACAAGGTGCTTACCCAGATGCTAGTGATGCTTGGGAAGCAAAATCTGCTACAGACCCTGATGGTACAGAGCAATATACACCT
The DNA here is from genome assembly GCF_947039605.1 of uncultured Clostridium sp. Taxonomy (GTDB): domain Bacteria; phylum Bacillota; class Clostridia; order Clostridiales; family Clostridiaceae; genus Sarcina. The sequence continues at coordinate 19,899 of NZ_CAMQZG010000049.1, forward strand.
GGAAAAGCTTATAATGGTGGTGCTGTAGTTTCACACAATGGTGCTAAATATAAAGCTAAATGGTGGACAAACACAACTCCTGGAAGTGATTCTTCATGGGAAAAAATCTAATTTTTAATTAGATATAAAAGAAACAGTATTGAACTTTTAGTTCGATACTGTTTTTTTATTATTTCATAATATATGTTGCTTCTAATTCAATTTGCTTTAATCTATCATATATTTCCTCACATCGCTCTGTTGCCACATCTATTGTCTTCATAAGATTATCTACATACGCATCATTAAGCCCATCTTTATTATTCACAAATTTTTTCACATCACAAACTCTATCTCTCAAAGTTTTAACATGCTTTTCTGTACTATCAACTTCCTCTGAATATATCTCTGAAACATTATCTAAATAATGACTATAAGCAACTTCCATTTCGCCTTCAATATATGATAGCTCCCTATAATCATCACTTACTTCAAATTTTTTCATATTACTTTTTCTTATATAACTCACAACACTCTCAAATTCTTTTATAAGAGTTATTGCTTCTATTGCCAATTTTTTTCTTTTTGATAAATTTCTCATTATTTATCCTCCATAAGTATACAAACCTTTCTACTTTTCAAAACATATACTCATTTGCCATATGCTCTAAAACTTTAAGCTCGCCATATATTTGTTCCGCTCGCTTTTCTATGTAATATAGTTTATCTAATTCTGTTGATAAAAACTCTTCCTCTATTTCTCCACTACTTTCTATTCCTTCTATGCTTAAAAATTCTTCTTTTTTCAACTTTACTACTTCATAAAAATAGGCATTACAATTACCCCAGCCCTCCATTTCATCTTTATATACTTTTGAAATGTTATCAAGATAAAATTCAGTTCTTCCATATTCCATATCAATTAAAAGTTTTCTATAATCTTCACTAACTAATATCTCATAAATTTTATTTTCACTGATTCCAGATAATAAAACTAAATTGTTATATTCCTCTATAAGACTCACCGCTTGCTTTACTAATATTTTTCTTTTTTCTAATAACTTCATTTATCTCTCCCACTGCGATTTAGATAAAAATGCCAAGTAATATTTAACCATATTATATTGGCTTTTTTATAATTTTAGGTAACAAAATAACTACATATAAAAAAGAGCTACCATTTAACTGATAGCCCTTTTTAACTATATAGCTTGTGCCTCTTTTTCTATTTCTTTTAATCTATTGTAAATTTGTCTGCATCTTAAATCTGCATAATATATATTTCCAACAAAATGAATAAAATCAGCTTTATTCATTTGTTCAAAATTCGCTTCTATATTTTGCTTTATTCCTAATACAAGTTCTGGGAATGTAGGTGCAAGTTCACCAAGCCCTTCAAATTCTATTTCATATATATGAGATATTTTTGTTAATGGAAATATTAATTTTTCGTCCTCTAACTCATATGAAATTTGAGTATATTCATCATCAATTCTTAGTTCCTCTATTCTAGATTCTCTAATATCTACTGATATTCCCTCAAATTCTCTTATCAATGATATGACCTCATCAATTAATTTTTTCCTTTTATCTAACGTGTCCATTATTTTCTCCTTCTGTTTATGTTTGGATCCTTTTCTGCTATATTTTCTCTATTATATTTTAACATACCAATATATTAAAAACTAATCGCATTAAAGCTTATTAGCCACTCCTTTTCCGAATATAAAGCACTCTTTCCCAAACATCTCAAAATCCCTTATTTTAAAACCATCTTACTCTATTATCTTATATTTTCTCTATTTATATTGCACCATCCTAATAATTTATATCTATATTATTATTTAATTCTTTATTTTTTATGTATTGAGTGGACTTTATTTTTTAAATAAAAGTTTAATACCTTTTATTCCAGCTCCAACTATTACCCCTGCTACTAATATTGGTAGAATTGATAAAACTATATTTCCTATGTATGTTGAATTTATTAGTGCTAGTGAACTACTCACCACTTAGCTAAAGCTTGAAGTGGGAGCTTCCTAGCCAAGA
>NZ_CAMQZG010000050.1 GCF_947039605.1 uncultured Clostridium sp.
GGAAGCTCAAGTCCTGCATCAACAAAAATTTGTTTAAAAAATAAAAACTTATAAATAGGGTCTTGAGTAATCTTATCAATTCTACCTTCAAAAAACTTTACAGTTTCAAGAGCAATTCTATAACGCTCCATTTTCTCTGTACTAAACTTAGAATAATCAGAATCATTATGTACTCTTTCTGGTTTTTGAATATTCTGGGTAGGAAGTTCTACACCCTCCATAACATAGTAGCCCTTTTCTCTAAGAGTTGGCATAATATCACTTGCAATCCACTCTCTAAATTCAATCCCAAGTGGCATTTTTGTGTAAGCTAGAAATCTATATAAACCTCTTTCATAGAATATAGTTATCTTTGGTACAAATTTTATATCACCTAGAACTTCTGAAAAGACTTCTTTAAATTCCTTTAACTCTTCTCCACTTATATTCTTATAATCCATTCCCTCTTTAAGTCTTTCTCTTTGTATACAATCAGAAACTGCTCTTCTTTCATTTGCATATCCAAAAAATTCTGCAATCTCCATACCAGTCCAGCAAATTTCTCCACCCCAAATTAAACTATTAAGATTTTTATTTTTAAATTTTTTCGTAATTAAATCATGCATTTTCATTTCTCCTTTTAGCTTTTTAATTTAATATCCCTACCATATTAGAGGTTGTGAGCACAATGCTCACAACCTCTACAAACCTTGCTATATATAAGCTTAGCTTGTAAATAGATTTTCAAAAGTTCTCTTTTCAATAAAATCACCTCACTTTTCAGAACTTTCTTAATCTACCTGTGGATAACTTCTCATTAATTTTATCCACAGCTTTTCCTAAAATTTAAAATAAAAAAATCCTCTAAAGATACCTAGTACTAAACTAAATATCTTTAGAGGATACATTTCAAAATCATATAATATAATCATCAAAACAATTCTCTATAAAAATCTTTAAACTCTTTTTGTATAAAAACTCAAAAATTGAACATAATACAATAGAAGTCTTTGATTTTAGGATTCTTTAGATAGTATCAGTATCTTTTGAATTTACAAGTGCACCAACACTTATAAAATCATGGACTTTTTTTACTTTGATATTATCTTGCCCCTTAATTTTAAGAATATACACACATAAAAATAGGTCATCAAATTAAATTTGATGACCTATTAACCATTGTTAGAACGTTCTTAACTCTTCCTCTATAAACGATGGAAGCTCAAGTCCTGCATCAACAAAAATTTGTTTAAAAAATAAAAACTTATAAATAGGGTCTTGAGTAATCTTATCAATTCTACCTTCAAAAAACTTTACAGTTTCAAGAGCAATTCTATAACGCTCCATTTTCTCTGTACTGAACTTAGAATAATCAGAATCATTATGTACTATTTCTGGTTTTTGAATATTCTGGGTAGGAAGTTCTACACCCTCCATAACATAATAGCCCTTTTCTCTAAGAGTTGGCATAATATCACTTGCAATCCATTCTCTAAATTCAATTCCAAGTGGCATTTTTGTATAAGCTAGGAATCTGTATAAACCTCTTTCATAGAATATAATTATTTTTGGGGCAAACTTTATTTCTTCTAATACCTCTACAAAAACTTCTTTAAATGCCTTTAATTCTTCTCCACTTAAAGTTTTATAATCTCTTCCTTCTTGAAGTTTTTCTGTTCTTATACAATCATTAATTGCTTTTCTTTTTTGAGTATATCCAAAGTATTCAACAATATCTACACCTACCCAGCAAACTTCATCATCCCAAATTAAGCTATTAAGATATTTATCCTTAAATTTTCTTGTAACTAAGTCATTCATTTTTTCATTTCTCCTTTTCACTTTAATCTACAAGGTTGTTACCATAATTGTAACGACCTCTACAAGCCTTGCTATTACTAACCTCAGCCTGTGGATAACTTTAAAACTGACTATTTCCACTCTAAAATTGTTCCTATATCTTATAAATTTCTACCAACCTGTGGATAACTTTTCATTAATTTTATCCACAGCCTTTCCTAAATTTAAAAACAAAAAAATCCTCTAAAGATACCTAGTACTAAACTAAATATCTTTAGAGGATACATTTCAAAATCATATAATATAATCATCAAAATAATTCTCTATAAAAATCTTTAAACTCTTTTTGTATAAAATCTCAAAAATTGAACATACTACAATAGAAGTCTTTGATTTTAGGATTCTTTAGATAATACCAGTATCTTTTGAATTTACAAGTGCGCTAACACTTATAAAATCATAGGCTTTTTTTACTTTGATATTATCTTGCCCTTTAAATTTGAGAATATACATTTATATAAATTAAAATCTCCTTAGTCATTATTGGCTAGGGAGATTTTTTTAAGTAGTATGTTTAATTTCATTTTCCGAAATTCAATTTTTTTATTTAGTCTTTGCTTCAACTATACTTAATTCATCTATTTCTTTAATTTTAATTACATTCTTCATACTCTCTTTTAAATTATTATTTAATATCTCTTCTTTAATAAAGGAAACATTTCCTTTTTTCATTGCTTTCCAGTCATTTTTAAAAGAATCTTTGAATTTATTATCAAAATCTCTCATAGTTAAAGCTTCATACACAAATAACCAATTTTTATTAAACTCATCTTCATCTACTACTAATTCTTTAGCATGATTTACTAATTCTTGCAGTTCTTTATCTTTTCCATTTTTTTTAAAATAAATATAACTAATAACTTTACATATACAGTCATTACACCTTATTATGTCCTCTACATTTAACTCTTCAATATCAAACTCATATTTTATTGCATAATAAACTGCATAGCTAATTATTTCATAGTTTTTTTCTTCAAGTCCTTTATTAAACAATTCTTGTGATAGTACTAATATATCTGCATTTTTAACCTCAAATTTTTTAAATATACTGTCCTCTAATATTAGTACTAAATATGGATATATAAGCGTTAGATGAAAAAACATTTTTATACAATATTTTTTAGCATTTTGAGTTAATATCTTATTTCCTAGCACTTTAAATGCATAACTTAATATAGCTGTATTCATTTTATGCTTTTTCATTAATTCAATAGCCCAATCCAAATATATTTGTACACCCTTGTAATCTAATTTATCTTTTTTCTCTAATATTGATATCAAATTAAGTTTGTTTATCCATTTTTCGCCTGAAATAACTGGTAGTTCTATTATTTCAGTTTTCTTATGATTTAAAACTAATCCAAATTCTCTTAGCTCATCTCTTAATTCATTTAAAAATCTCTGTGCTTCATCATGGCTCTTTACATAACATGTATAATCATCTATATTTCTAACGTATCTCCATTTACTTAAATTACTATCAATCTTACATAAAATAATCTCAGAAAGTAAATTGGAACTATGAGGTCCTATAAGTAGTCCTTGTGTTTCTCCATTTTTCATATATCGGACACATTTATCTAATTCGTTATTCCACCCTGTAGTTCTTTCTTGTTTTCCCAATTGTTTTCCAACTAATGCCCAACTTAATGAATGTGTATATATACTTGGAAAACAATTAGATATATCTGCTTTAACCTTATATTGTCTTCCTATTAATAAATTTAATTCAGGGTTTCCATCCTTTTTCCAATCAGTATAATTCATCTTAAATAGCTTATCACTATCTCGCACTTTCCTAATATGTATTCTACTAACTTTATAATCCTGATTTCCTGTTGTATCTATAAACATATTTTGTATTTTATCCCAATCTTCATATAATTTTTCACATAATTTTTGATATACTATCGGATTAGGTATTGCTAGTGGCCTTGGAACATTAGTATTTCTCATGCTTTCATAATATATATACGGTTTTTCTTTATTTTTACAAGATAGACTATTTTTTTTACAATATTCAAAAAATTTTATTGATGATAAAAATGGTGGCAATTTTTCTGTAAATAATCCTTCAGCTAATAAGCCTTTATATAGTTCATCTTTTGTTATGTCTTTTATGAAATCAATATATTTTTTCTCCATTTTATCCCCCTATTTCTCCCATTATATATATTTTTATATTTTATGTATAAAAAAATCATATCATTTACTTGCGATATGATTCTTTATAAAAATTTAAAATAGATCTTTTATCATTTATTCTCTTTATAATCACTAGTATATATATCTGCTAATAATACAATGTTTGTAGCAACTAAATTAATTGCATATATAGCTAAGTATTCAGGTACTATAACAACTTCCTCACCTTGTCCATGTCCAGATTTTCTATTTCTAAGAGTTGGTAGTCCAGCCTCTAATGTTGTTTGTAAACCACTTATACATTTTTTTAACCCTTCAAAATGATTTGATAAATGTTTTGGTATAAATTCTTCATCAACTAACTTCTTTATTAATGTTTTAGATGCATCCTTATCTTTATTATACTCATATCCCATTTTTTCACATATAGTTTTCATCATACTTTCAAATGATTTTTGCGCATTATTTATAGCATTTTTATACTCACCATTTCTATAATTTTTATGCGCTTCCATAAATTCATCATTAGGGCCTTCAAATTCTAACTCATATAAAATTTTTATAGCTGGCTTAACTATCTCAGCATGTGTTATCTCTCTATCTTTTCTTATAATTTTTTCGTTTATATACTCATAACCTATATTATTTTCCTTAAATCTATAATTTAATTCTTCTATTGCCCCATCAGCTTCTTGATTTATATTAAAACATTGTCTTTCAAGGGTGTAATTCTTTGGAACAACTGTTTCAATTGCTACAAAAGATACTTCAATTATATCTAATATTTCATCTGTTATACTATGATTAGATATAAATTCTATACACGCCTCTGTTTCAGTTTGATATTTACTCTCACCTAACACTCTCCAGCCTAATTCTCTAAGCATTATATTATGTATATATGCCCATGCTATATGACAATCGCCTATAGCATCTTCCCATATATGAATTATCTGATTCCTCAATTTCCCAGGAATTTCATCATACATATACATATCATCCACTATTCCTAATTCTTTCTTTTTTCTTTTTGAAAATGTTTCGAAAATCAACTGATCTTCCCCTCCTTTTATCTTCTTAAAATTATTTTTAATAACATATATATTATACAAAGAACCATATCGATTGTAAGTGATATGATTTTTCTCTATATTAAATTATTAAGGTCTATATCATATCCTAACTTTTTCATATCACGAGCAATATTAAATCTCCAAGCTTTCTGATTATCCAATTCAATATATACTATCCCTGATATATCATTTGGTTTTTCTATATCACTTTTAACTAGTGCACATACGTTTCTTCTTCCTAACTTTCCTATTAAATATCCATGTTCAAATACAACATTTTGTCTTGCCCTATTCTTCATATTATCTTTATCATTTATACTAGCCCCAATATCACAAGGCGTATATAATACAATTGCAAATCCTACATCTGAATATTCTTCTATTTTTTCTATTATTGTATTTCCTAAACTTGCTTGATTTTTAAGTACTATTGGGTCTAGTTTAATATCTTTAATAAATCCTACAACTTGTTCAAGTGCTAATTCATCATGTCCATGTACAATAAACACTTTATTTCCCCTTTTTTCTATATCATCAATTGCTAATTCATTTTCTACTATATCTTTCCTCTCCTTAATATAGATATCAAGTTCTTCCATATATGATGGTATTTCTTTTTCAATCTTAATGTGAAGTCTTTTATTATGTACATAGTCACTTGATTGGATTTTACTTTGATTTTCTTCATACCAATCTTTTAGCTTCTGAAGAAAATATCCAATCTCCCCTAAATCATTTTTATTTATTGAAGACTTTAACCCATCACATATATTTTTAACATATGCTTCACTAGTATAATCATCAATAGTTCCTACTATTCCATCAACATCAAGTTTCAATTTTTTTATAATATTCATACACTCATCCCCTTGGTATTATTTTCCACTCATTATAGTCAATATTATAACATATTTATACTTAATCTAATATTACTTATAATATGGTATTTTTATATACAAAAATAGCCTTAGGCAACTCATATCAATCCCTAAAGCTATAAACCTCATTTATTTATGGTACGGTTTTATTATGTCAATTGCAATTTAGTTTTTTCATTTCTTAACTTCTCAAGAATCCCTCTCAACTCTGAGCAATTACTGTATCTATCTTCTAACTCATATGCTAGACACTTCATAACTAAGTCTGCTTCTTCTTCACTTATATCCGTGATATCTATTAATCGCTTTAACATATCTGCCCCTGAAGGCGCTCTTCCCGTTAGTAAAAAATACCAAATAGCTCCAACTGAATAAATATCACTTCTGCAGTCTCTTAACTTGGAATTTTCAACAAGTTGTGGATCAGTATAAAGCCCTCCTGCAACTTGTTCACCCGTTTTAGTTAATTTAGTCTGTCCATCTATCTCTAAAAAAGCACTAATTCCAAAATCAATTATTTTATATCCTGATTTTTTTGAATACATATAATTACTTGGTTTCAAATCTCTATGTATAATTCCTTTATCATGTGCATATTCAAGCCCTTTCAACAATTCAATAATTGGTCGTAGACTATTACTAAATGATATATTAGAGTACTTTTTTGTTAATCCATTCATATCATATCCATCAATTAACTCCATTTGTATGAAAGACTTACCTTCTAATTTACCTATATTATATATTTGTATAATATTCGGATGTTGTAATTCAAAAAGCATTTTTGCCTCTCTAAAAAAACGTCTTTCACTTATGGCTTGTTCCTCATTATCTACAAATATTGGATCTAATACCTTTATCGCAAAGTCCAACTCTAATAATTCATGATGATATTTATATACTTGTCCAAATCCACCATGCCCTAAACGGTCACCTAAAACTATATTGTTTTCATTCTCTACTTCAATTATATCTTTTCTATCTTCTACACATAAAATTAATTTATTAATTTCTTCAGTAATATACCTTCTTCTATTTGCATAATCTGCATATTTCCCTTGCATATATCGTCTAAATTCTTCTGGTGACCTATGAACTTTTATAAATACAGGTATATTATGCTTTAAATATTCAATATCTAATATTTGCAAACGTATTTTTTGATACTCTTGTAAATTAAATTCTCCATTAGTAGCACATGCCAATAAACCACTTTTTAAACTTTCTAGTAAAAGTATTATTTCTTCTTTTATCATATAACTCTCCTATCAAAATATATAAATATACCTAATTATACCATTTAATTTAATTTTATTTTAGTTTTAGATTGCTACCATTTTAATTAACTAAAAAACCACACCTATTTATGGTACTCTTCTCTATATCGGTAGTAAGTGAGGTTTTTCTATTATTAAACATCACTCATATTTCTATTACAACGCCTAATTGAATTTGGTAACATAACATCAATTTCTTTCTCTGAAAAAGTTTGTTCTTCTTCCGTTTTTAATGCTTTTTGAGCTTCAGCATAACTTTTTGAATCAGTTCTAGGTGAATTCCTATATACTTTTGCAGTTCTATTTTGTAATTCATCACGTTTTAGCATAATTTCTTCCATTTCTAAAATTTCAAAATCTGTAAGCAAAGATACATACTCTTCTCTTATTTTCCACAATAAATCTGAAGCTTTTTGATGTTTCTGCGAAATTTCTGCCAAGTTAAAATTTTTAACATAAGTATTTAAAATTAGTAATAGCAATGATAAAAATGCTCCTATAATAGCTGATACTTTTTCACTTGATATTATAGTTACCAAAAAACTTCCCGTTGTCATTGCTGATAATATTATCTGTGCTATTTTAATATTCTCATTTACACGTAACAACTTATTTATTTTCTTATCATGACATGTTTGTGTATAAGTCACTCGCCCATAAGCTTCTCTTATCTGTGACTCTAATTTATATCCCTGACTAACTCGGGAATTTCGTTCCATAAATTTCCCTCCATTTTTGTTTTGCTTTATCATCATTAGCTTCATTATTAATAGCTTCTAATGATTTATTATACGCCTGTAAAGCCTTATTTTGAAAATCTCCAGTTTTCCAAATAGCTTTATTACTTCCTGGTTTTAACCAATAAGCTTGTGTCTTATCTATATCTTTTAGGTATTTAAAAAAGTCTCTACTCATCCAATCATAATATATATACGATTTATCTTTATATTCCCACTCTTTAATAAATTTATAAGCTAATGTATCAATTAATATTCCACTCATAGGTACATTGCATTTATTCTTCCATGCCCTAGCCATTCTACATAATCTTTTTAAGTTTTTATTTGTAAACTTATTCAGTTCATTCATAGCCTCAATTTCACTTCTTGGGTCTGTACTTTGCCAACTTCCTCCACCATTTGAATTTGGATATGTGTAACTCTTATCTGTATTAATAAACCCAGGAACAATTTCAAAATCAATTCCATCAGAAAATTTAATGCCTATAACCTGTCCGTCACCTCTTAAAAATGATGTACTATAAGTTTTTTGTAGAACCCCTTTAACTTCTTGTAATAATGCAGCTTGTCCATTATTTGAGTAATTATTGAATTTCTCATATGTACTATATGGTAATCGTACTATTATATCTATATCACTAGTAAATATCTCAGTTCCTCTCCCATATGACCCTGCATATAAACTATTATTATCTTCTGAACTATTATTCCAATAGTCTAAGTTTATTCTCTTAGTTATTTGATGATACCTATTTTGTATCCTTGTAACAGTATCATTATCCATTCTTAAATTCTTGCAGAATGTTTTAAAATTTTCACTTACTGACATAATCAATCCCCCTAAATTTTCTTATCTATATCATTATTACTACATTATACCAGAAAAAATTTTTAGCTTGTAACTAATTTTATCTCTTCTTAAATAAAAAAACTATATACCTTTTGAGTATGTAGTCTAATTACAATTACATATAAATAACCATAACCGCTCTTATAAAAAATATTGCATATGTATTATTTATTGTTATTATATTAATCTTTTTATTAGTAAATATAAAACACCTCTTATTTAAAACATCTATAATAGTTGCCACTACTTATGATATAGCATTTTCAGTAATTAAAATATCCTTAAACTAGTTATATCAATATCTAAGACTATAAACCGCACCTATTTATGGTACGGTTCATTATTACTTATTCTAAAAGCTCTATAAATCTGTTCAAGCAGCATTACCCTAAAAAGTTGATGAGGGAAAGTCATATTAGAGAAACATATTTTATGGTTTGCTCTTTTAAGCACTTCATCTGATATTCCAAGGCTTCCTCCAACTACAAATACTATGTTTGAGTTACCTGTTACTCCACATTGTTCTATAAACTTTGAAAACTCTTCTGATGTCATTTGCTTTGGTTTTAAATCCATTGCTATTACAAACATATTGTCTTTTATTTTTGATAGTATTAGTTTTCCTTCTTTTTCTTTTATCTGCTGTTCTTGTGCTAGTGATGCATTGTCTGGTGTTTTTTCATCTGGTAGTTCTAGCATTGTTAGTTTGCAGTATCTTGTTAGTCTTTTTGCGTATTCATCTATCGCCATTTTTAAGTATTTTTCTTTTAATTTCCCTACTGATATCACTGTTATGTTCATTTATTATTTATCCTCCATTTTACTTTTAAATATATATGTTTATTTCTTATGTTTATTTCTTATTTTTCTTTATCTTCTAAACAACATTTATATACCCAAGTATTATATCATTTCCAAACATTACTGTTATAAATGTTGCAAGACTTATGTATGGTACAAATGGTATGTATCTGCTTTTGTTACCTTTTGCAAGGCTTATTCCTGATATGATTCCCCCAATTATAAGTGCTATAAATAGGTCAAGACCTGTCCCAACTATGGACATGTATAGTGCTATAAATATAAATACTTCTATATCTCCTCCACCTAGTCCATCAAATTTTCTACTTACAATTTTTAAAAATCCAAGGATTAATATTGGTATTAGTACCGATAACATCTCTGTTACAACATCAGCCCCATCAAATATGTTTATAGTAGAGAATACTACTCCTCCAATTATTCCAACAATCGAAATTATTAGATATACTGACCTTGTTTTAACATCTATTATTGATGAGATTATTAAGATTGCAAAGAGGAATCCATATTTATAAAACTCATATATAAAGCCAAATTTTAGATATAAACTTATATATACTATTATTGTTATTGTACTAATTAAAATTAAAAAGTTTTTTTCATTTTTAATTCTATTTACTGCAAACATAACTATTTCAGGTAATTTCATACCTTGCGCAGCTTCCTCTCCAACAAAATCTTCAACTGCTATAAAATACGATATAAAATTTAGAACTACGCCTAGCATTGCTGCTATAATTAAAATAATTAAAATCATTTCTTCCTCCTTCATATAAAAAGACTTGTCTAAAAGACAAGTCTTAAAAGACAAGTCTTATAATTACTTCTGAACTATATATGGCTCTTTTACTAAGTAGCCATTCGAATCAATTATAATTTTTTTAGCTGGAACATTAGTTAAGACTTTTAAATTCCCTAAGTTTATATTAGGGTTATTAGTTGTAATATTGGCTGCTTTAAAACCTTTTAATATGCCTCTAGCATTTAAAAAGTTTACTACATTAACTACTTCTAAACTATTAAAAACTTGATCTGTAAGTGCTACATCACCTAATATTCCGAGTGCTGGTAAATCTGCTTGTTTAATACTAGATTTTGCATCTTTTAATATTGTACTAGCTGCTACCTGCATATTTTTTTGTCTTGATAGATTCCCTCTGTTCGTAACCTTTGGTACCACAACTGCTGCTGTAAATACTACAATTCCAAGTACAAATATTACGCTTACAAGTCCTACACCTTTTTTCTTTTTAAATAAATTCATTATATCCTCCTAGAGCTTAAAGCTTATTTAGATATATTTTGTGCAGAACTCACAGTTATTATATAAGTTTTTTTAAACTTTTATCTAATTTATTAATATTCTAAGTTTTCATTTGCAAATATAACATGGATTCTATCTTTGTTTCAAAAATAAAGGATAGACAGAAATATTCTGTCTATCCATCTAGTTAATTATTTTCCACAACATTTCTTGTATTTTTTTCCGCTTCCGCATGTACAAGGATCGTTTCTTCCAATTTTAACTTCATTAACTAATGTTTTTGATTTTTTGTATGATTTCTCAATTTCTTCTCTTTTCTCTACTGAGAATATAGCTTCCCATTGAGGTAACTCGAATAAGTAATCAGCTTTAGCATCTAACATGTTGAAGTATAATCCTTCAAAGTTAACATCTAATGTGATTTCTGTGTTCTCGTCTACTTTTTCTAAATCATAAGGTGCTCTTAAACTATCGTTTATTCCATCTAAGAATCCCATTACGAATTCGTTTGTTGTAGCAAATTCTTTAGCTAAATCGCTAAGTTTAGTAACTTTAACCTCTGAGTGATTTGATAATAACTCTTTGTATATTCTTGTTTCAACATCCATATACTCTGACCAGAATGCTTCCTCACCTTTTGTCTTAACATATTCCACAACCATATCTGTCCACTGTTTGTATAAACTCATATCTTGTATCTCCTTTTGAATCATCATATTCTTAAACTTATTATATATTTTTCATTGTATAAATTTCAAGCCTTATTTAATATTAAGTAAAATACTTATAATAAAGTACTCTATTTAACTGAAATATAGGCATTAAAACTCTTTAAATATACTATATTTCTATGTAATTGCTTGGTTCATGTCTTTTTGCTATTGTAAGCTTTAAATCTGTTTTATAGTCTAGTCCATTTTCTTCTAGGATATTAACAACTGCTCTATATGCAAGTTCTGGCATATTGTTAGTATTACTAAGGTGTCCAAGGACTATTCTTTTAAACTTTTCATCTTCTACAATATCAACAATTGCCTGTGCACAGTCTTCATTACATAGATGACCTACTTCACTTAAAACTCTTCTTTTTAAATCATAATGATATGGGCCAAATTTGACCATTTCAACATCATGGTTTGCTTCTAAAAGAATTATATCAGAATCTTTTACATTTCTTCTTATTTCCTCTGTGAATGTTCCTATATCTGTTACAATACTACTTTTTTTACCTTCTAAATCTGTAATTGTATACCCCATAGCTGCAACTGCATCATGAGGTATATTAAAGGCTTGTATATCTAGGTCGTCTATTTTAGTTAGACTTCTTTTTTCTATAATTTTTATGTTTTTTTCTTTTATATTCCCAATCTTTGGTTTCATCTCATTCCAAGTCGCTTCATTAGCATAAATAGGTATATCAAGTTTTCTTGATATAATTCCTACCCCCTTGATATGATCACCATGTTCGTGTGTTACAAAAATCCCTTTTATCTCTTCTGGGTTTTGTTTGATTCTTTCTAAAGCTTCAAGCATTTTTTTACCTGGCACGCCAACATCTACAAGCACTTTAGTCTTTTTTGAACCAACCAATATGCAGTTTCCACTGCTTCCACTATATAATGAGCAAAAAATCATCTTTTTTTACCACCTAAACATCTATTCTTTTAATGTTAGCTCCAAGATTGTTGAATTTCTCTTCTATGTGAGGGTATCCTCTATCTATATGTCCTATGTTTCCAATGATAGTATCACCATCAGCTATTAAACCAGCTATAACCATAGCAGCTCCAGCTCTTAAATCAGTAGCTTCAACTTCTGTACCTTTAAGACCTTCAACTCCATGTATAACCGCTTTTCTTCCTTCAACTTCTATGTTAGCACCCATTTTATTAAGTTCTTCTGCATGCTTGTGTCTGTTTTCCCATATGCTTTCAATTATAGTACTTTCACCTTTAACTGTTGTTAAAAGAGCTGCCATTGGCTGCTGTACATCTGTTGGGAATCCTGGGTAAGGTGCAGTTTTAATTTTTATTCCTTTTAAAGGTGAATCAACATATACTCTGATAGTATCATCGCCTTCTTCAATTTTAACACCCATTTCTAAAAGTTTAGCACTTATTGATTCTAAGTGTTTTGGAATAATATTAGTTAAAGTTACATCACCTTTAGTAGCTGCTGCTGCTATCATAAATGTTCCTGCTTCAATTTGGTCTGGAACTACACTGTAGTCGCATCCTTTAAGCTCTTGAACACCTTTAATTCTGATAACATCTGTACCAGCTCCTTTAATGTTAGCTCCCATAGTATTTAAGAAGTTAGCTACATCAACAACGTGTGGTTCTCTAGCTACATTTTCTAAAATAGTAGTTCCCTCGGCAAGAGTTGCTGCTATCATAACATTTATAGTAGCTCCAACACTTACAACATCAAAGAATATATTTGTTCCGATTAATCTGTCAGCTTTAATATCAACTGCAGTTTCAGAAATTTCAACTTCAGCACCTAAAGCTTCAAAACCTTTTATATGTTGATCTATTGGTCTAACCCCGATAGGGCATCCACCTGGAAGTTCAACTCTAGCCTTTTTAAATCTTGCAAGTAAAGCTCCTATAAAATAGTATGATGCTCTCATTCTTCTTACGTCTTCTGTACAAGCACTTGTGTTTGAAAGATTTTCTGAATTAATTTCGATTGTATTTACTCCTGTCTTTTCAACTGTACAACCTAAACTTTCTATTATTCTTTCTAAACAATGAACGTCAGCAATATCAGGTACATTTTCTATTACACATCTACCCTTGCTAGCCATTATAGCAGCTGGTAATATTGCAACCGCTGCATTTTTTGCTCCATTTATTTCAACAAAACCTTTTAGAGAGCTGCCTCCCTTAACGATTAACTTTTTCATCCATTTCACCCTTACTATCTCTTTTATTTATAAAATAGTTCCTATATATATACTTTTCCATTTTTTACTTTTTTATTCAATTTTTTCTTTTAATTATCCATTTTAACTCTTTTTTTGCTTTTTTTTTACTTTCGTAAACATCCACGATTAACATTATATCAATAATAGGTCAATATTTAAAGCTATTTTTAGCATATACATAGCCAATAACCCCAATTACCAAAAACTTATTGTATTTTCATTAACATCCTTAATAGTATTATTCCAACAAAAGAATAATTTGTTTTATTAATTATTGTTATGTTATAATTTAAACGTATAAATATGGTATATTTAAGTTTATTTTAAGTGAGGGTTAATTATGAAATATTACTTAGTTGCCCTATTCGATGATGAGTCATATGAACGAATAGAGCCAATAAAGAGAAACGTTCTAAAAAAATACAGATTACCTAGACACCAGCTCTCATCACATATTACGCTTAAAACAATGGAGAGCCCAGATTTAGAGGAGCTTTACGTGGTCCTAAGCAAGATTTTCAAACCTTATAAAAAGTTCAAAGTAGAACTTACAGGTGATATTTTTTCTTATGAAAATAATGCAAAGAATATAAACTTAAAGATTGAAAATAAAGGTTATCTTAATAAAATCCATCGTTCATTGAATGATATGTTGAAATTACACAATTTTTCAACAAGAGATGATAAAAAGTACCTTTCTGTTGCATTAAGCACAGGAGCAGTGTCAACTAGAGATAGAAAAGAGCATTCAAATGCTTTAGTAAACAAAGGAAATCATAATTGTAAGACAGTAAAAATAGATAGAGTTGAACTTTGGAAAGTATCTAGTAAAAAGGAAACTATTCTAAAAAGTTACAATCTCAGAGTATATTAATATAAAGGCCACAGTAAATGTTAAATCATTTATCGTGGCTTTTTTTATACTTACTTCTATTTTTTGCTCATTTAGACATACTAATTATGAGGTGATTTAAATTGTTTGGTATTGTTTTTTCTATTATTGCGGGTCTTACTATGAGTCTACAAGGTGTTTTTAATACTAGAGTTTCTGAGAAAATTGGACTTTGGGAAACTAATTTAATTGTTCAGGGTACTGCTTTTCTTTTTACACTTATTGTGTACTTCTTTTTTAAAAGTGGAAATTTAGCTAATCTTAAATCTACTAATAAGCTTTATCTTCTAGGCGGGTTTATTGGTGTTATCATAACTTATACTGTTATGAGAGGAATAGACAGCCTTGGGCCAACTTTTTCTATATCTATAATTCTTATATCTCAATTGCTTAGCGCAGCACTTATAGATGCTCTTGGGCTTTTTAACACTACTAAAATAAATTTTCATTGGAATAATT
Source organism: uncultured Clostridium sp. (assembly GCF_947039605.1). Lineage (GTDB taxonomy): Bacteria > Bacillota > Clostridia > Clostridiales > Clostridiaceae > Sarcina. Next base: position 15,172 of record NZ_CAMQZG010000050.1, read on the forward strand.
ATCTTGGTATAGCACTTATGCTTATAGGAATATTATTATTTCAATTTAAGAAATAATATATAACAAATAAAATTTACGTACATATAATATAAGGAAATCAATTCAGGAGTATTTTTATGTTTTTTAAGAATAAAAAAATTTCATCAAAACTTACTACCTTTATTAAAGCAAATTATTATGACTCATATAGAGTTTTAATAGAGTTTAAAAAGTTTCATAAAGAATTTGATAAAATAATTCATAGCCTTGGTGGAAAAGTTATCTTTAATTTTAGTCATACTAATTTGATTTGTGCTAATTTGCCCCCTCGTGCTATAAATAGACTTGTTGAATATCCTGAGGTTTCTTATATTTCTATTGATGATTATTGCTTTTTATGTGGGATTAGCCTGTCTACTATAAATGGTATTAGATCTACTACTCCTTTTAACCTAACTGGCAAAGGTGTAAAAATAGCATTAATTGATAGTGGTACATTTCCACATCCTGATTTATCATCTCCTAATAGAATTTTAGCCTTTAAAGATTTAATTAATGACTCTAATTTTCCTTATGATGATAATGGGCATGGAACTGCTATATCCACATTGCTTTGTGGTAGTGGAATATCGTCAAAATTTAAGTATAAAGGAATTGCTGAAAAAAGCTCTCTTCTTTCATACAAGGCCTTTAACGAAAGTGGCAAAGCAAACTTTTCTGATGTCTTAATAGCCTTAGAGTCTATTATTGAGGATACACAGAAACATACTATAAAGCTATTATGTATGCCATTTGAAAGCTTTAACTCTACACTAAGACATATAAAATATTTTGATAATTTACTTAATATAATTGTTTCTAAGGGTATTATTCCAATAATGCCTGTAGGTAGTACTGATAATTCTAGTCCTATAAATGGACTTGCTAATTCTGATAATGTTATTACCGTTGCTGGTGTTAATAATGATTTTTCACTTTTTAGGTATTCATCTAAGGCAAATCTTCATAAGAAAATAGATATTTGTGCAAAGTGTTCTAATGTTTCTTGTGGCACAACCGTAACCTCTTATGTATCACAGCGAGGTATAAGCAAAATATATCCACCAAAATTAAAAGAGTTTTATAAATCTTATTCTGGAACTTCTGTTGCAACTGCTTATATTTGTGGTATCTGTGCTTTGCTTCTTGAAAAATATCCTAACTATAATTTTCATGATGTTTCATCTAGGATTGAACTTTGTTCTGTGCAAGTAGATGATTTGAGCTACCGGAATATTGGCAATGGAACTTTAGACCTTGATTTATTTCTACAATAGAAAAAGCATTTCAATTAAAAAATTGAAATGCTTTTTTCACTTAATATATTAAAAATCATAGCCCTATTCCTAAAATAAATTATTTGAAATATTTCATTGGATTTATTGCTTTGCCATTATTTCTTAACTCAAAGTGTATGTGAGGTCCTGTACTTCTTCCTGTACTGCCCACCTCGGCTATTTTATCTCCCTTACTCACTCTTTGCCCTGTTGCGCAGGTAAGTTTGCTAGCATGTGCATATAAAGTTTCTACACCACTACCATGATTTAATATAACCACATTTCCATACCCTCCAAGCCAGCCTGCATATTTAACGACCCCTTCAAATGATGCTGCTATTGAATCTCCTGTTCTACCATTTAAATCTATGCCTGAATGATGTTCAGTTCCCCATCTTCTTCCGTAAGGTGAGTTGATCATAACATCCTTACTTGGGTAACTAAGAAATGCAAACCCACTAGCTACTGGGTTTTGAATTCCTTTATAAACTATATTATCTGTAGGTTTCTTTATAACTTTCTCTGCTAAAACTTCAGTTCTAACTAAAGTACCATCAACATAAACCTTTTTCTTCTCTACTTCTTTTGAACCAATTGTTCCTTCTTTTCTCATAACTTCGCCAAGACAAAGTTTTTCACTAACAACTTCTGCTGTTCTTGGTTTTATAGCCTCTATGTCTTTTGTAACTTCTAAAACTTCAACATTACCTATTTTATTATTTCTATTAGAATTTAAAGATTCTATATTATCTAATATTTCAGTTGTACTGCTAAGTTTACCAATTTTCACTTTTTCCTTGTTATAACTAACATCCCCTTGAACTGCAACGCTCACAATAAGTTCTTCATCAACCAGATTACTCTCAACTGCTTTTTTCTTTAAGTTATCAATAACTTTATCACCAAGTATAAAGTCCTCTACATACCCTATATTAACCTCATCAATGTACATTCCATAAGCATCAACGCCAACATTTAAAACACTAATCATGTTCTCTCTTAGTTCTTCACCAGATGTAACATTTCTTAAATCACTTGTGTTTTCAAATTTTAAAGTGTTTTTACCTTTGTCTACTTCTGAAAATTTATAATTTATATCATCAAATATTTCATCATAAATTTCTTTTAAGTCCTCCTTGTCTTGAACATAGCCAACAAAAGTATTGTTAACATAACCCTTATACAAACTTGTCATTCCATATCCATTTGAAAAAAAGATTAAAATAACTAGAAGAAAACTATATCTTCTAGTACATCTCAGAAAAGTATCCATAAATTAAAAACTCCTTCTATATTATTGTGTAAAAAAAAGCACAATAATTAATATTTCCTTAATTCAAATAAATTATACATTTAATTTTGTTTTGCTTTAAAATCAAATGCTTGTTGAGTGTTATTTTTCAGTTTGTTATAATGAACTATATACTTGAAACTTATTAATATATGAAAGGTAGATTTACAATATGAGTACTTTTATGCTAAAAAATACAGCAGCGGAATTTACTCCTCTTAGTCATGTCTTTATAGATAACTATATGGCTAGTGCAAGGGGTGAATTTGTTAAGGTTTATATTCTTTTATTAAAATGCACTACAAGTGGTGAACTAGGTGTTAGTTCTGATATTATAGCTACAAAACTTGGATTATTAGAATCTGAAGTTAATAACGCTTTAAAATATTGGAACAATGAAGGTGTAATAAAACTTATCCCAATTGATAAAATGGCCAACTTCGAAGTCGAATTTATCAACTTATCACAAAAAGATTCAACAGAAAGCGAAAAGGTTAATTTATTAAGTGCTTTAGAAAAAGATTCAAACAAAGATATGCTAAAAGATATAGAATCTTTATTAAATCGACCTTTATCAAATAAAGAAATCGAAATGTATCTATCATGGACTAATGAACTTGGATTTTCACTTGAACTTATATTATTCCTTATAGAGTATTGTGTTTCTAAAAATAAGCGTACAGCGAATTATATAGAACAAGTTGCACTAGGATGGCATGATTCAGGTATAAAATCTATTGAAGATGCTAATAAATATATGGCAAAGTCTGAAGACAAGTGGGTTAAGATAAGATCTATTCTTAAATATTTAGGAATTAACAATGATGATATAATGAAACCTCAGCAAGATATAATAGAAAAGTGGTTATTCACTTATAATTTTGAAGTAGAAGTAATTCAAAAAGCTTGTGATGTCTGTTTTGAAAAGATAAATAAAGCTAATTTTAAATATATTGATGGAATTCTGTCTAATTGGTTTAAGGATAATCTTAAAACAGTACAAGAAATTGATGCATCTATTCAAAATAAAAATGCTAAAACAATTAATAGAACAACAGGAATAAACAAAAATATAAATAATACAGCTAAAAAGTCTCTTAGATTTTCAAATTATGTTCAGCGTGAATATGATTATGAATCATTAGAAGAAGAACTATTAGGGTGGGATGATTAATGCAAAAAGGTATTAAAACTAAGATATTAAATTCTTATGAGAAAACTAGAGAACTAGAAAAGAGCAAACTTTCTAAAAGAATTACTGAAATAAGGACTAAACATCCTGATATAGCAGAACTAGATACTAGAATTTCAACTCTTTGTACAAAACTAGCTATAATAGCACTAAAAAATTCTTCAAATAAAGCGCAGGAGATTGATTCACTAAAAAATTTAGTAGAAGATATAAGAGCACAAAAATTTGAGGCATTAGTTGCTAATGGTTATGCTACAGATTATCTTAACCTACACTATATCTGTAAAGAATGCAAAGATACTGGTTATCTTGGTGTTAAAAAATGTTCTTGTTATAATAGAAGGTATATTGAAATTTTATTAAAAGACTCTGAAATTTCAGAATTACTTACTCGAAATAATTTCTCTAATTTTACTTTAGCTCATTATAGAGCAAATAAAATGGATCACGAAAAAATTTCTCCAAAAGAGAATATGCAAATGCTAGTGGATAATATCCAAGAGAGTTATCTAGAAAACTTTGATACACACGAGAGAAATCTTCTTTTCACTGGTGGCCCTGGGACAGGAAAGTCATTTTTATCTCACTGTATTGCAAAAGAATTAATGGATAAAGGTAATTTTGTTATTTATAGAACTTCAGATGAACTACTTACTGATTTAAAAGATATAAAGTTCAATAATAATAAAAATCTAGAATCATCAATTGTTAATTGTGATTTACTTATAATAGATGATCTTGGTGCAGAGCAAATAACTGAATTCTCAATTACTGAGTTATTTACTTTCTTAAACAAAAAACTTCTTAAAAGAAAAAAAATGATTATCTCAACAAACTTTACTATAGAATCTCTTAAACATAATTATGATGAAAGAATTATGTCTAGGTTATTAGGTAATTTTAATATGATGAAATTTATTGGTGATGATATTAGAATAGAAATGAAGAAGAAAAAGAAAAGAACATAAGCTTAATCTGCTATGTTCTTTTTCTCTGTATAAAAATATATATTTAGATAGCAAAAAAAGCCCTACGAATAGGACTTTTTCTTATCTCTTTTACGCTTTGGCGACTCAGAAGGGATTCGAACCCTCGACCCCTGGCGTGACAGGCCAGTACTCTAACCAACTGAGCTACTGAGCCATTTTCTGGTGGTCGCAACAGGGCTCGAACCTGTGACCCCCTGCTTGTAAGGCAGGTGCTCTCCCAGCTGAGCTATGCGACCTAAAATGGTGACCCCTAGGGGAATCGAACCCCTGTTACCACCGTGAAAGGGTGGTGTCTTAACCGCTTGACCAAGGGGCCGCATAGTACTCTAATATTTAATTATTAAAGATTTTTTTAAAAAATGGAGCTAGCAATCGGACTTGAACCGATAACCTGCTGATTACAAATCAGCTGCTCTGCCAATTGAGCCATGCCAGCATGATTTAAACCAACTATTATTTTAAAATGGCGACTCAGAAGGGACTCGAACCCTCGACCCCCGGCGTGACAGGCCGGTACTCTAACCAGCTGAGCTACTGAGCCACATAAAATAATATATTGTTTAATTTTAAAATGGTGGTCGCAACAGGGTTCGAACCTGTGACCCCCTGCTTGTAAGGCAGGTGCTC
>NZ_CAMQZG010000051.1 GCF_947039605.1 uncultured Clostridium sp.
TAACATAATAAAACAAATGTCTAAAAATAGGGAATAAATTACTTTCTTGGAATTTGTACGAGGAGAATATTTTATTCCATAGATTAAATAGATAAATTAAAGCTTCTGCTATAAATTGATTTTTATAGTTTACATAATCATTTTATTGTAAAACTTTAATGATAAAAAAGGTTTTTAGTGAGAAATAGAGAATATAAATATTATATATAAATTGAAGATATATCTAAAGAGTGGTTAGAGAAATTTAATAAATGTATTTTAGGGGGAAATTATGTGGATTGATAGTGCGTCAAATATAGATATGTTATCATATAAACCTTTTTCAGAGTTGTTATATAAAATTGTAAAAGATAAGAGAATGAACCCATTAACTATTGGTTTATATGGAAGTTGGGGAGCTGGAAAGTCAACAATACTTAAGCTAACAGAAAATATTATAGAAAAAAATAATAAATTAAGTGAAAAGAAAATATTTACAGTAAATATTAATTCATGGATGCTAGAAGGGTATGATGATACAAAATGTGCGTTAATGGAATCATTATTAAAAGGTGTAGAAGCAAACCCGAATTTTAATGAGGAGTGTATAGAAGGATTAAAAGGATTATTTAAAAGAATTGATTTTTTAAGACTTGGTGCTACCGCACTAAAAAAAGGAGCCCCGTTAGCATTAAGTGTCGCTACAGGAAATCCCATGCCTTTTATGCTAAATTTATCAGAAGGTTTAATAGGAAAATTTAAAACTGAAGATGGAATACAAGATGTTTATGATGGGATTTCTAATTTTTCAAATAAGTATATTAAACCCAAAGAAGACGAGAAAAAGTTAAGTGTAATTGAAAATATTAGGGTGTTTAAATCAGAATTTGAGGAACTCTTAAAAGAAGCTGACATTGATAATTTAGTAGTAATGATAGATGATTTAGATAGATGTACACCAGATAAAATAATAGATACATTAGAAGCTATAAAATTGTTCTTATCGGTAAAGAGTACTACTTTTATAATAGCTGTAGATGAAAGAGTAATAAAATATTCAATAAAGAAAAGATATCCTGCTATTGATGCTGATAGTGTTGATATTTCTAAAGATTATGTTGAAAAGATAATTCAGTTACCAATTAACATACCAGAGTTATCAGAAATAGATATAATGAACTACATGATACTTCTAGCTAATGAATTGTATCTTGAAGAAGAGCTTCTTGATAAGTTGATTAATACATTGTATGAGGAAGGAACTTTTTATAATGGTACCAGAATAACTGTTGGTAAGATATTTGACATAATAAATATATCAGATACATTATTGAAGGATAATAAAGAGTATTTGGAGTTAGTTAATGTAATAGAAAAGACTAGTAAAGTGGTTGCAGGAGTTTTAAAAGGAAATCCAAGACAAGCTAAAAGGTTTCTTAATACATTTTTAGTAAGGAAAAGCATGGCAGAAATATATTATGGGAATTCAAATAATATTAAAATTGAAATTCTAGCTAAGCTCCTATCTTTAGAGTATATAGATATTGATTTATTTAAGAAGTTAAATGAATGGAATAATAAATCAGATGGAGCTGAGATAGAAGATTTAAAAATTCTTTTAGATATTTTAAAGAGCGATAAAGAAATTCCACCTAAATATGCTCTTTGGGATAATGAAAGGATTAAAAAATGGATAATATCAGAACCACAAAACATATATGAGTGTGATTTGAGTAAATATTTCTATCTATGTAGGGAGGCATTATCAGGTGAATCTAACACAGTAGAAAATCTAAATAATGAAGAAAGGGAACTACTAAACAAGATAGTGAAAGCAAATACTGGAACAGAAAAGGAAGAAATTCTTAAATTGAAAGAAATTCATCCTGATTCGTCAAATAAAATCATTAAAGTAATGGTAAAAATGTTTAAGGAAAAGAGTGGACGATTAATTAATATTGGTATTATTTATCAAAATTTTGAGCAATGGAGATTTGAAATTCTTGAACATTTAAAATTATTTATAAAAACTGACATAAAAATGAATAGTATGCCTTACCTACAGATGATTTATAGTTGTACACCAAAGGAAATGGATGAAATTTTAAATTTATGGAAACAAAAGAAGTATGTAGATGATAAAAAAATTAATTTTATAAAGGGAGTGAAATAATGGGGACATCAAAAGGCTATATTCCGCCTAAAAGCAAGGCGTGGAGGAATGCTAAGTCAGCAGTAAGCAGAATGATAAATGGTAGTGATAATGTAGAAGGTATTAAAAATGCTGTGAGTGAATATGCAAAAGCATATTCTTCAACACACTTACCACTTAGTAAAATGGGTGTTTTAGTTGGTGATATTCTAGGTTTCTTTTCAGATGTTAAGATAAATGGACTAGATAATGCTTTAGCAGGAGAAGGACTAAATAATCTTATTGGAAAGTCAAATGAAGAAATATATTTTGGATTAATTGAATATTTCTGCACAGATAATGCGACAATTGAAGATAGTGTTTTGAGAGAATGCGTTGTAGATGTATTGAGTGATAATGAGATAGTTGATTTGGATAATTTAGAAGAGCTAAATGGAAATAAATTTATAGAGGATTTTATAATAAAATATATTCAAGTAAACTTTGAAGTTTCATTTGCAGAAAAGGTTCAAGGATTATGTGATAGCGTAGATGAAAGTAAATCAAAGATAAAAGATGTTAAGAGATATATAGATGATAACATAAGAAACCTGTATAAACATGAAGAAATAGTGAATATAAATTGGAGAGGAGAAGCAGGTAAGCAATTTATAGATAAAAAATGTCAAGAATGTTATGAGCTATTAATATTATTTGAGGAGGAATGGACATGAAAATTTGGATAAATAAATGTGAAGATGAGTTCAATAGTAGTGATGATATGTTAGTTTTCAATTTGAATAACAAGAGCAAAAGTTCAAATATAAAGACTGATTTAGAAAATATATGGAGACGTTTTGGGAAGGCAACAATTTCAGATATTAATGAAGATTTATTGATAATTGCATTAAGTATATTCGCAATAGATAAAAGGATTGAAAGAAAAGGGTTTAGGGATAGTTGGACAAGAGATTTAGAAGTTTCAATACCAGTTTTAGAACTGGAAAAATGGAGTGAAGTTAAAGTTAGATTAGAGAAAATGTTAGGATTTTTAAGTGGAGATATTTGGAGTATTAACTTTAGAAAAACAGATAAGAAGTTCAGGGGTAATAAGTTAAATAAATACAATGTAATAAAGAATATAAATTTTGATTGTGTTAGTTTATTTTCTGGTGGATTAGATTCTTTTACAGGAGTAGTAAAATTACTAGAAAGTTCAAAAAAAGTATGCTTGGTTGGTTTTAAGGAGTATGGGTCATTAGCAAATAGACAAAGAGACATATATAGCATAATAGATAAAAATTACAATGACATTAACAAAGATATAATACTTTTTAAGGGCACGGCATATGCTCCGTTGATGAATAATAAAAAAGAAGAAATATACAGTAAGGGTGTTGAGAGTACAAGTAGAAGTAGGTCGTTCTTGTTTATTGCAGGTGCATTGGCAACAGCAAATATTATAGGAGATACTATTCCCGTGTACATACCTGAAAATGGCTTTATAGGCTTAAATGTCTCATTAACAATGAGTAGAAAAGGAACTTGTAGTACTAGGACAACACATCCGTATTTCTTGAAAGAATTGAATAATATATTAGGCATGTTAGGTATAAATAATAGAGTTGAAAACTTTTATGCATTTAAAAGTAAAGGTGAAATGGTTGATGAAATGAAAGGTGTTAATGCATTTAAGCAGGGGGCAAATTCAACAATATCATGTTCACATCCTTGTTTAGCTAGGTATGATGGTTTAAAGACTCCTTTAAACTGTGGATATTGCTATCCTTGCTTGATACGAAAAGCTGCTATGAATAAAATTGGTGTATTGGATGATAATTATAATTTTAATTATAATATCAGTAAAGAATTTATAGATGATTTCAATAAAGTAGAAGGACGAGCAAGTGATTTAAAAGCAGTATTATGGAGTTTGAATAGATATTTATCAGCGAATGATAGAAAAAGTATTAAAAAGTTAGTAATTAAGACTGGAAATTTGGAGACCAGTGAGACTGAAAAAATGGTAGATGTATATATAAAATCAATGGAAGAGTTAAAAGCAATGATAGTAAATGAAACTGAAAATGATGAATTTAGTTTGTTAAATTATATAGGAGGGCAAAGTGAATAATTTAATAGATACACATTTCCATTTAGATTATTATAGAAATCATAGTGAGTTATATAATTCAATATACAGACTAAAGCAATATACATTATGCGTAACTAATTCACCAGAAATTTTTGAGAGTTGTGTAGATATGTATAAAGAAAATAAATATGTGAAATTTGCATTAGGTTATAATCCACAAATGCTAAGTAAATGTAGATTTTATAAATCTAATTTTAATGATTGTTTAAAAAAAACAAAGTATATAGGAGAAGTAGGATTAGATTTTTCGGGTGTAAATGGAAGGAATAAAGAATATCAAATTGAAATATTTAATTATATATGTGATTTAGCATCTAAACATAATAAAATATTATCTATTCACTCACGGAAGGCTGAAGCAGAGGTTTTGCATATATTAAGAACAAATAAGGTGAAAAATGTTATAATGCATTGGTATACAGGTCCAATAGAACTCATTGATGAGTTTATAAGAGAAGGGTATTATTTTTCTATAAATCCCAACATGGTAAATAGCAAAAAAGGTTGTGAGATAATAAGAAAAATTCCTGAAAATAAAGTTCTAATAGAATCAGATGGTCCTTTTGGAAAAGTTAATGGACAAAAAGTAGAACCGAAAGATTTAAGGAGTATTTATGAAGTTATAAACAAACAATTAAATTTTAGAAATATTGAGACTATTGTTTATGAAAATTTCAGAACTTTATTAGAAGATAATAGAAGTAATTATTGAACATAGATAGTAAAAAGTATAGTTATAGAGGGAAATGGAGCCATAAATATTATATAAGTAAAATGAATTTGCAGGTGATGAGAAAACTTTAACTTGAAATTTATTTAGAAATACTATATGTATAATATAATAATATAAATATGGCGAAAAACCTCTCTTTAGGATTATTGGTTAGAGATAGAATTAATAGAGAACAGTATTTAGGAGGGATGCATGATATGAATTTACAAAATATTAAGTCATATATAATAGAACAATATGGTGAAAATCAATCTGAAAAATTATTTATATTATTATTAGAAAATATGATTAATAATAATATAAATATAGGGAAAAGTTATAAAATAGATTACTTTATAAATATTTTGGATGAACTATATAAGAATAGAAAGACTGATATTAATGATAGAAAATCATTTAATCAAGCAAAAAAGGTAATGTTAAGCGGACGAAACGGGAGAGATTATTTTATTTTTGAGAACTCTTCAAAAAAAGATACTTTAACTGAGATTGTTAAAAAGGAACGAAGTGGATTTACGTGGGGGGATTATGAAGATGAAGAGATTTTTATAAATCCCAAATATAATATGAAGGTTGTTGCAGGGAAAAATGAAAAAACATTTCAAGAAATGCTTAATAAATATAGTTTAAAATCGATATTAAATGGTAAAAAAGTTTATAATAGTGGTGAAAGTGATGAGAATAAAGTAAGTATATCAGTTGATAATAGTATAGCGATTGATAATAGTATAGATACGAAATTTGCTGAAATATTAATAGAAATAGACTCAGGTAACATGGCTAAGTTAATAGTTGGTCAATATACACTACTTAATGAACTGTGTGTAGATAAAGATACGATACTTTTTGTCATTATACATTATTATAAAGATTTTAATATTAATAGGACAATAAAAAATTTAAATTTGATTAAGGATAGGACATTTAATGGAGGTGGAATAGAGTTTAGAGTATATAATATTGATGAATTTGAGAACCTTTGTATGCTGAGTTCAGCTAATCCAAAAAGTTTTATGGAAAAAATAATTGATAATAAATAATAGGTAATAGGGTGTCCACGGTATACCGTGGACACTCTATTACCTATACCTAAATTACGAGTAATTCTATCAAAAAAATAAGAAATCTTGTTATAAAACGCTATAAAATATCATATTTATAGAGTATTAGTAATTATAATAGGAGCTTTTTAAATGTCAGATATGAATAGTAAAATTAAAGAAGAGTTAGAGGAAATAACTCCACGAGTAAAAAAAGGTATTGCCGAGGCAAAAAAAACTTGTCAATATTCAAAAATTATAAGAAATATAATTTTTGAATATGCAGATTTATTGACTCATTGTAATTCTTTAAAAGAAACAGGGTTAAAAGAAATTTTTGAGAATTATTTTGAAATAGATAAAAAACTTTCAAAAAAGGTGGCTCACAATACTAAAGATTGGTTTGATAAAAATCAAGGCTTTATTACAGAAATCATAAAAAAGCTTAATTCTTTAGATGAACAAATAGAATCTACTAGGGATAGTGAAATAGAATGTGGTGGTGTAAATGATAATATTGAAAAAAGTAGTGAAGAGAATCCTTTAAATATAGAGGATAGCCAAAGCAAAAATGAAAATAAGAAAATTAGTGGAGAAATAATAAAAGAAACTGCGACAGATACACAAAATGTTGTTTCTTTAAGTGAAGATATAACAGAAACTATTTCAAAGTTGAATGAAGAGATAAAGGAAAAGGATATGGAGCTTTCTGATAAAGATAGTGAAATAGAAAATCTGAAAAATGAAAATTTAGCATTAAAAAATACATTAGAAGCTAAAGTAAGTAATTTAGAAGATAATAATGAGTATAAAATTTTATTAGAGGTCAGGACTGCTTTAAAGTTACAAGATGATGTTAAAGAAAAAATGATTCCTCTAGAATTGGAAGCTTCTATAATAGAGGGAGTAAAAGCATTTGTTACTAAATATGCCATATTAGATGTTAATGATATTAACTTTGGAACTCCTTTACCACAATCAAAGTTAGTTAAAGCAGCACTTATTACTATTTTAAAGAAAAATAATTTTTTATAGTTATAGATATAGAGTGATTAGTCCATAATATTAAGAGTAATTATTATTATGGAGGAATATATGGATAACTTAGTGAAAAAGGTTGGGATTGAATTTAAAAGAGCTAGAAAAGAAAAAGGCTATACTACGGAGGAATTATCAAAAAGATTGAATATTTCAACCGGTAAATTAAATAATATTGAACATGGCAAAAGTGATTGCTTTCAATTTAAGTTAGTAAATGATATAAATAAAACTTTAGATATAGATGTTTACGAAATATGTGATAGTGCTTTTTATAGTAAAAAAGTAAGCTATCCCGAATATGATAGTTTTATAAATGAACTTGTGGTATTTTTACAGAATAATTCAGAAGCGATAAATAGTATTTTAATTAAAAAGGTTGGAGGTGAAATAGACTTTATAGAGAATATTAAGAGGACAATTAGTGAGAGCTAGTTGTTTTTTTATTTCTTTAAATTCATAATTATGAATTATTCAAAATTATGAATAAGAAATCAATTCTAACACATACTACTCTTGAAGTAATGAATTAAGTGAGGTGATTATTATGTCTACAATTAAAGTGAAAATACGCTATAAAGATGATGCAGAGTCTTGGAATAATCTTTCAAGAAATCTAATATCTTTCTTAGTAGAGAGTGATGAGCTAAGAAAGTTATTATGTAAGGAGTAGTTTTACAATGGAAAGTAAAAAGAATAAGAATAAGAATAAGAATAAAGAGTATGCTGCTATATATGCCAGAATATCTGGTGAAAAGAAGAATAACTCTATTTCATCACAAATAGAGGAAGGTACTCTTTTAGCTTATGAGAAAAATTTACTAATTTACTCTTCTTATGTTGATAAGGTTTCTGGGAAATCTCTTTCACCAGAAGAGAGAAAGGGATATAAAAAACTTCTTATTGATGCAAAGGCTGGATGTTTTAAAACGCTGATAATTTATAGATATGATAGACTTGTTAGAAATTATGATGATTGGATAAAAACAAGTTCAATATTAAAAAAACTAGGGATTAAAATTTTACTGGCAGATAAGACACAGCCACCTTGTAATGAAAATCCTAATGATAACTTTTTAACTAATTTAATGGTTCTCTTTTCAGATTTTGAGCCAGATACTATTAAACAAAGAGTTAATGAAGGGAAAAAGATAGTAAGAACAGAAGGTGTATATAATTCTGGTGCATCAGCACCTTTTGGATATGAAAGAAAAAAGAATGTAGGTGAAAAAACTACATTTAGAGGAGTTCCTATTTGCAAAGAATTTGTAGTATATATTTATAAGAGCTTTTATGATGGAATATTAAATAAAAGAAATGATTATAAGAACTTAACGAAGGAAATATACGAACAAAGTAAGTTGCTTATTAATGAACTAGAAGAAAGTGTTGAAAAGCAGGGTGTTTTAGCAGAGTTTGATAATGAAAATTTTGATATGTTTGTAAAAAGCATTAAAAAGTATGAAGAATCACAGATACTTGAAGGTATAAAAAAAGTCCAGAAAAAATTTTTTATCAACAAGATAAAAAAGGATGGAACATCACAAAAAGCACATTATTCTTCTATGGAAAATGTCTTAAAAAACAATATTTATAGTGGTTTTTTACTTGTAAAGAGTGCTAAAGAGGAAAATCCTTTAGGTGGATTTAGTGAAAATTCTTCTGGTGAGATAGAATTTGATATTAATAAGTTTGTAAAAACTAAAAATGTAGAACCATTAATAACCGAAGAAATATTTATTGCTAGTTATTCTGTATTAAGAAAAGAAAAAATAGAAGAAAATATTAGTGTTAATCCATTTCTATTCAAAGAAATATTAAAGTGTTCCAAATGCAAAAAGAAATTTATCTTACAAAATGATGGGATTATAACTTGTTTTGATAAGTGTTTTTCAATATTTTATGATGAACTCATAAAATGCATATTAAGGTTTCTTATTAGCAATATTTTTGAAGGAAGCCCTAAAGTTTTTAAAGAGTTTGAATATAGAATGGAGAAGAAATTACTATATTTAAATAATGGTTTAAATAAGGCAATTACTTATAAAGGCGAGGTTATCAAGGATTTTATAAGTGGAAATAAAATTGAAATAGTGAATATGAAGGAATTTATATGTAATAAAAATAAAGATATTAGTTATAAAAAGCAGATTCTTAATGGATATGAAGAAAAACTTAGTGATTTAAAAGAATTTGAGAAAATATTAAAAACTGAAAAAGATAAAGCGAAAAAAGATGAGGGAATAGAAATTTTGGTTACTTATATTCTTAATAATGAGGAGTATTTTCATGAGTTATTGAAAAAAATAGTATCTGAAATTAGTATAGGTGTTGATTATGAGTCGAAAACAATCCAAACAAGCGTTACTTATGAATTCAAGGCGGACAAAAATAGCAATATATACAAGAGTATCTACTAAGGAGCAAAATAATAATACTTCCTTAGAAAGTCAAAAGGATGCAATTAATAGGTATATTGAAAAAAAGCCAGAGCTTCAACAATATACTAGAGTTGAGTATGAAGAGACACATTCAGCATCATTAAACCCTAAAGGTGATGAAGTTATTAGAAGTGAGCTAAAAAGACTTTTAAGAGATGTTTATTCTGGAGAATTTGCATATGTTATTTGCTATTCTCATGATAGATTTACAAGGAATATTGATGAATTTGTGATTATTCAACAAACTATGAAATTGCTTGGAATTAAAGTTTTATATGCTAAGGCTGGAGAAGATATTAATACTGAAAATGATAGTTTAAATAAGTTATTTGAGAATTTAATGAATAACCTAGCTACACTAGAAGCAAATATAATATCTTCTAGAGTTAAGATGGCAAATAAATATAAAGCTAAACATGGAATTTGGAATGGTGGAAAGCCACCTTATGGATATAGGCTGATACCTCATTTAGAGAATCCTAAACAGACTATTTTGTGTGTTAATGAAAGGGAAGCTGGAATTATAAGAAAAATTTTTGAGTTATATACAAAGGGATATAATAACCATGATATAGCTTTATATGTAAGAGAAACTTACTATAACAATAATGATAGGATGTGGACTCATAATACTATTAAAAATATACTTAAAAACCCTGCATATACAGGTGTAGGAGCTTGGAATAAAAAAGGTGGTATGAGAAATCCGGTTAGAAATCCGAAAGAAGAATATATATACTCACCACTTAATCCACAAAATGTAATAGTGAGTAAGGAACTTTGGGAAAAAGCTGAAAATATAAGAAATATCCTAGAGAATAATAGTAAGTTTATATCAACTGAATTTGCAATTAAGAACTTTGCTTGTTGTGGAGAATGTGGAAAAACTTTAAAAGGTAAAAATCATGGGTATGGAAAAAGATTTTACTACTGTGAAGATGGTCATATGTCTATAAAAGCTAGTGTTTTAGATTCAAATGTAATTGAAGAAATATCTTTGGTTATGGAGAGACTCCTTACATTAGATGATAAGTTTAAATCTTTTTATACTGCATATGTTGAAAAGTTAGAAAGATTAAATAATGATATACAAATATACGTAGAAAAAACAAAAAGTGAGATAGACTTAAATAAGAAAGTTAAAATTAGTTCTTTAGAGAAAGTTTCTGAAATGGAAGAAGCTATACGAATGACTGGTGAAGACTATTCAGAGTTGTTAAATGCTTTAAAGGAACAAATGATTAAGTGGGATATTTTAAATGAACAGCTAGAGGAAGAAATTTCTCATAAAGCTCCATTTAAAATTCCAACTTTTGAAGAATTTAAAGAACTTATTGAAGATAATAAAAATGAAGTTATGGAGATAATTAAAAATGTAGATGTTGACCATAGAAAGAGAGCTTTGAGGGTATTGTTTAGTCAGATACTTTATAAAGTTGTAGTTAATGATGCATTTGATGTGGAGATTATCTTTAAATAGAAAAAGAAGTTGTCAATTTATGATTATAAATTAGCAATACAGAATAAAACAATCCCTTATTTAATAATTATTATATTAAGTAGTAATTATTGAATAAGGAATTTTGTTATGGACAAAAAGAAAAGAACTAAGCCAAGCCCAAAGGCAATTGAAGACTTTACAAAGGAACTTTTAAGACTTTTTTATAAATACAAATCAATTGAAGAGAAAAAAGTTGATAGTAAGTAGGTGCATGATATGAAGAAAGTTGCTATTTATTTAAGAAAAAGTAGAGGGGTATTGGAAGATTTACAAAAGCATGAGCAGCAATTAATTTCATTATGTGAAAACTCTGGGTATGGATATGATATATACAGAGAGATTGCAAGTTCAGATACTATGGAGAGAGCAGAGCTAACCAAGCTTTTAGATAATATTAAAAGTTATAGTAGTGTTGTTATTATGGCACTTGATAGACTTTCAAGGAATGAATATCATCAAGCTTTGATTACACAAATACTAAAGGAGAATAATATAGATATTATAACTCCAGCTAGAAGGTATAACTTTTCAAATGAAACTGATATTATCACAAGTGACTTTGAAAAGCTTCTTGCAAGGCAGGAGTTTAGAATCATAAAAGGTCGTTTAAAAGCTGGTAAACTTCATAGTTTTAAACAAGGGAACTGTATAACAACACCACCATTTCCTTATAAGTATAATCCTAAGACTAAGAGTTTAGATATAGTTCCAGAAGACTATGAGAAGTATAGATATGTTGTGAAACTTGCATTAGAAGGGCTTTCACCAACATTAATATCTGAAAAAGTAGGTATGAAAACTATAACTATAAGGCGTATGCTCTGCAATAAAATTCATAGAGGTTATGTTAGATATGCGAATGAGTATGTGAAAGGAAAGCATAAGCCTGTTATAACAGAAGCAGAGTTTCAAACTATTGAGAAATATAAGTATGGACGACTTCGTGGGACTAGGAAAAGAGCAAAACATACTTTTAGCTTATCTGGAATAGTTATATGTCATACTTGTGGATATACAAGGAGTGTTAAATATAGAACTGATAGAAAAGTTCCTGAATCAATAACTAAATGCAAGTATTGTGGTGATGCTGGAGGGATTACAACAGGGATTCATAAAGAGATAAGAAAGAGATTAGAGCAGTTTATAAAAGATATAGAAAGTGGATTAGATACTTTTAATGTGAATGAACAGAAACAAGAGCTAGAAGAGCTTGTAAGTGGAATTAAGAGTGAAATAGTACGTTTAGAAAAGCAAATAGAAAAATTAAAAGAGATGATATTAAATGATATTGTATCTATACAAGAGGGAAAAGAGAAAACTCAAAAAATTAAAAATAAGATAGAACATAAACTTGAAGAACAAAAGATATTGGAAGCTGATATTAAAGGATTAGATGATATACAAGTTGATAAAGTTACTCTTAGTAGAGTATTAGAGGTTTTGGAAACTAATATAACTAATGAGGAGCTTAATGGACTTTATAGAACTATAATAAATAAAGTTACAGTTAAAAATAAAAATATTGTTGATATTGAATGGAAATAAGAAATTTTCTTGTTTCCTTTTTTATTATGGATTTAAACAATTAGACAGGGAGGCTAAGAGTCAATGAAAATTATAAAAGGAATATGTCTTATTGTACTTATTATAAGTATTCCTTTTTTGCATGAAGTAGGACATCTTATAGACTATATTTTGACGGAAGTACCAGCAACTATTGAGTATGGATTTATAACATCTGGAAAAATTACAGTTGGTGGTGTGCTAGGTGGTTTATTATTTAATTATAGATTTATCTTTTGGGTATTTTTAGGGGGGTAGGTATTTTATCGACTATAATTTCAAGGCTTTTAAAAAGAGTGCGAATCTCTTTAACTATAGTTATACTTACTTCAGTTTCAATTAGATTTAAAAGCATAGTAGTTAAATTATCATTAGCTAAAGATTTAATCTTATTAAGAGAATTAAGCTTGCTAACTCTATCTAATATTTTGTGAAAGAAAGAGAATTTGTATTTATTTTTATAAAAGTATATGAAGAAAATATGAGAAATAGTAGCTTAAATAGATGAATTTAACTTGAAAATAATGTAATATAAGAGTATAAGAATAAAAAAATAATTAGGTAATATAATGGATTTGGCATACTACATCCAAGTTGTTACTTATGGTAGTTAGGAGAAATTAAATATGGGAATAGATTGGGGAAAGATTGGAGCGATAGCAACAATAATAAGTGTGATAGTAGGGATAATAGCTATTATTGTTTCAATTATAATTTCCAAGAGGGACAAACAGATTGAAAAAAACAAATCAGTTCAAAAAGTTGGTGGCTTTTTTTATAAAAATGTGAATATAAAGCAAAAAAATACATCTAAAAATACGACTAAAATTCAAAATGTGAATACATTGGTGGGTAAAGACTTAGATATAGAACAGGAGAATAAAGAGTGAGTGAAAATAATCAATCAGTAGTAATGGGATATATGAGGGATAGTGCGATAACTCAAATTAGCAATAATTATGAAAATAAAGAGATTGTTAATGAGTATTTACAAGAAAAGTTTGAAGAGATTAATAAATTATTTGAAGAGAGCAATTTAGATAAAATAGAAGAAATAATTATCAATATAGATGAGAAAAAAGAAAAATTAGAAAGTTCTGATGAATTACAATTATTAGAATATAAAGCATTGCTTAATATTTTACGTAAAAAGTTTGATAGAGTAAATTTTTATATTCAAAGAATTGATAAGATAGGAAATGGTGAGCATCATAAAGATACAATAAAATTTAATTTAGCTATTCATAAAAATGATTTTGAAATTTTTAGAGAAGAATTAATTATTAAAAAGGTTTCTAATTGTAGTATAGATGAAAAAGAGTTAGAATTTTTCTTTCATACATATAAATTTTTGGAAGGAATAAAATTTTTTGAAAAGCATAGAGGAAATGTTGTTTCAGAAGATGTACTAGCTATGGTTGCAAAAATGTATATTTGTTATCAAAAGAATGAAAGTGGAAAAGAAATTTTAGATAATATTAGTTTGAAAAGTGAAGATATAAAATTATGGTTGACCATAATAGAGCTAGAAGCGATTTTAAGTCAGTATATATATATTGCCGATTTTGTAGAAAATGAAGACTTGGAAAAAATTATTAAAAGCTTTTTAGAAATAAATATAGATAAAATTAGTGCTTGGGAAAAACTTTACTTAGATATGAATTTAGTTCGCTTATATATTTTTTATGATGTTAATAAAGCTGAACACTTAGTTTTAAGCTTGAGAGAGAGAAGTAATGATTTAAAAATAAATATTTTGTATATGGATGTTTTGGAGCAGTTAAGAAAATTTGAAGAATTAGAAAATATTTATGAAGAGATAATGCAATCTATTGATGACGATAATATAGTTTCAGATTTGATTTATAGGGGGATTTTGATAAAATATCATTTCAAAAAATATAATGAAGTTATAAAGTTATATGAGGATTATATCGATTTCGATGACTATATAGGAGATTGCACTTATTTTTATGGTAAATCATTAATAGAAATGAATGGAACAGTTAAAACAAAAAATCTTTTACAAAAAAAAATAGAAGGGAAAAATAATTTTGAATTATTACTATTAGCTGAATTAAACTTAGGAAATAAAGAGAAAGCCAATGGATATTTAGAAAAGATTTTGAATAAGATAGATGTTAATAATGACATAAATCTATATATATCAGAAATTTATATGAAGATGGAACGTGATATTAAAAGTGCTTTTAATATTTTGAAAAAGGGTGCAGAGGTTAAGGTGTCTTTTTTTCGAGAATTAATAAGGTTAGCGGCAAGCACACCAGTTGATAGTGAGTTTAACAAAGTAGTAGTGAAAATATTTTTGCTAAATTATAATGATAGTATAGATGAGTTTATAAATGGATATTTTTATAATTTATTTGCAGAAAAGAAAGAGACTAGGAGTGGATATTTAATTGCGAAAAAAATGTATAATAAAAATGAGTTTAATGAAATATGGGTGAATAGATTTTTAGAAAGTAAAATAGTAAGACATGAGTACAAAGATATACAAAATTTAATTAATAAAATTCAAGAAACTAAAAATGCACATTATTTAATAAATGTTGCCACCGGATACTGTCATTTGAAAATGTTTGAGCTTTGTATAGAATGGAGTTTTAGAGCCTATTACTACATGAATGAAGTAAACAAAGAATTTATACTTATTAGACTTGGTCAAATAGGTTTAGAGTTAGAACAAAATTTTAATAAATTAGAATTCCCTTTAAAACTGGATGGAGATTTTGTAATGGTTCTTGAAGATGAAGTTGGAATACCTCAAATATATTGTTTCAATAAGCAATGTATATATAATTCTTTTAGAAAAGAAAGTAATATTCATTTTAGAAGTATAGATGATGATTTATATTTATTATTATTTGATAAGGAAGTTGGAGAGTCAGAATTTTTAAATGAAGTAAAACTAAAAGTTATAGATAAAATCCATAAATACTCATATATGTTCACCAAAGGGTGTGAAGCTTTTTTTGGAATTTCTCAAAAAATTACGATTTCTGAAAATCCGAATGAAGATGGAATACAACCAATAATAGATATGTTAGAACTTCAAGAGTTTAATCAAAATGAAAATTTAAAAGCATATTTAAATAATAAAATCCCATTTACTATGCTATGTTCTTCACTAGAACTTGTTCCAGCGTATATAAATAGTTTGCGTTTTAGTGAAGATAAATATATTTATGCTGGGAAAAGTTATATAAAGAGTATAGAAAGTAAAAAAATAATTCTTTCGCTAAGAAGTATTTTTCTTCTATATTTTAATAACTTGTTAGAGGTGTTAGTAGAAACTTATGATGTTGTAATAGGTGTAGAGTTAATAAATTTTTTGAAAGAGCAATTATCTAATTTATATAAAGAGCTTTCTAAGGATACTAAAAGAATAGGAACAATAAATGGAAAGCCATTTATAAATGAAGAGACAAAAATTTGTAAAATAGAAGAAATAAAATCATATAAAGAGATAATAAATATTTTAGAAAATGTAGAGGTAGTAAAAGTTGGGCTAGAAAAAAATATATTGATTTCTCTTCCAGAAAAAATATTTTTAGATATAGATATTGAAAGTATAGAAATTGGAAAGAGAGAAGATGGAATTATACTTTTGGAAGATAATTATTTTAGTGAAATAGTGAACCAGATTTACCCTAATGTTGAATGCGGAACTATTGGGAATTTAATAGTATTGCTAAGTTTAAATAATGATGAAAAAACAGTAAAACTTTTGAAGGTTTTTATAAGGCAAAAATATAAATATACATTTGTATTTGAGACTCTAGTTAAATTTATTTTTAGGTGGAATATTAGTTCAAAGAAAGATGAACAAAATTTTGAAAGTATTATAAGCTTACTAATAATATACGATTTTGATGGATATTACAAAAAACAATTAAAATATATTCTTTATAGTTTAAAGAAAAATCATTTGTTATATAGAATATCATTAAGAAAAATAAATATGTTAGAGAATGCTATAAAATCTAAATTAATACCTTCATGCTTTACAGAAAATCTAGCAGACAAATAATTTGGTTATTTGGCTTTTAATAGATAACTGTTTTTTTAAAATTTATAAATATCAACAGGGCTAATATCACAAAGTTCAGTAAATTGTTTTTGGTGTATACCTAATGATTTTATTTTATTTTTATATGTACTTTCATCAATGTTAAATTCTTTGATGAATCTTTTATATGAGTTATAGATTTTCTGTTTTAAGACCTCATCATAAAGATTAAATTCTATTGTTAATACTGGTTTTTCTCAAATAATTTTTATTGAAAAATAAATATGTGCATATAAAAAAGGAACTGTATTTAAATGGGGATTATTAAAAAGTTTAAATACAGTTCTTTTTATTTATATTTTTTTTACTATATAAGTATTGTTTTTTTGTGCAAAGGTTAAATTTTCCGCTTTAAGAACTTCATTTAGATATTTATGAGTTTCGTTTATGTCACCACCTATAGAAGTTATAGAATTTGTATCTATTATAGTTTCTAATAAGTTTTTAATCTGCCCTTCTTTATTGACCTTTATTAAAGATTTATGAGAATATGTGTTTCGATTATCTTGTGTTTCATTTTTTAAAGGTTCTATAAATTGCATATATAATGTTTCTAAATCACATAGTCTTCTATAACCATATAAATCTCTATCAGATTGAGGTTCAGTTGCAATTATTCTATTTATAGCTACTAATGTTGCTGGTTTTAAATTCATATTAATCTCTCCTTATTTTTGTTAATTTATCCTTATAATATTATTATTAATAGAGTGATAAAAATATTACTATTACTTATTAAAGAAAGTAAGTCCTTAAGAATATTCCAATCTGGACTTTTTGAAAATATATTAGATTTTATTAATTACCTAATGATATAAGTCTGTTAAAGATAAGAAAGATACAAGTAGGTGTATGCTATGAAGTTGTTATTTATTTAAGAAAGAGCAGTGGGATGTTGGAAGATTTACAAAAGCATGAGTAGCAATTAGTTTCATTATGTGAAAACTCTAGATATGGATATGATATATATATAGATTGCAAGTTCAGACACTATGGAGAGAGCAGAACTAACAAAACTTTTAGATAATATCAAAAGTTATAGTAGTGTTGTTATTATGGCACTTGATAGACTTTCAAGGAATGAATATCATCAAGCTTTGATTACACAAATACTAAAGGAGAATAATATAGATATTATAACTCCAGCTAGAAGATATAACTTTTCAAATGAAACTGATATTATCACAAGTGATTTTGAGAAACTTCTAGCAAGACAGGAGTTTAGAATTATAAAAGGTCGGTTAAAAGCTGGTAAGCTGCATAGTTTTAAACAAGGAAATTGTATAACAACACCACCATTTCCATATAAGTATAATCCTAAGACTAAGAGTTTAGATATGTAGTGAAACTTGCATTAAAAGGACTTTCACCAACATTGATATCTAAAAAAGTTGGTATGAAGACCATAACGATAAGGCGTATGCTCTGTAACAAAATTCATAGAGGATATGTAAGATATGCTAATGAGTATGTTAAAGGAAAGCATAAATCTGTTATAACAGAAGCAGAGTTTCAAACTATTGAGAAATATAAGTATGGACGACTTCGTGGGACTAGGAAAAGAGCAAAACATACTTTTAGCTTATCTGGAATAGTTATATGTCATACTTGTGGATATACAAGGAGTGTTAAATATAGAACTGATAGAAAAGTTCCTGAATCAATAACTAAATGCAAGTATTGTGGTGATGCTGGAGGGATTACAACAGGGATTCATAAAGAGATAAGAAAGAGATTAGAGCAGTTTATAAAAGATATAGAAAGTGGATTAGATACTTTTAATGTGAATGAACAGAAACAAGAGCTAGAAGAGCTTGTAAGTGGAATTAAGAGTGAAATAGTACGTTTAGAAAAGCAAATAGAAAAATTAAAAGAGATGATATTAAATGATATTGTATCTATACAAGAGGGAAAAGAGAAAACTCAAAAAATTAAAAATAAGATAGAACATAAACTTGAAGAACAAAAGATATTGGAAGCTGATATTAAAGGATTAGATGATATACAAGTTGATAAAGTTACTCTTAGTAGAGTATTAGAGGTTTTGGAAAGTAATATAACTAATGAGGAGCTTAATGGATTGTATAGAACTATAATAAATAAAATTATGATTAAAGATAAAAGTGTTGTTAATATTGAATGGAGGTAAGAGTTTGTATTACCTTCATTTTTTAGTATATTTTAAAGTTATAGTTTAAAAAGAGAGAGAGTTGTAATCAATAAATTAATTATAAATATTTTTAATTTTTATCTCTAAAATATTAATACTTTAATGGTAAAATTAAATATTAAAAGTGAACTAAGGGAGTGGAGCGGTGAGAGAGTTATTAAATAAATTAAGATTTAATAAAAATGAAGTTAATGAAATAAACTATGATACAAATGAAACATCATATAATGAAAAAGGTTATGATAAAGATGGCTATGACAGAGATGGATTTGATAAGATGAACTTTAATAAGAATGGCTATCATAAAAATTATACTTTTTATGATGATGAAGGTTATGATAAGAGTGGGTATAGTAAATCTGGTTATGATAGAAGAGGATTTAATAGGGTAGGGTATCATAGAAATAAAAGCTTTTATGATAAAGATGGTTATGATAGAAGAGGATTCACAAAAAGTGGCTATCATAGAAATGGCACCTCTTACGACTGTGAAGGGTATAATAGTGCTGGATATGACAGGTATGGAATAAGTAAAATGCAAGAAATAGTAGTGAAATCTAAGGATAATCAAAATGAGTATGATAGTAATGGTTATGATAAAGATGGCTATAATAGAAGCGGATTCACAAAAAGTGGCTATCATAAAAATTATACGTCATATGATTATGCCGGATATGACAAAGATGGCTATAATAAAAAAGGGTTTAATAAAAGTGGTTATCATAGAAATGGCACATCCTACGATTATGAAGGATATAATAGTGCTGGATATGATAGGTATGGAGTAAGTAAAATACAAAAATCTAGTAGTAATGAGAATGAGTGTAATAGTAGTGTTTATAACAAAGATGGATATGATAAAAATGCTTATAATAAAAGAGGCTTTACAAGAAGTGGATATCATAGAAATGGGACATTCTATGATGGTGAAGGATACGATAAGGCTGGATTTGATAAACAAGGATTTAATAAAGTAGGCTATGATGAAAATGGTTATAATAAAAAGGGGTTTAATGTTAGGAACTATCATAAAAATGGAACATTATTTGATAATAATGGTTTTTCAGTAAATGGTTATAATAGAAAAGGCTATTGCAAAGAAGGGTATACTAAGGAAGGCTATAATAAAAGCGGATATGACAAATTTGGATATGATAAAAATGGTTTTAATATAAACAGTTATCATAGAAATGGAACACTATTTAACAATTATGGTTATGATGAAAATGGTTATGATAATCGTGGATTCAATGAAGAAAAAATGCATAAGAATGGAACCTTATTCGATGATGAAGGCTTTCTAGTGAGTGGTTATAATAGAGAGGGTTATAATAAAAAGGGGTATAATAGAGATCGGAAGAGCGTCGTGTAGGGAAAGAGTGTCATCGCCTGTGTAGATCTCGGTGGTCGCCGTATCATTAAAAAAAAAAAAAAAAAAA
>NZ_CAMQZG010000052.1 GCF_947039605.1 uncultured Clostridium sp.
TAATGATAGGAACATATACACTATTTATGTCAGGGAGCATTGCAATATTAAAATTTCTAAAAAATAGAAAGAGTATATATTATAAAACCAATAACTTTATTTCTATATCGGTTATGATTTATAGAATGAAAAGAAATGCAGTAGGACTTGCTAATATATGTATTCTAAGTACAGCTGTAATAATTGCAGTATCAACAACTTTATCTCTTTATATGGGAAGTGAACAGTATTTTAATGAGGCGTATAAAGGTGATATTAATATAACTCTTAATGAGGTTAATGATAGTCAGATGAAAATCGTAAATAAACTTTTAGAAAACATAGATATAGAGAAAAATTCATTAATTGAAACACCAGAGAGTTCAAGTTTTACAGATAGTTTATCTTATAATATTAGCTTTAATCTAAATAATAAGGCTGATATTAGTATGATAAGTGAAAATTTAAAAAAGGAACTTTCAAAAAACAATCTAAAATATATTTTAAAAGAGAAAGAAGCGGATAGAAGAGATTTTGATAGTGTATATGGAGGCTTTTTATTTATAGGAATACTAATAGGAATAGTATTTTTAGCAGCAACTATACTTATAATTTATTATAAGCAAATAAGTGAAGGCTATGATGATAAGGAAAGATTTGAAATAATGAAAAAAGTTGGGCTAGATGATAATGAGATAAAAGGAATTATAAAAAAACAAGTTTCAATGGTATTTTTATCACCAGTAATAGTTGCAAGTATACATCTTTTATTTGCATATCCATCAATTGAAAAGATGTTATATATGCTAAATCTTAGAGATATTGAATTATTTAAAATTGTAATAATAGGAACGGTACTAGTATTTTTAGCAGTTTATATTTTGGTTTATCAAATAACATCAAGGGTTTATTATAAAATAGTTAAATAAAATTTAATGTGCAATGACATAATTGTGTTTTCAGCTATAATAATTTTGATGAATATAGTATTTTAGTTTATATGTAGAGTTTTAATTAATTAGAGATGTTATAATTAGTATAGTAAAAAGAATACTTATAATTTAGAACTAATAAGATTAGGATTATTTTTAATTCTAATCTTTTATTTGTTATGAGTTAGAGTATTAAATATGAAGTTAAGTGTCAATAATACTTAATATAAACGAAAGAGAGGATTTTAGAATGAAAGTTAATTTAGAAGATGTAATAGAATCAATTGAGTTTGAGAATGAGTCGTTAAATCATTATTATAATAAAAAAACAGGTATTATAATCTATGTTGAAGATAAGGAAAGTGCAGGATATAGTGCAGACGATTTTGCTAGAATAAATGATTTTGAAGATTGGGAGAAGGAACTTATAGAAGCATTATATGATTTTAGAGAAAATCCTAGTGAGTACATACAGCTTCCAACAAAGGAAGAGATGAGAGAAGAAGATATGATGATAGAGTTTCTTTTATCATTAAATGATGGAAGTGTTAAAAGAAAAGAGCTAGAGAATTTTCAGGCTAGAGATATTATAGATATCATAAAAGAAAAGGGTCAGCTTAATGAATGGTATGACTTTAGAGATGATACAGAAGAGGTCATTGCAAAAGCTTGGTGTAGAAAAAATAATATAGAATTTTAATATTAAAAGTCACCTACTAAAAATTAAAAAGTAGGTGACTTTTTACTATGTGTATATAAAAAGAATAAGAAAACTATTAGCCAAGTGATATAAGTGCACATTCTAGAACAACTGTTATATTATTTTCCTTACAGTATTCTATAATTTCGTCGCTAGAAGCACCAGGTTGTATCAAAACATATTTTATATCAAGGATTTTAGCTTCTTTTAAGTATTCAAGTCCTTTAATCGAATTTATACAAAGGTCTATAGCTTCTATTTTATATGGAACTTGTGATAAGTTTGTATATATATTATCTCCACCACGAGGATGAACACCTGATACTGTATAAGAGTGTTCTTTAAACTTTCTAAGAATTTTACTAGCATATTTACTCTCATTTAGAACATCACCTATTACAACCCAGTTTTTTAAATTTGAAATTAAGTAATTCGCATCCATAAATTTGTACTCCTTTAAAAAAATCTTTGTGTACTATTATTATAGTCTTTACCAAAGAGAAATTTACAATTCAATATAAAAAAAGAACACCCAAGTAAAAGGTGTTCTATGTATTAGTTTTGATTAGCTTTGATTGTTTGCAGAGCTAAAACTATGTTGTTATGGCAATCTCTTTCAAGGATTAAATCTTTTCTTGAAAGCATTTTTCTCCATATAAGAAGTATTAAATATCCTGAAATTGCAAAGAATGCAACGGATAAAGCTATTATTAATAAATCAAAGTTTACTATTGCAAGGTTGAATTTACTTAGAATTTCTATTGTCATACTTTGATTGAATATTGCTAGTTGTGATAAAACTAATAATATTGATGCTAAGAATACGATAATAGAAATTCCAAGTGAAAATATGTTTACTGTTGGAATATTAATTTTCTCTTTTAAAGAGATATGTTTAGCTATAAAGTAGTTTATGTTATCTGTTCCATCTCCATCTTCGCTAGGAAGTCCAGCCTTTACAAAATCTCTAACTGCTATATGGCATGTTGGGTATTCTACAAGTTTAGTTGCTGAATGCTCGCTTGTACCAAGTTTTATCATTTTTTCGGCGCTGTGTCCATTTGACATGATAAAGCCCTCCTTTAGTATTTTATTTATAGTCCAAGTTTTATGATAACAGGAATTTAGTCGGAATATTAACAAAAGATTAACAAAAATAAAAAAATGATAAATACATATAAAATTCTATTCTTTAAATAAGTTTATTCTTTAATAAAATGATTTTAATATCTAGTTTAATTTATTAATTTAGAATAGAAGCAAGATGTAATATTACAAAACTGTAATATTCGAGTGATGTTAGTTGTAATATAGAAATTTTAAGATAAATATATAGATTTTTGAAATTATGAGGGGGAAAAAATATGAATGTTTTAGAAGTTAGAAATTTAAGTAAGGTTTATGGAAAAGGTGAGAGTAGAGTAGATGCTTTAAAAAATATTAATTTTAATATAGAAAAGGGAGAATTTGTTGCGATAGTTGGAGAATCAGGTTCTGGAAAGTCAACACTATTACATCTTTTAGGAGGACTTGATAGAGCTACAAGTGGTGAGATAATAATCGAAAATGAAGATATTTTAAAACTGAAAGATGATAATCTTGCTATTTTTAGAAGAAGAAGTATAGGCTTTGTCTTTCAATTCTTTAATCTTATTCCAATATTAAATGTAGAGGAAAATATAAAAGTTCCGGTTCTTCTTGATAGTAAAAAAGTTGATGAGAGTTATTTTGAAGAGATTTTAAAGATTCTAGGGCTTGATAAAAGAAGAAAGCATATTCCAGCAGAGTTATCAGGGGGACAACAGCAAAGAGTATCTATTGCTAGAAGTCTTATAAATAAGCCAGGAATAATCCTTGCAGATGAGCCAACAGGAAATCTTGATTCAAAGACAAGTAAGGAGATTATAGAGCTTTTACAAATTACAAGTAAAAAGTATAATCAAACACTTATAGTAATAACTCATGATTTAAAGATTGCAGAAAAAGCAGATAAAGTTATTACAATTGAGGATGGAGAGATTGTTAAAATAGCATGTAAGAAAGGTGTGGTGAGCCTTGAAAACTTATAAGGATATAACAAAAAAATATTTAGTAGAGAACAAAGGGAGAACTATTCTAACTATATGTGGAATAATTTTATCAGTTGCACTTATGACATCTATAATGCTTTTTGTAAGAGGAATTCATCAAACATTTCTTGATAGAGAAATAGATAAAAGTGGTGATTACCATATTGGATTTGGAGGTCTATCAAAAGAAGATTATGATAAAATGAGTATGCATTTAGGTGTAGAACAAGTAGGTATATTAAATAATATAACAGAAGAAGGCATGGTTGAGGGTGCTAAGTATGATGTGAAGATGGTTGTAAAGGAAATGAGCAAAGATTCACAGGACCTTTTTCCGTTTGATTTAGAAAATGGAAGATTTGCAGAAAATGATAAAGAAGTAGTAATTGAAACTATGAGAGCAGATGAACTACTTAAAGATATAGGGGAGAAAATTACCATTGAAGTTGATGGAAAGAAAAATGAATATACAATAGTAGGATTAATTGATGAGCAAAATGACTATTTTAGGATAAAAGCTGGAACAGCAGTTTTATATAATGATGATTTAAGTCCAGCAAGTAGATTTACTGCTTTTAAAGCTAAAAATACAGCGATAAGAGAAACAATTGATGAGTTAGCTTCTATGACAAGTGCTGAATCAACTGAAAATAGATATTTGCTTAATTATCTTGGTGCAAGTACAGATACAAGTAGAAATTTAGCAATGGGATTTATGGCAGCTATAATAATATCTATGGTTGTGATATGCACAGTTTTAGTTATAAGAAATGCTTTTTATATAAGTATAGTTTCTAGAATGAAGGAATTTGGACTTTTAAAGGCTATAGGTGCAACATCAAAGCAACTTAAAAAGATGATTTTAAAAGAAGCTAATATTATAGCAGCAATTGCAATTCCTTTTGGACTTTTCTTTGGAACGGTTGCAATTATTGTAATAGAAAAAGTTTTAAAACATTTAAGTGGAGCTTCATATTTATCAATAGCCATACAGTTTGATTGGTGGATATATGCAATAGCAGGCGTGCTTGGGCTTGTTACAACATACTTTTCAGCACTTCTTCCAGCTAGAGAGATTAGTAAAGTTTCAGCAGTTGAGGCAATTGATAATAGAAAAAATATTAAAAAAGAAAATATAAAAAGAAAAAGATTTAGTATAGTAGAAAAATTCTGTGGAATTAGAACTATCATGGCTTATAGAAATATAAAAAGAAACAAAAAAAGATATGTAGCAACAGTTTTATCACTTAGTATTTGTATGATAATGATTATAGTTTTTGCATCTTATATGAAAACTGTCAAAAATGATATGTTAGGTTATACAGATGCAACTATGGAAACTCATGATATGTCAGTGTATGTTCATAATGAGCCTCAAGAAAAAATAAATGGATTTGTTGAAGGGCTTCAAAAGATTGAAAATGTAAAAGTTTATGAGTCAATGGGACGAGCAAATGGATTAGTAAGTGTTATAGCAAAAGATAATCAAGTGAAAACTAATGTAGTAGATGATCATTTACTTATGGAGAGATATTCAAAAAAAAGTGGTTATACTATGATGATGGATGCTGATATTCAAGCCACTAAGTTAAATGATAATACAGTGGACCTTTTAAATAAGTATATTATTGATGGGAAAATTGATAAAGAATATATGGAGAAAAACAATGGAATTATAATTGTTTCAGATAGTTTATATTATGGAAATGGTTCAGGTGATAAATATAAAGGAAGTCTTTATAAGCATAAAGTTGGAGATTCTTTATATATAAACAAAACATTAAATGAGGAGCATACAGGTGAGGGTGATGATTATATATATACTAAAGAAAATACTCTTGAGTATGAGGTAGTAGCAATAGTATCAGAACTTCCGCAAAAGTTATTTGATCAGGTAGAATTTATAGTAGATTATGATAATTTTAAGGAGGTAGCTAAAGGGGTTAATGAGGAGAGAAGAGAATCCTTTGAGTATATGCTAGGAACAGATGAACTAATTTTAGATATTGATGATAAACTTGATGATAAAGGTTATGAAAAAATTAAAGCACAGGTTGATACAATAGCAAAAGAATATAATATAAAGTTATTTAATGAAAAAGAAATGTTAGAAGAAAATGCACAGTTTATGAAACAAATAGAATTCTTAATTTATGGATTTATAACTGTAATAACACTTATAAGTTGTACTAATATCTTTAATACAATGTCAACTAATATTCTTTTTAGAAAATCAGAACTAGCAGCGCTTAGGGCTATAGGAATGAGTAAAAAAGAAATTAGAAATATGGTTTTAAAAGAAGGGCTTATGTATGGTGGAATAAGTGCTATGTATGGAGTAGGAGTCGGAGGTACTATAAATTATATGCTTCATATGCTAATGAAACAGGCAATGGGAATGGGAATGATATTTAATCCTAATTTTGAAATTATAGCTATAGTAGTTTTAATTGCAACAGTAGTTGGAGTACTATCTTCACTTTTACCACTTAGAAAACTTGATAAAGCGACAATAATAGAAGATTTAAAAGGTGAATAATTAAAAAAACTGCCTGTAAGTTATAAAACTCACAGGCAGTTTTTATGTAGTTTGCACAGTTTTTTTATTAGCTAAAGATTTTGATTTTTTAAATTCTCTAAATAATAATATTCCACTTACAATGGCTGAAAGTAGGTTTGATAATGGAAGTGTAATCCATATCCCCATAAGTCCAAGTCCTAGTGTATAAGGTAGAATATATAAGAATGGAATAAAGAAAATTACTCTTCTAAATAAAGAGAGTATAATAGCTTCTTTTGCTTTTCCAACTGCTTTGAAATAGGTAATTGATATAAAATAAAGTCCAAGCAGTGGTGAACCTAGCAAGGCAATTATAAGAACTCCCTCACCATATTGTATAAGATCATTACTATCTGTAAAAAGTGCCATAAAATATTTTGAGAATATAATCATTATAACAGTCATTACTGCTGCTAGAATAGTAGAGTAAATAATTCCCCATTTTAAAGTTCCCATAACTCTTTCTTGATTTTTTGCACCGGTATTAAATCCTATAAGTGGCTGAGTTCCTCTTGAGAATCCAGCTACAAGTCTTTGGATAAATGATGTTAGTTTAAAGACTATTCCATAGACAGCTATAACATAATTTCCACCAAGGGCATATAAATCTCTATTAAGGAGCATTATAGCCATACTTCCTGTAAATTCATTTATAAATGTTGAAATTCCAATTGGAAGTGATTCTCTCATAATTTTTAGATTGTATTTTATGTATTCTAATTTAATTTTAATTGGTGATTTATATTTAAAATAATATGCTATGTATACAAAGTTTATAAATTTTGATAAAACAGTCGCAAGTGCTGCCCCCATAACGCCATATCCAAGAATTACAATAAATAATATGTCAAAAACTATATTAGCAACAACACTTATTAAAGTACCTCTCATATAAAATTTAGTATCTCCTAGTGATCTTATTGCACTTGTAGCAGCAACGCATGAGGGATAAAATAAAGTTCCTATAAACATTATTCTTCCATATGAGCTTGCGTAGGCTAAAACATCTCCCTGTGCTCCAAATATATGTACAATAAATGGTGCAAATATAACGCCTATAATAGATACTAGAATACTTACGGTAGCAGTTATACATACAAGTGTACCAAGTGATTTAGTAGCAGATAATTCATCTTTTCTACCAAGCATTCTTGATATTAATGAACCTATCCCAGATGCAAAAAGTGCTGATATTGCAACTATTAGCATTTGGACTGGTAAATAAATTGATATTGCAGCTATTCCAACAACACCAACATATCTACCTATAAATATAGTATTTATTATGCTATATATTACGGAAGATAAGGTTGATATTGCAGATGGTGTACTAATTTTTAATACTGATTTTGAAATTTTTTCTTTTGATAAAAGATATTCTCTACTCATTTTGTCCCTCCAAATATTTTTAGATATTTTTTTAGTATAACAAATTAGTTTTACAACTAAGTGTCTAATAAGCTAGGTGAGTTATGGTATATAAAGATTAATATAGAAATTAAAAGCTAATTAAAAATGATTATCTATTGAAAAAAGACTGAGAATATATTATAGTATACTTAATGGATAATAATTATTAAATAAATATAATTATTGAAAAGAGAGGGAGATATGATTAAAAATAATAAAAATAATATTATAAGATTTATTTTAGCATTCTCGATAGTTGCTATATTTATATATGTATCAAGTGTACTATTTGGAAATGGTGGAAGAAGTTTTGTTATGATGGGTATGATGACTTTATTTCTAATATTTATGATGGATAATAAAAAAGGAATGTATAAAAATATATTAAAGATGCTTGGACTTATTATTCCATCTATAATTTTAGGGTATATAGGGAATTTTAATATATATTTAGAATTTTGTATAAATTTAGTATGGATAAGTATTCTTATTTACTCAAGTATTAAGTATTTAAAGCTACAGATGTATCTACCACTTTTATTTATATATATTATTTCATTTACTTTTAATGATAATATAAGCAGGGTGATTCCAAGTTATATAGGTATTACAGTAGCAATAGCAATTGCATGTGGTATTAAAGCTATTAGTGAAAATATTAGCAACAAAAGAAATAGTATAAGAACTATAGATGATTTTATTAAAGGATTTAAAATCGAAGATGATAGTAGTTCAAATAAAGAGAAATTAGTATTTTCAGTAAAGATAGCAATATTAGTTTCAGTTATATCATTTATAATTCATTTATTTAATTTACCATATGGAGATTGGATATTATTTGGGGTAATAGCAATGTTTTATCCATACATAGGTTTAAATAAAGGGATAGATAAAGATATTATAATTGGAAGTTTAATGGGTGTAGTAAGACTTTTAATAATTGTCACAATAGTACCATTATATCCAGTTAGAATGGGGATTATGGGAATGGGATTCTATTATTTCCTAAGTTCTAAAAAGCCAAGAGTTAGAGCTATGGGCGGGATAATGTTTGCACTTAGTATGACAGAGATAGGAAAGTATTTTGGTGATATAAATTTATATGTATTAAGTCAAAGAATAATTTTTGCAGTTATTGCAATAGTAGTATCAATAATTATTAGTAAGAGTATTGAATCTTATATTAGTAGAAAAGTTTTAAAAGAAGCATTTTAGAAGAGAAAAAAAGGATATTTCAAATTTTTAAATTTGAAATATCCTTTTTGTTTAATTAAAAATTAGAATGATCATTATCAGAATTTGAATTCTTAAATACAGGACCTTTATTAAATACATAGTTATTAATGACAAGTTGTCCTTTAGTATTTAAAAATAGGTGTAAATAAGCTAAGTTAAGACCTGATGGATCTGAGATCATTATACTATCAAATAGTTTTCTAAGTAATACAGAGTTACCATCACCATTTGCTGATGGAATGGTTATCTTATTATTTTCAATATAGGCATTATTATATTGTATAGATGCCTGTGTAGTACCTACAGTAAATGTTACATCATTTGCAAACGTAGGATTATTATAATCAAATGGACTCTTTTGGAAGTGAACCTGTAAAGAGTCAAAAGGTCCTGTACTTTTATCAAGTACCCAAATGTTTTTACTAAGTTCTTTTAAAAGTGGTTGATTAGAACTTAATGATACGTTAACAGGAGAACCATAAGGATTAAATAAATTAATTTCTTTATATAAATTCAAATCAGAAACCATGATTTTAAGGTCCCCATTTTGATTGCAAGAATAAATTTTATTATTAGCAAGGATAATTAGGTCATTGCCAGATACATGAATATTTTGAATATCTGTAAGGTTAATTTTTTTATCAGAAATATATAAAATTTTATTCTTATCAAAGTATGCAATGTTATTACCTAGCTTAAATAAATGAGTAGTAGGCATTATAGAACTTGATACTAAAGTAGATTTAGAGTCTGACAAAGAAACTTTATATAGGTTTGATTTATCAGTATAGTATAAGTAGTTATTAGTTATAACACTATCTGAGGCATATATAGTAAGTGGTTTAAGTGTATTTACATCTAAAGTATTAGCATTAATAATTTTTAAATCTGTTGTTTTAAAATCATCACTAGCAGTAGAAATAAGTATTCTATCAGAATTTGGAATACTATGTATATTAGTTTTTGATGATGATAGTTTTAAATCTGAAATAGATTCATCACTTAATAAATATACGGCTGAACTATTTTCTTTGTAACCAGTAATTTTTAAAACTACTGAATTATCTTTTACAACAGATTGTTCGATAGATGTCCCTGTAATATCTAATTTTTTCTTTTCTTTAGTTTTAAGATTTATTCTAAATAATGAACCATTATCCATTTGAACAGCATATATAGAGTTCTGTCCACAAGGTATAAGCATATTAGTGTTATCAGTATTATAAATAACAGCACCATTTAGAGCTATTTTATAATTGCTTTTTTCTTCATCTGTGAACTCATAGTAGTTACCTTCAATCTCTCCATCTTTATAATTATTAGATAAATTAAAATCTTGTTTTGTTTTTACATTAACACAATCAAGGCTTGTACTTGATAAAGTAGGTTTATAAGTATAGTAAACCCAATCACCAATAATAGCATATGAAGTGATATCTGATAAAAAGCTAGTTAGTTTTTCAGTTTTTCCATTTACAGGTGTAAAAAGTAACTGTTGATATTGTGTTAAGCCATCGGTAAAATCTTTTTGTGAGATAAAGCCATTTATATCACTTGAATAAATACTTGAAACTATATCTTTTCCGATATAAGTTTTTATACCATCAGAGTTTATAATATTTGTATCAGTAATAGTAACATTATTGCGTGATTCACCCATATCTTTGCTTGGGCTTATTCCAATAACTCCGTTGTATTGGAAGTTAGTTTGTATGTATGGTTTCTTTTGAGGTTTTGAAGCAAAAAGATAGATAGAAATTGCTATAATAATTGCTAGTAACCATATAAGTATAAATAATATTTTTTTCTTCATTAGTATCTCCTTTAAATTATTATATGAATATTATATAACTAAAGTATGACAAATATATGTTTAGGGAAGTATATATAAATAGGTTAGAACTAATTAGAAGTATTAATTCTTCTTAAAAAGGCGTATATTAGAGTTATAGTAATAAAAAAGCTTTAGTGTTAAAATTAAGTATATTCTTAAATAAAAAGAAGTGAAAAGGAGAACAGATATGGGAATTAATTTAGGCGGTGGATTTAATCCAATGCAAGGACAACAAATGCAACAACCACAAATGGGTGGAATATTAAATATGCAAAAAAATGATATAATCGATTTAACTAAGAGAGAGCCAGGTCTTACAAAGGTTTTACTTGGTGCAGGATGGGATGTTTCAAATGGTGGAAGCTCATTTGATTTAGATATATCAGCATTATTATTAAATGCAAATGGGAAGTTACAAAATGGTGGAAGTGATGTTATATTCTTTAACAATAAAGTTGGTCAAGGTATTCAACTTGGTGGAGATAACAGAACAGGAGCTGGCGCAGGGGATGATGAAGAGATAAGAATTAACTTAACTCAAATTAGATCTGATGTTGCAAAGATAGTCTTTATAATAGATATTCATGAAGCAATGCAAAAAAGACAAACATTTGGAATGGTTAATCATTCATACATTAGATTGACTAATGAAGAGAATGGTACAGAGCTATGTAGATTTATTCTTAAAGAAGATGCATCAACAGCTACAACAATGATATTTGCAGAGTTAGTTAAAATAGGTACTGATTGGAACTTTAAAGCTATTGGAGAGGGTAAAATAGCAGATTTAAATAATGTTCTTTCAATATTTATTTAAGACTTAAGTAAAATGGGAACTATCAAAAATTTATTTGATAGTTCCCATTTTTTTATATAATTTATTAATTCATTCCAGCCATAATTCCTATATAAAAAGTTATTAAATATAAAATTATGCAAATAAGCCAAAGTATAAAGCTAAATGTATTAAATCCTTTTCCAAGGCTTGTACGACTATTTGAAAGTTTTCTTTTCATTATAGTTACTATTATTGCATGAATAATAAGAATTATAACAGCAAGATAACCAAGTCCTGTATGTATATTCATCATTTTATATGAAACATCTGCATAACTTATTTTTGATGATATTCCGCTCATGTAGAATAATCCAATAATAGTAAGCAATACAGCACTATGGAATAAAATAACATGTTTTTTAGTGAATGATTTATCTTTTATTCCTGTAAAAGTTCCAATTGTATAAAGAACAATTGCAAGTGACATTATTAAAATAAGTGGGATAACTATAGGATTCATTTTTAATACCGCCTTTATTAATATTTTCTCTTTAGTAATAATTATTATTATAACATAAGAAAAGATATAATTCTATGGAAAAGTTAGTTAGCTAACAAAATATAAAATGGGTAAATATACAATTTAGATGTATGGTATTTATAAATTTTGTTAATTTAATTTGTTTTAAAAGAAAGAAAAAGAAATATTTGGTATCATTATAATAAAAGAAATTATTGAATTTATGATTTTATGGGGGATTAGAAATGAGTAAAGTTTTATTATTAGAAGATGATGATGCACTTGCAATGGCTATAGAGTTTAATTTAGAAGAAGAGGGATTTGATGTAGATAGAGTTGCGACAATAAAAGAAGCTAAAGCAAAATTTAGTGATGAGTATAATTTAATATTATTAGATGTAATGCTACCAGATGGCAGTGGATATGAAGTATGTAAAGAAATTAGGAAAAAGAGTGAAGTTCCAATAATATTTTTAACAGCTTGTGATGATGAGGTCAATATTGTTTTAGGGCTTGAGATAGGTGCAGATGACTATATAACAAAACCTTTTAGAGCAAAAGAACTTATAACAAGAATGAAGGTAAATATGAGAAGATGGAAAAAGGATATAGAGTTTAATGGTCTTTTAAAAAGTGGAGAGATAGAGGTAAATGTAAAACTTAGTGAAGTAAGTTTAAATAAGGAATTTTTAGCTTTAAGTTCGCAGGAATATAAGTTACTTTTAATATTTATAAATAATCCACTTAATGTATTGAGTAAGGAACAAATATTAGACAAGTTATATGAGTTTGATGCCTCGCTTATAGATGATAAAACACTTGCCGTATATATAAGAAGGCTTAGAGAGAAAATTGAAATTGATAGTGCAAATCCAGCTTATATAGTTACTAAAAGAGGATTAGGTTATGTCTGGAGTGAGAGTGTTATAAATAGATAATTTGTTATATGGGGGATTAAAAAATTGGAGTATTTAGATAATTATGAGTTAAAGAAATCAAATAAGATTTTAATAGTAGCTATCATATTTTTTGTATTAATAATGAATATAATATTTATGAGTAATAATAAGATGGTTAGAAATGCATATATTGAAGGTCAGCAAAAAGTTGTAGGCTCACTTTTAGCAGAAATGCCGAGTATGGAGAGTGAGATTGTTAAATCTGTTATAGGTAAGAGTAGTCAAGAGAAAATAACGCAAGGTAAGGTAATTTTAGATAAGTATAAATATGATGAAAATATAAATGCAAGAATTTTTAATGAGACAATAAGTCTAAAAAATGGTATAGTTTCATTTAATTTGATATTAATATTATTAGGAGTTTTAATATTATTTTTAAACTATAGAAGTCACGTGAGGATTTATAAAAAACTTATGAAGGTTGAAAAATGGGTAAGTGCTTTAATTGATAAAAAAACAGATTTTAGAATATCTGAAATAGATGATGGAGAAATTTCAAGATTGTTTATGTCGTTTAATAAGGTAAATACTATAATCTCTGAAAGTCTTGATAATGTAAAAAGGGAGAAGCAATTTTTAATAAACTTATTATCAGATATATCACATCAACTTAAAACACCTCTTAGTTCAATGATACTTAATAATGAAATACTTTTAAATAAAGACTTAGAAAGAAAAAAAGAACTTATATTCTTAGAGAGTAATGAGAAACAACTAATTAGGATGAAGGGTCTTATAGACAATCTTTTAAAACTTGCAAAACTTGATGCAGGTGCAATAAAATTTAAGAATGAAAAAAAATCATTGAAGAAAACAACTTTAAATGCATTAGAGAGTCTTAGTGAAATATCAAAAAAGCATGGTGTGGAAATAGTATTTAAAAGTGATAATGTATCAGAAAATATTATTATGCATGATAGCTTTTGGATACAGGAGGCGGTTGGAAATATAGTCAAGAATTGCATAGAACATTCTAATAGAGGTGAAGAAGTAGTTATATATATTAAAGAAGAAACTATATTTACAAGAATAATAGTAACGGATAGAGGTGAAGGGATTTATGAGGATGAACTTCCTTATATTTTCGATAGATTTTTTAAAAGTAGTAGAAGTAAGAAAAAAGACAGTGCAGGAATAGGACTTAATCTTGCAAAAACAATAGTTAATTCACAAAATGGTGATATAAATGTTAAAAGTGAACTAAGAGGGGGGAGTGAGTTTGAAATATCATTTCTAAAATAGATTAATGATTGTAAATAAGGAATGGCTATATCAAACTTAATTTTGATATAGCCATTATAGTTTATCCTACTAAATAAAAGTTATTGATTGTTAGGATAAGAGATAGTAATATAATGATGAGGTGTTTAGCATGATAGGATTAAATCTTATATTAGCAATTCCAATAATATTTGTTATTATTGGAGTTTTATATATTTTTATAGTGGCAAAAAATAAAAAATATCCTATAGGATATAAAAACAGAAATGCTAGAAGAAGTCCTGAAAATTGGGAATATACACAAAAATTAATTGGCAAAATCTATTTATTATTTGGAATTGTAGGGGTTATTTTGAATATAATATTTATTTTATTAGAAAAACTTGATTTTATAGATTTTAGTAAGAGGTCGCAATTACATAATGTTTTGAAATTTGGACCAAGTTTGCTTGTAATAGCAGGAATATTAATTTCAATTGCCTTGGTGCAAAATAAATTGACTTCTTTTTATAGTAGATCTAATTCGTAGCTTTGGGTTATATGTGCTATAATAACAAGACTATAAAGTTGAAAGGAATGAGTAGAATGGCAAAGTTTGTTGTAACAGCGTTAAATAAATCTGGAAAGCTTGAGATAGTAAATTCTTTTTCAAGTGAGAAGAAAGCAGAAAAAGAAGTAGAAATACTTGCAGAAAAAGATTTTAATAAAGTTTTTTCAGTTGAAATGGTAGAAGATGAGGCTGATATAAATATAGATAAAAGACCAACTCTTGTAGAAATTAATAAAGAGTGTGCTAAAAATATTGAAAAAGAAATTAGAGCAGGACTAAAGGTAGAAGATATTATATTTGCACATAACCTTAATGATCATATAATTCTTATAGACTTAAAAGAGAAAGTTAGTAAAGAAAGTAGAATAAATGATATAAATGATTTCTTAGACTTAACAGTTGAAAAAAATCTTGTAAAATATAATGTTGCTGAGGATATAGATACACTATTATTCTTAGATTAGTATTAAAAGCCATGATATGCAAATATCATGGCTTTTTTTATTTTTACGAATAATGCATAAAAATAAATTATTATATGAAAATATAGAAAAATATAGTATAATAATGGAAAAGATTCAATTTTAATACATAAAATGGAATAGATATAATTAGTGTTGGGGTTGGAAAATGATAATAAAAGGGGGCATTATTATTAAAAAGAAATTTAATCTAAAATTGTATCATAAAATATTTATAGGGCTTATAACAGGATGTATTTTAGGTGCTATCTTAAGCGCTATTGGGGGAACAGAAGTTGGTGTTATAAATCAAATAGCTATTTTTTCAGAGTTTTTAGGAAATATTTTCATAAGACTTATTAGGATGAGTGTAGTACCTATAGTATTTTTCTCTATTAGTACAGCTGTTATTAATCTTAAGGATATCAAAAAACTTAGAAGTATTGGTATTAAAACTATGGTTATGTTTACACTTACAACAGCGTGTTCTATATCAATAGGAATTATGATGGCATATATTATAAAGCCAGGGCAAGGTGTTGATATAACAGGTCTTAGTTCTAATGTCGAAGTACAAGAGATGCCGGGTATTTATGAAACACTTCTTGATATGATTCCACTTAATATTTTTGAATCACTTACAAATGGTTCTATGCTTCAAATAATAGTTTTTGCATTATTTGTTGGTGCAGCAGTTATGCTCCTTGGTGAAAAGGGTAAAAATGTTGCAGAGGGTCTAGAGCTTGGAAATGATGTTGTTTTTAAAATTGTTGATATTGTAATTTTATATACACCTATAGGGGTATTTGGTCTTATGACTAATGTTATGATAACTTATGGAACATCAATTCTTGGAAATATATTTAAATTTTTACTTACAGATTATTTAGCAGCAGGTACACATATAGCTGTTGTTTATACATTAATACTTATATTTGTTGCAAAGGTGAATCCTATAAAGTTCTTTAAAAAGGCTTTTGAATCATGGCTTATTGCATTTAGTACATGTACATCTATGGCAGCACTTCCTGTATCAATGAAAATTGCAAAAAATAAAATAGGTATTCCAGATGAAACATCAAGCTTTGTACTGCCACTAGGTGCTACTGCAAATATGGATGGTACAGCAATTTTTCTTGGAACTTTAGTTATTTTTGCATCACAGGTTGCAGGGGTAGAACTTGGATTTGGACAACTTGCATCAATAGTTTTACAAGCAACACTTTTATCTATAGGGTGTGCAGCAGTTCCACAAGTTGGACTTTTAATAGGTATATCAATGATTACAAGTATGGGACTTCCTGTAGAGGTTGTTGGGCTTGTGACAGGAATATATAGAATTATAGACCAAGCAAATACATCTACAAATGTTCTTGGAGATTTAGTTGTAGCAACATCAGTTTCAGCTACAGAAGGTACTTTAGATAGGGATATTTTTGATAGAGTAGAGGAAGAAGAACTAGAAAATGTAGTTTAATATTTTTTGAAAAAAGAGACAACCTATGCCATTTTACAAGTTGGCAAGGTTGTCTCTTTGCATATAAATAGTTAGTCTTTTATTTTTTTTGAATTTGGAACTTCAAGAGTTTTTATTTTAAAGAAGAAGTACCAATATTTAAAAATAATTATTCCAGTCAAAAAGATATTCATATATATATTTCTAACTATAATCATAGAAGTTATTATAAAAATATCAGCAACAATAATTATGGAAATTTTTCTTTTTAGTGTGATACCTTTCTTATTAACAAAATCCTCTACATATTTTTTATAAAAGTTAGTTTTTATAAACCAATTATTAAATTTTTCAGAGCTTTTTAAAAAGCAAATATAGCTAAGGATGAAAAAAGGTGTTGTAGGTAGTACAGGGAATATAATTCCAATAGTTCCAAGGACAAGGCTTATAAAACCAATACCTAGAAGAAAAATTTTGAAAAGTTTATTCATTAAAATACCTCCGGTATATGTATTATATTATATATTATTAGTATTCTATGTAGGTTTATACAAAAGTGTTATTAAAGTAAAATTAGTTTTACTATGTAATATTTTTGTGATAACTTTAAAATACAATTAAACCATAAAATAGAAATTTTAAGGGGTGAAGCTATTGAAAAAGAAATTAATATTAGTTTTAGTTTCAAGTTTAATGGGAATTAGTACTTTAGGGTGCTCTAATATAAAGAGTGAGATAGTAGTAAAAGATATAAAAATGAATAAATAGTAAAAAAAACAAATAATGTAAAATTATATTGAATTTGGAATGATATTTACGTATAATATAATTAAAATAACTTTTAATATTCGTATTTTATTTTAAGGGGGACATTATGATACATAAAGAAGAAAATAAAAACAAGTATTTAAAATTTTTAGATAAAAAATTTAAGTATACAGAAAGAGGTTCAAATTTAAAAACTGAAATAATAGGTGGAATAACAACATTTTTAACAATGGCATATATAGTATTTGTTAACCCAGCTATACTTTCAGATGCAGGAATGGATAAGGGCGCACTTATTACGGTTACAATACTTGCAACTGCTATAGGAACTATGATATTTGCATTTTTAGGAAATGCACCATTTGCACTTGCTCCAGGAATGGGACTAAATGCATTCTTTACATATTCGCTTGTGATAGGAGAAGGTATACATTGGACACAGGGGCTTGGAGTAGTATTTATTTCAGGAATAGTCTTTTTAATACTTGCACTTACAGGGGCTAGAGAATATATTGCAAAAGCAATTCCAAAAGAACTTAGTATTGCATCAGCAGCTGGGATTGGCTTGTTTCTGACTTTTGTAGGTCTTAAAGGGATGGGAGTTATAGTTTCAAATC
The DNA here is from genome assembly GCF_947039605.1 of uncultured Clostridium sp. GTDB lineage: Bacteria > Bacillota > Clostridia > Clostridiales > Clostridiaceae > Sarcina. Next base: position 18,051 of record NZ_CAMQZG010000052.1, read on the forward strand.
CAGATACTTTAGTAGCACTTGCAGATTTTACACCAACAGTTTTAATATCACTTTTAGGGCTTTTGCTTATGATTGCATTTGAGGTTAAAAAAATAAAAGGTGGAATTTTAATAAGTATAGTTATAACTACAATAATTTCAATTTGCATGGGATTTGTAGAATTACCTTCAGCAATAATTTCTATGCCACCAAGTATCGCACCAATAGCTTTTAAACTTGATATAATTGGAGCTTTAAAAATTTCACTTATAGGACCAATTTTCTCATTTATGTTTATTGATATGTTTGATTCTTTAGCATTTTTAATTGGATGCTGTAAGCAGATGAAGTTAGAGGATAAAGATGGTAATATACCAGGTCTTTCAAAAATGTTATATGCAGATGTTATATCAACTTTATTTGGAAGGTTGCTTGGGACAAGTACGGTTACAACTTTTGGAGAATCAGCAGCAGGGATTGCAGCCGGGGCTAGAACAGGCCTTGCCTCAGTTATAACATCACTATTATTTATAGTGACATTACTATTTACACCACTTCTTGCAATAGTACCATCTTATGGGGCTTCACCAGCACTTGTGATGGTTGGAGTATTTATGTTTGCAAGTATTAAAGGTCTTGATTTTACTGATAGCAAGTGTGCTATACCAGCATTTATAACAGTTATTTTAATGCCACTTACTTATAGCATTAGTATTGGATTATGTTTTGAGTTTATTTCATATATAATAATGCATGTTATATCAGGTGAAACTTCAAAAATAAGTTTTACACTTTGGATAATAGGGCTTTTATCAGTTATAAATTTAGTTCTTAGTTAATAAATTTTGATTTTAAGGAGATGTAATAAAATATGAAACAATTATATATTAAAAATGCTTATATACTAACTATGGATAAAGAAAAAAACATTTATGAGAATGGAAGTATTCTTATAGAAGATAATATAATTAAAAAAATTGGAATTATAAATCAAGATGAGATAAATGATAATGCAGAAGTTTATGATGCAAAAGGAAAAATTCTTATGCCGGGGTTTGTAAATACACATGTGCATTTATCACAACAACTTGGTAGAGGGATAGCTGATGATGTCAGTCTTTTAACATGGCTTCGTGATAGAGTTTGGCCTTATGAGAGCAGTTTTGACTATGAAGATTCATTAATTTCATCAACTGCTTGCTGTGTAGAGATGATAAAAAGTGGAGTTACAACATTTTTAGAATCTGGTGGACAATATGTAGATGCTATGGTAGAGGCAGTTGATAAGATAGGAATGAGGGCTTGCCTTGCTAAATCAGTTATGGATACAGGGATAGGACTTCCAAGTGCTTGGGACAAAACTTGTGAAGAAGAATTAAATGCTCAAATTGAGCTTTTTGAAAAATTTAATAATACATCAAATGAAAGAATAAAAATATGGTTTGGACTTAGAACTATATTTAATAATTCAGATGAAATTATTGTAAAGACAAAGGAACTTGCAGATAAGTATAATACAGGAATTCATATGCATATAGCAGAAATTGCAGATGAAATTGATTTTGCTAAAACTAGAAATGGTTTATCAACAGTAGAGCATTTAAATCATCTAGGAGTTCTTTCACCTAATTTACTAGCAGTTCATACTGTTTGGTTAACAAGTAAAGAGATAGATTTATTTAGATTAAATGATGTTAAAGTGTCACATAATCCAGCAGCAGCTATGAAAGTAGTTCTTGGTTTTGCAGGAATTCCAGAGATGATAGAAAAAGGAATACCAGTATCAATAGGGACTGATGGGGCACCATCTAATAATAGAATGGATATGATGAGAGATATGTATCTTACATCACTTATTCACAAGGGAAGAACACTAGACCCACAAGTGCTCCCAGCTTATAAAATATTAGAGATGGCAACAATGAATGGCGCAAAATGTGCTCTTATGGAAGATAAAATAGGAAGCCTTGAAGTTGAAAAAAAAGCTGATATGATACTTTTAAATCCAAGAAATATA
>NZ_CAMQZG010000053.1 GCF_947039605.1 uncultured Clostridium sp.
ACTCCTTATAAATGTAAAAATTTTAGATTGTTAATTTAAAAAAGAAATAAAAATTCAATAAAATTTAGAGATATATTAAAATGGATCCTATAGACTAGATACTTTAATAAAGAGTGTCATCTATAGGGTTCTTTTTGTATGATTAATTATAAATAACAATTTGGAGGGGATTTATGGGTGAAATTATTTTTAGTGAAAGGGAGTTAAATAGTTAAAAATAATAGTAATGTTCAAAGAGTGAGTGGAAAATCTATAGCCTATTCAGATTCTTTTAAAAGAAAATTTGTTTCTTTATGTGGTATGCTTGAAGTTCAGTGCGGAATTATAATATAGGCTCAATCATTAAATGAGGAGCTTAATGATGATTTTATAGAATTCCTATATAGAAAGGCTTTATTAAGTTTATACCTTAATAAAAAAAGTTATATTTCAGCATAAAAAATAAGCTATTCAAGAAAAATATACAAATAATATTTCTTGAATAGCTATTTTATAGAATTTACTTTTATTGGTTCTTTTAGCCTGATGGCTATGGTTCAATACCGAAATCATCTTCTAGCTTCGTAGTCCTCTTTTTTATTTTGTCCTTGACATAGCGAAGAGATTCTAAGATATGTCTCTTTTTTAGTTCTTTAAACTAAAATAGTGAAATTTAGGTTTCATTAAGCACATATGCAATTAAAGATAAGTTTTTCTAAATAAATATAAAACTTAAAAATAAAAATAAAAAATCATATTATTTTTTAATAATGTGTATGTACTAGGTGGAATGTAATATCGGGATTGCTCCAACCAAGGTCATAAGGGACTAGAAGTCTATCTGTATTATGACATGTTACTAAAGGGTAACCTTTTGAGTCAAGTCCTGTAACTGTTGATATGTGTGTAATTCTACCTTTCTTTTCATAAGCAACAAAATCTCCAGGTCTAAGGTTATAAGAGGCTTTATAAACATCTTGATATTTCCCTTTAGATATTAAAGAACCTCTTCCACTTTCAATCATATAATTTTTAAAACCTTGGGCATTTACCCAAGCGATACTTCCAGCACCATCTATATAGTTCCAAGTATTATTTTTTTTGAAATTCCCACCTTCATGTAAAATTTGGGATGCAAAGTTTGCACAGTCACCACCAGCTGGGTTAAAATCTGTATATTTGTTATTATAGTTAAAACCATCTTCATCATCTGCAGCAGCACCACAGAATTTATGGGCATATGTCATAGCTTTCTTTACTCTATCAGGTAAATTTAATTCAGGTAGATTTTTTTTAGAGATATAATCTTTAATTTCTTGTGATTTTAAGTTGTTTAAGTCTAATGAGTCTGCAAATGGGTCAGTATACCATTCTTTTGTTATAATAAAGCTTTCATCTTCAAGTTTAATATTTAAATAATGATATGTACCTAAACGAAACATATTATCTTTTTTTTCATCATCATTATCATAATTATAATGAAATTCAGTTGATACTACAGCAATGGTACTGTATAAATTAGAATCTTTCTTTTTGATTTTCTTTACTTTCACTTTAGATTTAATTTCAGAAAAGGTTATTCCTTGTTTTTCACACCAATTACCTAAATATTTAATTTTTTTTGCTTCATTTTCAAAAGCGTAAAGACTTGGTTTTTGATTTAAGTTATAATATTTTCTAAGGCTATCTGAGTCAAATGAAAGAATAGAATCGTTTCTTTCAATGAATAATTCTGTTAATAATGGCTCAAGTTTTTTATATAGGTCATCGTTAAGCGTATCATTATCTTTTTCTATAAACTCAACATCAACTAAATAAGCTTGATTTGGAACAGCATAGACAACCTTTGAATATAAATTAATAGTAAGGGACAAGAATATAAATATGGGTAAGATGTTTTTGTAATTCAATTTTTACAACTCCTTTGTATTTAAAGTTAATAAGGATAGTTTAACCAAAAAAGATAAATTTAATTAAAAAGATTTGATATTAATAGCTAAGTAGTGTATAACATAGAATGAGTAGGAAGAAAGCTTTTAAGGAGATAAAGATGTTAGATATAATAGATGAATTCTTTTATGATATAGATAAAAAAGAAAATGAAAAGAAAAAAATAAACTTAGATGTAACTAAAGAAGAAGCATTAGAAAGCTTCTTAAAAGAAATTGAGTTATATCTTGGAGATTATGCTAAAGAGAGAACTATAAAGAGTAGTGAGGAAATATTAGATTTATGTTCAGAGTATGAAGATATTTTAAGTGATGAGGATATTTTTTACTACTATAGAGCCTATGGGGAGTTTTTAGATAATAATTTTAAGGATTCAATTACTGATATTGAAAAAGCTATTAGTATGGATGGTAAAGCTTTTGAGTATTATATTTTAAGGGGAAAAGCTTATGAAAAGTTAAGAAATGAAACAGAATCAATAATAAGCTTTTTAAAGGCATTAGAAATTAACCCTAAGAGTTTAGATGGGCTTAAAAGACTTGGATTTGTTTATATGAGCCTTGCCAGCACGAATGAAGCATTAGTATATTTTGAGAAGGCATATGTCCTAGAGAAAGAAGATCATGAAATTTATTCTGGGCTTGCAGGATGTTATTTTGAAGAAGGTGATATTGAAAAGGCATTAGAGTATATAACTAAAGCGATTGTTTTAGAAGGGAATAATGCAAATTATTATTATAATAGAGCAATTATACATAGGATGCTAGGTCTTGTAGAGAAATCTGTAACAGATTATAAAAAAACTATAAAAATTGAACCAGGGTATCATATAGCATATTTTTATTTAGCTGATTTATATATACAATTAAAAGAAATTGAGGAAGCTAGAGAGATATTAGAAGTACTTATAGCTATAAATGATAAGTATGCCGATGCATATATGAAACTTTCATATTGTCAGCTTATTGATAATAAATTTGATGATGCATTAGAATCTATTAGTAAGGCTATTTCGTTAGAGAAAGATAATACTGAGTATTATTATAAAAGAGCTGCTATTTATAGAGCTTTAGATGAGGATGATTTAGCATTAGAGGATTATTTGAATTTAGTAGAGTTAGATAATAAAAATCCGTATATATATGATTTGATTGGAAAAATATATATGGATAGAGAGGAATTTGAAATAGCAATAGAATTTCTTAAGAAGGGATTATTTTTAGAAACAACAGAAAGTTTTTATGGAAATATTGCAATTTGTAATTATCATTTAGAAAGATTTGAAGTTGCTAAAGAAAATTTTACAAAATCAATAGAGTTATCTAGTCAAAGTATTGCAGAAGATTATTTCTTTAGAGGAAAGTGTTCGTATTATTTAAAAGATGGCGATTTAGGAAAAGTGGATTTTTTAAAAACACTTGAAATTGGTGATGAAGAAAGTACTGGTGCTTTATATTATCTTTCATATATTGCATATACTAATTCAGAATTTGAAGAGGTTATAAAGTATGTAAATGAGTATTTAGAGGCTGAAGATGATGATTATATGCTTTTAAGAATGATATCAGCTTCATATAGTGAACTTTCAGAGTATGAGAAAGCACGGGAAGTTCTGTTTAGAGCAGAAAAAATATCAGATGGACTAGCAGAGTTATATAATGATATTGCACTTAGTTATTTTAATCAGGATATGATGGATAAATCTTTAGAGTATTATGATAAAGCAGAAAAAATCGATCCAAGTTTAGCAATTATTTATAGTAATAGAGCTTTAGTTAAAGAGGCGATTAAGGACTATAAATCTGCTATTAAAGATTACAAAAAAGCTATTAAAATTTCAGATGATATAAGCTATTATTTTGGAATAGCAAATTGTTATGAAAATTTAGATAAAAGAGATAAAGCATTAAGTATATATAATGAGCTTTTAGAGCAAAAAGAAGATAATATAATAGTTTTAGGTGAAATTGCATGGATTTATCATAAAAAAGGAGAGTATAAAATAGCACTTGAATTTTACGATAGAGCTTTGATGAAAGAAGATAATATTTATATTAAAGTTAAAAAATTAAAATTATTATTTGATACAGAGCAAAATGAAGAGTTAATAAAAGAGTCTAAAAAGGTTATCAAATCACTTGATAGTGTAGAATTTGAAAGCATTAAGTATGAACTAATGACTAATATGGCAGTTGTATATATGAAAGTTAAAAAAGTTGCAAAAGCTATTGAAGTATTAGAAAAATGTTTAGATTATGAACCTATAAAACAAGAAACATTAAAAAAATTAATAGATATTTATATTGCTAAAAAGGATAAAACTAAAGTGAATCATTATAGAACAATGCTGAAATATTAGTAAGAAAAGGATAATTATTTAGAAGATTTTAGGTTCTTACTTAAGTATGGGTATAAAAATTAAGGATACAACAAAAGGGCATTTTCGGATGCCCTTTTCTGATGTGTTAGTTATTCTAGTTATCTAAAGATGAGAAAGAACCTTTTAATTACACATATCTTTTATAGTTTATTTTCCTATTGTATATGCAATTATCTTAAGTCGTCCTTTAACTTCTATATTTCGAGTTAATTGTATTTGTCCTTGTCCTGAATTATTTCCAGAAGGAACACTTGAATTAATAAGTCTAATAGTAGTTTTTTCTGTTATAGGAATTAACCCTTGGGCATGTGTTGCACCGACAATAAGTTGAGGGTAGGTACATTTAATTAGTGGGCTTTCAAAGTTGGGGATGTTATCAATAACTTTAATAACACTAAATGAAAATTCTGAAACTTGCTCAATTCCCTCAATACATAGATACCAAGCCAAATCATAAAGTCCAATTTCTTCAAAAGTTATATCACCATTTCCTTCAAAAACAATAGCAGAATCTCTTGAGATTTTATCGCCATCCATTACAAAACTTATATCAACTTCATTAAAAATAATAGCAGATTTTGAAGGGATAGATATGAAATCTTTTGATTTTACTGATGAGGATGACGAAGAAAGTTTTCTTGCAGTTCCCGATGGTCCAAGATTACCTTTGACACCTTTATCACCAGTAAGTCCACGAAGACCTCTATCGCCAGTAAGTCCGCGAGGTCCCAAAAGTCCACGAGGACCTACAGAGCCTCTTTCCCCACGAGGTCCAGGATTTCCTTTATGACCTTCATCACCTTTAGGGCCAATAAGACCATTATCTCCTTTTTCTCCTTTTGGAGCAATTTCCATTGCTGTCATACCAGCTTGTACCACAGTATCAAGTGCTAAAACAACTACTGATTTTTGTTGCTCTGTAAAACCAGACAGATTAACTAGTTCAAATTCAAATGGTAATTGATTCTCATGTATATCTAAGATTGTATTACCACTTAAATAACCAGTTTTGAGTGGTGTAGAAGAAACTTTATAAGTAGGCTTATTATCTAACATATATTTTATTCCAAATGATACAGATGTCCCATAGGAACCACTTTGAGTACCAACCCACCAATTTATTAGGTATTTTCCAGGTTTTAAAATGCAGAATGTAGAATTATCATTTTTTTTGAAAAGAATATCTTTATCAGAGGAGTAATCAAAATTAAATTTAATTGCTTCTGAATATTCTAATGTAGAGTCTTCAGAGTTGAAAGTATATAAGAGAGCATCTAAAACAGCTGCCAATAGTATCACCTCTATTTTATATTTATAGTTATATAATATTCTATGCAAAAGGTAATAGTTACATAATGACCATGAATGAAAAAATATTTTATCGGAAAGTAAATTTTATATAAATTCCTGTAGATTTATTTAAATGAATACATATAATAAAATTAGAAGGTATCTAATATAATTAGTACAGTAGTAATATTTTAGGAGTAGACATGGACTATTTAAAGGAACTATTATATGAATTAGCATATGAGTTGGATTTTTATATAGAATCAGAGGATGAGTGCCGAAAAGCTTTGTACTGTATGGCTAAAATAAATGAACAAAGTTATAGTGTGGAAGATAGCGTTTATTCAGAAGATGATTTTTGGGCATTGAAAAAACATATTAATGAAACATTTGGAAAATAGTTTAAGTTATTTTTGAATAAATAATATAATTAAGAATATATCATTTAAAATGATGTATTCTTTTTTAATTTAGAAAAATAATATAGTTATTTATATGAAATTATACTGTATTTTAATGAAAATAAGATGAGAATCGTATATATGTAGCTCAAAAATGATTTTTTAATATTAAATGTGAATATGAAGATTTAATACTTTGTTATATAATTAAAATCTATATAAATTCAGTATAAAGGAGAGTAACACTTATGGAAAATTTAGAGGAAAGTTATACATTTTTAGCTATATTTCATAATGATGGTGAGCTTGGTTACTCAATAAAGTTCCCTAATTTTGATGAATGCTTTACTTATTCAGATACATTTGAACATGGCTTATTATTAGCTAAGGATATTTTAGAGTTTTATGTTTATGGAAGAGTAGAGGCTGATGAAAGTTTGCCAGTACCTCTTACCGTTAATGATGTAGAACTTATTGATATGAATGATAAAGCTATTGAGATAACTGTTAATATGAATAATTTTAAAGAAAGTATGAAAAAAAATCCGATAGATAGAGAAGAACATATACCAAGTTGGCTTACTCATATTGCAAAAAAGAATAAAGAAAATTTGGGGGATGCATTAGAAAGCTTAATTTTAACAATTGAAAAAGATTTAGAAGATAATTAAAATTATTAGATAGATATACTTATTGAGAATAAAAACGTGCAAAGGATAGATATTCCTATGCACATTTTTTGATTTTAATAGGAAATGCTCACTTCAAGATTTAGCTAAGTAGTGAGTAGTTTACGTTATAGCTATAAATACATCTTCAGGATAACTGTCTTATTAGAAAGAATAAATCCTTCAATATGAATATTTGCAAATATTTTAATTTTATTTTTTTCTTGATAAACATCAAAAATATGTGCATCAACGATATTGAATTGACCTTTATAATATTTACCGTATTTTTGAAGAGCAACTTCTGTTGCTATTTTTTTTGCAATGTTATCACCAGTATAAGAATAATCAGGCAAGGACTCATAGTTTTCATATACGATAGGTAAAAAATCTTGTTTTAAATTAGTATTGTTTTCAATTTCAATAATTGTAGGATTACTATTGGGAGTAAGGTCTATAGCACTAGGAGTTGATGTAGTGCTTATAATAGTAAATGTAAGTAGCAAAGTCGTCATAATTAGGATTAAAGTAATTATAGTTTTAGGTTTTTTATAAGATAATATATTTTTAATTCTGCTTTTTATAGAACTACTTCCAAAAGCAAGTTTATTTATTATAGATTGATCATTTATAGCGATTGATAGTAGTGAATTTGAATAATCTTTTTTTATATCTTTTCCAAGTTTTGATATCACTGCCTCGTCACAAGACATTTCAATATCTTTAGTCATAAGGTTATAAGAAATTCAAATAAGTGGGTTAAACCAGTGTATACAAGCTGTTATATAAAAAATCAGTTTGATTATATAGTCATATCTTTTAATATGAATTTTTTCATGTTCGAGAATATATTCCTCTTCGTGACTTTTTATAGCTACAGGTATATATATTTTAGGTTTTAAAATTCCTAATACAAAGGGTGTTTTAATGGTATCAGATTGATAGATATTATCTTTTGTATTATAAGATGTTTTGAGAGTTTTTTTGAATTTATTAAAATTAAAAAAACTATATGAAAGGATGAATATAACAACTAAAAACCAAATTATTGATGTTATTTGTGTAAAGGGTATGCTAGTCATAGGACTAGTAGGTGGTATTGTAATAGCAGTGTTTATGGATCTAGGTATAGAACTTGTAATATCTTCTAGAGAATAAATATTAATAGGGCTTATAGGCATTAATCCTCCATATGACTTTCTATCAAATTTTTAATTTCTATGATTTCATTTTTCTTTAGTATTTTTCCATTCATAAAAGCAGTTAAAAATTTGGGTAAAGATCCATTGAAGGAAGTTTCTATAAATTCTTCACTTTGCATCTTAGAATAATCGTTTCTAGAAATTAAAGAAGTGACTATAGTATTTTCATTTTTGAAAAATCCTTTACTAGAAAGTTTTTTTAGGATTGTGTAGGTAGTAGATTTTTTCCAAGACAACAAAATTTCGCATTTTATAACTAGTTCTCCAGAGTTCATAGGCTCATTATCCCAAATTATATTTGCAAATTTAGTTTCAGCTTCACCAAGTTTATACAATAAAAACATCTCCTTCTTGCATGAGGTCTATTGATAGTAGACCGTATTTATTTATAAGCATATCATCAATGAATTTAATTTACAATATTTCCCTTGTTTTTTTATAAAATAAAATTTAATATATAGAAGAAAATAGTTAAGAAGAGGTGAAAGTGATGATAAAGTTTGAAGAAAATGGTGTTGTTTTTAATTTAAGAACAGCGGGAATTATTATAGAGGATGGATATGTATTTTTAGAAAGAAAAGAAAGTGATGATTTTTGGTCTATCCCAGGTGGTAGAACAGAATTTATGGAAGAAACTTATGATACTGTTATAAGAGAGTATAAAGAAGAGTTAAATGCTATTGTAAAACCTATAAGACAAGTGTACCTTACAGAAGATTTCTTTGTATATGAGAAAAGTCAGTATCATGAGATAGGTTTTTACTATTTAACAGAACTTGTCAGTAGAGAGTTTGCAGATAAGAATAAAACATACATAGGAAAAGAAGGCAGGGAAGATTTAATTTATAAGTGGTTTAATTTAGAGCTTATAAATAATATTAAGGTTTATCCAAAGTTTTTAGAAGAAGGACTTTTAAATATTCCAGATAAAATTGAAAAGATTATACAAAAGTAATTTTTAATGAAGTTAGCCATACAGATAGCATGGATTCATATGGGTTTAAACTTAGTATAGATGGAAAAATTTTATATTATAGTGGAGATGCAAATTGCATACCTATAAATATTTTAAATGAATTTTTAATAAGAGATATTGATTAGATCTATCACGATACTTGTGGAGTAGATTATAAAGGAAATGGACATATGTATATAGGAAAGATAGAAAAAACAATACTAGAGCATTTGAGAGGCTTTGTACACTGTATGCATATAGATAAGTATATTGATGAAAAGGAAGTTGTAGAAAAAGGCTTTAAGATAGCTTCTCTTGTAACAGAGAAGTGATAAAGAGGTATATTAAATTAGAATTTAATAGTTAAAACTAGCAGTAGGAGAATTTTATCTCCTACTGCTTTTGATTTTTAAAGTGTTAATAAAAGTCGAAATATGACTAACGATTATTAGAAATAAAATTCAGTATTGTATTTACAAAATTTAGTAATTATAATATGATATTAGTGTACTAGAAAGGTAGTACAGTTGGAGGTGATTAAAAATTGGATTTTAGAAATATAGAATTTAATAATAGTGAACCTATTTATATGCAAATTGTAGATTTAGTTAAAAGAAAAGTTGCTATAGGTGAACTTTGTGAAAATGAAAAGTTACCATCTATAAGAGAGATGTCATTAGCTTTAAAAGTTAATCCTAATACAATGCAAAGAGCATATTCAAAGCTTGAAGAATTAGAGGTAACTTACACTAAAAGAGGAATGGGTTCATTTATTAGTGAGGTTAAAAAAGAAGCAGATTTACAACTTGAAATGGCAAAGCAAATTTCAAGAAAATTTATAATTGATATGGATGGTATAGGTATATCAAAAGAAGGGGCAATAGAGATATTGAAGTCAGAAAGTTTATAGTTAAAAGAATTTGAGAATGAAGGAGAAGTTATGGTTAAATTAGTGAATTTAAATAAGCGTTATGGTAATAAAGTGATTTTGGATAATGTTAACTTAGAAATTTTAAAAGGTGAAATTATAGGTGTAGTAGCCCCTAATGCTGAGGGTAAGAGTACACTATTAAAAATTCTTGGGGGTCAAATAAATATTGATAGTGGTGAGTATTTCTTTGATGGAGAAAAAATGAGTGTATTATCAAAAGGGAAAATAGGATATATGAGTGATGTTCCTATAATTCCAAGTGATTGGTATGTCAGTGATGCTTGTGATTATTATAGTAAATATTTTAAACTTTTTGATAGAAATAAATGTGAAAAAATGCTTGGGAAATTTAATCTAAAAAATAATGATGAAGTAAAAAAGTTATCTAAGGGCCAAAATGAAAAGTTGCATTTAGCATTAGCATTATCAATTAAGGCAAGATTATATATTCTAGATGAGCCATTTGCAGCCATAGATATAATTGATAGAGAAGAAATAATTAGAATGATTTTAGAAAATTTTGATATGGAAAGTACAATTATTATCTCAAGTCATTTAGTATCTGAAATTGAAGGTGTTTTAGATAGAGTTATTTTATTGAAAAAAGGAAAGATTGTTTGTAATAGTTTAGTTGAAGATTTAAGACTAGAGGGTAAATCTTTAGTTAGTTTATATAAAGGGGTGTATGGGAATGAGTGGAATTAAAAAAGATTGGAATTATGATATGACGAGTGCATTTAGACAAGTTCAGTTATTAATCATAGGTGTTGGAATTATTGTTATAGCAATGAAGTTTTTTGTAAGCGAAGATTTTGGAGGGCTGATTTCACGGGTTTATGCTAATCTAATCATGCTAATTATATTTTTATGTTTTTTATATCCTATTTTTATATTGAAAAATGTAATACCACAAATAGGTTTAAAAAAGCCATATATGAATATAAGTAATATTCCACTTACAAAAAAAGAATTATTTATTGCAGAATTAAAACCGAGTATTATGCCAATAACTATATTTGTAATATTTGGGATTGTAATAAATGGAGTTTTATTTGGTAAAAGTGAGATAGTTCCAGCAATAAGCTATGTAATAGATGCATTTTTGATTTCATTAATTATATTTTTTCAAACTTTTATAGCTACTATCTTATGTCTTGTAAAAGGATTTGGAAAGAAAAAAGGTATGTTTACTATTTTAGGATTTGATTTGATAATAGCTTTAATATTTATATATATAGAAAAGTTTTTTAAAGACCCAGCATTATTCTTGCTTATAGCAGGAGGAACAGTCTTTATTTTAAGTTTTATAGGATTTATAAAGTATTGGAATGATATAGAAAAGACATATAATTAAAAAAAGATATAAATAGTAAATAGACATGCATAATTCAACTATGCATGTCTATTTTTATATTATTTAAATATTTCAAAGTCTTCTTCAGTAATTTCACTTACAGGTGGCTTTAAATTTTCAAAAGTAAAGTAAGTTGCCATTGTTTTCTCAAAGTCCTCTAAAACAGGTTTAATATCTTCTACACTACCTTTTATATCTATATCAAGAGGAATACGTTCTGTTCCAAAAATATAGTTTGGTGCTATATAATCAAGTTTATCTTTTAAGATAGTTTTAAGCATATTTGGCTGTAAAAACTTTTCTTTAGGTTTCTGATTAATCAAGTATTTAACTATATTATCTTCTTTGTATAAACTAGCATGGTCTTCAAATAATTTTATAAGAATAGGAGCCTTTATATTATAAAGATATTCTACTAAAGCATAGCAGTTAAGACCACCATCAAGAAGTGGTGGGAAGTTGTACACTTTTTCATGCTTAGTTATAGAATAAAGATAAATTCTATATAGTTTTTTCATCTCTTCATCAAAAGATATGTCAAGGTCGCCTTTTAATTCATCAGATAGCTTTTCTAAAGATTTATTCTCATAATAAGTGGCAAGACCTTCTACTATCCAAAGATTTGGAGGTGTTACAAGCTCTTGCTTTGGAACAAGTTCTTGCATAAAAGCTAAGAATATTTTATTAGATAAAAACTTATAATCTTGCTTACTAGTTTCATCAAAGGACATAGTTATACTTGACTTACTTGCACCTGCAAAAATTCTTTTCTTTGAAGTATTTTTTAAAAGTGTAAGATTTAAATCAATTTTCTTTTTGAATAAACCACAATAGTAGCTATAAATAGTATTTACAGTTGTTTTTACAGTTTCTGGTATATCATAATTTGCAAATAAATTTAAACGAGCATTTTTAGGAATAGCACTATCTGTAAATACATAAGAGGCTTTACCGAATTCAAATACTTCATTAAACCCCTTTGCTACAAGTGCAACTTTGTTATTGCTACTATTAGTAGTGAATGGAATTATAGAGTTTTTATATCCTTTAAACCTAAAGTCTACAGTTATATCAAAACAATTTTCACTATCAAGTTTTCCAAGTTTTAAAGCTTCCATAGGCATTAGAAATACTTGTTCCCCAGCAAAAGCAATAATATCATTTTTAATAGCACCAAGAGTTCCAAACCTTGAACTTGTTTCAAGTTCAATAGTGTATTCTACAAGTAGAGAATCTTTTTTATCAAGTTTAAAATACATAAAGTTCTTATCTTGTTTTACAGGAACAAAAGCACTAGCATTTGTAATTTTAGTCTTTCCTTTATAAAGTTTTAAAGTTTCCATCTGTGGAAGATTTTTTATAAATAAATTTACTTTTAACGTTTTCTTTTTGATTGATTCTAATTCGACATTAAAGTCCATAACGATATTTCTCATAATCACTAACCCCTTGTAAATAATTTCATTGGCTTATAATCTATTATAACTTTTATTTCCTTTAATTGGTATAAAATTTATGTAAAATTAATAAGTAGTTTATAAATTTTTATTAAGGAAACAAAAAAGACAAGCTATATAAGTATAAGCTTGTCAAAGTAATTTAATTCTTAATTTTATTATTTTTTTTCAGGGTTACTTTATAAATTATAAATACTAATATGAAAAGCATAAAAATAGAGAATAAAATTATAAATTTATTTTCTATAAAGCCTGCAATAAGATAACTAATAGCAGTTACTACAGCAGCTACTAATGCATAAGGAGTTTGAGTTTTAACATGGTCTATCAAATCACAACCAGCACCAGTTGAAGAAAGAATAGTTGTATCTGATATTGGTGAGCAATGGTCACCAAAAAGTCCACCAGATAAAACTGCCCCAATAGATACAAAGAGTGGAGCATTAAGGCTTACTGCAAGAGGAACTGCAAGTGGTATCATTATTGCAAATGTGCCCCAGGAGCTTCCAGTAGCAAAGGACATACAAGCACCACAAATAAATATTAATAATGGAATTAAGAAAACGGGAAGATTTCCATCAACTATTTGGATAATAAATGAAGATGTTCCAAGATTTTTTATAACAGATCCAAGAGACCATGCAAGAATAAGGGTTATTGCAACATAAACCATTCTTTGCATTCCACTAATATATAAATCAAATGATTCTTTGAAAGTTTTAATTTTATTTTTTAGCATAAGAAGTATTATACTAATTGCTGCAAATAGATAGCTTGTACTAAGAGCAACCCTAAATGTACCACCATCTATCTTTTTAAATGGAAAACCTAGTGGTACAAGTATTACAAGAAGAGTTCCAAGTAGTACTAAAATAGGAATAAAGACAAGTGAAGGCTTACTTTTTATCTCGCCAGCTTCATCAAATTTATCACCTTTTCTCATTGGATTTGAACCTTTAGGATGAATAAGTCCTTCCTCTGATACTCTTTTTTCAGCTTTTGCCATAGGTCCAAAATCAAGACCAATTACACAAATAAGTGGTACAAGTACTAAGCAGAGTATAGGATAAAATTGAAAAGGAATAGCATTAATAAATGCAGTATAATCTGATATTGGTAGATTTAAAGTTTGAAACTCTTTTTCTAAAAGTCCCATAACATAACCCCCCCAGCCTATAAATGGCACAAGGACAGCTACAGGAGAGGCTGTAGAATCTATAATCCAAGCAAGTTTCTCACGAGATATTTTTGCTTTATCAAATATAGGTTCAAATATAGGTCCAACTATAAGTGGTGTGCCAAGGTCAGAGAAGAATATTAAAATTCCTCCAATCCAAGCACTTAAAACAGTTTTGATTTTTGTATTGATAAATTTAGATACGCTAATAGCAAAAGCCTTAGCACCTCCAGAGTACTCCATAAGAGCAACAAATCCACCTATAAAACTAAGTAATACAATTACTCCAGCATTATAACTATCTGTAAGTTGAACAAAGAAATAATCACCAATAACACTTTGTATGCTAGTGAAGGGATTATAATTATTCAAAATCAAAACTCCAGAGAATAGTCCTGTGAATAAAGAAATTATTACATTTTTAGTTTTTATTGCTAGTATTATAGTCAAAATTGGTGGTATTAAAGATAAAAGTCCAAAATCTTGCATATTGATCACCTCGAATTAAATTTATATTTATACATAATTTTAGTATAAAATTACATTTAATGCAAGGAAATGGAAATAAAAAAGTTAAAATTCTTCAATAAGTACTATTGCATTTATAAAAATATATTTTTTTTTAAGGATATGAAGTTCTACAATTCCATTATCAGAAGTTTTTACATAAACATCATTACCTTGATATTCTTTTAAAATAGTCCCGTTATCTGAGTATATAGTAGCTTTACATCTGACGCCTATAATACTATTTTTATAATTTTTAAAAAATCGTTTTGTTGGACAAAAAAAGAAATTGAGCACTAAAAATATTGAAATTATAGAAGTAATAATTAGTAATATGATACCAAGTCTTTTAGGCAAATAAATCACTCCTAAACTTAAATTTATAAGATTAGTTTTTCTAGATAGGGAGGAGTTTATGCAGGCAATTTGAAATTACTCGTATAAATATAAAGGCAGTCTTTGAGGCGTAATATATACGTACCAAAGACTGCTTTTATTTATTTTATAAATTAGTAGTTATAGTTTTTAGTAAATGAATTCGTCATTTATTTATTAAATTGATCCAAGTTGTGCTAAAACTTCAGCATTTTTGTGTGTAGTATTAAAGTTTTGTGTATTAAAATAATCTTCAGTATAAATCTTATAACTATATTGAGAAGTTCTATATGTGTAATAAGATTCTGTTGATAAAATTCCATCTGCATTAAATGGTAAGTTGTTTGCATTTATAAGTGCTATATATGAATTAGCAAACGTTGTATCTACATTTATCCAGCCCATTGATGGAATGTAAACTTGATTCCAAGCGTGAGAGATCCAGTGATCATTTCCAAATCCTTGACCTGCAACAACTCTAGTTGTTAATCCAGCATCATTAGCCATTACAGCATATAGTGTACTAAAATCTTCACAAATACCTTCTCTAGTATTAAAAGCATTTATAGCTCCACAATTAGTTGATTCATTTCCATTTAATACAGCATTTTCTTCTGATTTGCTATAATACATATTTCTAGCAACCCAAACATATAAAGCTTGTGCTTTTTGATAATCATTTGAACAGCTACTTGTAATGTCTCTAGCTGTTTGTGCTATAGAAGAATCACTTTTTAACTGAGAAGAAATAGTTGAACCATTTACATTGATATTTCCTCCTGGTAATGAAAGTTTATTATTCTCTATAGGAGAATTATAGTGAGGTTTATGTTTAACAACTGTTTTTATTGAATTAGTAGATGAAACTATTGATGATTTATTTGAACTTGGTTTAGATTGTATATTATTAGCAGGCTTTGGTACAAAGCTATGTTTAGGAGATACTTTGTGTGTAGGTGCTGCAATCTTTGTTTCTTTATGAACAGGAGCATTAAAAGTATGAGATTCACTAGTAACAACTGAAGTAGTTTTATGAGTATTTATATCACTCTGAGGTTTTTTTATTTCAGTATTTTGAGTGTTTTGGATTTTTTTAGTACTAGTGTTAGATATTGAACTTTTAATATTAGATTTACCCTTTGTATTATCTAGAGTGTTATTTGATTTTGGAAGTAAGCTATTTCTTTTTAATGATTCATTTTTTCTAGCTAAAATATCACTATCACTATCACTATCACTATCACTAGCTTTATGTTCATTCTTTTTATTTCTATTTGTTCTACTTGTAATTGTTGTGTGTGATTGTCCTAATACAGGAAGTTTAAAACTATGTACTCCCGTCGCAATTCCTGCTGTAATAATTGTTGCTACTAATAAAGGTGTTATTTTTCTTTTTCCCATAATAATTACTCCTGACGATTTAAATTTATTGATATGTAAATGTTTTTTTTTTAATACTACTATTTGATAATATCATTTAGGGTTTTAATCATCAATTTAGTTAAAATGAAAAATTATAGAAAAAAAGCCTTTTATTGTAATATGTATAGAAATATATATATTTAATTATATTATTTAATTAAATATATAATTAAATAATATAAAAATGAAAAAAATAATAGTTATAATCATAATTTTAATTAAATTAAAGTTATAATTATAACTATTAAAGAGAGAAGGCGAAATTTATTTCATTTAACAAATAATTATTATAAAGTTTTAAGAATCGATATTATTTTGGATTAAAATGGTAAATGAGGTGAGTGTAATGAAAATGAATTTTAATGAAAAGAAAATGTTAGCAAGTGATTTAGATGGAACACTTATATTAAAAGATATAATTATGGAAAAAGATAGACAAGCTATTAGAGATTTCAGAGAGAGAGGTGGTATTTTTACTGTTTCAACAGGTAGACCACTAAATGGAGTTGCTACATTAGATGTAGATAATGAAATAGAGATAGATTATTATGTTTTGCTCAATGGAGCTTTAATATTAGATTCTAAGAAGAATCAGGTTAAACATATATTAATGGAAAATACAGTTATAAAAGAAATACTAGATGATATTTTAACAAAGGAAATGAGAATTGGAATAGATACAGGGTATAAAACTTATCTTTTTAATGAAAGAGATGATTTTCCATTTAAAAACTTCCAAGCTATAACTTCATTTGATGAAATAAAGGAAGATGTAAGTTTATTAGCAATAGCTTTTGATAATAAACCATTTGAAGAAATAGAAAGTTTGAAAAACTATATAAATCATAAATATGGAACATTTATAAGTGCATATAGAAATACATGTTACATAGATATAGTCCCAAAAGGATGTTCTAAAGGAAATGGAGTTCAACTTGTGAGTGAAATGGCAAAAGTAAAGTGTGATAATGTTTATACTATAGGTGATTCATATAATGACGTTGCTATGTTTGAGATTACATCAAATTCATTTACATTCCATAGAGCTGAAGAAGGGTTGAAAAGTATTGCAAAAAATATAGTAGAAGATGTTGCACAGTGTATAAATGATTATATTTTAATCTAAATCAAAAAGAGGTTTTATTATAAAATTAGTAGCTTTTGATATATATGATATGAATAGAAAATTTTTTCTTATAGTATATATTAACCTGAATAATTCATAAAAAAATAAGAGCCATATCCAATACGGCTCCACGACTG
>NZ_CAMQZG010000054.1 GCF_947039605.1 uncultured Clostridium sp.
ATTGGTGTCATTGCTGTTTTTTTATAGTTAGAGTGGTGGCATAATAAAGTATTAATAGTGATTATGGATTAATAGGTGATAATCCATATGATTTTTGGAACTATATATTAAAAGTTTTTACTATACATGATAAAAATAACAAATTAGTAACATGGAAAGAACTTGGAATAGAAAAAGATTTAAAAAGAGTTGAGCAATTACTATATAAAATAGAATATGCTGAAGCTGAAGGACTACCATTAGAAAAATATTTAGAGGAATTGAAAACTTATAAAAAACAATTTTGAACTAACAGGATGACTTCATGACAGGGTTTTGTAGTGTTTCTTTAATACTGATAAAACAATGTTAAAGGGTTGGATTGAAGAATGGGGATCAAAATATTACTTTGATTTATCAAATGGAGATATGGTAAAAGGTTCTAGAACTATAGATGGAAAAGTGTACTATTTTGGTAGTGACGGTATATTAAAAAAAGATGGTGATAAGAAGCCAGAAGTTTCATATCAAGCTGTAGGACAAGTTAATAAAAAGGCTACATCAGTTCATGTTAGAAAAGGACCAAGCACTGCAAATGATGTAATAACAAGTGTAACAACTGGTGAGTTATTGATGATTATAGGAAAAACTCAACCAGAAAGCGATGGACTATTTTGGTATAAGATTGAATTAAATGGTCAAGAGCTTTATATAAGAAATGACTTTGTTGATATAGTATCAGAAATAGCAATTAATAAATATGCTACCATTGCAAGTGGAAGTACTATAGGAGCACATATAAGGTCATTACCTGTAGTTACAGCTACTAATTTAGTAACAACACTAAATAACGGTGATGCTATAGATATTATAGGAGAATACCATCCTATTGGAGCTAAAAAACCTTGGTATAAAATTAAATACCACAAGGCTAGTTTAAGTTTAACTGAACCACATAAGTATGATTCAGAAAATATGAAAGGTATAGGATTTATAAGATCTGATTTAATAGATTTTAACTATGAAGGAACACCTGTAAGTGATGGATGGTTTAAAGATAAGGAGCAAAATTGGAATTATTTTGTAGATGGAAAAGCATTAACAGGTGTTTGGACAATTGATGATCTATTTAGAGCTTTTGATAGTAATGGGAAATTATTAATTAACAAACAAGAAGTTCATACAGAAGCAGGTTTGGCATTTATTGATGAAGATGGAGTTGCAATATTTGTTGATCAAAATAAATTAATCCAAGAGTTTGCAGTATCACCACTTGAGGGATATAAAAATACAGAGATTTTTGGTGAGGGCAGACTAATGCATATATTTAGAGGAAATGTTAAAAAGATACTTTCTAGTGAAAAGTGGCTTGTCTCTGGAAATCATTCTCTTTGGGCGAAATTTGATCCATTATTAATACCAGAAAAAAAAGCTTTTATAAATGATTCAAAAGCTTTCGAAAGTAATGTTAAAGGGGAGTTTATAAATTATGGGGAAATAAAAGTAATAAAAACTGAGCTACATGCATGGTTTCCAGAGGAATGGAATCCACAAAAACTTATAAATATTCTTAAGGCGGGATTAGAACAAGGAATACAAGGAGAGTATTCAGGGGACGATAAAATTCCTAATGCTTATGAAATTCTAGTTGAATATGAAAATGTAATAATAAGAATTGTACAGTCAAAAAATACAAAAAAATAATTACAGCATATCCATTAGCTCAGACATTGATTAATAAATTAGAAGATAGTGCTTTGTTTTTTATAAAGAAATTAAAATATAAGACATCAGATAAAGATAATGAACCAGAAGGAGCAGAAACAATAGGCGGAGAAACTGATGATAATGATGGTGAAGATAAAGATGAAAAAGATTTAGAATAATATGACATATAATTTACACAAAGTTATAATATGATTTAGATTATTGAATAGATAGAATTTTTAATTTACTATAACTTAAATAGTTTAAATTATAGGTGTTATAATACACTAAATAATTAATGAAAATGGCTATTCAATAATCTAATAATTAATTTTTAAAGGAGATTTTTATGAATGGAAATCATAAATTTAAGCATAACCCTAATTTATGTATTATTGAATTAGAAAATAATGATTTTTATAACCGTCACCCAATGTTTACAAGAAAAGAAATTAGTACTATGTTTCTCTCTCTCTTTTCTAGTCTAAATATTTTGAAGTTAATGGTAAGTATTAACAAATATAAGTCTTTGAAAATACCTATCCTTTTAAATTTGAATGGAATAATTTTAATAGAAAATGATATTTTATATTATAAGACAAATAATAGTATAGATACAGATTTAGCTCTAGCTTCTTTTGAAGAATTTAATAGCACTAAAACTTTTTATGAGTATGATGTAATTGAAGTGATTAAAAAACAATGTAATATTTCTTGTAATTATGAAGATTTTTTAGCTATGGTATGTGATTTAACAAGTGAACTAGGAATTTATTGTTCTGGCACTCAAACTAAATTCAATGAATCTGCCTTCTTAGAAAGCTTTGAACTTTTAAATTTAGTTGAAAATAGTATTGATTATATAATTTAAGAGGTGATAAAATAATGGAAGAATTTAAAGAATATATTAATAATAAATATAATTTTGAAGAAAAAGATTTTGAATATTTATATAAGATGTTTAAACAACAAGGTTTAAATTTACTTTTTCAATCAATTGTACGAGCAAAATCTTTAATGAGTAATGATTTTGCAAAAATTGTTACTTTAACAGATGACGGATATCAATTAATATTTTCACAAAAAGAAAATACTCTTTTTGTGAAAATTATATTTTGGGATGGTAAAAATTTTAAGTTTAAGTTTAAGGAATTTATTTTATTTGTTTGTGATTTCATTAAGTCATATTTTAAATTTAATAAAATAATAAAAGAAATAAATTTAAATGCTAATTTTTATAAAGACTATGAGGGGTTAAAAAAAGAAGAAGAATGGGAAGGGATTTATTATAATACATTTGAATTGATAGAAAAGAAAGATTTAGATTATGAAATACCACTTATAAGTGGGCGAGGAAATCAATTTGGAATAGATATTAATACATTAAATTTAATGTATAAGTAAATAGGATTAAAACTCAACAGTATTGACACCAAGAGGTGTTGGTGCTGTTTTTTGAGTATTAAAATGATAGTTATAAAAGAGTATAGTGAGGTTTATTATTTTTATAGTAGGGGTATCGTCCTATTTTTGCGGATTTTACCCGTTAAGAAATAAATTTAATGATTTGTATCAATTGAGTTTACCCTATTGGGACAATACCTCAGTTAAGTAAAATCAATGCTTTAAGGTGTCCCAATAGACTTATACCAAAACTATCTCTAATTTCAACATAATCCTATCTTCTAAAAGAGCTTTGATGAAATACTAAAATCACTCAACCTGTTGGAAACAGAGGGTTAAATTGTCTTAACGGGTAAAATCCGCATTTTTAGGACGCTACCCCTATTAGAGCTTGGTTTATATAAAAACAAACAAACAGGTAGTGGAAATGAATATGAACTTGATTTTGAAGTAAAGGGAACATCACAAGGGTTAATAGAAGTATTTACTTATGAAATACAACATTTCCCTGATATTAAGTATCAAAATTTTGAGATTAATATTTTATTAGCAGTAGAAATTAATCTTAATAAATTAATAACACCAGAAGAAGTATATGCATTCGCATATGATTATGAAAGAATGATGGAGAGAGTTGATTCAAGATTACAAGAACAATTACAAATTATAGGGAACAAATCACAAGGAGCAAGAGCATTAAGTGAAACAAGTATATTAACACATAGTTTCTTATTTACAGATAGTATACAAGATCCAGAATTAAAAAGATTAGTAAGAGATATTTTGGATGCTGTAGAAAGAGGTGAAAAAAATTTAGTACAATATTATAAAAAAATAATTGATTATTTAAGAACAAATATAAGTGATGTTGGTGCTATTGCTTTAGCAATCACTGCGATTTTATGGATTTTATTTAAATTTAGATTTAAAGAAGAACTATCACCAGCATAAAACACAAAAAAATTATCAGTAAACTTTTTACTGATAATTTTTTTGTGTTTTTAAATATCTATAAGAATCTAAAAACATAGATATTAATATTATAAACCCAATAAAGTATAATGCTGTAAATGCAATAAAA
The DNA here is from genome assembly GCF_947039605.1 of uncultured Clostridium sp. Taxonomy (GTDB): domain Bacteria; phylum Bacillota; class Clostridia; order Clostridiales; family Clostridiaceae; genus Sarcina. The sequence goes on from NZ_CAMQZG010000054.1 coordinate 4,172, forward strand.
ACTACACTACAAAGTCCTAAAATTGAATATAAAGAAAATTTAGTTAAAGTTTTTTTGTTTTTTATTTTAATTATCTGAAAATTATATTTAAAATATAATTTAGGTTTATATTTTATAGTTATTTTATTAAAAATATCATAAATAAAAAATAAACTTACTAAAAAATAAACTAAAGGAATAAAATATTTAGCCCAAATAGTTGAGTTAGATGGTAAGGGATAAAGGTAATTAGAAAAAGTAACTGAAAGAGAAAATATAAAAAATATTATGGAAATAAAAATTTCAATAACAAAAATAAATTTTAAAAATAATTGTTTCATAAATACTCCTCCTAAGAGATATTATCTTAAATTTAATATATCATGAATAATATGTATTGGAAAATTATTTATGTATATTAGCATAACAATAAAAAATAGACTTATAAATTAACAGTAAAAGGAGAACTTTATATGGAGAAATTTTTAATATACTATGGAACAGATATAGAAGTTGAATTTCCTAAAAGAAAAAAAAGAAAAAAATTAGACTAGTTTTTTCTTGGGGATTTTATGCGATTCTATCAAAAGAAAATGATTTTGAAAGTAATTGGCTATAACTTAAAATTTTGTTAGATATACACTTAGGTAGATAAAGGAAGGGGAAATAAGATATAATTAATACAATAAGAATAGAAAGATAAAAGATTATTAGTTATTGCTAGTATGATATTTTAGATATAGTACAATAATTATAATAAGGATAAAAGAAATATAGGGTATTAAGAGTTGAGTATAAAAAGTTTAGTAAGTGGGGAGAAATTTATTCAATTATCTGATGAAGTTGATTCTTATAAGGACTATGTAGGTAGAGTTCAAAAATTATTATCTGATGATTTATATGAGGCATATCCTAATTTACAAGGAAAAAAATTCTTATCTGTAACAGATATGTTACGAGCAACTAATGATAGATTCATCTTTTTAATTGATGAGTGGGATTATATTTTTAATAACAATCTCTTTGTGGAGAGTCGAAATGATTATTTAGAATTTTTACGAAATCTATTAAAAGATAGACCATATGTATTACTTGCTTATATGACTGGAGTATTACCTATTAAAAAATATTCAAGTGGTAGTGCACTTAATATGTTTGATGAATTTACATTTTTAAAAGATAGGATTTTTGAAGAGTCATTTGTTTTTTTAGAAAAAGAAGTGCAGAATCTTTGTGAAAAGGGAAGTGGAGTTTCTTTTGAAGAAATAAGTGAATGGTATAACGGATATTTAACTGTCAAGGGAAGTAAAATATATAATCCAAGATCGGTGGTTAAAGCACTTCAAAATAATTATTGTGAAAGTTATTGGACTAATACAGGTGCTATGGATGAAGTTGGAGAATATCTTAAGTATAATATTCTTGAAGTGCGTGAGGATGTAATAAAAATGATTTCAGGTCAAGATATTGAAGAAGAGTTTAGAGCTGGTCAAGAAACACCTAAAACTAAAGAAGAGATATATTCAGCAATGATAGTTTTAGGTTTTTTAGCTTATCATGATGGGCTTTTAAAAATTCCTAATAAAGAATTAATGCTAGAGTTTGAAAAGGCTATTAAAGATGAATCTTTTGGTGGGCTTGCAAAACTTATAACAAATTCAAAAGATATGTTAAGTGCAACGGTAGAAATGAATATTAGAAAGGTTGAAGAAATATTCCATAATATTCATAATTCAGAAATACCTATAATTATTGAACTTAAAAAGAATGAAAAAGCAGAAGTTGCAATAAATCAAATTATAGAAAAAGAATATTATAAAAAATTTATTGAAGATTATAATAAAAATTTGATAGTTGCTATTACGTATAATACAAAAACAAAAGAACATATTTGTCTTATGAAAATAATTGAGAAATAAGTGCTAGTGAAAGGAGTGGATTTACATGACTGTATACCTAAATACTAGAAAGCCACTAGAAAATTATAAGGAACTTTTTAATGAAAAATATTTTGTTGATAAGTCAAAAATAATAGATTTGTTAAATGAAAGGGTAAGTACTAAGGGAAAGTATATTTGCATAACAAGACCAAGAAGATTTGGAAAGTCTAGCGTAGTAGATATGCTAGGTGCTTATTATTCAAAGGCTCTGGATTCAAGAGAAATTTTTGATTCTCTTAAAATTAGTGGAAATAGTGATTATGAAAAATATTTAAATAAATATAATGTTATAAATATATCATTTAATAAAATTCCTGAGAAGGGAAATAGTTTTGAGGACTATTTAAATATGGTAAAGGATTCGTTGATTAGAGATATTGAAAAGTTATATCCGAGTATTAAATTTGAAGATTATTTTACTATAAGTGATATGCTAAGTGATACTAGAGAAAAGTTTGTTTTTATATTTGATGAATGGGATTATATTTTTAATAATAATTTATTTGAGGAAAATCAGAATGAGTATTTAGAATTTCTAAGAAATCTTTTAAAAGATCAACCTTATGTGGCTTTAGCATATATGACAGGAGTTCTTCCTATCAAAAAATATTCTAGTGGTAGTGCACTTAATATGTTTGATGAATATACATTCCTTAAAGATAGAATATTTGGTGAATATTTTGGATTTACAGAAAATGAAGTTATTAACTTGTGTGAGAAAAATAATGAGGTTGAATTTAAGGATATTAAAGAGTGGTATAATGGATATTTAACTTCAAAAGGAATTCAAATATATAATCCACGTTCAGTAGTGAAAGCTCTGCAAAATAGTTATTGTGAAAGTTACTGGACTAATACTGGAGCAATGGATGAAGTTGCAACTTATCTAAAGTATAATACATTAGAAGTTCGTGATGATGTAATAGAAATGATTTCAGGGCAAGAAATAGATTTAGTTATAGATGAAGAATTTAGAGCAGGGCAAGAAGCACCAAAAACTAAAGAAGAAATTTATTCAGCTATGATTATACTAGGATTCTTATCTTATCATGATGGATATTTGAAAATACCTAATAAAGAACTTATGAAGGAATTTGAAAAATCATTAAAGGATAAATCTTTTGGATATGTTTGTAAAATAATAGAAAACTCAAGAAAGATGCTCAAGGGAACAGTAAATAAGGATAATACGGTAGTTGAAGAGTTATTACATGATATTCATAATTCGGAGATTCCTATCCTTCAATATAATGATGAAAATGGTTTATCTTGTGTAGTAACATTAGCATATCTTTCTGCAAGAGATACGTATAGAATAGAGCGTGAAGAAAAAACAGGGAAAGGATATGCTGATTTTTCATTCCATCCATTAAGAAAATCAGATGTTGCATTTATTGTTGAATTAAAAAAAGATAAAGATCCTGAAGTTGCAATTAAGCAGATTAAAGAAAAAGAGTATATTCAAAAGTTTAAAGATAAATATAAAAATATTTTAGCAGTTGCGATATGTTATGATTCAAAAAGTAAAGAGCATAAATGTATTATAGAAAGTATTTAATATATATACAAACAAATATGTTTACACATATGTAGAGGTGAAGGTATGAGGATTTATATAAAGGAAGAAGTGCAAAGCTTTATAGATGAAAACATTATATCTATAGTTTATTTTAGTGGAGAAAGCTGTAATGTTTGTCCTGTAATTAAAGGAAGAGTAAATTCTATTTTAGAAAATTATAAGGGTGTAAGTTTAATTGATATAGATGCAAGTTCTAACAGAGAACTTAGTGCATCTTATGATATTTTTTCTATCCCTGTGTTACTTCTTTTTGTTGATGGGAAAGAGGCTTTAAGATTTGGAAGAAATATTGATTTTATGGAGTTTGAGAAGAGTCTTGATAGATATTATAATTTGATTTTTTAAAGATAAGTGTAAAGATGAGAAAATCAAAGGAATAACATATAATATTAAATACAGTATTAAATAACTCTTTTAAATGAGATAATATGACCTAGTAACAAATTTGTTATTAGGTCTTTTTAATATTATAATAGTATTTAGAATATTAACGAGAGATTTAATTTTAATTTAAAAATGTTGGGAGAGTTTTAATTGTATAACAAAAGAAGAGGAAATAAAGGATTTATAATAGCAGCTATAGCAGTTATTGTTGTAGTTGTTATAGGAATGATGATTCATTCACATAATAAAAGAGAACCATATTATGATTCATATGGAAACTCTTATCATCAAGATGATAGTTCATCACTTGGTAAAACTGTTGTAAATAGTGCTGTGAAAGGTGCAGTTTCAGGATATGTTGCTGGTAAAGTTATGAATCATTATGCTAATAAGAACAGAGCAAATTCTAATACTAATAATTCATCATATGGACATCATTATTATGATAGTTCAAGAAATAGTAGTGGTTATAGTAATTCAAGTCATAGAAGTCATGGTGGGCATAGAAGATAATTTATAGACTAGATTTAGAAAAATTTCTAAATCTAGTTTTTTTTGTTGTTAAAATTAATTTAAATGATTACATTTATGGGAAAAAGTGGTAAAATTAAATTTGAAATAATTTAAGGGGGGATTTAAAATGAGGAAATTTAAAAAACATATTTCTTCTATGCTTTGCTTACTTTTTGTAATGGCTTTAGTTGGTTCTAATTCACATATTGCTTTTGCAAAGGCTAAGGCAGCACCAGCTAGTCCAGCACTTTCACACAATAACTGGTCTGGTGAGAATGATTTTGATATCACTATGAACATGTGGTGGGGAGAAAATGGTACTACTTGCAAGTTGTATGAGGATGGTAAGCTTATTGATGAGATGAAACTTACTGATAACTCACCAAATGCGCAAATTGCAAATTTAAAAATTACAGATAAAGATAAGGGGACTTATAAGTATAAGATTGAACTTATCAATGAGCATGGAAAATCTACAAGTGAGGTTTCTGTAAATGTTACAAAGAAACTTTCAGGTGGTGGTGGAGAGGTTGTAAAACCTGCTATCCCAACAGGTCTTTCTGCTAATGCAAATGGAACTGATTCTATAACAGTTTCTTGGAATTCAGTTGAAAATGCTGATTCATATGATTTAGAAGTTGATGGTAAGGTTTTTGAAAATGTTTCATCACCTTTTACACATTCAAGTCTTGAGGCAGGTTCTAAGCATAACTATAAAGTTAGAGCTATGAATGCTAAAGGTTCTAGTGATTTTAGTAAAGTAGTTAGTGCTACTACACAAAATGGTGGGGGTGGAATTGACCCAGTTGTCTTCCCAGCTACACCTAAAAACTTTAAAATTGAGCAACCATCAGAGGGAACTGTTAAGTTAACTTGGGATGCAGTTGCTGATGCTGAGTATTATGAAATAGAAATTGATAATCAAATGTATAGAACTACTAAGACAGAGATTACAAAAGAAGGTCTTACAGTAGGTCACAAATATCCATTTAGAATTAAATCAAGAAACCATGTTGGTGGAAGTGAGTGGACAGAGCATACTTATGTAACTATAGAAGAAGCTACAGGCCCAACACCACCTCCAATCGACCCTCCAATTTCGGATGGTTTACCAGAGAAATTACTTGTTGGATATTGGCATAATTTTGATAATGGTTCAACAGATACTCATCTTAAAGATACTTCATTAAATTACGATATTATTGATGTAGCTTTTGTTGAGTCTATGCCAGACCAAGCTACTATGTATTTTGAGCCTTATAATGCAAGTCCCGAAGAGTTCAAAAAAGAAATAGAATATTTACAATCAAAAGGTAAAAAGATAATTATTTCTATCGGAGGACAAAATGGTAGACTTCACCTTGATACTAAGGAGAAGGAAGATGTTTTTGTTAAGACTATGATTGAAATAGTTGAAAAATATGGATTTGATGGTATTGATATAGACCTTGAGGGTGGAGCTGTTTCACTTGGGCCTGGGGATACTGATATAAATAATCCTACAACTCCTAAAGTTGTAAACTTAATAAATGCTACAAAAAGAATTTGCAGTTACTTTGGAGATGAGTTTGTATTAACAATGGCACCAGAGGTTACTTATGTTCAAGGTGGACTTGTTGCTTATTCAGGACCTTGGGGGGCTTACCTTCCAGTAATCCATAATTTAAGAGATGAACTTACACTTTTACATGTTCAGCACTATAACCATGGTTCACAAGAAGGTATGGATGGAAACACATATGCACAAGGAACAGCAGATTTCCAAGTTGCTATGGCAGAAATGATGATTACAGGATTTGAGATTGGAAGAGATTCTAATCACTTCTTCCCAGGACTTCCAGCATCAAAAGTTGCTATAGGTCTTCCATCATCAAGACAAGCAGCTGGTAGTGGGCATATAGAAGAATCAGAAGTTATTAAAGCTTTAGATTACCTTATAAAAGGTAAAGACTTTGGTGGGAAATATAAACTTCAAAACCCTGAGGGATATAGTGAGTTTAGAGGAGTTATGACATGGTCAACTAACTGGGATGAAACTACAGACTTTAAATTCTCAGACACTTATAGACAATATTTTGATTCATTAAAATAATATTTGGAATATGGAGAGTTTACTAGATAAGAATTTATTTAGTAGGCTCTTTTTTTTAGAGATTAACCAAAAAGTATAAGATAGATTAATAGAAAAATAAAAGTGAAACTTTAAGAGTATAAATTATTAAAAGGTAGTTATATTTGAAGGAGTAAGTAATTATGCGAAAATCAATTTATGGAATAATTTTAGAACATACAGAGAATAAAGATAGGGAACTTTCTTATTATATAAATGAATTATTTAGAAGTTTACTTCATGAAATATTAATAACAGGAGGGCTTTTTGAATTATCATATTATGACCAATATTTAGATGATTATATTGACTTTTTAGATGAGAGTGAGTTTGAAGATATTAAATTTATAGGATTTCAGAATTTAAAGATTTTCCTTGATGGAGATAAAAATAAAATGATAAAAAGTCAAAAAGAAAAGTTTATAGAAATAGGAAGAATAGATATAGTAGATGAGATTGAAGCAAAATGGAGTGAGCTAAACACAGTAGAAAATTTTGAGGATGTAATAATTTCTACGACTGATTATGCTAAAGAGTTTATAGACTATGCTTTTAATAATGAAGTAAATAGAATGATAATGATTTATTTTGAATCACTATATAAAAATGAAGAACTTGAGATAGATATTAAAAATTCTCTTGAAGAACTTTTAATAAAAAAGGGTGGTAAAAAAGTATGGAATAAAATTAATGGGGGAAAATAAAGATAAAACTATTTTGATAGGGGAGTTTAGTCATAATTTAACAAGTTAAGTAAGTATAATATAAGAGGAGTATTTATGTTGAGGGGAAGTTTATGAGAAAATCAATTTATGGAGTAATTTTAGAAAATACAAATAATGGTATTGTTGATGAGATGACAGTTTGTAGTATAATAACACCTTCAAAAGAGGGTGAGATTACCTTTAGTGCAGGTTTTTTAGATACATTTATTGGTGATGATGATGTTAGAGAAGAACATACAGAAAAAGTACTAAAGGTTATAGAAAAAGTTTATAATGGTGAGTTAAATAGCGATTTAACTGAAAGTGAGCTTATTAGAATAGATTTTAAGACGATTAATATAATGGATGATTTGATAGAAAAGATTAACGAAGAAAATTACAATATAGAAGTTTATAATATATTTAAAGAGTTACTTTACAATACAAAAGATATTGAAATTTGTAAGTTTGCATTAGAAATGACTGCTATAGCTGGTTTGTGTGAAGAACTTATAGATGAGTATATGTTATTTGGGCAGATTGAAAATTTTGCAAATCCAGTTTCTTTTATTATGAGAGTTTGGCAGAAAAAAGAAAAGTTTAATGATGCTATATTTAAACTTTTAGACTATAGCGAGAGGTGGAGTGCTATAAATTATTCTACTAGTCTTATGCAAATTGAAAGTATTATGGAAGAGATAGAAAATCACAAGAAGATTCTTATAGGTGCACTTAATAAGAATCCTTTGACTATGGAAATGTGTACAGAACTTGCAATTGGGTTAGATATTAAGGGGCTTTTAGCTTATGATAAAATGGATAAAGAACTTGCTTATCATATAAGTGAATTGTTTAGAAGTTTGCTACATGAATCACAACCTTGTGGTGGAATATTTGCTGTTTGGGATTATAAAGATTATTTAATTGAGTATATTACATTTCTAAAAGATAGCAAGTATGAGGATGTTAAATTCGTAGGGTTTAGGAACTTAAAAATTTTTCTTGATGGTAATCAAGAAGAATGGATAGAGTCAGAGAAAGAATCATTAGAAGAAAAAGAACTTGGATATCTTGTCAAAGAAATTGAAGAAGAGTGGGAAGCTTTAAATACAATTGAAAATTTTGAGGAAATAATTGCACTTGGAAATGAGTATCTTTTTGATTTTATAACATATTCTTTGAAAAATGATGTTAGTAGAGAGGTTCTTACTTATTTTGAGGAAATGTATAAGAATGAGAAAATTGAAGATTTTTCAAGAAATTATCTTGAAAAACTTTTAGTTAAAAAAGGTAGTGCAAAGATTAAAAAGAAATTATATTTTGCACTTTCAGATTTATATAAAGAAAGAATAGCAGAAAATAATAAGTATTCTAAAAAAAATATATTTACTTTAGATAAGCAAATAGGAAAGATACGAAATAAAGTTAATGTGATACCTGATATGCTAGAATTAGCCTCTATTGAACTTTTAAAAAAAGTTATAAAAGATTATAACCCAGAAGTTAGAGTTCTTGGATTAATGTGTGTTAAAACAATTTACATGAATGATAAAGAAGAATTAGATGAGGAAATTATTAGCCTAGTAAAGGAAAAAATAAATGATGAACCAATTTATGTTGCAAATACAGCAAAAGAGGTTTGGAATAGAATTAATAATGAAGATTAGCAGAAGAACTATTTTGGAAATTTGAAAGTTTCTAAAATAGTTTTTCTTTTATTAAAATAAGATTCTTATAAAAATAATTTTATCACTAAGATAATGTAGTCATAATTGATACCTTTAGTTAAATATAATTTAGGAAGAGTATTTATACTGAGGGGAATTGTATGAAAAAATCAATTTATGGAATTATTTTAGAAAATACTAATGATGATATTGTAGATAAGGATAAGGTTAGTGATATTATAAATCCTACTATTGATGGGAATATAAAAATTAGTGCAGGCTTTTTAGATAAATTTGCATTAGATATATCAACTAAGAAGGAGCATACTGAAAAAATTTTAAAAGTGGTTAATAAAATTTTTAATGGAGAGTTTAATTTAAGTCAGGCAGAAGAAGCACTTAAAGAAATAAATTTTAAAACCCTTAATATAATGGATACACTAATACCAAAACTTAATAATGAAAACTATAGTATGGAAGTATATAGTTTATTTAAAGAATTAATATATAAGACAAAAAATATAGAAATTTGTAAGTTTGCATTAGAAATGACAGGTATTAGTGGACTTTGTGAGGAGCTTATTGATGACTATCTATTATTTGGACAGGTTGAGAATTTTACAAATTCAATTTCATTTATAATGAGGGTTTGGAGAAAAAATGAAAAGTTTGCTGATGCCTTTTTTAAATTATTAGATGATAGCGAGGGATGGGGTGCTGTAAATTATACGCTTGGGATAATGTCAGTTGAAGAGTTTTTTTGTGATATAGAAAATCATAAAAAAATTCTTATAAGTGCACTTAATAAAAATCCAATTACAATAGAAATTTGCTCATCAATTGCGAAAGATTTAAATATTAAAGAACTTTTAAATTATGAGAAAATGGATAAAGAATTAGCTTTTTATATAAATGAATTATTTAGAAGTTTATTACATGAAATAGAGCCTTGTGGCGGGATATATGCAGTTAAAGATTATAAGTCATATTTAACTGATTATATCAAATTTTTAAAAGAGATGAAATATGATGATATTAAGTTTATAGGCGTTAAAAATTTGAATTTCTTTTTAGTTGAAGATTTAGAGAGTTTAATTGCTAGTGCTAATAGATGTTCAGTTGGCGGGAAGTTGCAGATAATAGCTGATGAAATTAAAGCTATTTGGAAAGAACTTAATACAATGAGTAATTTTGAGGATGTACTTGTATCAGGAAATGAGTATCTTTATGAGCTTATAGACCATGCAATAAAGAATGAAACTAGTGATGAGGTAAGTGTTTATTTTGAAAATATGTATAAGTATGATGATATTAGTGGTGCTTGTATGTATTATTTAGAAAAATTTCTTGTGCTTAAAGGGAGCAAGGAAATAAAAGAAAAAATATATAAAGACCTTGAAGAATTATATGATGAAAGATTGAAGGTGGAGCTTTTTAATGATGAAATTGGAATAGAGAAGATTCTAAGTAAAACACGGATAATTCCATTAATGATAGAAAAAGATTCTATAGAACTTTTAAAAAAGATATTGAATGATTTTAATCCTAAAATTAGGGCTGAAGGTCTAAAACTTGTAGGAGAACTTTGGGTTAATAATCAGGAGTGTTTAGATGATGAACTAAAAAATATCATAAAATTGAAAATAGATGATAAGGTTGAATATGTTGCAAGTGATGCAAAAAAAATTTGCGATAAAAGTGATATAGAATATGATGCAGGAAGTCTTAATGTAAATAAATATACTGTAGAGGATTTTTAAATTTGCAGAAAAACTAGTAGAACTCAAAATGAGGATAGAAAGAATTTTAAAGGCATCTTACTTAATTGGTAAGATGTCTTTATATTTGTTAGTTGATTGACAATACACTTAAATAATAATGTTCCATTAGAAAATTATAGGGAACTTATATATTTACTAAAAATTAGAAAAAAGTTTACAAAAAAAATATTATGGAAACTTGAAGTTTTTAAAATGTAATACTTTTTTATTTTTTTTGTATTTTTTATATAGAGTAAGTTAAGGTATAATAAGTGAAAGACATATGTCCTTATATAGAGGACATGTGATGATTGATAATTTATATAAATGCATAAATTATCACCGAAATTATAAAAATATAAAAGATAGAATGTAATTTTAAAAATAAACTTACTCATATGAAAGGAGAAAATAATGAAGTTATTCAAAAGACAAGATGTTTATCAACTAATTGGTAGCATAAAACACGAGAAAAAAAGAACTTTAGGAGTATTTGATTTAGTTTTACTTACAGTTGGAGCTGTAATTGGGACTGGAGTACTTGTTTTACCAGGGTTTGTAGCCGCAACAGAGGCTGGGCCGAGTGTAATTTTATCTTATGCAATGGGAGGTATAGCAGCAATTTTCATAGTACTTTGCTATAGTGAATTTGCAGCTTCAATTCCAACTTCTGGAGGGTCGTATAGCTACATAAATGTTTGTATGGGGAAAATATTTTCTATTATAACTTTTGTTTCAGTAATGTTTGGATATATCTTAATTTTAGGATTTGTTGCTAATGGATGGGCATCATATTTTAATACATTTTTAAAGATATTTGGATTTAGTCTACCATTTGCATTAACACATATGCCAAGTCAAGGTGGAATAGTAAACTTACCTGCTATTATTGTAGTGCTTGGAATAGCATGGCTTCTAACAAGAGGTACAAGTGAGAGTAAGTGGATAAATAATTTAATGGTTATAATAAAAATTACTGTTATTTTATTATTTGTTATAGTAGGAGCTTTTTACATAGAGCCAAGTAACATTGTTGATTTCTTCCCACATGGTTTTGGTGGAACAGCACTTGGGGCTTCAACAGTTTTCCTTGCTTATACAGGTTTTGATATTACTGCATCAGCAGCTGAGGAAACAATAAATCCTCAAAAAACATTGCCAAAAGCATTACTTATTTCAATTTTATTTGCAACAGCAGTATATTGTGCAGTTTCAGTTGTTTTAGTAATGATGGTTCACTATACAGAATTAAATCAAACAGATTCATTATCATATGCGTTAGTTAAAGTAGGACAATATATTCCAGCAGCTTTCTTATCATTTGGAGCTATCATAGGAATACTTGCTATAATATTTGCAGTATGTTTTGGATGTTCAAGAATTTTAGCAAGTGGAAGTAAAGATGGTTTTGTACCTAAAGTATTTGGAAAAGAAAATAAAAAAGGTGCACCTAGCATTGCTTTATGGGCTGTAGGAATTACAGGGGCATTACTTGGAGGATTTGTAAATGTAAATATTTTAGCTAATGCATCTGTATTAGCATTATTATTAGTTTATTTACTAGTATGTATTGGAATAATAATATTTAGATATACAAACCCAGATTTTAAAAGAGGTTTTAGAACACCTCTTGTGCCACTAGTACCTATCTTAGGAATAGCATCATGTATCTATTTAATGTATCAACAAAATTTAGATTCATGGTTATATTTTGTTGTTGGTGTAGGAATATTCTCAATTATATTAGTAATATATGCGAAATATAGAAAAGTAAAAAATATTGGATAAATAGAGAAAGACTGTACTAGCTAAGGTGATTTAGTAAGTACAGTTTTTTATTTTTCTATGCAACATCTTTAAATGTCCATTTACCAATCTTTTTAGATATGTCCAGTTATATAGTTTTAAATGATACTATCTCTTTAGTTTGTGTGTTGGTAATCTTTTTTTGTGATTTACTTTTATCTAAAGCATTATTTAAGGAAAAATATATGAGTGATAATTTGAAATATTATAATAATAAAAATAATTAAAGCCCACTCAAAATTTGAGTGGGCTTTAAAGTCTATGATAAAATTTTTAAGTTCTTATAATTTATTGAATTAGTTTACACCAGTTGTATAATTTCCAGAAATCCAACCTGTTTGACCATTATATTCAACTTTATACCAACCATTATTTTGTCCTAAAACATTAACGATTGTTCCAGTTGGGATTTTAGCTAAAATATTATAACTTGTGCTATTCCCAGTTCTAAAATGTAACCAACCTATTGAACTTTGGATTCTTGTTGTACTTTTAATTTTAGATGTTGACTGATTTGTGATAGGTTCTTTTATAGTTTCTGATGAAGATCCAAATTTGATTCCAGTTGTATAATTTCCAGAAATCCAACCTGTTTGACCATTATATTCAACTTTAT
>NZ_CAMQZG010000055.1 GCF_947039605.1 uncultured Clostridium sp.
TACAAAACCGAGATAAAACCAACAGAGCAACAGAAACTTAAAATAGAACAAAGAACTCTTTCAAGAAAATATGAAAGTTTAAAACTTAGAAAAAATAAAGAAAAAGGAGAAGCTACTAGACAAAATATCCAAAAACAAATAGCTAAAGTACAAAAATATCATCAAAGATTAACTAATATTAGGAATAATTATAATAATAAAATAGTTGCAGAACTTGTGAAAATCAAACCAGTTTTTATAACTATTGAAGATTTAAATGTTAGTGGAATGATGAAGAATAGACATCTATCAAAGGCCATAGCAAAACAAAAACTATATGATTTAACAATTAAACTTATTTCAAAGGCTAAGCAAAATGGAATTGAAATAAGAAAGGTGAGTAGGTGGTTTCCATCATCTAAACTTTGTAATAGTTGTGGAAGTATAAAATCTGATTTAAAGTTATCAGATAGAATATATAGATGTAGTTGTGGCTATGTATGTGATAGAGATTTACAAGCATCATATAATTTAAGAGATTGTAAAGAATACAAAATAATCTAATGTAAAATAGATATTTGTATATGTACCGTTGGCTAGGCGGGAATTTATGACTGTGGAAAAGTAGAGAACAAAAAACTTTGCTTTTATGTGAATCACTTTGTTGTTCACATAGTGCTATATCAAATCAGAGTAGCTTTGGCAAAATGAGGTGCGAAGAAACAGTAAAAATCTCGATATGGATATATTTGTCCATATTTTGAGTAGCAGAAATATAATTATGGATAAACAGAATATTAAATTAGAAAATAGAGGTTTTAATATAAATATAGAAAATTCAAATACTATGATGATTATGGGGAGTAAGGGGTCTGGAAAGACAACTGTTATTGCTAGTTTGTTTGGTAAGGAGTTTTCAAAGAGGGTTTCAAAAGTTTTGGTTGGTTCTAGTCAGGGTAAGAAGTGTAGGCGTTTAAATAATAGATATGTTAAGTTTAATATTGTGAGTGGGGATGTTACTGATAATAGATTGGTTATTGGTGTTAGGCTTCGGGATTCTATTTATTTAAGGGGGCAGTTCCAATCTGTGGTTTTGGATAGTTATTGTAGTGCTGTTTTAAAGTTTAGAAATGGTGATGCTAGTGATTATGATGTTTATGAGTATTTTAAGTCTAAGGTTTATGGGACTATTGTTGGTACTATGGGAGAGTTTGATGGAAATCTTAGTAGTGTGTTTAGTGCTGGTATTTTAAGAAATAAGGATACTCTTCTTGAGGATTATAGGAGTGGTTTTACTGGGGCTAGGATGGCTTATTTGTATAATGTGTCAAAGAATAGGCTTAGTAGGAATGATAAAAATAGTGAGAGTGCTATTAGGGAGTCTATTAGATGTGAGGTTCGAGATAGGGTTATTTCGGCGGTGGGAATTTCTAAGAGGGAGTTATTTGGAAAGAATTCTAGCTTTTTAGAATTATTTGATTATGTTAATTCTAGTTTTTTAGATAAAGTGATTAAAGAGTTTGGGGAGAGTAAGGATTGTTTTAGCTATGATGAAAAGTATTATTATAGGAGTTTCTCTAGTGAGGAGTTAGAGAATGATGTGGCCTTTTTAGATAGAGTTTTTAATGATGATAGTTATAGACTTTTGGTTGATGAGATTGTAGTGAGTATTCCTATGAATGAGTATGTTGAGGATATTATAAAGGCTCATGAGGATAGCTGCTTTGTTGATAGTATGGGTATGGCTTGCATTAGTGTTTATGATTATAATTATAATTTTGATGATGATTTTACTCGTGATGACAAGTTTGCGGTTGTTGAGGAGTTTATGTTTGAGAAGAATATTAGTGGGGTTATTTGTCTTCGGGATTATTTAGGTGGTAATAGTGAGAATGATAATTTGATTGGGGATATTAGTGCTAGTTTTAATAAGAGGATGCCTTTATTTGTAATTCATAATAAGATTGATATGGCTATTGATAGGGCTAGACCTATTATTTGTGATGATATTTTGGGGATTGATGGTGAGAGTTTTTATGATTTTAGTGAGAAGCTTGATGTTACGAAGATTTTAAGTAAGTATAGTGAGATGTTAAGTGATGTTAAGGAAGCTTTAAGTAAGAATCAGGAGCATAAGAAAAAGAAGTTAGAGATTTATGTGAATAATTCATTTTCTAAACTTGTGAAGGGGCTAGAGAAGGAGTTTATAGATGAGTATAAACCTAGTAAGAATGTTGAGATGATTATTGATGGGATGGCTAAGTCTTATTTGGGGAGTAAGAGTATAGAGTGCAGACTGGATAATGGTTTTAAAGATATAGAGGTTATTGTAAGTAATAAAGTTATTAAGAGAATTGTAGAGAAAGCTTTTGATAGTGCTGAGGGCAAAAAGCATGTAGGTGCTATGAAGCAAAATATTTTAGAAAATTTTGGTATGAATATTGGTCCTGATGCTTTGGGTAAGTTTGAGAGAAAACTTATGATTGGTGAGGGGATTATATATGTTAGTAGGTGTGATATGGGAAGTAGAGGAATTAATGTTCAGTTCCCATCAAATATAAAAAATATATTAAGTGATGTTGTGTTTAAGGAAATAGTTGAAGAAGCTATAGAGATTAAGGGTATAAGATTTGATAGTGTAAATAGAAAGAAGTTTGTGGAAATGGTGGTAAAGCAAAAAAGTAATCTTGCTAGGGAAGTTGTTAGGAAAGTTTTATATGATAATGTACTTAATCAGATGAAGAGGGAATTTGTATTAGCAGGAGAGGGGGTTATCTTTGAGAACTATTTGAAACAATTATTTGAATGTATTTTAGATATAGATAAAATGGAAGTTGATTTTAGTGGTGATTTTTATAATTTAAAAGATGGATTTGCTGCTGGTATTATTGAGAATATAGAGAAGTATGTTATTGGAGTTTTAAGAGAGAGAGTTATTTTAGGATAGAATGTTGAAGCCATATTGGAGAAATCTGATATGGCTTTTTTTGTGTGGAATTTGAATTGCTTTCCTTGAAAATATATTTGTTAGAAAGATTTATTTTTGTGATTTTTTAAAAAAGTTATATTTTTTGCATATATAGATAGTGAAAAAAAGATTTAGGAGGAATTAGAATGAAATATTTAACGGATGACTTTATATGTACAATTACTACAAGACTTAGCAATGAAAAGAATATGTATGTGAAAACTGATAATTCAGTTGGGGTTAAAATTTGGGGAAGTAAGGTAGATCAATTATGGCAATTTATTTATAACCCAATAAGAGATGGATATAAAATAATGAGTCTAAATTCTAGTAGTTTAGATGGTATTGCAAATGAAAAAGTTTTAACTTATGTTCCAACTAATGGAGAAAATAAAGTGTCTATGGAACTTTATAGAGATTTGGAGGAGCAGTATTGGAGGATTTTACAATTAAATGATGATACGTTCGTGATTATTAATGGGGCAGATGAAAGTTTAGCTTTAGAAGTTTTAAATTCAAATGTAAATGATGGAGAATCAAAGCTGCATTTATATGAACTTCAAGATTTAGATACGCATAGAAGTAATTCGCAAAGATTTGATATTAAACCTTTAAATTTAGATAAAAATAGTAGGATGAATTTAAGAGAAGGGATATATAAAATACATTCGAAAATTGATTCTACGAGAGTTTTGGATTGTAAAGCAACAACTGATAAGAAAGTTATTCTTTTTGAAAATAGAACAACTAGTGATAATAATCAAAAATGGAATTTTATTTATGATGCAACAAGTGGATTTTATAAAATAAAAACAGTATATAATCAGAGCTTAATTTTAACATGGAATAAAGAGGATAATTTACTTATGGTTCAAGGTGATGGAAATACTGCGAATCAAAAGTGGATAATTAAGATTTGTAATAAAGGGATAGTAATAAGGTCGGCAGAGGATGAAAATATGGTTATAACATCTAATGGAAATTTAGCAGTAAATCTTACAGAACTTATAGTAAGTTCATTTGAAAATAAAATAAATCAAATATTTGATATTAAGTAAGGAGAATATTTATGGTTAATGAAAAATTTATATATAAAATTAGTCCTTTAAATAATCAAAGTTTATCTCTTTCACATAAAGCAGATGTGAAAATGGAATTATGGAATTGTGATGTCGACCAGTTATGGCAGTTCAAATATGTAGAAAGTAAAAAAGCATATGAAATAATATCACTTAGAGATTATGATTATTACAATAGACAAGGTGAAAAAGTACTTTCATATATGGGGGATGAGCAAAGGGGATTTTTTCTAGTAATATCTGCAGATGCATCAGATGCTCACTATTGGAAAGTTTTTGAGAATATAGATGGAAGTTATATGTTTATAAATTTAGCTTTTTTAAATAGCTATATATCATATATTGAAACAGGAACAGAAAATTTAGAAGCTGAGGCATATTATTTAAAGCTTCAAAGTGATGAAAATATATTAGATAGTTTTAAGCTTATAGTATCAGAAGTTAATATCAATGATTTATTTGGAACTACACAAATAGATGATGGGCTTTATAAAGTAGCATTAAAGATTAATCATTCAAAAGTTTGGGAAAGAACACAAAATGCAAGTGTTGCGGTTGGGGATGAATCTAATAATGAAAAAAAACGCTGGAGAATAATTTATGATACTAAAAAAGATGGATACAAAATTCTTTCAGCTGAGGATGAAAGTTTAGCTATTACCTATGACTTAGGTAATCAAATAGCTCAGATGAAAGTATTTACAAATGAACCACACCAATATTGGGAGTTTATAAAAGTTGATAATAAAACTTATAAAATAAGAAATAAAAAATATCCAGGCTTTGTAGTAACTGTAGATAATAGTAATACTGGAAGTGATTTAAAAACTAAAGATTTTGCGGGGATAACAAACAATATAGATAATAATAATAAACAAAAATTTATATTTGAAAAGGTGGGAATATAATGGATTCTGGAAGTATTTATAAAATAAGTCCATGCTTTGATAGGTCCTTAGCACTATCTTATAATGGAGGAGTTAAAACACAATATTTTAAAGGGAAAAATGAGCAGTTATGGCAGTTTTCTTATGATAAAAATAAACAGGCATATTTAATTAAGCCTTTATTAATGAATTTAGATTATAAAATGGGATATTCTAGTGTTTTATGTTATGTAAAAGGTCAAATTGGTGACTTTGTAACGGTAACTCCTAATGATAATAGTGATAATAATTTTTGGGTTTTATCAAATGTTGAAAAAAATAAAGTTGTATTTATAAACTTAAAGAATAGAACTAAAGTTTTAAAAGTTTCATATAATTATGAAAATGAACAATATATTCCTAGTTATGATGTAGGGATAATAGATGGAGATGATTGCTTAGGCGATATATATACACATTTTGAAATTGAAAAACTAAGTTTTGAAGATAAGTTTAAAACTGATGAAATAGAAGTTGGAGAATATTATCTAAAAACATATAAGGATAATCAGTATTTAAAGTGTAGAGGAAATGATAATAAAGTAATTTTAGGTAATAGGGATGATAAAGCTATTTGGATTGTTACCTATGATGCTGATAAAGGTTGCTATAAATTTAAAAGTAAAAATAGAGAAAATGAATACTTTTCAATACATTCAACATCACAAAATTTACAGTTATTTAGTGATAATCAAGAAGGAAACTATTCAGACTGGTTTTTAAAAGAAATAAGTCCTAATTGTTATGAAATTAAAAATCAAATTAATGGAAATAGGGTAATTAGTAGGGATAGAAGTAATATTGGTAACGTTGAAGTAAAAGTATTAGATATAAATGTTTTTCAAGAGAATTATGATGAATTATTTTTAAGAAGATTTTATTTAGAAAAAAATCAACAATAAAATATAGCAGTTAATGGTAGGTATATAATTGCACCTGCATTACATGATGAGAAAAGATTACATGTTGGAAATAGAAGTGCTAAGGCAGTTTTATGGGATTCTGTTAATAATGCAAATGAGCAATGGAACTTTGAATATAATTAGGATAAAGGAACGTATAGAATAACTTTACAAGCAAATGTTTAGATTAGAAAAACTTTAAGAATAGAAAATGGAGGAGCAGTTATGAATCAAAATTTAGATATAAATTTACAAAATATATTTCAAGATGCAAAAGAAATAAAATTTTTTACAGATATGAAAAGTCCTAAAGCTAATGATTTTGGGATGGACCTAGCTTTAGAAAATACAGAAGTTAGAGATGGAGTATATACAGTGAAAAGAGGTAGTTTCTGGATTAGAGGGGGCGAAAAAGAAGATATAATAACAACACTTTATATCCCAACATCTACAGGGATTGATTATGTAAAAGAAAAGACTATAGGTGCAGGAAGTACTTTTGGAATTACGATAACGGGTGGATTTAATTATGGCTTTATAAAAGCTAATATAAGCACAGCTTTTAATATTAATATAACTAAAAGAGAAACAATTAGAACAACTATACGAGATATGGCTGTAGATAATAAAGATATACATTTAAGAGTATTCGTTACACATGAAAGATATGATGTTATAAATGTAAAAAATAATAAGATAATAGATATAGCATCTGTATATTATCCAGTTGGGACTTATGTGAAGAGGTTAATAGTAGAATCTAATACTAAAATAAAACTAGAGCAGTTAGAAGAATATTCATATAGATCACTAGGTGAAGAGCTAGAAATAGTAGAAGCCTTAGTAAATAGTTTAAATGTAGAAGAACCATCAACTTTAACAGTTATTGGGGAATTATATGAACATGAAACTCAAACTTATGAGCTTGGAAAAAATATAAATTGTAAATTTGTAGTATCTGAAAATAAAATTTATGAGGTAACAGTAGCAAATGCTGGACATAGTTTTGATATATATGAAATTCAAGCTGATGGCAGTATTATTAAAACTATGGTTGAGTGTAAGGTAAATAAAGATTATTCGACAAAAGCACTTGTGTTTTTTGGTGAGGGGAAAAAATATCTTATAGTAATTAAAAATATAAAAGCAATAAAAGAAAAAATAATATTTAGAGAAAAAGTTGCTAATTATATTATATTCGCGAATGCTACAATTATTGATGGGTTAAATTTAAATGAGCAATTTTCAGAGAATATAAGATTAAAAAAATATGAAAAGCGAATTTGGATATTAGAAAATCAAAGTATTGAAAAAATATTTGAAGTAAAAAGTTCAAATTTTTTAAATTTAGATATTGTTGAATTTGATTTAGTGAATAATGATGTTATTAGCACAGCAAAAACTTTAATTAACTCAAGAGCTAAAACATTTGTATTACAAGCAAATAAAAAATATTTCCTTGTATTTAAAGGGGTTGGAGAGTTTTTAGATTCAGTTGATATAAGTGTCACTAGTGAGCAAAGGGGGAAAGAAGTATGGGGAAAATAAAAGTTTTAAATGAAGAGATAGATATAACTGGACTACAAGATGGATATTATTTATTGGAATATGGAGATGGTTGGATTAGAGGGAACAAACCAATTGATATAGTAGCTAGTGGTGTGACAGAGAATGGAGGCGTTTTGGGACTTGGTGGAAGAACTGAGGTGGAAACAATAACAGAAGTTACCTTTTCGGCAAGTACAGAATTTACAGCAGGTTTGATTCAAGCAAGTATAGAATTATCAACTGGTTTAAAAAGTGAAACAAAAAATGCTATTCAATATGATTATTTATATACAAGTCCAATTGGAAAAAGAGCATTTGGAAGGTTATATAAAACTTACTGCAAGGACATAATAATTAAAATTGTAGGTGGGGTGATAAAAAATAAGGGGATAAATTATACACCTACAGGTCTTTATTTAAAAACATTTACAACAGATATGACAAGTCAAAGAAGTAGTAACAGTAGAATTCTAACTAGAAATTTAGATGAAGTGGTAGATAGATGCATATATGATGTAGAACATGTAAAACCAGTTCAAATAATTGAACCAAATGGAAAAGTAGAAAAAGGGCTTAAAATATATGGTGATAAGGTATATATAACACAAAATTATGGAAAGAAAGAAATTATAAATATATTTTTCCAATCATTTACAGTAGGTGTTTATGAAATTAGTACACAGCTTAAAAATGATGCAATGATATTATTTAAAGTAGATGAGAGAAAAAGATTAGTGAAGGTAGCAGAAACAGTAGGATATTCAAATGGAAGTATTTTTGCAAATCTTGAAAATGGGCATGAATATATTTTAAAGGTAGGAGCAAGAACTAGTATTCAGCCTAAAATAAAGTTTAGAAATATATCAACAAGTCTGGGAAATATACTGAAAAATACAAGTATAGAAGATTCAATTGGACCTAGTTGGCAAGTTATATCTAACAATTCAAGTTTAAAAACAGGTATAAAGTTTAATGTTCCAAGTATTGGTTCAAGAAGAGTTCAATTTTCAGTAGTAGAAGGTATTCACTCTGGTAAATTTTATTTTGTGGAAAGGGACTCAGTTGGAAATATAAAAAAATTAAGATTTGCAGGAGCGATTTCTAGAATAGGTTCTCAAAATAAATATTTTTTATTTTCAGAGAGGGGAGAAATTCTTTGTATATTTAAAAATATATCAGGGGGAACAGCAGCTTTAAATCTTATAAGTTTAATAGTTATGAGGGAATAATTAAATATTGAAGCCATGTTAGTGAAATCTAATGTGGCTTTAATTATTTAGAAATTTAATTTATAAAAGAAGTTTTATGTTTTTTGAAAAGTATCCTTTTATTGCATATGTAGTTAGTGAAAATATTATATGTAGAGGGGGAGTTTGTTGTATGAAGAAAGTTTTTTTAGGTATAGGTCATGGTGGTTCTGACTGTGGTGCTATTGGAAATGGATTAAGGGAGAAAGATTTAAATTTAAAGCAGGGTTTGTTTTGTGAGAAGCATTTAAAAAGGCATGGTGTACTTGTTATGCTATCTAGGTATAAGGATGAGGATGATTCTACTCGTGATGAGGTTTATGAGAGTAATCTATTTAATCCTGATTTAGCTGTTGATTTGCATACTAATGCTGGTGGTGGAAGTGGGTTTGAGGTTTTTCATAGTGTTGTGTCATCTGCAATTGGGGATTCTTTTGCTAGGAATATAAATGATGAAATAGTTTGTAGAGGTTATA
This sequence comes from uncultured Clostridium sp., assembly GCF_947039605.1. Classification (GTDB taxonomy): domain Bacteria; phylum Bacillota; class Clostridia; order Clostridiales; family Clostridiaceae; genus Sarcina. The sequence goes on from NZ_CAMQZG010000055.1 coordinate 9,126, forward strand.
AGTCTAGAGGGATTAAGACTAAGGTGAATGTTGATGGTAGGGATTACTTTGGTTTTATTAGAGAAACTAATTGCCCAGCGGTTATTGCAGAGATGGCTTTTATAGATAATAAACTTGATATTAGAAATTTTGATGAGGATCATGAAATTGAGGCATATTGCATTTGTTTAGTTAGAGGGATTTTAAAGACTTTAGGAATAGAGTATAGGCATGAAACTAATGAGGAGAGTAATTTTGAGGATGGAGATGATTTGTATAGGGTTGTTTGTGGTGTTTATAAAGATAGAATTAATGCTTTAAAGCAGCAGGAGAAAATCCAGAGTTTAGGTGTTACTAGTTTTATTAAAAGAGGTTGATTTGAAAAAAATTTAAATTATTTTTGAAAAACTCCTTATTAATGCATATATAGATAGTGTAGGTGAATAAAATAAAACTTTACACTTGAAATCGAACATACGTTCGATTATAATTTAAGTATAAGCTAATGGGGGGATATAAATGGAAATTGATTTATATGAGGTTTTAGTTGCAGCAAAGAAGGGTGAGAGCAGAGCTAAAGAATATATTATAGAAAAATATCAACCAATGATTATAAATAGATCTAGATCGTATTTTATTAGAGGATATGAAACTGAGGATTTAATACAAATTGCAAGTTTTACAACACTTATAGCGATTGATAAGTATGATTTAAGTAGTAAGGGGAATTTTACATCATATTTAGATAGGGCTATAAAAAATAATTTTAATAATATGCTAAGAGTGGTTATGAAAACCAAGTTTGAGGCAAGTTTAGATATTAAAATTGGTGTAGATATAGACCTTTTAGATGTTTTAGCAAGTGATAAGTTAACTGATGATGAAGTTATTAAAAATTCACTAAAGAGGGAATTAATAGATTTATTATCTGGGATGTCAAAGGATGATTTAGAGCTATTAAGATTTTTATATTTTGAGAATAAATCAATAAGTGAGTGGTCTAGAAAAACAGGAACAAAGTATTATCTTGTAAGAAAGAGAAGAGATTTTATTTTAAATTGGATTAGAACGCATCTTGAGTAACATATTTATTTTAAAGTTTAGGAATATGATATAATAATAGAAATAGAAAAAAGTAGATTTTAGTGTTTAAATTCTAGTTTTTTATTTTTACAAAGGATAAAGATAGGAGGGGGATTTATGAAAAGTAAAGGAAATCCATTAATAAGGAATGCTTTGAATCTTGCAAAAGAAGAATCATATGAAGCGCAGATGACTATAAGTGGGACTGTTATAAAAGTTTTACTTCTAATGATTATTGTTGCAGTATCATTTATGTATAGTTATAGTATAACAGCTACGACGTATAGTTCAGTTTTAACAGTTGCTTTTATAATTGGAGGAGGTGTAGCTATTGTAACATCATTTAAGCCTAAAATAGCTAGATTTACTGCTATAATATATGCAGCTGTTGAAGGGTTTGCTCTTGGAGCATTTGCAAATCTATTAAATCAAGTATATCCAGGGATAGCTATGCAAGCTGTTTTAATAACAATTATAGTTACAGTAGCAGCACTTATTGTATATGGTTTATTCCCTAATTTAGCATCTAGAGTACAAAAGTTTGTTTTTGTAGCAATGTTATCTATACTTGGAATAGGTTTAGTTAGCATAATATTAGGTTTCTTTGGTATTCAGGTACCGCTTTATGGAAATGGAAGTATAGGAATAGGTTTTTCATTGTTTGTTATAGCAATAGCAACTTTATCATTATTAATAGATTTTGATAGTATAGTTAAAGGGGCAAGAGCTGGTGAACCTAAGTATATGGAGTGGTATTGTGCGTTTGGATTAACAGTAACTTTAATTTGGTTATATATTCAAATTTTACAGCTATTAACTCAACTTAATTCTAGAGATTAAAGAGAATATAAGTTTATGAAATAAATTTTAAGCTATGTTAGAGAAATCGGTTCTTACTCAAGTATGGGTATAAAAAAACAAGTATACAACAAAAGGGCATTTTCGGATGCCCTTTTGTGATGTGTTAATTATTATATTTACCCAAAGATGAGAAAGAACCGAGAAATTTAATATAGCTTTTTTAATTTTATCTTAAAACAAAAAAATGGCATCCGAAGATGCCATTTTATTATTTATATTTGAATAAGGATAAATTGACTTATAGTAGTTTTTTTATTTCTTACGATTAAGTAATTCATCTTGTATTTTTTCAAGTGATTTTCCACGAGTTTCTGGAATAAAGCGTAGTACAAATGGAATTGCAAGGAATGAGAATATAGCAAAAATTCCAAAAGGTCCACCTATGTTATTATGGAAAAGAACAAGTATAGTTAAAAAGAATTGTGTTACAATAAAATTCCCTAACCAGTTTGCAGCAGATCCAAATGAAGCTCCAACTCCACGAACGTTTAATGGGAATATTTCACCAATAAGTACCCAAGCTATAGGTCCCCATGAAAGTGCAAATGCACAAATATAGATTGCTATAAGAATCATAGAATATACTGCAGCTGTTTCAATACTCATTGTATAGTTGATAATACTTAATATACCAAGTGCAAGACCCATTGCTATAGCACCCCATACAAGTAATTTCTTACGTGGGAATTTATCCATAATAAGAGTAGCTACAATTGTTGCTAGGAAGTTAACAATACCTATACCTACAGAAATCCAGATAGCTGAACTTGCTGAGAAATGGAATCCTTTCATAAAAACTTGTGGTAGATAGTAAATAACAGCATTAATTCCTACTAGTTGTTGGAATAACATAATTCCGACAGCGGCTATAAGAGCTGGACGAGCTATTGTAAATAGTTCTTTTACTCCACCTTTACGTACTTTAGAATCAGCATTTTGTATATCAGAAAGCTCTGATTGTATTTGTTTAGTAGTATAATTAGGTCTTAATTGTGTTAATACTTTAAGTGATTCTTCATTTTTACCAGCACGAATAAGATAACGTGGTGATTCAGGAAGAACCATACTACCAATAAATAATGCTATAGCTGGAATAAGTGCTGTTGCAAGCATCCATCTCCAATCTGCCCATCCTCCAATATTATGATTAATAAGTGCGATATTAGCTGTGTATGCTAATAAAATTCCAGCAGTAATCATAAGTTGGAAAAGTGTTTCTAGAGAACCACGTCTTTCTGTAGGTGCAAGCTCTGCTAAGTAAGCAGGTGTTAATGCTGATGCAGACCCAACAGCTAAACCTAATATAATTCTAGCTATTATAATAACTGTAAAATTAGGTGCAAAAGCTGACAGTAATGATCCAATTATAAATAGTATTGAAGCAATAAATAAAAGGACCTTTCGTCCATATTTATCAGATAGTCCACCAATAGATAGAGCACCAATCATAGATCCTATAAGAACCGCCGAAGTTACAAAACTAATTTCAGGAATTGTTAAATGAAGTGATTTTTGGATAAGTGGTGATGCGCCAGATATAATACCGGTATCAAATCCAAATAATAAACCACCAAGTGCTCCGATAATAAAAATAATATTACTGTTTAATTTAAATGAAGATGTATTCTTTTTTGTCATAGTAATCATCCCTTTCTTTCTTTTATTTAGCAATCGTTTTCATTTTATTATTATTATTAGTATTATATAATAGTTATTGTTTAATAGCAAGATGTTAATAAAATTTGTACAATATTAATTTTATTTGAATAAAATATACCATTAGTTCATAATGTTAATATAGAAAAATTATCAATACAAATTAATTTTATTTAAATAAAATACACTATTAGTTCATAATATTAATATAGAATTAATATAAATTAATTTTACTTAAACAAAAACTTAGGAGGGATTTTATGAAAAAATATGTTATAGGAATTGATCTTGGTGGAACTAAAATAAGTACTGCTATTGCTAATCTTGATGGAAAGGTACAAAGTTTATTTACAATGCCAACAGAAGCTAATCTTGGAGAAGCAAAAGTGTTGGAGAATATTATAACATCAATAGAAAAGGTTATAATTGAGGAAAAAACAACATTAGATGAAGTTTTGTGTATTGGAATTGGATCACCTGGTGTTCTTGATTTAGATGAGGGAGAAATAATTACAAGCCCTAATCTTCCATTTGCTAATTTTAAGATTATCAGTGAATTGAAAAAAATATTTGATGTTGATTTTTATCTTGATAATGATGCAAATGTTGCAACGATTGGTGAGTATCTTCTTGGTGCTGGAAAAGATAAAAAGAATATAATTTATGTGACTGTGAGCACTGGTGTTGGTGGTGGAGCTATTGTTAATGGTGATCTTTATCATGGTAACACTTCAAATGCTTTAGAGATTGGTCATATGACAGTAGATATTAATGGACCTATTTGTGGATGTGGAAATTATGGCTGTTTAGAAGCTTTATCTTCTGGAACTGCAATAGCTAAAGCTGCGAATACTGCAATTGCAAGTAAAGCTGAGACTTCACTTAGACAATATGATAAAGTTACTTCTTATGAGGTGTTTGTAGAGGCTAAAAATGGGGATGTAATTGCAAATGAAATTATAGATAATGCTCTTAATTATCTTGGGGTGGGTATTGCAAATGTTATTACTATGTTTGACCCTGAAATGATTATTATCGGTGGTGGGGTTTCTAATGCTGGAGAGATAATATTTGAAAAAGTTAGAAATATTGTTAGAAGAAGAAACTTTAAAATCATGAGTGATAATTGTGAGATAGTAAAAGCTACACTTGGTATAGATGCTGGTGTTTTAGGTGCTATTTCATTAGCTTTGCTTAATGGTAAAAAGAATTTATAACATTGCCACCTGAATTAGTTGGTTTTATAGCTTGGAAAAATCATATGAATAAAACTAATAAGAAGTTTATTGAAATTAAGAAATTCAACTAGTTTATATAATTTTAGCCACATTAGAGAAATCTAATGTGGCCTTTTTTAAATTTAAGTTATTAAGAGTTTTTTATTTTATATCAATTGCATTTACAGGACAAGTTTTCATAGTTTTTTTTGCTAGAACAAGGTCTTTAGGGTCAATTTCTTCTACTATAGAAATTGCAATGCATTCATCATCTAATTCAAAAACTTGAGGACATTTACCTTCGCAAACTCCACAGCTAATGCATAGGTCTCTATCAATTGTAGCTTTCATAAAAAGCACCTCCATTTAATTTGATTTAATTTTTATATATTTGTGGTTAGTAAATTTCAATATATAGTATTTGAAATACTTGTCTATAATAACATAAAGTTTAAATTGAAGTAATAGAAAAATTTATGAATAATTTATTTTATTTTGTTTATACTAAGAGGTAAGAATGGAGTGATGAGAATTTATGGGTGAATTTTTTTTAGGATTAGAAAATCTTGGTGTGAAACCAGGGAAGTTAAATGGTAGACTTGCTTGGAGAGCTTGCGAGGTTGTAGAAGCAGTTGGGTATGAGAAAGTTACTGAAATTATTAAGGAATGTATAGAGAGAGAAGGATTTGAAGAAGGTTTAGAGTATGAAATTATAAAACATACTAATAAACTAGAGAGTAATATTATTGAATTTAAACCAAGTGAGTACATATTTTATGAAGAAGGTTTATATGGGTTCATTATGTATGGAAGAACTCCTATAAGCAAAGATTTAAGAAGTAAAATGATTGGTGCGACTGGTCATAATATTGGTGAGTTACTTCAAATGTTTTTAAATGGTGAATATTAAGGTGCAAAAGTTATATCAGAGAAATCTGATGTGGCTTTTTTTGTTTTTTTAGATAATATTTATAGCAAAAAAGTGGAGTTATGAATATTTTAATATAGTTAGGAAATTATGGTGAAAAATAAATTAAGTAATAAAAAGGGGATGGCTAAAATGAAGTTAAAGTATTTAAGTCTTTTAATTCCAATATTGTTTTTTGTGGGGTGTGGACTTCCAAAAAGTAATGATGAAGTAATTGTAAGTTTTAATAGTAAGTTTAATGCTGGAGAGTACAGAGCAGCAGGTGATATATATATTGAAAATAAAAGTGATAAAGATTTTTTAGAAAATGTAAATCTAGTTATTAGTAGTGATTTAGTAAGTAAGGAGAAATATTTAAATAGTGAGAATTACTTAGAGGTTCAGGATGATGTTATACTTATTGATGTTTTTTATGATGGTGCTAATATAGATAAGTTAAATAAGAAAATAGATGATTTGATTTTAGAAAAAGTGGAGAATGAGAAAAAAGAAAGTGATGCGGCAAAAGCAAAGCTAGAGGCAGAAATTTCAAAACTTGAGGAAGAAAAGAAAGCTCTTAAAAATGAAAGTGATAGAAATAATAATAACAATACAAAGACTCCAAGTGTAAATAATGGAGCTGAGGTTAGTAAGTACAGTAATTTTTCATATCAATATTATAAAAATTCTAGATATGGATTTTCAATAAGTTATCCAAGTTTTTTAACTGAGACTGATTATCCTGCTAATGGGGATGGGGTAATGTTACAAACTTTTGATGGTTCTGTTTCTTTAGTTGTATCAGGTGGCAATAATATAATGAATTATAATATAAAAGATTTGTATAATGAGGCTATAAAAACAACACCTAATGTGGTTTATAAAAGTCTTGCTAATAATTCGTATGTTATATCTTGGGCTGAAGGTGGATATAATTTTTATAGTAAAACAGCTTTAGGTACGGGTTCTATAAATACTTTTACTTTAAAATCTCCATCAGGGGATGCTAAGGTTTTTGATGGAGTAACAACTACTATATATAATAGCTTTAAGACTGGTGATTTAAGTAGAGGTTGGTAGAATAAATATAAAATATACTAATATTAAGAACTACAATAATGTCGTGTCTATAAAAAAGATAATTTGAGTTTTTTCACTCAAGTTATCTTTTAATTTATTATTTTATAATTAATTTAGAAAATATCTTTTTACCCTTTTTGACTATTGCATAGCCAGTAGTAAAGTTTATATCACTTAAAGTAAAATCAACATCAGTAATTTTCTCATCATTTAATGATAGACCATTTTGTTCTATAAGTCTTCTAGCTTGTGACTTAGAAGGGATAAATTCAGATTTAACTAAAATATCTATAAGCTTTCCTTTAGCATCTTCTTTAGTAATTTCTATTGTTGGCATATGCTCTGCATCAGAAACATTTCCACTAAATAGTGAGTTTGAAGTTTCAAGAGCTTTTTTAGCTTCTTCTTCTCCGTGAACTAATTTAGTTACTTCAAAAGCTAAAACTTTTTTAGCTTCATTCATAGCTGAACCTTCAATAGCACATAGTTTGTTTATTTCATCTATTTCTACAAATGTAAGAAGCTTTAGACATTTTTCAGTATCAGCATCCTGTATATTTCTCCAGTATTGGAAGAATTCAAATGGAGAAACTCTATTAGGATCAAGCCATAATGCTCCACCAACAGTTTTACCCATTTTTTCACCCTCGCTATTAGTTAAAAGACTGCAAGTCATTGCATATACATTTTTGCTTTTTCTCTTTCTAACTAAATCAACACCAGCAATCATATTTGACCATTGGTCATCTCCACCAAGTTCCATCTTACAGTCATATTTCTCATTAAGCATAAGGAAGTCATAAGCTTGCATTAACATGTAGTTAAATTCTAAGAATGATAAACCTCTTTCAAGAGCAAATCTAGTTTTAAAACAATCTGCAGCAAGCATTTTGTTAACTGTGAATTGTGATCCTACTTCTCTTAGGAAATCAATGTAGTTAAGATTTCTAAGCCAATCTGCATTATTAACTAATATAGCCTTGTCATCTGAAAAATCTATAAATCTTTTCATTTGATCTTTTATTCCATCAACATTTTCTTGGATTTTTTCATCAGTAAGCATTTTTCTCATATCAGCTTTACCGCTTGGATCGCCAATAGTAACTGTTCCACCACCAATTAAAACAATTGGTCTATGTCCATGTTGCTCATACCCATCAGGCTAATACTTCCAATATTTGTTTTATGATATAATTTTTAAGAC
>NZ_CAMQZG010000056.1 GCF_947039605.1 uncultured Clostridium sp.
TCTACACAGGCGAAGACACTCTTTCCCTACACGACGCTCTTCCGATCTGAACTATAAATATTTTAGATAGAAACTTAGAAGTGCAGATACTTCAAACAGATAGAGGCATTGATGATGTGCTAAGTGGATATTTATCAATATTTATTGTTGTAGCAATTATAGGAATAATTCTAAGTATTTTTGCAGGTGTTATTATATCTAGAAATATTATTTTAAGAATTAAAAAATTATCTAAAACTATGAATGATGTAAAAAATAGCAAAAACTTAAATGCTAGAATAAAAACATCAGAAACAGGAGATGAATTTGATGAGTTAAATGATACATTTAACTTGATGATGGATAGAGTTGAAGGAGTATTTAATAAACAAAATCAATTTATATCAGATGCTTCACATGAACTAAGAACACCGCTTACAGCTATAAAAGGTCACTTAGGAGTTATTAAAAGGTGGGGGAAAAATGATAAAGAAGTTTTAGAAGAATCACTTGATATTTGCCTTGAAGAGATAGATAGACTTACAAACATGACTAACTCACTACTTTTATTATCTAGAGAAGATAATAAAATAATTGATTTAGATGAGATTTCATTTATTTATGTAAATGACCTTATAGCAGATTTAATTAAGCAATATAAGGTGTTAAATTTAAGGGTTAAAATTGATAGTTATGTAGAGTGTGAGTTTAAAATTAGGATAAAAAAAGATGATTTAAAGCAATTACTGATTATATTTATTGATAATGCAATTAAATATAATGATAAAGATATTCCTAAAGTTAATATAAGATTTAAGATAATAGGTAATCAAAGTATTATAAATATTTCAGATAATGGTATAGGAATTTCAAAAGAGGAGCTACCAAGGATTTTAGATAGATTTTATAGAGTTGATAAAGCTAGAACAGGGAATTCAAAATCATTTGGAATAGGACTTTCAATAGCAAAAAGCATTATAAAAAATTATAATGGTGAAATAGATATAAGAAGCAAACTAAAAGAGGGAACAAGCATAGATATTAAGTTGTAAATTTTAATAATGTAAAGAAAGTGGTTTAGAATTAAGATTCTAGGCTACTTTTTTAGTATATATAAGAATTATTATTTTATAGAATAGTGAGGAAGATTAGGGGGAACTATATAAATTATAATATTAAAATTGGAGGCAAAAATTTAATGGAAGAAATAAAATGTCCTTTTACAGGAAAAGTAAAAAAAGTTACAAGTGATGAAAAAACTATAGCAAGTGAAGGAACTTCAAACCAAGATTGGTGGCCAAGTCAACTTGATTTGAAACTTTTAAGTCAAAATTCAGAAAAAGTATCACCTCTTGGAGAAGAGTTTAATTATGCTAATGAGTTTAATAAATTAGATTTAAGCGAGATAAAAAAAGATATAAAAGCTTTAATGGTAGATTCAAAAGATTGGTGGCCAGCTGATTATGGACACTATGGTCCTTTCTTTATAAGAATGGCATGGCATGGTGCAGGTACTTATAGAACAGGTGATGGTAGAGGGGGAGCTAATGTTGGTAATCAAAGATTTGCACCTATTAATAGCTGGCCTGATAATGGTAACTTAGACAAGGCAAGAAGACTTCTTTGGCCGATTAAACAAAAGTACGGAAACAAAATTTCTTGGGCTGATCTTATGATTTTAACAGGAAACTGTGCATTTGAGTCTATGGGGCTTGAAATGGTTGGTTTTGCTGGAGGGCGTGTAGACATATGGGAGCCAGAAGAGGATACATATTGGGGGAAAGAAAAGAAATGGTTAGATGATAATAGACATGAGGGGAAAGGTTTAGAAAATCCACTTGCTGCCGTACAAATGGGACTAATATATGTTAATCCTGAAGGTCCAAATGGAGAGCCTAACGCACTTGAATCTGGACATGATATTAGAGAAACTTTTGAAAAGATGGGAATGGATGATGAAGAAACTGTAGCACTTGTAGCTGGAGGGCATACCTTTGGAAAATGCCATGGAGCTGGAGATCCAGTCAATGTTGGACCAGAACCAGAGGGTGCTAGTATTGAAAAGATGGGTCTAGGATGGATTAGTTCATATAAAAGTGGTAAGGCATCTGATACTATTACTAGTGGGATAGAGGGAGCTTGGACTCCGAATCCTAAAAAATGGGATACAGATTATTTTCATACTTTATTTAGATATGATTGGAATTTAATTAAAAGTCCAGCAGGGGCGTATCAATGGACACCAACAGACCCTAAAGCCAAAGAAACAGTTATAGATGCACATGACCCTTTAAAAACTCATGCACCTATGATGACTACAGCAGATTTAGCTCTAAGAATGGATCCAATTTATGCACCAATCTCAAAAAGGTTTTATGAAAATCATGCAGAATTTGAAAAAAAATTTGTAAATGCTTGGTTCAAACTTACTCATAGAGATATGGGACCTAAATCAAGATATTTAGGAAGTGAAGTTCCAAAGGATGATTTTATTTGGCAAGATACAGTCCCAGCCTCAGATTATAGTAGCATTGATGAAAATGACGTTAAAGAATTAAAATTAAAAATTAAAAATATAGAACTTTCCGTATCAGAACTTGTTTCTACTGCATGGGCATCAGCTTCTACTTTTAGAGGAAGTGATTTTAGAGGTGGTGCTAATGGTTGTAGATTAAGACTTGCACCTCAAAAGTGGTGGGAAGTGAATGAACCAGAAAAACTTGAAAGAAAAATTTTAAAACTTCAAAGTATTGTAGATGAATTTAATAATAAGCAAAATAACAAAAAAGTTAGTTTAGCAGATATTATAGTTTTAGGTGGAAATGTAGGGATAGAAATTGCAGCACAAAAAGCCGGAATAGATTTAAATATACCGTTTATGATAGGTAGAACAGATGCATCAGAAGAACAAACAGATATTGAATCATTTAAAGTTTTAGAACCAGTTACAGATGCGTTTAGAAATTATTTAAAAACTGATTTTACGGTTTCTGCTGAAAAATTAATGGTAGATAAGGCACAATTACTTACTTTAACAGCACCAGAGTTAACTGTCTTATTAGGTGGGTTAAGAGTATTAAACATTAATTATAAAGAATCAAAAAATGGTGTATTTACTGATAAGCCAGGAGTCTTATCTAATGATTTCTTTATTAATGTACTTGATATGGCTACAGAATGGAAAAAAGATGAGAATGATGAAAATCTATTTGTTGGAATAGATAGGGTAACAGGAGAAAAAAAATGGACTGCTACTAGAGTAGATTTGATTTTTGGATCTAATACTCAGCTAAGAGCTATAGCAGAAATTTATGCAAGCTTGGACTCTAAAGAAAGATTTGTAAAAGATTTTGTTAAGGCTTGGAATAAAGTTATGAATGCTGATAGATTTGATATAAAAAACAAATAATATAAATAAGACTTTCTATAGTAAGATAAAACTATAGACGGTCTTATTAGTTTATTTAGAATCTAACATAGAATGAAGTTTTGTAATTACATTTAATTTTCTAGTTGTTGGAATAATACCAAGATGTTTTTAAATATAATTATTTGATATATATTATATTTATTATTTATCTAGTAAAGAGTATTTTTATTAAAAAATGGGTTTAAATGCTAAAAAATTAATAATTTTCATATTTGACATTTTTACTAGGTATTGATATGTTAACGTAAATACATAAGGTTATTTTGTTAGAGAAGAAAAGAAGAGGTAATTGATAAAATGAAAAAAAAAATGATAGGAGTTATAGTTGCGATTATAGTTGTAGCTGGGATAGCTAGTATAATATTAGTAAACAAGCACACAGATAATAGTGTGAAAAGTAATCCAACAGTTACAAAGGCAAAAATAAATACAATTGATAACTTACCAAAGAAAAAAGAGGCTAAAGCTCATACTGAACAAGTTAGTGGGAAAGATACAAATTATAAATATTCAGTAACATCTGCAATAGGACAATACAATAGTTATGAAATACCAAGTTATATAAAGGACATAGAAGTAAAAAATTATGATACAGATTATTATTGGCATACATCTATGGATAATATAAATAAAGAACTTAGTTCATGGTATGAAAAATATCATATAGATGAGATAAAGACAATTTTAGATAATGAAAAGAATATTCCAAGTTATCTTGTAAGGCTTGCAGTTATGCACCCAGAATCAATTCCATATGCAGCAGGATATCATGGATATAAGCTTAATAAGCCTATAAGTTTAGATGGCTATACAAAAGAGGGGAAAATACCTTTATTCCAGCAATGGGACAAGCAATGGGGCTATGATTGGTATGGAAATGGACCTATAGGTATGGATGGATGTGGACCAACTTCTCTATCTATGATAGTAGTTGGTCTTACAGGAAATATGAATGCAAATCCAAGAAATGTAGCACAGTATAGTGATAAAAATGGTGGATATAGCTGGAATGCTGGTTCTAATCAGACGTTATTTACAAATGTAGCAAGACATTATGGACTTATAGCACAAAGAGTGAGTGGTAATGAAATAATAAGTGAACTTAAAAAGGGACATCCTATTATGGTATCATGTCATGCGGGTGATTTTACACTTAGTGGGCATATAATAGTTTTAAGTGGGGTTACATCTGATGGAAGAATTATTATAAATAACCCTGATTCTATAAAAGATAGTATGAAAACTTGGTCACTTCAAACAATACTAAATAATATGAATTATGCTTATAGTTATAAAGTAGAGAAATAGACTTTAAGTAATTTTTTGCAAAAGAAAATAGTTGAATTTTATAAAAAAAGATATATCTTATTAAGAAAGATATATCTTTTTAGTATTTTAATTATAAAAATACTAAATAATATAATAGGGGTTGCAGAATGTTAAAGTTAAATATATTATATAAACACAACTTTTTATTGAAAAACAATAATTAAAAGGAGAGCAGTAATGAAAAATGTTTTAGAAATTAACAATATAAGCAAATTTATGGGAAATAAAAAAATTATTGATAATCTTACTTTTTCGGTGCAAGAAGGAGAGATTTTTGGGTTTCTTGGTCCTAATGGAGCAGGGAAAACAACAACTATAAAAATGATAACAGGACTTATAACTATTGATCAGGGGAATATTTTAGTAAATGGATTTGATATAAAAAAACAATTTGAAAAAGCAATTTCGAATATTGGTGGAATTATTGAGGGGCCAGATATGTATGGTTATATGTCAGGGCTTGATAATTTAAAACTTTATGCTAGAATGCATGGTAATGTAACAAAGGAAAGAATTTTAGAAGTTGTAAAAATTGTAAAACTTGAAAATAGGATAAAAGATAAAGTTAAAAAATATTCTCTTGGGATGAGACAAAGACTAGGTGTTGCACAGGCGCTGCTACATAATCCAAAGCTATTAATTTTAGATGAACCTACAAATGGACTTGACCCTATGGGGATAAAAGAACTTCGTGAGACTTTAAGAGGTTTAACAAAAGAGGGGATATCAGTTTTAGTTTCTAGTCATTTACTTAGTGAGATGGAACTTATGTGTGACAGATTTTGTATTTTAGATGGAGGAAAACTTAAAGATATAAAATCAATTTCTGATATTCATAATACAACTGATAAAGATTTTAAAACATATTTACTTGATATAAATAAATTAGATGAAGCTAGCAATATTTTATCTAAAGAATTTACTACTATACATATAGAAACCTTTGAAAACAAACTTAAAATTAATTCTAGCAAAGATGATATTGCAAAAATAAATAAATTCCTTATAAACAAAGATTTTTTAGTATATGAAATAAGCCTTTATTCTAAATCTTTAGAGGATGAATTTATTGAACAAACAGAATCGAAACAAATAATTTAATACTTGATATTTATTGGAGGACTAAACAAATGATAAAGAAAATATATAATTTAACCTTAAATGAGGTTATTAAACAATATAAGAAAAAAAGTATAGTTATAATAACATTATTAATATTTTTATCAGCTATTGCTATGCCTTTTATTATTAATGCTATTGAGTCACATACAACAGATTGGGGAACTCAGACATACACATATGAAATACAAGGAATAGATGCACAAATTGCTAGTACTAAAGATACAACTGCTGACGGGAAAATTAATCTTAAATTTTTAAAATCAGAAAAAGCATATAATCAAATGCTTTTAAAAGAAAATATCTCACTAGGTTCTTGGCAGTATACATCTGCAAATAGTTATTTTAATATTATTACACAAATAGATATTATAGAGCTTTTACAAGATGGTTATTCAAAAGATGAGATAAGTAAGTTTATACCACCCAATAGTATATCTAAAGATACTGATACTATTTTAAATATGTCGAAGGCAAACTATAATAAAACACTTGAGGTTTTAAAAAGTAAGGCTAATGAAATAGAAAAAAATATAAAGAGTAATAATTATACCGCATATTTAAATAGTCTTATTAAAACTAAAAAAGAAACAATAGCATTATATTCAGCATCACTTGCTACTTTAAAAGCTAGTAAAGAGAAAGCTGTAATTTCAAAGGTTAATGTATTAGAAAGTCAGATAAATTCAGAAAAACAGTTATTAAATGTTTTAGAATATAGACTTAATAATAAAATACCATTTAATACAAATAATCATTTTGGTAAAGAAAATTGGAAGAGTAATACTTTAAATGATATTACTTTAAATATACAAGAAAGTTCTAATAATACTTTAGTTAGCAAGGATGCTTATATGAAAAAAAATACTACAAAGGTAACATATGACCAGTATGTCACTAAGTATAAAAATGCACAGAAAATATATGCTGATAATATAGCTAAGGATTGGTATAGTTTAAAAACAAATGCACCACGTCCTCAGTTTGTAAGTTCTGCTAGAAGTACTGTGAATTCATTAATTACTACTTATGTAATTATTGCATCATTCATTGTTGTCATTATAGCAGGAGGAATTGTATCATCTGAGTTTACTAAAAATACTATAAAATTACTTATGATAAGACCAGTTTCAAGATTTAAGGTTTTACTCTCAAAGTTATTAGCAGTTCTAGTTATAGGTTATTTTATATTATTTGTATCACTTGCACTTGCAACTATTGCTAGTGGAATAGCTTTTGGTTTTTCAGACCTTGCTATACCAACTATTAAAATGTCTGGTGCTAGTGTTATTTCTCAAAATTATATACTAAGTTTAATTTTAAATATATTATTCTATAGTATTAGTATGATATTTATAGGTACAGTTGCCTTTACATTGTCAACTATTACAAAAAGTACAGCTGTTTCAGTTGCTGTAAGTATAATAATTTTTGTTGGTTCGTTCCCACTGACTCTTTATTTATTAACAAAAAATTATACATGGCTTGCATTTACACCAATTCCATATATAAATTTAACAGCGGTATCTATGCTAGATTCTTTCAAAAAAATATTTGGAAGTGTTGTTGTTTTAAATAGCGCAATTGGAGCTATTACACTTATAATTACAACTATAATTCTTCTTATAGTAGCATTAGTTTACTTTATGAAAACTGATATAAAGAGTTAAATGAAATTAAAACCTATATTTTTGAATATAGGTTTTAATTTTTTTATAGTTTTAAGTTTAGATTATAGGCATTAAAAATTATTGGATTTTTAATAAGAAAGATGAAAAATTTTATATTAGTTTTCTCTTTTTAAAAATTGCACATTAAATTCAGGATAAGTTGAATCAGGAGAAAAAGCTCTTCTAAAGTAACTTTTTAAATCGGCAAAATTCCACATAACACCTCTAGCAAAAATAGATGCAAGACCTTCTTTTTCTAATACTTTTTCAGTAAAATCTATATCATCATTATTATTAAAATCAAATAATAATATGTAAGCATTATTTTTCATTCTTTCGAATGCTTTTATATCAGTAAAGTTTGCTAGTTCTAATAAAATTTTCTCAAGAGTTTCTTCTTTTGAAATATTAGTTGCTTTAAGTTTCTTATAAAAATCTATAGCAAGCTTTTTTGTTTTATAAGATTTAAATGCTACAAAAGTAAAGATATCAAAGTCTTTTATGTCAGATTCTAATTCATCAATTTTATTATCAGTTAAGTATTGATTTAATTGAGTATATGTATTTTCAAATTGTTTTAAATTAGCACAGTCATAAGTTCCAAAATCAAAGGACTTATCTCCGATAGTTATTTTCTTTGGTGATTTAAGGTTGATTGATCTTATAACATTATTAAGATTTACCTCAAGTTTTATATTTTCTACTTCAATAATTGCTGTAACAATATTCATTTTTAATTCTCCTTCTTTTGTTTAGTAGTTTGACCTTTTTTTAAGTTTAAATAACCATTTAAACCTATATAATTATAATACATAAATTAAAATAAGTTTAGAGAAAAAAAACTTATTTTAATTTAATAAATGACATCTTTTCTAATTACGGGGTGAATTTTTATAATATTTTTTATAATGATTAATTATTGTTAGTTATATATTAAGGAAATCCTTCTATCATAGATATTTTAGTAAAATAAGAAGCTAACTGATTTGAGAATTAGTATTTTTTTATTAAAGGTATGTTTAAAATATATTTTAACAAATAATGAGCATTATAGTAAAAAGATCACTACTTTCTTATAATTTTAAGTAGAGTTTAGAAGATGAAAAAGTATTTATAAAAAGTTGGGAACATTTTATAAAGAGGTGTTATCTAATAAGTAGTTACGTAACAAAGGACTGGTAAGGGGGAAATATGGAGATAGGTGTTTTAGGGTTTAATAGATTTAAATTGAAAAAAGAAAAAACAGTTATAGGAAAAGCTATTGATGGAGATAAAGAAGCTTTTACACAGCTTATAAGAGAAAATAAGCTTTCATTATATAAAGTTGCAAAGGGGATTTTAAATAGAGAAGAGGATGTAGAAGATGCTTTATCTAGTTGTATTTTAAATTCTTATAAAAACATTAAAAAGCTTAGAAATGAAGAGTATTTTAAAACTTGGCTTATAAGAATTCTTATAAATGAGTGTAATTATATCATTAAAAAGAATGACAAAATAAATTACATTCAAGATTACAATACTGTAAACAATGGTATTGATAAAAGTTTATATAAAGATACTTATAAGGATATAGATTTAGATAATGCCTTAAAACTTTTAGATAAGCCATTTAGAGAGGTTATAGTTTTATTTTATTATAATGATTTAAAGCAAAGTGATATAGCTAAAATATTAGAATTAAATGAAACAACTGTAAGGACTAGATTATTTAGAGCTAAGGAAAAACTTCGTGAAATTTTAGAGGGTAATGAGGATAAGGGGGAATTGTAGTGGATAATTTAGATAAAAGGTTAAAGGGAAATAAAGAAGAGAAAGTGCCAAAAAATATTGATGATTTAATAGAAAATACACTTGCTTCTTTAGAGAAAAAGAGTAAGAAGAAAAATTATAAAAAAGCTGCTATGGTAGCTAGCTTGTCAGCAGTTATATTTGGTGGAATAGGACTTGGGGTTAGTGCAGATGAGAGTGATTTTAGTGTGAATTATATGTTATATAATATTTATAATAATGAGCTTGCACAGGATATATTAATAGATAAAAGTATAAAAAAGTCTTCTGATAACATAGATTTTGAAATTATGGATGCTGGATATTATGATAATAATATTATGTTTACCTATAAAATTACTAGTAAGAAATATGTGAAGTATCTAAAGAGTGAAATGCATGGGCAGTATTATGCAGTTCCGACCATTATGTATAAAAATGAAAGAATAAGTGGGAGTATAAATTCAGGATTTGATATAAAATCAGATAATGAAGTTATAGGAACTTGTGATATAGAGATTAATAGGTTAAATGAGATAAAAGAGAGTGATTCAAAGAAAGTGACTTTAGCTATGGAAGTATATACTAAAAAAGATGAAAAAACTGAGTTTTTAGTTGATATACCAGTAGAAAAAGATATGTTTATTAAAGATACAAAAACATATGAAGTGAGTAAAGTTACAGAGGGAATTGATAGCACCGGTGATATTTATGGAAGTAAACTTAGAAGTATTAAATTAGAGCCACTTCAAGTAACTTTAGACTTTAATTCAGAGTATGGAAATAAAATTGATGAAAAGACAGGTGAAATAATTAGCGACCATGCTAGTAAAATTGAATATATAATTTTTGATGATAAAGGAAAAGAAGTTGAACTTCTTAGTGGAAGCTGGGATGGAACTAAGGGAGAGGCTAACTATAAAGCTAATAAGGATATGAAAAAATTATATATAGTACCAACAAGCATTAAAAATTATAGTGAAAAATTAGAAAAAGATTTAAAAATAAATATTTCAAGAAATAAAATTGAGGTTGAAGATAGTAAAGATTTTAAAGCGACGGTAGAGGAGAAAAAAGGATTTAGGAGAGTAACTTTAACTGCTAATACAGATTATTTAAGCTGGCCACCTGCATTTATACAAACAAGAGAGAGGGAAAAGTTATATCAAAATGGACAAGTAGCAAGTGAAGAAACTGATAATATTTATTCAGTAAGGAATGGACTAAATAGTGTATATTATGATATTCCTAATAGTATAAAAAGAGGTGAGTATATATTTGATTATCAAGATTTAAATAGATTTGAGATTTTAAAGGATAAAATTATAGAAGTGGACTTAATAAAATAATATGGAAATGAGTAGATATTGACTATTAAAGTTAATATCTATTTTTTTGTAAAGTTATCTAAAAAATATTTTTTTCTTTAGGAATAAATATTAGAGTTAAGAACTAAACATATATCATAAAGAAAATATTGAAAAAAATGATGCCATTGAATTGTGTAAAAAAGTTATTAGTAGAATTAAAAAAATTCTTATAAATAGTCACACATTTGATGGTAAATGTTTACATTGAAATGTAAGTAAACACTTACTTTGCACCAAAAAATTAAGAATGGAGGAATGAACTTGAGTCAAATTAATGTAGGAATTGTAGGTTTAGGACTTTATATACCAAAAGAAAGAATGTCAGCAAAAGTGATTTCAGAAGCTAGTAAAGGAATTTGGTCAGAAGAAGCAATTATAAATAAATTAGGGATTATAGAAAAAAGTATTCCAAGTGAGGGTGATGGTACACAAGAAATGGGAGTCCTTGCAGCACTTAATGCTCTAGAAGATTCTAATATTGATGCAAAAGAGATTGATGTTATTTTATGCATGGGAGAAGAATGGAAAGAGTATCCCCTTACTACATCAGCTTTATATATACAAGGGAAAATAGGAGCTATAAATGCTTGGGGAATAGATGTGCAAAATAGATGTTGTACAACAGTTTCAGCAATGAAAATGGCAAAGGATATGTTAGTAGCAGATGATGAAATTAATACAATAATGGTTGTTGGTGGTTATAGAAATGGTGACTTTGTGGATTATACAGATAAGAATATGTCTATGATGTATAACTTGTCAGCTGGAGGTGGAGCAATAATATTAAAGAAAAATATAAATAAAAACTTGCTTTTAGGTTCTCATATCAAAGCAGATGGGAGTTTTGCAAGAGATGCAGGGGTTGAGATAGGTGGGATAGCAAATCCATTTAATCAGGAAAATATTGAGAGTGGATATAAATCTTTAAAACTTATGAATGCAAAACATATGAAAGATGGACTTAATTCTATATCAATGCCAAATTGGTATGAATGTATAGATAAAGCTTTAGAAAAATCAGGATATACAAGAGCTGATATTGATTATTGTGCAATATTACATTTTAAAAAATCTATGCATGACGCAATGCTTAGTGAACTTGGTTTATCTGAGGAGGAATCAATTTATCTTTCAAGTTATGGACATATGGGACAGGTAGATCAGATACTTTCACTAAAACTTGCAATAGAGGAAAAGAAGGTGAAAAAAGGTTCAGTTATATTAATGGTAGCTGCAGGAATTGGCTATGTATGGTCTGCAAACGTTATTAGGTGGGGGGAGTGTTGATAAATGGATACATTTTTTCAGATATTTTTTAGTAGTTTAGAAACAGGAAGCGTCTATGCACTGGCAGCACTTGGAATAATTCTAATTTTTAGAACCAGTAAGACAACTAATTTTGCTCTTGGAACAATGGGAATGTTTAATGCTTTTATAGCTACTTTTATTGTAATGAAAATGGGGCTTCCAGCATGGCTTGCAGCAATAATTGCTATGATTACAGGTTTTATAGCCGGAATTTTAGTAGATGTTGTAATAATGAGAAGAGGGAAAAAGATAAATTCTATAGGAAAACAAATTATAACTTTTGGAATAATAATGCTATTTTTAGGTTGTGCACCAATGATATTTGGGGCAATACCATTAAATTTCCCAAAGTTTATTGAGGTAGGTGCAATTTCAGTAATGGGAGCATCAATATCATATAATGCAATGTTAAATATTTCAGTAGGGCTTATTTTAATGATTTCTTTATTTTGGTTTTTACAAAAAAGCAAATGGGGACTTGCTGTTAGAGTGACGGCATCGAATGAACAGACTGCAAGGCTTATGGGAGTGCCAACTTCACTTGTAACTATGGGATCTTGGGCAATAGCAGCAGCTCTTGGGACACTTGCAGCTTTAATGCTTGCACCAGCTATTACCGTAAACGTTTCAATGATGGATAATGTACAAAATAATGCATTGATAGCATGTGTTCTTGGTGGATTTCAGACTTTTTATGGACCAGTTTTAGGTGCTTATATTATTGGTTTTGGAAGAAATTTATTAATGTACTATGTTTCTTCAACTTGGGGAGATCCGATATTATTTGCATTAATTTTACTGTTCATAGTAATAAGACCTAATGGAATAATTGGTAAAAAATTTATTAAGAAGGTATAAAGGAGGGGGAAAAATGAAAAAGTTAATACAAAATAGATATAGTAAATATATACTCCTGGGAATTATTTTAGCCTCAATGCCTTATTTACAAGAACTTGGAATATTAAAGAGTTCAACTATAACAATATTTGGATCAGTACTGTTTTACTCTATAGTTGCAATCGGGCTTAATGTTTTACTTGGATATTCAGGGTTAATTTCACTTGGTACTGCTGGATTTATGGGGCTTGGTGGATACATCTCAGCATATCTTACAACAGATTTAAATTTACCTTTTATAGTATCACTTTTAATTTCAATTGTGATTCCTCTTATTATAGGTATTCTTGTTGGATTAATATCATTAAGAATTAATGGAATGTATTTAGCAATAGCAACTCTTGCAGTTTCAGAAATATTTAGAAAAGTATTTGTTGAATTTGAATCAGTTACAAATGGTTTTTCAGGAAAAAATGCTAGTTATCCAGAATTTTTTGGAATGACACTAGATAGAAATTCAACATTTATATTTATAGTTGCTATTTTAATTATTGTGATGATTCTTACAGATAATTTTATACATTCAGCGACAGGGAGAGCCCTTCTTACAATGAGAGTAAGTGAATCAGCAGCACAGGCCATGGGCATAAATCTTTTAAAATACAAGGTAATGGCATTTGCAATAGCTACAGTATATGCTGCCCTTGGTGGGGTTTTATATGTACATTTTATAAGATTTTCATATCCTTCAACTTGGAATACAATGTTATCACTTCAAATATTAGCTGTAATCGTTATAGGAGGTTTAAAGACTATAAGTGGACCGATTATAGGATCGATAGTAGTTTTTGGGGTTCCAGAACTTATACTAAAAAATATACCTGTTTTAGGTAGTATAGATGGCCTTGCCTATATATTTACAGGAGTATTAATTATTAGTGTAGTTTTATTCTACCCAAATGGGCTTATATATTTAGGAAATGATATTAAAAAAATATTTAAAAAGAAGGTGAAAGTAGATGGAAGCGGTACAAGCTCTTAAAATAGAAAATTTATCTATAGCGTTTGGAGGATTAAGGGCAGTTGATGATTTGAGTTTTCATATTGAAAGTGGAGAAATATATGGGCTCATAGGACCCAATGGAGCAGGAAAGACAACAGCTTTTAATTGTATTACTCAGTTTTATCTTCCGAATAATGGGAAAGTTCTTTTTAAAACTTCAGATGATAAGATTGTAGATTTAGTTGGTAAAAAGACTCATGAAATAATAAAACTTGGACTTGTTAGAACATTTCAAAATGTTGAGTTAATTGGAGATTTAAGTTTACTTGATAATCTTTTAGTTGGCTCACATATAAAATTTAAAACAGGGATTTTTGCACAAGCACTTAGACTTAAAAAAGCTAGGATAGAAGAAGCAGATATTAAGCAAAAGGCTAAAGAAATTTTAAACTTTTTAAAAATAGGAGATAAAAAAGATGAACTTGCAGGAGGACAACCTTATGGGGTCTTGAAAAAAATTGAACTTGGAAGAACATTAATGAGTAACCCTAAATTAATTATTTTAGATGAACCCGCAGCAGGTCTTAATGATACTGAAACTTTAGAACTTGCAAAACTTATTAAATCAATAAGAGATGAATATAAATGTACAGTTTTATTAGTAGAACACGATATGAGATTAGTAATGGATATATGTGATAGGATATGTGCCATATCTTTTGGTAAAAAATTAGCAGAGGGAACACCAATCCAAATACAAGCTAATAAAGATGTTCAGGAAGCTTACTTAGGAAGGGAGGAGTAATATGAGTGAAATAGCTTTACAGATAAAAAATCTTACAGTTTCTTATGGCAGTATAAAAGCTTTAAAAGGTATTGATATAGCAGTTAAGAGAGATCAGATTGTAGCATTACTTGGGTCTAATGGGGCAGGGAAGACTACAACTTTAAAAGCAATATCAGGAATAGTAGATATTGAAGCAGGGAGTATTGAATTATATGGGGAAAATATAACAGGATTATCTCCTGAAAAGATAACTAAAGAAAAAGTTGTTCAATCTCCAGAGGGAAGACAAATATTTGTAGATATAACCGTTGAAGAAAATTTAAGAATTGGGGCATTTACGGTAAAAGATTCAAAGGAGATTAAAAAAAATTTCGCAAAAGTTTATAGATATTTTCCAGTTTTAAAAGAAAGAGAAAAACAAGTTGCAGGAACATTAAGTGGTGGAGAACAGCAGATGCTTGCAATAGGAAGAGCATTAATGGCAAGTCCTAAAGTTTTACTATTAGATGAGCCATCTCTTGGGCTTGCACCACTTATAGTTAAAAATATTTTTGAAATTGTAAAAGAGATAAACAAAGAGGGTACAACTGTACTTATTATAGAACAAAATGCTTTGCAGACTTTGAAAATTGCAGACTATGCGTATGTTTTAGAAGTTGGAAATATTAATATCCAAGGTGAGGCTAAAGAGTTAATAAAAGATAGTAGACTAATAGAAGCATATCTTGGTGGACATTCTTAGTTATTAATGGAGAAATCCTTAGTATAGATAATAAGTGAAAATAAATGGAGGTAGTAACAATGAAAAGAAATTTAGCTATATTTTTATCAACGATCACTCTTGCTTTATCAGTTATAGGTTGTGGTGGTGTAGTACAAGAATCAGTACAAGGTGTTACAGATACAAGTATTAAGGTCGCAAATAGTATTGCAACTTCAGGCGCTTTTGCACCAGTTGGAGTACCATTTAAAGCTGGTATTGAAGCTTATTTCAAAATGATTAATGATGGTGGTGGTGTTGATGGTAGAAAAATAGAATATATCCATCAAGATGATGAATTCAATCCTGAAAAAGGAAAAGCTGTTTTAGATAAATTTATAAATGATGATAAAGTTTTTGCTATAGTTGGACATTTTGGAACTCCTGTAGTGGGAGCAACTTTAGAAGATTTAAAAGAATCTGGTATTCCATCAGTATATTTTGCAACGGGTACAGGAATTCTTTATAACGAGAATGCTACAGAGGGAAATGGTAGAAATTTATATCCTGTTCAGCCAGTTTATCCAATGGAAGGACGTATATTATTAGCTCGTGCCGTAGGGGATCTAGATGCAGCTAAAGTAGGTGTAATTTATACAAATGATGATGCAGGAAAAGATCTAGTAAAAGGAGTAGAACAAGAAGCTAAAACTCAAAATATAGAAGTTGTAAGTGAGCAAGTTGCGCCAGGGGCAGAGGATGTATCAGCAGCAGTTACAAAAATAAATAATGAAAAAGTTGATGCAATAATCATTGCCGGAATTCAAGGAACTTTTCCGCAAATAGCAAAAGAACTTGCAAAGCAAGGAAATACAAAACCAACATTAACAACTTACGTAAATGCTGATATAGCAATGACAAATGCTATAAAAGATAGTGTAGGGACAAAATTTGATGTATATGCAGATGCTTGGGTAGATGTAAGTAGACCAGAGTTTGCTGATTTTCAAAAATGGGTTAAAGAAATTTCTAAAGAAGATTATTCTTTTAATGCGTATGCTATGACGGGTTGGATGGCAGCTAGTTTCTTTGTAGAAGGGTTAAATAGAGTTGAAGGTGACCTAACTTGGGAAACTTATATGACAGCATTAGAGTCTAAGCCAGTTGAAAATCCTCTTGGAGGAGTAATAGATTTTTCTAATGGTAAAAGACTTGGTACACAAGAAATGTCTCTAGTTAAAATGAATCCAGATTCTGAAATAGGATGGGATGAATTTAAGCCAATTCAAGGCATTGATGATATTATTGAAAAATAGTTAAAGGTATAGTTTTGTATAATTGCTAGAGAGAATAGCTCTAGCAATTATATTAAAAGGAGGATAAAATGCGAAATCAAAATATCAAACTTGATAAGTTTATAAAAATAAAAGATGCTTTAAGTTTAATTAAGGATGGGGATAATATAGTAACTGGAATGGCAGCTATGGAAGCTAAAGCTATTCTTGGAGAATTACACACTATAGCTGATAAAGTTAAAAATGTAATGGTGACAACATGTCTTTCAATGACTGGTCAAGAATATTATATGAATAAGGATTATAAAAAATCGTTTAGTGTAGAAGGATGGTTTTATAATAGTTCTATGAGAAAAGCTAATAAAAATGGAAATGTAAGTTTTATACCTAATCATTTACATCTTGCAGCGATAAAAAGATTAACTAATAAAAAAGTAAATATGTATATAGGTTCAGCTTCAATACCAGATAAGCATGGGTATATCTCACTATCATTAAGTAATGTGTATG
>NZ_CAMQZG010000057.1 GCF_947039605.1 uncultured Clostridium sp.
TCTTGGCTAGGAAGCTCCCACTTCAAGCTTTAGCTAAGTGGTGAGTAGTTCACTATTAATCCATTGTATTCATTTTATGTCCGCACTCATCACACTTATAATACTTTTTCCCATATTGGTTTTGATCATATGCATAATCAAAACTTCTCATTTCAGCCTCGCATATTGGACATATTATTTTATCTTTCTGTTCTTTAGTATTTTTCACACATCTCACCTTCTGTCTATAAATAATAAAAGAGTACACCTTAAATAAGGTGTACTCTTTTATTATACATTATTCTAACTAATATTATTACGATATTGGGTCAAATGGTCCAAACTCATAATGTCCATCTGAATAACCCTCTCCTTCTACCTGAAGAATTAAATTATCTATTTTAAATGCAGACTTAAAAGTTTTTAATAGTCCCTGTGTTCTAAACATCCCCGTAGTAGAACTTGAACCTGTATTACCATACATAGCTCTTGATAAGTTAAGAATTCCTGTATTATATTCTGTAATTTCAAATCCTAAAACTTTAGTCCCACGTGATACACCTATACTTTTATCTAAATTATCAATAACAAATTGAGCTGTTAATTCTCTTCCCTCCGGAACATTTATAGTGTAATTCTCAAAATAACTCGCTGTGCTATCTGCTTTATACCCTGTGTAACTTATAATTGGAGCTGGCTTCTCTATCTCTGGCTCTGGCTTCTCTGGTTCAGGTTTTGGTTTTTCTATCTCTGGAGCTGGTTTTTCTTCTTCTGGCTTCTCTATTTCTGGTTTTTCTTCCTCTGGCTTTTCTTCTTCTATTTCAGGCTTTTCCACTTCAGGTTTTTCTACCTCAGCCTCTGGCTTCTCAACTTCAGGTTTTTCTTCCTTATCTACTTGTGTTTCACTTATTTCTTTATCTGTATCTTCTTTAATCACTTCTTTGTTTGTAACATTCTCATCCGCTTCGATTTCAACTGACTCTTGTATAGTCTCTTCTACCTTTGTATCACTTACAACCTTAGCCTCATTTTCACTTGATTCCCCACATGCTATCATTCCAAATGTTGTTGTCCCAACTAAAGCTGTCGCTAATAATATCTTTATATTTTTATTCATTATTTTTCCCCCTTAAATTTCATAGCACTTTTATCCTAACAAAATTTTAAGTCTAATCTTTATATTAACTATTAAAATTATGTTATTTTCTGTAAACAAAAAACATCTATGTTTATTCTCTAAACATAGATGTCTTTTTTTATAAAATTTGTGGTTTAAAAGTTTTAAGTCTTAATGCATTTAAAAGAACTGTAATTGAACTAAAGCTCATAGCAAATGCAGCAATCATAGGATTTAATAATGGACCTCCAAATAATTTTAGAACTCCCATAGCAATTGGAATACCTATCGCATTAAATATTAATCCCCAGAATAAATTTTCTTTTATATTAATCATAGTTTTTCTACTTAATTGGATTGCCCCTATAACATCCATAATATCACTTCTCATAAGAACAATATCTGCAGATTCCATAGCTATATCAGTACCTGAACCAATAGCCATACCAATATCTGCAATAGCGAGTGCTGGTGCATCATTAACACCATCTCCAACCATAGCTACTTTTTTACCCTCAGCTTGAATCATTTTAATTTTCTCAGCTTTTTCATGAGGAAGAACATCTGCAACTACTCTTGAAATTCCAAGTTTTTTAGCAATTGCCTGTGCAGTTTTTTGATTATCCCCTGTTACCATAACAACTTCAATCCCCATACTAACAAGTGTTTTAACTGCTTTTTCACTAGATGGCTTAACTGTGTCAGCAACTGCTATTATAGCCTCAAGAACTCCATCAATAATCATATACATTGGAGTTTTACCCTCTTCTGCAAGTCTATTTGACTCGCTTTGCATTTTACCTTCTATTAAAATATTTTGATCATCTACAAGTTTTTTGTTTCCAATAAATATATCCTTAGAATCTATACTAACTTCTATTCCTTTACCAGGTATAGAATTAAACTTATCAATTTTTTTAAGTTCTAATCCTTTTTCTTCTGCAAATTTAACAATAGCTTGACCTAAAGGATGTTCTGAACCCTTTTCTCCAGCGGCTGCTATAGAAAGAATTTCATCTTCTGAATAAGTTTTAGTAATAATATCTGTCACAGTAGGTTTCCCTTCTGTTAAAGTTCCTGTTTTATCAAGCACTATTGTTTGGATGCTTCCTGTTGTTTCAAGAGCACCTCCACCTTTAATTAAAATACCATGTTCTGCACCTTTACCAGTACCAACCATAATAGCTGTAGGTGTTGCAAGACCAAGCGCACAAGGACATGCAATAACTAAAACAGATATAAATATAGTAATTACAAACTCAAAATTCTGTCCATCAAAATGCCAGAATATACTTGCTAATATTGCTAGAACTATAACTACTGGTACAAAAAAACCAGCTATAATATCTGCTGTTCTAGCTATTGGAGCTTTAGACCCCTGTGCATCTTTAACAAGTTTAACTATTTGTGATATAACCGTATCTTTCCCAACCTTTGTAGCCTTATAAACTATTCTACCATTCTGATTTATACTAGCTCCAAAAACAGAATCACCTATAGTTTTCTCAGATGGGATACTCTCCCCTGTTAACATGCTTTCCTCAATAGAAGTTATACCCTCAACAATTTCACCATCAACTGGTAACTTTTCTCCTGGTTTAACAACTATTAAATCTCCAACATTAACATCATCTATAGAAATAATTTCTTCTTTATCTCCAACTATTACTGTCGCAGTCTTTGGTGCAAGCCCCATAAGTTTTTTGATAGCATCTGAAGTTTTACCTTTAGCAATACTCTCTAAAAATTTTCCAAGACTTACAAAAGCTATAATAACAATAGCTGAAACAAAATATAATCTGTATACAAACTGATTATCTCCCATAAATACCTTTATCATAGCAAAAATACTATAAAGATATGCTGCCCCAGAACCCATAAATACTAAAGAATCCATATTAGGAAGACCAGCAAGTAAACTTTTAACTCCTGTCTTATAATAGCTTCTACCAAAGAATATCCCTATACTAGTTAAAACAAATAGTATTATTGAAAAAGTTATAGGTGATTTTTCTGGTGACATAAAACTTGGAAGAGGCATACCAACCATATTCCCCATAGAAATAATAAATACTGGTAATGCAAACGCACCTGTTAATATTAATCTATTTCTAGTAAAAGTAACCTCACTTACAGCAGAACTTCCTTCCTCAATAACATCCTCATTACTAACTAATGTATAATCAAGTTTTGCAAGTTTACTCTTAATATTACTTACCTCAACTTTTTGAGGGTCATATGAAAAATCTAAAGTAGCTGCTGCTAAATTAACAACAGGATTAACAACTCCATCCATCTTTCCTAGAACTCGCTCAATTGCAGATGCACATGATGCACAGCTCATCCCCTCTACTTTATAACTAGCCTTCTTCAAATCTTGCTTTAAATTATAACCAATCTTCTCAGTTTTTTTTGCAATATCATCATATGAAACTTTATCTTTATCATATGAAACACTAACACTATTATCAGCAAGATTAACAGCTACATCCTCAACACCATCTATTTTCTTAACAACTTTCTCAATGGATGCGGCGCAAGATGCACATGTCATTCCTTCAACCTTATATGACTCCTTAATTGTTGTATTATTTACAACTCCATAACCTATTTTTTCTATTTTTTGTCTTATCTTTTCTAGATTTATAATATTCTCATCATAAGAGATGTTAAGTTCCTCTGTAATCATATTTATATCAGAACTTTCAACACCCTCCATCTTTCTTGTCACTTTTTCTATAGAACTAGCACATGATGCACAGGTCATGCCAGTTATCTTTAGTACTTTTTTTGCATATTAAACACTTCCTTTTTTTTAATTATTATTTAGTTCCTAAAATTTTTGCTAATACTTTATTTAACTCTTCAATTTTGTCATTAGCATCATCTTCATTCTCCATTGCATCTTTAAAACAAGTATAAAGATGTTGAGAAAGTATATGTTTATTAGCTTTTTTTAATAAAGCCTGAGATGCTATTATCTGATTAGATATATCAATACAATATCTTTCATCTTCCATCATCTTGATTATTCCATCAACTTGTCCTCTAGCTGTTTTTAATAATTGCATTGCTTTTTTTTTATCTTCATTCATCATATACTCTCCTTTTCCCCACCCTAGTAGGGGGGTATATTTTCATCTTATATTTCTCACAGTTTTATGTCAAATATCAGTAATTAACTAAAATATCTATATTTTCACCATCTTACTTTAAATATTCAAGTCAATTGCTATATTCACTCTCACTATTAATAACTAATTTCTTCTTTAAGTAACTAAATAACTAAATTTAAAAAAGCTCAAAAAAAATAACCCCTAGTAAGTTATTACTCATTAGGGGTTAAAACATATATTAACTTAAAGGAATAGGGGACTTATAATTAAATAATTGCCCAAATCGCTAAATTTTAAACATATAAATCAAAACTTTTTTATTTTTCTAAAAACTTATCCTCTAATTGCCTTTATAGGATCTATCTTTGAAGCCTTATAAGCAGGTATAACCCCAAATATAATTCCTGTAAGAATAGAAATTATAGCTGCAAATAAACATGATACAGGACTTATCACAACATCAAATGGTAACTTTCCACCAAGATAAATTGCAACTATTATCCCAACTACTATTCCAATAACGCCACCCATACTTGTTATAACACTTGCCTCTGTTACAAACTGCATTATTATATTTCTAGGCTTTGCACCTATCGCCCTTCTTATTCCAATTTCTCTTTTTCTCTCTATAACAGACATATACATAATATTCATTATACCTATCCCTCCAATTATAAGAGATACCAAAGTGATTATTCCTGTAAAGCCTGTTATACTCTGTTTTAACATCATAAGTTCTTGTGTTTGATCTTCTTCCCATGATAGTCCATAATTTCCGTCTGCTTCTTCCCTAGCACTCTGAAGTGCTGTTACAACATTATTTAGAACTTCATCCCTATTAAATCCTGGTGCTATTTTAACCTCTATTGCAACAATAGAGAAATCTTCACCCCAA
This sequence comes from uncultured Clostridium sp., assembly GCF_947039605.1. Classification (GTDB taxonomy): domain Bacteria; phylum Bacillota; class Clostridia; order Clostridiales; family Clostridiaceae; genus Sarcina. Next base: position 5,108 of record NZ_CAMQZG010000057.1, read on the forward strand.
AGCTCTTTAGTCATATTATTATAAACAGTACTCGGTATATAACCTGTTGGATCACTCCAACCTCCCATTCCCAGCATTCCACCTTGTTCAACATTTTCAATAACTCCAACTATTTCATATGTGCTATTTTCTAAATCTAACGATTTTCCAAGTGCTAATGATGGATCTTCATATAAATAACTAGCCACATCTTGAGGTATTAAAACAACATTTCTTTCCTCATCATCTAAAGTAAAATCTCTACCATATAAAACTGTTGGTCTTTCCTTCTCATTGTAACTGTGTAAATTTAAATAAACTTCACCCTTTTCATCAACATTATATGACATTCCACCTCTTCCATTCAAATCATCTGATGGTTTTCCAACACTTTCAACTCCACTAACTAGACCTGCTACTTCAAGTTCACTTCTTCCAAAAGGTTGCAATACAAGACCTACATTAGATATATTATAATCATTTGCCCAAAATTCTACTTTTCCTTTTCTATTATCCTTACTTGTTAGAATTTCATCCATTTGCTTCTCTAATCCATTTCCTATACTAGAAACAACAATAACTGATGTCACACCAAGAACTATCCAAACCATAGCAGTAAAAACTCTAAGCTTATATGACTTTATACTAGCAAGGGCATTTTTTAAAGCAACCATTACACATCCCCCTCTATAATAACTCCATCTTTAAGTTTTATAAGTTTACTTGCATACTTTGCAAAATCAGAATCATGAGTAACCATAATTATAGTTTTACCCTTACTATTAAGTTCTGAGAGTAAATTCATTATATCTATTCCTGTATCAGTATCTAAAGCCCCTGTGGGTTCATCTGCAAAGATAATATCTGGATTATTTACAAGTGCCCTTGCAATTGCAACTCTTTGTTGTTGACCTCCTGAGAGTTCTGTTGGGGTTCTATCTATCTTATCTAAAAGTCCAACCATTTCAAGATTTTCTTTTATAACTCTTTCCTTTTCCTTCTTACTATATTTTTTATTATAAATCATAGGAATCTCAACATTTTTATAAATACTTAAATTCTCTATAAGATTAAACTGCTGAAAAACAAAACCTATATTTAAATTTCTAAACTCAGCTCTTTTATTTTCCTTATAAGATGTAACATCATCCCCATAAAATAAAAACTGTCCCTTATCAAACTTATCTAAAAAACCAAGTATATTTAAAAGAGTAGTTTTACCACTACCTGATTTACCCATGATAATAACAAACTCACCTTGCTTGATATCTATATTAATATCTTTTAAAACATGAAGCTGCTCTTTGCCTATCTTATAAAATTTTTCAACATTCTTTAGTTCAATTATATTTTTACCCATTTTATCTCCTAACACAGCTAAACTAAATTTAGTTTTCTACTGCTGCCCCATATATATTTTGACCATCAACTATATTAGGATTTAGAGCATCTCTTACTAAAAGATCATTTTCTTTAAGCCCTTCTGTAACTATATACATTTGTTCAGTTTTTTCTTTAATTTTCACCTCAGTTTTTTTAGCAATATCATTTTCTACTTTAACCACAAAGTGCTTTCCACCATCTTCTATAACAGCACTTAAAGGAAGTTTATTCTCATTATTTCCAAAGTGTGCAACTGCTTGAACTCCAAAACCATTTATAAAATCTTTTTGGTCTTCTACATCAACCTTTACAGCATAATTAGAAAAACTTGAACCTCCATTATAATCTCCCTGAGTATCAGCCCCATCTGTAGGTCTTTTGCTAATACTTGTTATTGTACCCTTCGCAGTTTTCTTTGATGGTGTAATTACTACATCAACTACTTGTCCAACTTTTAACTTTAATAAATCCATCTCATTTACTTGTGTCTTTATATCATATTTTCCTGTTTCAAGAACTAATAAAGGACCCATAGCCCCTTCCTCAGTTGATATTGCTGCTTTTTCTGGAAGATAAATATTACCTGCAAATGGTGCATATACAGTTTTGTAAGTCTTCTTTTCTAGCCCTGCTATTTGAGTATTTAAATCTAAAATCTCTGCATTTATCATGCTTTTAGTTTCTTCATCTCCCGCACTTGCAACTTCTTTTCTTTTATTTGCTAACTGTGTTTTAAGTGTACTAACCTCATTTATATTTTCTTGATTTTTCATGCTAAATAAAATATCACCTTTTCCCACAACTTGTCCATCTTTTACATTTATCTTATCAACAGCACCAAAAGCTCCATCTACCATAAAACTTTCTGATTGCTTTGGTGTTATTTTTCCCGAAAGATAAACTTTCTCTTTACCTGGTATAGTGTATAAATCAATCATTTGACCTTCTTCTTGCTTACTATAATTTGCTTTATTTATTGCTTTAACTGTAAAGACTCCCCCGATTCCTACAACTGCAACTACCGCTATTATTATTAACTTCACCTTTTTACTCACTAATTTATCCCCCTACTTTCTTTACATTTAATTCCATTATACCTTTAATTTCTTACAATTTTATAACTATAAATACTACAATTTTGTAATAATCGAACTTAACATATTAATTTTTTGTAAAAAAATAGAAAAGTCTTTTAAACTTTTCTATTTTTAATCTATTAAATTATAACTGTGACTCTCTAAATGCATTTTCAACATAATCTATTTGCTTACTTAAAAACATCTTAGCAAATCCCATTAGAAGGAATAATGCAAGGAATACAAGAAGTGCAATTACATCTCCACCAACTTGTGACCAATCTGGTCCTCCAATAGCCTGTCTAAAAGCATCTACAGCATAAGTAAATGGCCATAAGAACTCTGTCTTTTGGAAGAATATTGGGTTAACTTCTATTGGATAAATTGCCCCAGAACCTGCAACCTGTACAACCATTATAACCAAAGCTCCCGCCTTACCAAAGTTACCATTTAATGATACTAGGGTAAAGATTATAACGGTGAATACAATTCCAGAGAACCATGCAAATCCCATCAGAAGCCAGAAGTTTGCAGGGTGTATTCCAAGAATAAATATATCTCCAAGAGTTACTATCGTTGCTTGTACAAAGTTTATCGCAATAAATAATAACATCTTACCAAAATGTATCTCCATTATTCTTTTCTTAGTTCCATTCTCTTCCTCCTTAGCATTAACACCAATTATAGTTGTACATAAAAGTGCTCCAACCCAAATTGCAAGAACTGTATAAAATGGTGCAAGTCCGATTCCAAAGATAGACATACCATATAATTCTTTAACCTGTACACCAACTGGTGATGACAGTAATTTTGATAATTGTTCTGGATTCTTATTTAAAAGATTAACTAAATTATCTAAAGATGTATTAGTTAAACTACTTGTTTTGCTCTCTAAACTATTTAAATTTGTTTTAAGTCCATCAAGCTTACTTTTAAGTTCATTTGTCTTATTTACAGTTAAACTACTTGATGTAATTCCCATATTAGCAATAGCATTAAGTTCTGGAATCATTTGCTTACTTGCAAGTAACACAGAATTTATACTATCAAGACTGTTATTAAGATTACTACTTAATGTAGTTAAACTTCCACTAACATTACTTGCATATGAATTTGTAAAACTACCAAATAAACTATTAATATCAGTGCTTAATTCTGATATACTATCTAATTTTGAATTTATCATAGTTGCTGTAACTTTGCTTGTACTACTTAAAGTTTGATTTAAATTATTTAATTCTGCACTTTGATTCTGAACGCTAGACTGTAAATTATTTAAATCACTTACTATAGAATTTAAAACTCCATTATTTTTACCATTTAACTTATTTAGTGCACCTAAAAGTTGCTGTGCTGAATCAATTAAACCTGACAAGCTTTTATTTGCTACTATTGCACTATTTAAAGCTTTTTTATCTTTGTTTATTTGATCTTTACTAAGATATGGAATCTTAGGTATACTCACTACTGGTGCTTTTTCTATATTATTTTCAGCAGTTTTCACATCATTAGCAACCGGTGTTTTTTCCACATTATTAACTTCAACTTTCTTAGTTGGAATGTTCTGTGTATTATTCACTACCGGTGTCGTATTGGTTGCTATTTTATCAGTTGATATTTTATTTACCGGTATTTTTTCACCAGTATTAGTTGCTACTTTAGTAGATGGAACCTTATGTGTATCACTAATTGGTGGCACTGTACTTACTGGTGTTTTATCTTTTGATGTTTTATTTATACCATTTTGAGCATTTGCTACATCTTTATTTATTGTAGTGCTTGCCTCATTAGCTTTATCTACTTCCTTTGAATTAGTATTAACTATTTTTTTAGTTGTATCTAAATTTTTTGAAACTGTAGTATTTATCTGCTTTGCATTATCAATACTTTTTTGAGCAGTTTCATTAGCATTTGTAGCTACTTTATTAACATTATCTTTAGTTTGATTAATCGTATTCGTAGCCTTAGCAGTTGATGATGCAACAGTATTATTTGCAATAATATTTGCACTATTTGCTGAATTTATAGCTGCTTGATTAACCTGTTCTTGAGTACTAACAGTATTTTTTAAATTACTAATATAATTTTGCAATGAATTATTAGTAGTATTCATACTATTATTTGTAGTATTTAGTGAGTTCTCTACATTCTTAATATTTGATTGAGTTGCTTCAACTAAATACTTACTAGAAGATACCACACCCTCAAGATTTGTTATCTGATTTGTTATCTTAGGTAAATTATTTTTAAGAGTTCCTATATAACTGCCTAGCTCACCTACATTTATACTTGAACTATTTACGCTTTTTAGTATATTACCTATATTATTATTAGTATTTGAGATAACATCTTTAACCTCTAAAATCATAGGTTTATTATTATTTATTTTCTTACCCAAAGCATTTGCTTGTTTTAAAGTAACATTACTCACTGTATATAAGAATGTTTGTTTTATTTCTTGCTGTAACTGTGCTGTTGCAAGGTCTGTGATTTTAGTAGCAATAGCGTTTGTTTTTTCATTAACCTTATAAATAAGATTAGGCTTTATTGGATTCCCTGTAATTCCACTCTCTAAATCAGTAGAAAAATCACTTGGAATTTCAACAACTGCATAATATGAACCATCTTTTAAACCTTGATCTGCAACTTTTTGACCAACAAAAGTCCATTTAACAGCATCATTGCTTTCAAGTTGCTTCACCGTGTTATTTCCAAAGTTAACAATCTTATTATTAACTATTGTCCCAGCATCGTTATTAACCACCGCAACAGGTACATTTCCAGTATCCACATACGGATTCCAGTTTGCTTTTAATGTAATCCATGCATAAAATGATGGTATTATACAAAGTCCTATTATAATACCAATAGCAGCAGGATTTTTAATTATATTTTTAAGATCTTTCCTAAATATCTGAAATACCTTTTTCATTTTATCCTCCTACCTATTCATCTGCTATACCAGATTCTTTAAATTTTTCTTCAAATCTAGTAAATGTTGTATTTGCTTTTGGTTTTACAAAATATCCAATTATAATAAATATAATTGAAAAAGCAATTAAATATCCTATATCCTTAATTGTATTAGGCCAATATGCCCCTGCAATAGCCTCTCTCATAACATCTACCCCATAAGGGAATGGTACAAAAGGTTCTACAACTCTAAAGAACATCGGCATAGCTTGGACAGGATATGTTCCTCCAGTTCCAGATAACTGAACAACCATTAAGATAATAGCTATTGCATCTCCTATATGTCCAAATATACCAAGAATTGTGAATATAATTATTGCAAATGTAATTGAAGTTACAAGAGAACTTAAAATAAATAATGGTAAGTTTACAACTTGAACTCCTAAAAGGAATTTTGCCCCTATAGTTATAACTAAAGATTGCACTATCGCAATAGAAATATAAGTTAACATTTTTCCATAAAATTTTTCTCTTATAGTCATATGCTTAAACTCTTCAATATCTGGTGCTTCTGTTTTTATAAGAGCCCCTGCAATAAGCATTCCTACCCAAAAAGCAAGTACACTATAAACTGGAGTCATACCAGAACCATAGTTTGCAACAGGATATATAACTTCTTGTTTAAAATTAAATGGTGCTGATGCAAATTCACCCATCACAATTGGATTTCCTTGTAGAAGACCTATAATTTGATCCAAATTATTATCATTAACTTTAGCAAGTTTTGCACTTAAACTACTTATCATTCCTTTGTACTGATTTAAATAACTTGCAAGCTCTTTACTTGCTGTACTAGCACTTGTAGAGCTTGAACTAGCTGAATCTAAAACTGCTTGTATTTTACCATTTAAATTTTGAGTATTGCTTATTAAATTAGTTGCCCCGCTTGTAGCTGAAACTATTCCACTTCCAACATTATTCAAAGCAGTGCTTGCCCCATTATTATAAGTATTCAATACTTCATTTATTGAATTTAAAGAATTATTAGTAGAGTTTTGAATTGCTGCAATCGTAGCATTTGAAAGATTATCTCCACTACTTGATGATTTCTTAATATTCCCCTTTTGTATATTCAATAAATTATTTGCATTAGTTAAACTACTAATCAATTCATTTATATTTTGATTATTTGTATCCTTCGCAACTGATTGTAAGAACTTAATATCAGTTTGTATATTTTGTTGAACAAAGTTTGTATCACTTAAAATATTTATAATTAACCCACTATTATTATTTCCCTCAACAAGTTTTGTAGAAATACTTCCTATATTACTTATCATATTTTTAGATGACTCAAGATTTAATGAAATATTATTTAATGAAGTCGCTAAAATATTTTTAGTGTTAGAAACTATTGTCCCTATGTTATTTGTATTAGTTTGAATCTGACCAAGACTAGTATTTATAACTGGTATTGTAGATTTCATTGTACTTAAATATGAATTTAAATTATTAGAATTATTATCAACACTATTAAGTCCCTTAATAACATTACCTATATTCATATTAAGATTTATAACAGCATTTTTTAAATTAATAATTTGCTCTTTATTCTTGTTTGCCTTTTCTCCATATGTATTCATTTTCGTAAATGCCTGTTGTGATAAAGATGTCATAACACTAGATTTTATCTGTGCTAATAAAGTTTGCTGTGCAACCTCTGTTATTTTATTTGCAACTGGTCCAACCTTTGTATTAACTCTATATTCTAGTTCAGGTTTTACTGGATTACTAGTAACTATTGTTCCTAGCTTTGCTGAAAAATCTTTTGGAATAATAAGCTCTGAAAAATACTTTCCACTTGAAAGACCTATGTTCCCTTGCTGTGCATTAACAAATTTCCAGCCTATAGTTTTATTAGTCTTTAAATTTGCAACTATACTATCTCCAATATTTATAGCTTTTCCACCTATAGTAGCACCTATATCCTCATTAACAATCGCAATTGGGAGCGTTGATGTATTCTGATAAGCATCCCAACATCCTATTACGTTTAAGAATGAATATAATGATGGAAGTATACAAAGTCCCGATACAATTATAAGCGTAATTGGATTCTTTATCATTGCCTTTAAATCTCGTTTAAAAACCTTGAAAGAATTTTTCATATTTTAAAATCACCTCCATTTAATTAATTGCTAATTTTAATTTAGCAATACTATTCTATTCCTATTATAAAATTCAATCAAAACACAAAAAATAAATTTTCTCAACAATATAGTATATTCTTTGTTACAAATCTACTCTTATCATCATATTAACCTACTAATTTTCAATAATTACTATAGTATTGCTAATTTTTTTCAATAATCTAATTTATTCTCAAAATATTATTAAAACAATTTTTATTACTGATTTTTTTTGCTATAAAAAAAGAAAAAGTTATGATAGATTGCTTATTTCATCAATCTATCATAACTTCCATTTTAGCCCTTTATCCCCTTATCTGTGACAGTAATTATATCATCATACATTTTATGATATAAAGTATTTTTTTCAACTGAATATAATGCCATAGACCCATCTTTACTTGTACTAGAAAAGTCTGTATTTACTATCTTATATCCACTTGGATATGATTTACTTGAAGCTCTTTTAACTCCAAACCTTCTATGATTTCTACTTTTAACAACTGATGTATGACCTATATAAATATTCATAGGAATATCCTTAACTCCACCACCAAGCATTCCTCTCTCATAAAACTCTCTATCCCAAATTAATTTTTCTTGTCTTTGTTCTTTCATCCATTCAATAAGTTCTCCCCTAGCAAATGTCGGACCGTAAATATTAGGGCTTGCATGTACAAATAGGTTGTCCCCAATAATACGATAATATTTTTGCTCTTTTAAATAATTATAAAGTTCATTTATTATATTCTCACCAGTTTCTAAAGTATGCCCTATCATAGAATCTAGGGTATGCATTCCTCCTGAATTTAACCAATGATCTACTATTTCATTATCATGTTTAAATACTTCAACTCTCTTACCGAAAAAACTTCTTTTTAACTTTTTATGTAATGGCTTTAAAAGTTCTCCTGTTTCATAGGCATCTATAAATAACTGTTCATGATTCCCAAGTATAAATTTAATTTGCTCCTTATGATCTAAAACAAATCGGATAATCTTCACAGCATCACCCTCTCTATCTATAAGGTCCCCATTAATAACTAAGGTATCTTTCTTTGAAAACTTCACCTTATCTAAAAGTGCTTTCAAAGAATCATAATTATTGTGTATATCACTCACAACATACATCATATATATCTCACCTTCTTAAATGTTTACTGGTAATAAACTTATCAATAACATTTCCTATTTTAATTTTTTATAATGTAATTCTGCCATTAAATCTACATAAAGTCAAAAAAGAGCCCCTTAGCCCTCATTATACCTCATACGCATTGTGCGTATTTTAAATCTATAAACTTCATACTTCTTATACCCTCATCTTACAAAATTAATTTTATATTCAGTATCCACGAAATTCATATAACTTATTTATAAAATATAATAAAACATAAGTTCCTAAAAGAATCCCCATTATCCATAAAACTTTATATCTCAACTTTCTTTTCTCAAAACAAATATCTTTTATCTCACAAATAGCATCCCAAATAGCTTCTAATGCATCAAATAAACTAAACATATTTAACTCACCTCTTATATAATTATAAGGTATATTTTTTATAAAAATATGTATTTTATAACTTCTTAATAAATTTGTATAAAAAATACGAATAAAAAATTGACTAAATCCACACATTATTATTGTATAAATAAGTTATACTAAAATTTAGAAAACTAATGAAAAATATTGGAGGTTTGTTTTATGAAAGCTATCGTAGATAAAGAAATTTGTATTGCTTGTGAAATGTGTACAGGAGTTTGTCCATCAATTTTCAGCATGGATGCTGATGGATTAGCAGTTGCTACTACAGAAGATATTTCTGCAGATGTACTTAGTGATGCAGAAGAAGCAATGGACCAATGTCCAGTTGAAGCAATAACTATAAAATAATTATAATTTAATATAAATTGGAAAAGTACTATTCTAATACATTTAGGATAGTACTTTTTTATGCAATCAATTATTTATAAAAAATTTCCATTATTTTTTTTTCAAATCCTCCATTATATAGAATTATTCTTACACATACTACACATACTATAAGCGTAAAACTTTTATTAGATTTTAACTTTGAAGTTCTTAAAAATTTGACTAGAGGGGGGATTTCAATGAAAATTAATAAAATCAAACTTATAACTTTTTCAACACTCTTTTCAGTTTTTTGTTCCTTTGGTAGTGGTTGTTATTACAACGCTAAGCGTTCACCTACTAGAAATGAACCTACTAATAAAACAACTGCTAACGAGCAAATTCAAAAAAAAGAAACTCTACAACCCCAAAATAAGTCTGATAGAAGTGTACATAACTTAATTGATAGTGAAACCGATACATACAAAACTAATAATAACTTAGATAATGAACTAAAAAAAAGTTCATCTAATATAATAAATAAATGTCCAGCTAACTCTCCTGATGAAAGTTCAGTTGTTATTGGACCTATAATACAAGGTGAAAATATGATACCATCAGCAAGAAAATACTCAACTCCAGTAAAAGAAGTTACTCAAATGATTAAAAACCCTTCTATTTCTAAAAAGAAAATAGTATTTCTAACTTTTGATGATGGTCCTGATATATCTAAAACACCCAAGATTTTAAATATATTAAAAGTAAATAATGTACATGCAACATTCTTTATACTAGGTTCTAGACTTCAAAATCAAACAAATAAAAATATCCTAACTCAAACATATAAATCTGGAAATGCTATAGCTAACCACTCATACAGTCATAATATGAAAGCTATCTATCCCCAAAACACACTTTGCATACCAACATTTATGAGTGAAGTAAACCTCACTAATTCTATGTTAAAGGATATACTCGGACCTAAATTTGATTGTGCAGTTCTAAGAATGCCTGGAGGTTATAATTCTAGAGAGTATTATAATGATAGAAACATAGGAGCATTAACAAAAATTCTTGACAAAAAAGGAGTTATATCAATAGATTGGAATGCTGAAAATGGTGATGCTGTAAAAGGAGATAAAAGTGTTAGTAGTCTACTAGCAAATGTTCAAAAATATTCTACCGATAAAAAAGTAGTAGTTCTATTGATGCATGATATAAGTAATAATACAGTACAGGCCTTACCTCAAATTATAAAATACTACAAAAATAATGGGTATGAATTTAGAGTTATATCTAACTAAAAAATAGCTAAATAACACTTTAAAGTGTTATTTAGCTATTTTTTATATTTAATTATTCATAAAACTCTTTCTCAAACTCATTTTTTGGAATAAAATGGTAATTGAGGTGGGGATTTTGAAAAAAAAATTATTAATACTAATAAACATATCTATAGTTGTTATAGGTCTTTTAGGGGCTTCTAAACTTTTAAAAAACTTCAATTCATATAGTACAGCAAACAAAACTTACGATTCTGTAAAAGATATTTACAAAGATAGTGCTTTACCAAATACAGAAAACAATTCTGACAACACTATATCTCAATTTGAAAAGCTCTATGAATTAAATAATGACTTTAAATTTTGGCTTACAATCGAAAATACTAATATTGATTATCCTGTTACCCAAGGAACTGATAATACCTTTTATTTAAATAATGACTTTTATAAAAAACCACTTGAATATGGCAGCATCTTTTTAGATTTTGTTAATTCATTTCCTAATGACTTTAATAATATTATTTATGGTCATAATACTAAAAATGACACTATGTTTACGACTCTAACTGATTTTAAAAAACAAGATTTTTTCAATCAAAATAACAAAATTAAAATATCTGATGAATTTAATGACTACGAATATGAAGTATTTTCTGTTTATACAATTAGAGGTTATGAAGACCCTGCCTTTTTGTATACTTATAACTCAAAACGAAGTACACCTACTGAAAAGCTTTCATATCTAGAAAATCTCAAGCAAAAATCACTCCATAAAAGCAATACTAAATTTCAAGAAAATGATAAAATAATTACACTTATAACCTGTAGCTATGAAGCTAGTAATACTCGAACTATTGTTCATGGAAAGCTACTAAAAACTACACCAATAACAAAAAAGTAGGAATTCCAAAATGGATTTCCTACTTTCTTTTTAAATTATTTCTTTAATTTCTTTCTTAACCCTGCAAGTCCTAATAAAGCACTAGCATATAATGTCATTCCTGATCCAACACCTGTTGCTGGGATTTTATCTGGTGTTACTTCCATATCATCTTCTCCTGATCCATCACCTATTGAAGGGAATTCTAAATCTGGATTTATTTGAAAATCATCTTCTCCTGATC
>NZ_CAMQZG010000058.1 GCF_947039605.1 uncultured Clostridium sp.
AAGAATTGCTGGTTTACTTAATTTCTTCTGTTTAATTTTCAAAGACCTTATATTTGTTAGCCACTTTGTGCGACTCATTTATAATAACATCTTGTTGATTTTTTGTCAACAACTTTTTTCAAAGTTTTTTCGATGTAATTTGTCTCTCAATGAGTTTGTATCTCGCTTCCTGACTTCTCAAATTATAGCATCTTTGCAACTTTAATTTAGTATTTATTTTTGTTAATTTTCCTATTTCTCTATTTTTTCTCTTTAATTCATTAAATATCTCTATTTTTCATTCTTTGATACACTTGGATATGTTTGTTTTATTATTTCTCTATAATAGACTCTTTCATCTAACTATTGCACCATTTAATAATATTTTGCTTGATTTTATATTCTTATATATCAACTTTTTAATATATAAATTCTAATTGTTAGTTCTATATATAAGCAAAGAAGAACCCAAGACTTAAAAGCCTTGGGTTCTTTGCTTTATTTATCACATCATAATTGATGCTCCTGGTCCTAATGGAAGATTTAACATCATCCACACAATTAATAATGCTGACCATCCTAATAAGAATGATATTGAATAAGGTACCATTGTTGATATCATAGTGCCTATTCCTGATTCTTTATCATACTTCTCTGCAAATGATACTATAAGAGCAAAGTATGTCATAAGTGGTGAGATTATATTTGTTGATGAATCTCCTATTCTATAAGCCATTTGTGTAAATTCTGGTGCAAATCCCATTTCCATAAGCATAGGAATAAAGATTGGTGCCATAATTGCCCACTTAGCTGAAGCTGATCCCATAAATAGATTTACAAAAGCTGTTACTAATATAAATCCTAATATTAATGGAATTCCTCCAATATTAGCAGCTTTTAAGAAATCTGCTCCCTTTACTGCAATTACTGTTCCAACATTTGATTGTGCAAAATATTGAACAAATTGTGCTGCAAAGAATACTAATACTATATATCCACCCATTGTAGACATTGTTTTTCCCATTTCTTTAATTATATCTTTATCATTTTTAATTGATCCTGCGCCAATACCATAAGCTACCCCTAATATTAAGAATACTATAGCTATTATTACAACTATTGAATTCATAAGTGGTGACTTATCTACAAGAGACCCTGTTTCTGCATTTCTTAATATCGCATTTTGAGGTATTGTTGCAATAACGAGTACTATTACTACAAATATACTTGCTATACCTGCAAATTTAAGACCTTTTTTCTCTGTAGGATTAAGATTTATATTTTGATCTACTTTAGCATCACCTTTATATTCTCCAAGTCTTGGCTCTACTATTTTTTCTGTTACTAATGTACCTATTATTGCTATTAAAAATGTTGATGCAATTAAGAAGAACCAGTTATCCGTTACTTCTACCCCTGCTGTTGCACTCTGAATCTTTGCCGCTTCTGTTGATATTCCAGCAAGTAATGCATCTGTTGGTCCAAACATTAAATTTGCACTAAATCCTCCAGATACTCCAGCAAATGCTGCTGCAAGTCCTGCCATAGGATGTCTTCCCATACTTAAAAATACTATTGCCCCAAGTGGGATTAATACTACGTACCCAGCATCTGAAGCTATACTTGATAATACACCTGCTAAAACTACTACTAATGTAATAAGTGTTTTAGGTGTGCTTATTACTAATTTTTTTAATGCTGTCCCTATAAGTCCTGTCCCTTCTGCTACCCCAACTCCTAACATTGCTACTAAAACTGTTCCAAGAGGTGCGAAACTTGTAAAGTTTTTTAGAGCTCCCTCTAACATCGCTACTATACCTTCACTTGATATAAGACTTTTAACTGTAACTGTTGTCGCTTCAATTTGGTTTGTAGTCATATTTAATGCATCATATGTAACTGAAACTCCCATTTTAGCCATCACATGAGATACTACCATTATTATTCCACATAATATAACGAATATAGTTGCTGGATGTGGTAGTGCATTTCCTACTTTTTCAATAAAGTTTAAAATGCCTTTTTTCTTTACCGGTTTACTTTGATTTACTGCCATTTATATCCCCCCCCTTAATAAATTACTTCCCCTTAAATGTCTTTCCTTGAAACACACTTGTTTTCTTCTTTTTTAAATTTTATCATGAATTAACATAAATTGTAATATGATATTTTATGTTTTTTAAAAACTTTCTGTATACTTTTTTAACAGAATGAAACTACCATCTTTAATATTTTTAATTATATTAAAACTCTTTTTATTAATTGTATTTTTATATGTATTTTTCTTTTTTATGTAAAAAAGCCATAGCTTAAATTAGCTATGGCTTTCTATTTATCTATATATTTTTTTACTTTTCATCTTATTATAAAACATTATAACTAATGCTCCTATTATTCCACCGCTTGTATCTATCATAACATCTGTAAATCTACCTGCTCTTCCTAGTACAAATTGTTGATGCAATTCATCTGAACACGCATATAAAAACACTCCTAATACTGAATATATATATATCTTTTTTGTTACTTTCATATAATCACTTAATACATTATATAAAAGCATACATACTATCATATATTCTGTTAGATGTGCGCACTTTCTTACAATAACTGATGCAAATTCACCAAACTCTCCACTTAAATTTATCCCTAATGAGTTTAGGAGATTTATTACAAAGTCACTATCCTTTGTTGATGCATCTGCTGTTTTACTAGACATGTAAAATATAAAACCAAACCATATAACAAGCAATATTAAATTTAAAACTTTCTTTTTATTTAATTTCATTTATATACAAACCCCTTACTTAAAATTCTATTTCATTATACTAGGGTATGTAATCTTTGAGAAGAAGTCTTTCTATTTGTTGTTTGTTTTTTAACAAGATTTATTTTTTTTATTAAATTTTATATTTCTTTTTAATTACTAATGGTGTTTCATTATCACCTTTTAATACCTCACCATCTCTTATTGTTACATTCTTATCTGTTATTATATTTTGCATTTCTACATTATCACCAATTTTAGTATTTTGGAGTATTACACAATTTTTAAGTTTCGTATTTTCTCCAATATATACTCTTCTTGAAATTACACAATTTTCTACTGTTCCTTCTATAAATGACCCATTAGCAATTATAGAGTTAATTACATTACTATTCTCACCATATTTTGTGCCTGACTCATCTTTAGTTTTTGTGTATATCGGTCTGTTATTATAGAAAAGTTCCTTTGTTACTTCTGTATTAAGAATATCTGTATTCATTTTAAAGTAACTATCTAATGAGTTAATGCATCTTACATATCCATCAAATGCATAACTTCCTACATTTAAACTTTCAGTATTATATTTTATATAGTTTTTAACTTTTCTTATATTTCCATTTTTAATACATGCATATACTATGTCTATAAACAAATCTGTTCTCATTAAATACATTTCCATATTTATTTTAACTTTTTTATCTGATCCTATATTTTCACCTACACTTAATACTCTTCCTGTATTATCTAGGTTTAATATATCACAACCCAAAAAGTTTGATTTTGCATCAGTTATATCTTTGTATACAACTGTTATATCATTTGAACTTTTTTTATGCTGTTTCATTACTTCATTAAAGTCTATATTTGCTATCATGTATGATGGTGCTAATAATACATATTCTTTTTTACTTAATTTTGCAAATTCAAGATTATCACAAAAACCATGTACATCTTCTTGTGATGGATCTTTGTCTGCAAAGTTAAATACTCTTAATCCATCTCTTTTTCTATTTAAATCCCATGGCTTACCATTTGATATATGATCCATTAATGATCTTGATTTATTTTTTGCAAACATTCCTATGCTTTCTATCCCTGCATTTGTCATGTTAGATAATATAAAATCTACTACTCTATATCTTCCTGCTATTGGTACTGCTGCTAATGGTCTATTTCTAACCAATTCACCCATTCTATTTTCTTTTTCATCTAGGTTTATTATCCCTACACAATTTTTCATATTTTCATTCCACCCTTCTATAATTCCCTTTTACTGAATTAAAGTTCCTTCACTTATTTCTTCTTTTGATCCTATTACTGTTATTTTTTCTCCATTCCCAACTATTACTTCTCTTCTAAGCACTACTTCACTTCCGATAATAGCTTTTTCTACTCTACAACTTGAATTGATTTTTGTATTTGGCATTATTACAGAGTTTCTAACTACTGCACCTTTTTCTACTTTGACACCTTGGAATAATATTGAGTTTTCAACTATCCCTTCTACTTCACAACCTTCAACTATTAAAGAATTTTTAACCTTAGCATTTTTCCCTATATATTGAGGTGGTGCCATTGTATTTACTGAACATATCTTCCAATCTTCATCATATAATCCAAGCTCACATTCTTTGTCTAATAAATCCATGTTAGCTTCCCATAAACTTTCTATTGTTCCTACATCTTTCCAGTATCCTTCAAATGGATATGCTACCATTTTCTCTTCATTTTTAAGCATATTTGGTATGATATTTTGACCAAAGTCATTGCTTGATAAATCATCTGATTCATCTTCTACTAAGTATTTTCTTAAAGCTTTCCAGCTAAAGATATATATTCCCATTGATGCATTGTTACTTTTAGGATTTGTTGGTTTTTCTTCAAATTCATATATTGTTGAATCTGGATTTGTATTCATTATTCCAAATCTACTTGCCTCTTCATCTGAAACTTCCAATACTGCTATTGTTGCTGCAGCTTCTTTTTCTTTGTGAAAGTCTAACATTTTTTCATAGTCCATTTTATAAATATGGTCACCTGATAATATAAGTACATATTCTGGGTTGTAACTATCTATATATGGAATATTTTGATAGATTGCATTTGCTGTTCCTGAATACCAATCTGCACCTTTTTCTCCTTGGTATGGTGGAAGTATACTAACTCCTCCATCTCTTCTGTCTAAATCCCATGAACTTCCTATTCCTATATGTGTGTGAAGTTCCATTGGACTATATTGTGTTAGTACTCCTACTGTGTATATCCCTGAGTTTGAACAGTTACTTAATGGGAAGTCTATTATTCTATATTTACCGCCAAAAGGAACTGCTGGTTTTGCTAGTTTTTTAGTTAAGACCCCTAATCTTGAACCTTGTCCCCCTGCTAGTATCATTGCTACTATTTCTTTCTTACTCATAAATTTCCTTTTACCCCTTTCACCCTAACTTTTATAAAAACTTTTAATTTTAACTTTCTTAATCTCTTTCAGTTAAAAACTTCATGATGTATCCTAGTGACATTTCTGATGTTGATTGATTACTTTCTAAATTTTCAAATTTAACTTCTAAATTCATCATATTTTGTTCAAGTCTTAATACAACATCTTTGACTTCTAACAAGATTTTTTCATTATAAGAAATTTGATTCCCATCAATGTCTATACATAGTTTTTCTGGAGGATTACCACACTCTACACACTTAGCGTATATTTTACTTGTCTGAGCATCCTTGAAAACTTTGAATTTTTCTGATTTACAAGACGAACAATTTGATAATAATGTAAAACTATGCTCATTATACTCATGTTTATAAGTGGTATTACACTCTGTGCATAGTATTGATAAATTATGATCTTTGCTTTCTACATAGAAGCTGTTTCCTGTACATCCTTCTTTTTCACAAACTACAGTTCTTATCACAACAATCACCTCCTAAATGATAAATATGTTTTAATAGCCTATAAAATTACCGTTTAAATTTTTTTAACGTTAATTTTTACAAAAAAGAATTTGTGCAATTAGTATTTAATTGCACAAACTCTAATAATTATATATATTCAGTTGTTACTCTATAAATTCATAAGTATTTTACATTGGTTTGGAAGTATTTTAAGTTCTATTGAGTTATCTCTAAAATGATATACTTCATAAGGGTTAAGATAGTTTTTATAATCCCCTCTAAGATCTTCTATTTTAATAAATTTCTCATAGTCTGATTGATTAGCTATAAATATTAATTTTTTATCTTCTAACCATCTTTCAATACAAAAAACATTATTATTTACATTATGAATTTTAAAGTCTCCTTTTTTTACTACATCTTCAGTCATTCTTATTTTTGCTAGCTCCTTATACCATTTATATACCTCTTCATTTATATTATTCCATGGAAATGGTTTTCTGTTACTTGGGTCTTTCCCCCCTGTAAGTCCAACTTCATCTCCATAGTATATAAGTGGTACTCCTGGCAGTAACATTTGTAGTCCTGTTACTATTTTGAATTTTTTAATATCCTCACCAAGCATAGTTAGTACTCTCTCTGTATCATGATTTCCTAGCATATTCATAGTTGAATAAAAACTTTCTTTTGGATAATTTTCATAAAGACTCATTATTCTCTTTGATAAGTCACTTGCATTTATTTCTCGTCTAGCAAATGAAATTATAGAATCTTTTAAAGGGTAATTAGTTATAGAGTCTAGTGATTCTCCAAATAAGTACTCTCTTTTTTGACCATAGCTTACTTTATTTGAAGCATCTTCCCATACTTCTCCAACTAATATACTTTCCTTATTTTCTACTTTCATTCTTTCTTTTATCATCTTTATAAACTCATCTGGAAGTTCATCTGCTACATCAAGTCTCCATCCACTAGCTCCAAGCCTTAACCATTTTGCTATTACCGATTCATCTGATTTTATAATATAGTCTAAATAACTATTGTTCATCTCATCAATGTTAGGTTGGTTATCTATTCCCCACCAGCATTCATAGGAATTTGGATAGTCATAAAATCTATACCAATCAAAGTATGGTGAATTTTCTGATTGATATGCACCTACTGACTCATAAGTCCCATATCGATTAAAGTATTTGCTATCATCACCTGTATGACTAAAAACTCCATCTAATATTACTTTCATGCCTAGTTCACTTGCTTTTTCACATAAATCTGTGAATTCTTCATTTGTCCCAAACATTTCATCAACTTCTTGATAATCAGCAGTATCATATTTATGACAGCTTTTTGCTTTAAATATTGGATTAAAATATATAATATTAACCCCTAAAGATTTTATATACTCTAATTTTTTTAGAACTCCTTTTAAATTACCACCATAAAAGTCCCATCTTATTATTCGCCCCTGTGAATCTCTTATATATAGAGGTTCATCTTCCCAAGTTGAATATATAAAACTATCCTTTTTAGGATTTGTAACTGTACCATCTTCATTACCATTGTAAAATCTATCTACGAATATCTGATATATCATTCCTTCTTTATACCAACTTGGTATAGAAAAATCTTTGTATACAGTTATCTGATATTCTTTTGGATTATACTCATATACTTGTCCTTCTCCTCCAAGGGACTCAGTATTATTACCATAATAAATCTGTCTACCATCTTCATTTATAGTAAAGTAGTAATTAATAAGGCCCATTTTATCATTTGTGTCTATAAAAGCTTTATAGAAATTCTTCTTCCAGCTGCTTTTTTCGGTATCTCTCTCCATCCATATAGATTCTTTTGTTCCATCAAAGTTTACTAGATTTAGATATACCATTGCATTATGCTCAAGTTCTATATCTATTCTTACTTTTTCACCTTGCTTAACTGCACCGAAAGGATTTCTATAAAACTTATCTTGTGAATTATGAATCATATAAAAATTATTCATCTAGTTTCTATCCTTTCTTAAATTAATACTATAAGTTTTTATACATTGTATCTGAACCCCAAATTCCGGTTGCATATTCTGATATTGTTCTGTCTGATGAGAATATTCCTGAATGTGCTATATTTATAGCACACATTCTTTGCCACTTATGAACATCTTTATAGATATCATCTGATTTATTATTTGCATCTATATATGATGCAAAGTCTTTTAGTACAAAAAATTCATCATTATATGTCATAAGATTTTGATAAATATCATTAAACCTTTCTGGGTCATTTACATACTTACCATTTCTTAAATCTTCTATAACCCTTTGAATTCTTGTATCATTTCTATAATATTCATAAGCTGAATATCCACCATTTCTATAATAATTAAGTATTTCAGCCTCTTCCATACCAAATATTATTATATTATCATCTCCAACTTCATCTCTAATCTCTACATTTGCACCATCTAAAGTTGCAATTGTAACTGCACCATTCATCATAAATTTCATATTAGAAGTACCTGATGCTTCTTTAGTTGTTGTAGATATTTGTTCACTTAAATCTGTTGCCGGAATTATTTTTTCTGCAAGTGATACCCTGTAGTTATCAAGTAATACCACTTTAATCTTTCCATTTATTCTTGGATCATTATTTATCTTCTCCCCAAGTCTACTTATAAGCTCGATTGTATTTTTAGCTAGATGGTATGCAGGTGCTGCTTTCCCACCAAATATAAATGTTCTTGGTACTACATCTTTATTCGGATTTTCTAATAACTCATTATAAAGATGCATTATTTTCAAACAGTTAAGAGATTGTCTTTTGTATGCATGTATTCTTTTAACCTGTACATCAAAAATAGAATTTGGGTCTACAATTATCCCCTTCGTATCACTGATAACTTTCGCAAGCTTCTTCTTATTATCTAACTTAATAGTTGCAAGTCTCTCTCTAACTGATGCATCATCTGCATATTTTTTAAACTCAATCATATCTGTTGGGTGTTTTATAAATGATGTCCCTATAGTTTCTTTTAATAAATCAGTAAGCTCTGGATTTGACTTCAATAGCCATCTTCTATGAGTTATACCATTAGTTTTATTATTAAACTTTTTCGGATACATATAATAAAAATCACTCATTTCTTGCTTTTTAAGAATTTCTGTATGAAGTTTTGCAACCCCATTTACACTATGACCACCAACAATACAAAGATTAGCCATTCTAACAAAACCATCACCTATAATCGCCATGTTAGAAATCTTATCCCATTGTCCTGCATATTTACCCCAAAGTTCACCACAAAATCTCTCGTTAATTTCATTAACTATCATATAGATTCTAGGTAGAAGTCTTTTAAACATATTAATAGGCCACTTTTCTAAAGCCTCTGATAATATTGTGTGATTTGTATATGCAATAGTATTATTAGTTATTCTCCATGCAACCTCCCATGGAAGTTCCTCTTCATCAACTAAAATTCTCATAAGCTCTGGAATTGCAAGTGCAGGATGAGTGTCATTTACATGGATAGCTGTTTTTTCATCAAAGTTCTCCATATTCCCACCAAGCTTTTTATAATGTCTTATAATTCCCTGTATCCCAGCAGATACAAAGAAATATTCTTGTTTAAGTCTTAAAAGTTTACCCTCATACACAGAATCATCTGGGTATAAAACCTGTGAAATTGCCTCAACAGAATTTTTATACTCTATTGCCTTAAGGAATTCCCCTCTATTAAAAGATGAAAAATCAAACTCATTGTTAACTGTTTCTGCACTCCAAAGTCTTAAAGTATTAACAACATCATTCTCATACCCCACAACAGGTGTATCATATGGAACCGCAAGTACTGGCTCATAATTTATATGAGTGAATATCTCTTTTCCATTAATAGTTTCTGTTTTAACTTCTCCACCAAACTTAACAATTTCTGCTTTATCTGATTTTCTAGCCTCCCAAACATTCCCCTCACGAAGCCAATTATCTGGAACTTCAATTTGAGTATTGTTTATTATCTTTTGTTCAAAAAAACCATATTTGTATCTAATACCACAACCATGTCCTGGTATATTTAATGATGCCATAGAATCAAGGAAGCAAGCTGCAAGTCTACCAAGACCACCATTTCCAAGACCTTGATCACTCTCAAACTCTTCTAAATCATCTAAATTTATTTCAAGCTCATGAAGAGCCTCTCTACAAATATCTCTAATTCCAAGATTTAAAAGTGCATCTCCAAGAAGTCTTCCAAGTAAAAACTCCATTGAAAAATAATAAACTTGCTTTACGTCCTCTTCATTGTACTTTTTATTTGTATCAACCCAAGAATTAGCAACATAATCTCTAATTAAACTGCCTAAAGTCTCGTATCTATACAAATCATTACTATTTTTTAATTCCTCGCCATAAAGCTCTAAATATTTTTTTTTATAATCCTTTTTGAACTGTTCTTTATTTATCGCTAGCACAAAAGTCCTCCTAAAATTGCTAATAACTACGCTTTAGTTATCTCTTTATAAAGATTTCTATAAACTTTTGCTGATTTCTCCCAACTATTTTCTGAATTCATAGCATTTTCAACTAAAGTTTGCCACTCATCCTTTCTATAGAAAGTTTTTATAGCCTCTTCAGTAGTACTTATAAGTTCCTGAGCACTATAATTAGCAAAACTAAAACCATTCCCTGTTATATCATATTTATTATAAGGCGATATTGTGTCTTTTAATCCTCCCGTTTCTCTAACAATAGGAACTGTTCCATATCTTAAAGCAATAAGCTGCCCAAGCCCACAAGGCTCAAAAGCAGAAGGCATAAGGAACATATCTGAAGAAGCATAAATTTTATGAGCTAAAGCATTATCAAAGCAAATATTTGCGCTAACCTTATCATTGTAACGATAGCTAAGTCCCTTGAAATGCTCCTCATATCCATAATCTCCAGTACCTAAAATAACAAGCTGAACATCCTGTCTTAAAAGTCTGTCAGCACAATTAATTATCAAATCAATACCCTTTTGATTTGTAAGTCTTGAAACAATAGAAATCATAGGCACATCACCTCTAACCGGTAACCCTAATTCCTTTTGTAAACTCATCTTATTTTCAGCCTTTTCATCTAAAAATGATTTAGCAGAAAATTTACTATCTATATATAAATCTGTTTCAGGATTATACTCATCATAATCTATACCATTTACAATACCTAAAACATCTAAATCTCTTTCTCTTAAAACACCATCTAATTTTTCTCCATACCAAGGAGTCTTTATCTCCTGTGCATAAGTATTACTTACAGTACCTATCTTATCCGCAAAAACAAGACCTGCTTTCATAAAGCTAGCAGCACCATAAATCTCCATATTCCCATTATCATATTGCTCTAAAGTATAACCAAATAGCTCAGGTAAAACAGCCTTATCAAAATTACCTTGGAACAATAAATTGTGTATAGAAATAACAGTTTTCATATTTGCATAAAATCCATCAGCATGGTTCTTATACTCAAGTTTATGAAGTGCAGGAATCATCCCACACTGCCAATCATTGCAATGAAGAACATCAGGACACCAATCTAAAACCTTTAATGTCTCTAAAACTGCCCTATCAAAATAAGCAAATCGCTCTCCATCATCAAAATGTCCATACAATCCATCTCTTTTAAAATAAAGTTCATTATCTAAAAAATAATACGTAACATTTTCATGTTTTAACTCAAAAATTCCACAATGCTGTCTTCTCCACCCAACATTTACACCAAAGCTAGTAATATAATTCATATCCGAAACATATTGCTTTTTAATTCCCTTATACTTTGGAATTATAACCCTAACATCATCACCACTAGCCGCAAGTGTTTTAGGCAATGCTCCCATAACATCTCCAAGCCCACCAGTTTTTATAAATGGATGTGCCTCTGATGCAACGAATAAAATCTTCATAAAAAAAATCCCCCTATACCCTATAATCTAAACCTATTTTTAATCTATTAAATAATCAAAAGTGCTTTTAATAACCTCTTCATAAATACTCATTTCTTCTAACTTATCTTTTTTTCTAACAATCTCTTTTACTTCATTAATTTTAATAACTAAAGTCCCCATTGGTGGAATACTTATATCAACTGAATAAGGTTCACTATGATAAGGTATATCATCAGCTTTTATCTCTGAATCAATTATCTTTCCAGAACCACCATATTTCATTTCATCTGTATTAAACGCTTGTACATAAGTTCCATAGAAAGGAACTCCAACCCTAAAGCTTTCATAATAATTTGGTGTAAAATTACACACAAAAATCAACGTATCTTCAAAAACATTATGACCCTTTCTCATAAATATAAATATACTTTGGTCCCTATTATCTGCATCTATCCAATTAAATCCATTATCTAAATGATCTCTTTGCCATAAAGCTGGATTTTCTTTATAAAATTTATTTAAATCCTTATAAAAAGAATTAATACCTGAATGTATTGGATAACTTAAAAGTTTCCACTCAAGTTCCTCATACTCTCTCCACTCTATAAACTGACCAATTTCAGCCCCCATAAAATTAAGCTTCTTACCAGGGTGTCCCATCATATATGCAGCAAAAAGTCTAAGACCTGCAAACTTATTCCAATAATCACCCGGCATCTTATTTAATAATGACTTTTTGCCATGAACAACCTCATCATGAGAAATAGGCAATATAAAACTTTCAGAATAGTTATACATCATAGAAAATGTCATATCATTATGCTTATGTTTTCTATAAATAGGGTCTGCCTCACAATAATCTAAAGTGTCATTCATCCATCCCATATCCCACTTATAATTAAACCCAAGTCCGCCATCCTCAACCTTATGAGAAACTTTTTGCCATGAAGTTGATTCTTCCGCTGCCATAATAGCAGTTGGAAACTCATCAAAAATAGCACTATTAAGATATTTTATAAACTCTACACCATCAACATTATGCATTGACCCATCTGCATTATACCTCCACTCACTTTCTGGACGACCATAATTTAAATAAATCATATTTGCAACAGCATCAACTCTTAACCCATCAATGTGATACTCTCTAAGCCAAAATAAAGCATTAGAAATTAAAAAACTTCTAACTTCTGGTCTACCTAGATCAAAATTACAAGTTCCCCAACCTTTATTCTCAGACTTCCACCCCTCTGCATACTCGTAAGTAGGTGTTCCATCAAACCTATAAAGTCCATGAGAATCCTTACAAAAATGACCTGGAACCCAATCAAGAATGACTCCAATATCATTTCTATGAAGTTCATCTATAAGTTCTTTCAATCCATTTGCATTTCCAAACCTGCTAGTTGCAGCATAAAAACCAGTAACCTGATATCCCCAAGAATTATCAAGTGGATGTTCCATAACAGGTAATAACTCAACATGAGTATATCCCATTTCTTTAATATATTTAGGTAAAATATGTTTTATCTCTCTATAAGTTAAGAACTCTCCATCTTCATTAGTTTTCCAAGAACCCAAATGTAATTCATATATATTCATAGGACTTTCTTTTATATCAACAGACTCCCTGTTTTCCATCCACTTAAAATCTCTCCATCTATACATATTTTTATTAACAACAACAGATGCAGTACTTGGTCTAAGTTCACTTGCTCTCCCATAAGGATCTGCCTTTAAAACAATATTTCCTTGATTATCCTTTATTGCAAACTTATATTTACTTGCCGGCTTAATTCCTGGAATAAAAACACTCCATATTCCCATATCACTAACTCGCTCAAAAGAAAATTTTTCATTAACTTCCCATAAACTAAAATCTCCAACTAAATAAACACTTGAAGCATTTGGTGCCCAAGTAGTAAATCTAACCCCTCTTCTCCCATTTTCACTTCTAACAATTCCACCCATAAAGTCATAACAATTAAAATGCTTCCCCTCGTGAAACAAATAAATATCTAAATCTGTAAAATTACTCACACAAAATCCTCCCCATAGCAAATACATAAAAATATACTATATAAATAAATATTAACAACTAAACTTTTATATCCTTAAAAATGTTTAATTAAATAAATTTTCATAAAATAATAAATTAAATCGTTTAATATTATCAATTTCAAATTAAAGATATTTTATAAAACTAAAATTCTTTACTACCTTAATCAACTTTTTATCTATATAAAATAATTTTTATTTTATATTTACAGTAATATATATTAAAAAAAGTACCCCAAAATAAAAAATACTTTCCCATTTAAATCTTACGTAACATAAACTTAAAACATTCCAAATAAAAAGAAATAAAAAAAGAACCTAGAAAAACTTCTAAGTTCTTAATATCATTTACAATTTTTTAGATTTAATTTCATCCTCAAGCTTTTTAATTGCCTCATCTAATGTAAAAGTGTTTTCCCCAGCTAAAATCAAGCTTCTTTTCTTTAACTTAAATTCAACCAAGATTTCTTCTAGCTCATTTAGACCCATATTGCTTCACACCCCATCTTTAAACAAATTAAAAGCTATACTATCTTTGTAGCCTTAAAATGTTCATTTCTTACTATAAAATAATTATATAAACTATTATATAATAAATCAAACAATTTAATCCACATCTTAAACTTTTCTATTAAGTCTCTATTTCTAATGACTCATTTTCTTCAACATCATTTTTCATACCACCCTTAATTCTCATATAAGCATATACCGGCACAGCTAGCATTACTAAAATAAATCCATACATAACAGTTTGTGCTCCAGAAGATATAATCCCCCAAACTGAGAATCCAAAAGCAACTAAAGCTCTTACAACCAAGAATGTATAATTTTTAACACTTGCACGTCTTTTACCCTTTGACATAAGAATAATTTCTGCAATAGCAGTAAAGCCGTATACTGGTAAATAACTCAAAGTAGCAAGTAATACTATAAATGTATATGCCCCTGATAATCCTTCTGTAAAATTCATAATAAGAATAATATTAACCATTATAGAACTTATAATAAGTGACATGTAAGGTGTCCCATACTTCGGATGAATTTTTGCAAATATTTTTGGAAAAACACCATCCTCACCAGCTGCATAACTAACTCTAGCAGTAGATAGTAACCAACCTAAAGATGTTCCAATAACACTTATTGCTATAAATACACTTACAATAGATATATTACCTACATTTAAAACTTTTGAAATAATATCAGTTATAGGTGCTGAACTATTAGCAAGTTCAGTTTGAGTTAAAGCCCCCATAGCAGATATGCTAATAACAATATATAAAAATGTACTAATTAGCATTCCTAAAATAGTACTTCTTTTTATATTTTTTTCTGGATTTTTAATTTCTCCCCCAGTTACTGCTGCTGTTTCTAAACCCATAAATGCCCACAATGTGACCCCTGCAGCTATTGGAATACTTCCAATTCCTTTTCCTTCTGGAAATATAGGCCCTATGTTAGCTTTGTTGAATCCCATAAAAGCAATTATTATAAAACTACCAAATAATAATATTTTAAAAACAGTCAAACCAGCTGTAATTCTTCCAGCAAATCTTGTTCCCCTAATATTTATATATGTGCATAACCATAAAAGTACTGATGAGAAAATAAAACTTATTATTGGATTATTCAATAAACTTGGAAAAACTTGTCCCATATAAGTTGTTGCTACAATATACATTGATGCATTTCCAATCCATGAACCATTCCAATACAGCCAAGCTGCTAAAAAACCACCAAAATTTCCATAAGCCATTCTAGAATATTCATAAGCACCACCATTTTTAGGTATTTTCGAACCTAAATTAGCAAAAGTAAGTGCCATAAATAGTGCTCCAACCCCAGTTAAACACCAAGCTATAACAGTTGCTCCTGGACCTGCAACTTGCGCAAGAGTAGTTGGCAACATAAGTATTCCAGCTCCAACCATATTACTTATAACAAGTGCAGTTGCAGTAAATAATCCAATTTCTTTTTTCAACTCTTTTTTAGCCATAAACATAACTATCAACTTTTTAGAATTGATAGACCTCCTTTTTTCACCAAAGTCTTTAATCTAAATATATTTTTCTACTAATTAAGATGTATCTTTATATTTATAAACATAAAGATACATCTTATTCAAGTAGTTTTCACACCTATACTAATCTTTGATTTATATTTAATACTAAACTTAATAACTAATTTACATAATTTATTATACCTAATTTTCGACATTTAACAAGCATTTTGAAGAATAATTTTCTAATTATTAAATAGATTTCCATTTTTTATTTTCTATTTTCCAAAAAAATAATTAGATATATTTATGCATAAAATTTTGATTATTAGGAATTACTAATAATGGGTTAATTTTAATTAAGGAGGCTAATTTATGAAAAAATATTTTAAATTACTTATTATACCACTTCTATTTTTAACAACTTTTATAAGTTGCACTCATAATAAACCAAAATCTACAGATCAAGCAAAAACAATTGAAGAAAATAAAAGTACTAATCCTCAACCAACACCCAGTATAAGTAAATCTCCATATAAAGATGGAACTTTTATAGGTAAATCACAAATTACTAAACGAGGACAAGAAGAATCTATTGTGACTATCAAAAATGGACGAATTTCAGCAATAACATTAAAAGTTTTAGATATTTCTGGAAAAGAAATAAATTATAC
This sequence comes from uncultured Clostridium sp., assembly GCF_947039605.1. GTDB lineage: Bacteria > Bacillota > Clostridia > Clostridiales > Clostridiaceae > Sarcina. The sequence goes on from NZ_CAMQZG010000058.1 coordinate 16,290, forward strand.
ATTATATACTGGTCAAACAATTGATAATACTTTTTATCCTAATATAAATAAATATAGAATTGATTTTGCTAATTCTATACTCAATAAACAATCTACTAATATTCCAGATATAAAAGAGATTCCTGAAATAAGTTCTAACTGGAAAATTTCAATAAATAATGCATTATCAGAATCTAAAATATCTAAAAATAAATAGAAGCATCTAAAGATGCTTCTATTTATTCTATAAAAAAAAGTCTATGACTACGTCATAGACTTATAATTTGGTGGAGATAATGAGATTCGAACTCATGACCCCCTGCGTGCAAGGCAGGTGCTCTCCCAACTGAGCTATACCCCCAAAACTGGTGCATCCTCAGGGATTCGAACCCGGGACCTACCGGTTATGAGCCGGTTGCTCTAACCAACTGAGCTAAGGATGCTTATAATCTGGCAACAACCTACTCTCCCACACAGCTGCCCGTGCAGTACCATCGGCCCT
>NZ_CAMQZG010000059.1 GCF_947039605.1 uncultured Clostridium sp.
TTGTATTTCTCTCATCTTCAAACTCTTCACCTAAAAAGACTTTTACTATATAATCGCTAAAATAACTTACTACAATTTTAATAGTCGAGAAGTTCAGTGTTATAACTGAACCCTCACTAAAGTACTCTTCAAAACTTCTTGTTTTATCTGTATATACTTCAAATTTTTTATTTAAAATCTCTCTATAATTTAACACTCTTCTCACCAAAACAAACTATTTATTGTTTGTACCCCATTCATCTATTTGCTTTTGCATTTCAACCATAATATCATCTAACCCTTGTTCTTTAAGTTTTGAATTAAACTTAGCTAAATATTCTTTATTATCTACAGAACCACTATATACAGTTGTTTTAAATTCTTCTAAAACATTATTTATCGCTGCAACTTGATTACTTACAGATTCTGCATTAAACTTAAATCCTAAAGCTATTGATTCCTTAGCCGCATTATTAAACTCTTTAAACTCATCCCATTTAGTCAATGGTTCTGAATCAAAAACATGAGTTATAAATAAATTTCCAAGTGTATAATATGGAACACTATAATTATCAGCTTTCTGTGTTAAAGTAACCTTACCTTCATCATTTTTAGTATAATGAGTTCCTTCTATTCCAAAGTTTAATAAATTCCTTATATATTCATCTGTATTTAGGAAATTTAAAAACTCTACTGATTTTTCAGGATTTTTTGATACTTTAGATACTCCTATCATAGACCCTGTAGTCGATCCATTAGTTATATATGAATCCATAATTTGAGTTGCAACTACTTCAAAACCTAGTTCTTCCGTCCAAATTTGTTCAGCATATGGTTGTCCATCCGCTTTTGTTACAAATCTTTTTCTTGTATTTTCTGTTTTTGCAGTTGATGAATCTGGATTTATATATCCTAAGTCATAATATCTATTTAGAGTTTCTAAAGTTTTTTTCATGTCCTTTGTTTCAAATAAATTTTTAATTTTTAAATCTTTTTGATTATATTCAACACCAGCTGGTTCAACTAATAAATCAAAATATAATGGTGGAGTAAATCCGCCTGTTATATATAGTGGAACAACATCTGGTTCATTTTCTTTTATAACCTTTAACCAAGGCTCTAAATCCTCAAGTGTTTTCAATTCTTCGTGTGGTATATCATATTTATCAATATATTCTTTAGTAAATACCCACATAGGAGCTGTTGCTATTTCTTTTTGGTTTGGAACTGCGTATGTTTTGCCATCAACTTTTGCCCCATCCCAAAATCTTTGATCTATTTCATCTTTCATATCTTTACCTATATTATCTAAATAAGGATCAAGTTCTATAAAGGCTCCTTTTCTAGCATTACCAAGATAGTCTCCTGCCCATGAACAAGTAAATGCTAAATCATAATTTTCTCCTGTATTCATTATGACACTCATCTTTTGAGTATAATCTCCATAATCTATAAAATTCATATCAATATTTACACCAATTTTTTCACCAAGATATTTATTAGCTTCTGCAACAACTAGATCTTTATCAATTGGTTCTTGACCTATTGTATACCATTTTAATGTAGTTATCTCTTTATCTGCTGTTTTCCCACCTGAACTCTTAGCATCACTTCCACATCCTGCTAAAGTTCCTGTTGCAACTAAACACACAAGTAACATTGATAATATTTTTTTCACCTTCATATAAATTCCCCTTTTCACCTTTTTTATTTTCCTATGAATTTTCTTCTTTGAAAACGTTTTTCTTATAATTCTATTTTAATATTTCCACCCAAAAATAGTAATAATAAAAATTCAACTTTCATATAAAAATTTCTACATTCTCAAAAAGATATACTACTTTTTTCTTAGTAGTATATCTTTTTGCTCCTAATTTTTTATTTCTCTTAAAACACTTGGACAAATTCCATATTGTTTTTTAAAATTTCTACAAAAATAACTGGTATCTATATACCCAACCTCTTTTGCTATCTTATTAATTTTTATATTACTATTTAATAATAAATCTCTTGCCTTATTGTTTCTAGTAGTAAGCACATACTCTGCAAAAGACATCCCAACTTCTTTTTTAAAAAGTTGTCCAAGATATGATATATTTACGTTATACTCATACCCAATAACTTTTAAACTCAATTCCTCTTTATATTCATTAGTAACTTTTTTGATAACTTGTCTAATCACAGGACTATATAATTGTGAAACCTCAGTAATTTCAAATATTATTTTTTTTATTTTATCTATTAAACTTATTTTTATATTTTCTAGTTTATATTCAGCATTTAACTCTAAAATTTCATCTCTTAAAGTTAAGTTTCTTTTTTCACCCATATTAAACTCTTTATAAATCCCATCAATCATTATTATTATTTTCATAGTTAAATCATGTATTTCTATTGGTGTTATTCCATTTATAGAAAATATTTGTTCAATATAATCAATAACTTCATTTTCTTTTTTTGAGGTAATTAATTTATTTAAATTTATTATTTCATTTTCAAATCTAAATACCTTATTATTATGACTATTTTCAAATTCAAACTTTATATCCTCAAAAAATATTGTATTTTTATAACCACAAACCAATATATATTTTTTCATATACTGACATTGTGTAAAACTGTCTACAAGTTCCATAAAAGTCTTTTTTCTTTCACTAACGCTTACAAATATATTTTCAGCTAGCTCATCTAAAACTTTATTTAATATTTCACTTAGCATTTTTTCAATACTGCTTTTTGATTGAAATTTTTTAATTTTTTTAATAAAAACTATACTACCATCACTTAATAATATAAGTTCTGAGTCTATTATTTTTTGCTTCTTTAATTTCTCAAATACAATAGAACTATTCATCTCTGCTATTAAATTAAACATAATATAATTTTCATCAAACATATCTATATTTAAAACATCTTTTAAGTCCCATATATCATTAAACTGCCTTTTTCCATTTAAAAATTCTACTAGTTTTATATTTTTATTGATTAAAGTATTTTCTTTTTTCTTTTTTTCAGCATTTTTAACAACTATATTTTGAACTTCCTTTTTAATTTCACTTAGTGCAGCTGGTTTTAACAAATAAGCTTGGACACCAAACTCAATAGCTTTTTTAGCATATGAAAAATTATCATAGCCACTTAGTACAATAACATATACATTCTCATTTAAACTTTTTATTGTACTAAGTAATTCAAGTCCTGAACATCTTGGCATATTAATATCAGTTATAACAATATCTACAGGTTTTTCCTTGAACATCTCAATAGCTTCTAAACCATCATAAGCTACACTTACAACTTCAGCCCCTATACTATCCCATTCAATAGATTTTCTTAACCCCTCACTTATTAAAACATCATCATCAACTAGCATAACTTTCATGACTACACACACCCTTTTCTTGGAATTTTTAATATTACTTTTATTCCTTGTAATTGACTATTTTTAATTTCAATACCAAAATCATCTCCACATAAATTTTTTATTCTTTTATTTATATTTTCAAGTCCAATTGAAGATGTTTTCATATCCTCATTATTTATTAAATTGTTTAATTCCCTTAACTTTTCATCACTCATACTTCTTCCATTATTCTCTATACATACATAAACTGAATTACCAATTTCATTTACAGTTATTTTTATAATATTTTTATCAGCTTCAAGTTCGATACCATGAATTAAATAATTTTCAATAATTGGCTGTAATATAAGTTTTGGCACTTTCACCTCTTCTAATCCATCATCAATCTCTATATAATAGTCAAACTTTTTATCATATCTAAACTTAAATAATTCTAAATACCGTTCGCAATAGTATAATTCTAGCTCTATATCTATTATGTCTTTCTCTTTTATCTGACTCCTAAATAAAATTGATAAATTATAAATCATTTCTGCAACATTTCGATTTCCATCTGATAATGCTTTCATTCTAATAGCATCTAATGTGTTATATAAAAAATGAGGGTTTATTTGACTTTGAAGATACTTCATCTCTGAAGTTTTCTTTTCAATTTCAGACATATACACCTTATTTATGTGCCCCTCAAGTTCCTCACACATAAAATTAAGTTCATGTGCAATATATCCAATTTCATCTTCATTAATATCCTCAATTTTATACTTTAAATTTCCACGCCTAACATTTGTAGTTAGCTCTAATATATTATTTAATCTGTTATTTATCTTTTTTATCCTTACTACAATAAAAATACTAGATATAACTAAAATTAAAAGAGCTATTATCAAAATTTCTATATAAAATTCATTCGGTAAATATTTAAATATATTTTTTTCTACACTACCGATAATAGATATATCATTTCCTAGATACCCTACATTATAATAACTAGAATCAACTAGAAATTCTGTTAAATATCTATCTAAAAAATCATTTTCTTTTTCACCTAAAATGCTATTATTCCTTGAAAATCCTATATTTCCATATGAATCTTTAATTAATATATTATTTTCATATCCATGCTTTTTATGAATCTCATTTATCTTCTCTATATCAAACTCGATAATCATATATCCCTTTTGTTTAAAGCTAAAATCCTCATTTATTCTTATAATATAATTTATAAAATTTTTATTTAAAATAACTCTTTTATTTTCAAGATAACTTAAATTAATTCCTTCATCAATATTTACATATCTATCTTTATCAAACTTAGTAAACGTATTCTTATCAATCGAAACCATTGTTATTGTGTTAATATCTGAAAAACTTTCAAACATTTCTCTTATTTTACTTTCTACATTAACCTTACTAAATCTACTTGATTCCCCTATTTTCATTTTTCTATATTCAATCAAGTCATAATCTAAAAACTTTGCAAATTCTATTCCATTAATTTCATTCTTATATAACCCTTGTTCTATCGCATCCACAGTTTTTTTATGTCCATCTAAAAAAGAATAAACCTCATCAACTAATTGTTTATTATTATACTTTTTCTCAATCATAATATTGTTAGTTGTATACCAAAAGAAATAGAGCCCTAATCCAAAAACTATAAATATTGCTACACATCCATACATTACAAATAATTTATTATATAAATTTCTTCTTTTACTCATTATCTCCCCCATTTTGTATATTTATATTGCTATTTATATTTTCGTATACTTTTCTTAAAAATAAAGGTAAATAGCATACGAAACATATACTATTTACCTTATATGCTAATCTAGCATATTTTTGATGTTTAAAAATATAATATCTGCCCCTGCGCTCTTTAATATAATTTTTTCGCCTATTCCAATTGCAAACATATTAGCTTTCTTTATAGCTTGTACTCCAACTATTGAATCTTCTATTCCTATACATTCACAAGGTTCTAATTTTAATTTTTTTGCAACATCTAAAAATATATCTGGTGCTGGTTTACTTTTTAGCTCACTACTCAACTCTGCTATATAATCAAATTCATCATATATGTTTAATTGTTTTAAAATCAAACTTGCATTTTTGCTTGCTGATGCTACTCCTAATTTTATATTTTTTAATTTCAATTTTTTTATAAGTTCTCTAACCCCATCTAAAATATCATCCTCTGTTAAATTTTTAATTTTTTTTAGATATATTTCATTTTTTTGTATTAGTAAAGCTTCTTTTTCTAAAATTGAATACTTCTCTAAACACCCACCTTTTTTTAATATTTCATCTAGACTTTTTTCTCTACTAAGCCCCTTTAGAGATTCGTTAAACCTTTCATCTATAATAATTCCTAATTCACTTGCTATAACCTTCCATGCAAGGTAATGATATCTTGCTGTATTTGTTATAACTCCATCTAAATCAAAAATAATCCCTTTAATATTATTCATACTCTCACCTACTTTAATAATTAACTATAATTTGCTTTGCAAGATTATAAGCGACATCATTTATAAAAATACTTTCTTTTGCTATTTTTTTAGATGGAATTACTTCAATTTCTTTTTTAGATATTCTTATATATAAAGTAATACCTTTCCATATAATATTAAAATTCAATTTTCCCCACTTATCAGGTAACTTTGGCTTAATGTATAAATTATTTTCTAAAATTCTAACCCCTGCAAAGCCATTAACAACACATTGCCATATCCCCCCAGTAGATGCTGCGTGTATCCCCTCTACTGAACTAAAGTACTCTTCCCCTAAATCTATTCTTGATGCCTTTTCAAAAAGGTCATAAGCAATATTTTTATATCCTAAATCATTTGCTAAAATACAATAAGTTGATAGTGATAGCGATGAATCATGAAGTGTTTTAGGCTCATAATAATCAAAATTGTCTTTTTTAACCTTATTAGTAAATCTATCTTCTAAAAGATAAAATAAAATCATGATATCTGCTTGCTTTGAAATTTGCATATTATTAATTTCCCCAGAATTATAATCCTCAAAAATAGCACCAATACCCTTCTTTTTATACTTTTCTAAATTAGTTATCTTTTTTGACAAATAACTATCATCTTGAGGTATTATTCCACAATTATTTTGTATTGGTATATATAATTTTTTGATAACTCTATTCGCATCTTTAATTAACTTATTTAAATCATACATTGTTATAAATTTAGAATATTTATTATTTGCTGAATTTATTATTTTCTTAGCAAAATACTCTGCAACTTTCAAATTTTCCAAAACCATATAATTTGTAAAAGCATTATTATCTACATGCTCTTTGTATTCATCTGGTCCTATAACATTATTTATCACATATCTTTCTCCATTTTCAGATAGCTCTACTCTACTTATCCAAAACTTAGCTGTTTCAAATAATATTTCATATCCATAATTTATCATAAAATCGTTATCATTTGATATTTTATAATATTGATTTACAGAATATGCAATATCAGCTGTTATATGTTGTTCTATAATACCTGTCCATATTTTATTTTTATTCCCTGTAATCATATCTATATCACCCCACTTTGGAGTAACTTCCCCTTCTTTTGAATTAGCTGTTTCCCATGGATACATTGCACCCTCATATCCATATTCTATAGCTTTTCTTTTAGCACCTTCTAACCCTAAATATCTGTAAATTAATAAATTTCTTGCAACTTTTGGATTAGAGTATAAGAAAAATGGTAAGATGAATATTTCTGTATCCCAAAAAGAATGTCCTTTATAGCCTTTTCCACTTAGCCCCTTAGCTCCTATCCCACATCTTTGATCTTCTGTTGGTGTCATAATAACTAAATGATAAATAGCAAACCTTAATGCTAATATATCAAAAGCATTTTCTGATTCTATATAAAAACCGTACTTATTCCATACCTTAGTATCCCATGCAATTGCACTCTCACTTAATAATTCATCATAACTATATTTATCTATATCTTTTAATCTTGCTAATCCTATATCACTTAACTCTCCACTCTTGCACTCACTATCATTACTTGTATAAATATTAGATATTTTTTCTATTATTAATGATTCATTTTTTTTAAAGTTAGTTCCATAATTTAGCCATAAAGTTCGTTTATCATTTCCACTTGATGATGGCTTGATAAGTTCCTTATTTCTATATAATTTATTATTTGTTGTTACCACAATATCAATATTAGATTGTGTAGTTTTGCTACTAAGTTGCATATATTTACTATCAAATATTCTTTTTTCTCCATCACTAAAATGTTGTGTACTACTATTTGTTATCTGCCCATTAATCCCTGATGATATATCAATTCTCACTTCATTACTCAAACATTCAACTTTTAATTTACTACCTAATAAATGCTTATCCTCTAAAGATGCAAACCTAGAATAATTAAATTTAAAAATCTTCTCACTCTTACTTTTCCATATAAAATTTCTGTTAAGTTCCCCTGATTTTAAATTTAAACTTTTTTCATAACTTAAAATTTCACCAAATTCTAAAGAAACGCTCTCACCATCAACCCTCATATCTATCCCAACTAAATCTGGAAAATTCACTAATTCACTAGTCTCTAGCTTATCAAATCTATTAAAAACCCCTGCAACAAATATGCCACGTTCCTCAAAAATATAGCGTTCTTCTGTTGAACTTCTAACTCCCATATACCCATTACCTAAAGACATAACAGATTCTGATTTAGCAAGTTTATCAGAAGAAAATTCATTTTCTGATAAAATCCAATTTTCAAACTTATTTACCCCTGTATTATATTTCATTTTCCCTCCTAATAATTTTAATTACATATATTCTAACTTAATCTTTCTACTCATGAAATATTAAATAAATATTAACTAGAATTTTTTATATAATTCAAAAATTTTTTATATAAATATCAACTATATTTTCCTAGTACCATTTCATAGAAAATGGTGCTTTTTTATTTATCTATTGCCAAACAGAGAATATTTCTATAAAATTAGAGTAAATAAGTCGGATTTAAAATTTTATGTTAATAACATCAAATTATTTGTAACTAAATAAAACTACAAATTAATTTGATACCCCTATAAAGGAGTGAGCTAAATGAACAGATGTATAATGATATTTCCAAAGTTTAAAAATATGGAGATAATCAATAAAATAAGAGATAAATATGACCCTGCTGCAAAGTTTGTAGAACCACATGTAACTCTAGTATTTCCTTTTGAGAGTGATATAGAAACTGATGTGCTAAAAGAACATGTAAGAACTGCAATTAAAGGGATTAAGCCATTTAAAATGAGTCTTAAGGGAATTACTTCAAAAGAGTCTTTTGATAACTATATATTTGTAGAAGTAGCAAATGGTTCTCATGAGATAATTAAGTTATATAAAAATTTATATACAGGAATTTTAGAAAAGCATCATCCAAACTGGCTACATAACACAAAATTTGTTGCACATATGACAGTTGGAAAATTAGCAACTAAAGAAGAAGTTTTTACAGCACTCAAAGATTTAGCACATATAGATACTTCATTTAAAACTACAATTGATGAAATTGCAGTTGAAATAATAGATATAGATAGTAGTTCTATTATTGAATTTACTGAAAAGCTACTTTAATAATAGCTCTTACTCTATTCTAAAGTATCTAAAATAAGTTACCTTTTTTAATAATAGGTAGCTTATTTTTTTACCATATTTGAATTTTTTTTATTTTTATGAGATAACTATATTGGACAACTAGTCTAATAAGTAAATTATTTAGAATTTTTTTAAATTTGAATTATAATTTACACTTTTAGTAAATTATAATATGTTACAATTATATAAAAAGAGATAATAGGAGTTGATATTATGGCAACTAAAAAAAACAAAAGAGGCGAGCATAGTACAGTAGTTAGAGTTGTATGCTTTATAGCTGCACTAGGTATGATAGCTATGTTTGCAGCTGGTGCTTTTGCAGCTTTTTAATGTGAACTAAAAAGCCTTTAGTCTTTTAACTCAAATAGTACAACCTACTATTAAGTTAAGACTAAAGGCTTTTTCACTTTTTAATATATATATAATAAATATTCTGCATATCTTTATTTAGGTTCATCTAATATAAACTTGTTATTTGATAATCGTCTTAACTCTAATTCTATGATTTTGATTGCATATAAATAGATTTTAGCCATTTTAGAATCATCATAACAACTATGTCTTCTTCTTATTCTATTATTCATTCTTAATAACTTTTCAACCGAATTATCACCTGTTACACTAAACCCTAAACTCTTTAATAACCTTAAAGCTTCATTCCATCCTTCTGGCTTATAATAGGACTCAGTATAATATTCTATTTTTTTCTTTGCAAAAAATTTTTCGCTAAATTTTTCATGCATGATTACTTCCTCCTAATATTCCTTTAATGATGGTTTATTCTTCATCTAAACTTATAATTCTCTCTTAATATACACCCTTATACATATTTTACCATTCAAGAGTATTAATTTCAAACATTTATATTCTTTTTTTCATTTAAATTGTAAAAAGGAACTTTTCTTAAAATTAGAAAAGTTCCTTTTGATTTTATATATTTCTTGCAACCTCATATGAATTCCAAATAGCATACATTATATTTTTAACATTATTAGCATCACCTAATAAATAAATATTTTCAACTTCCATCTTTAAACTATTATATAAATCTTTATTTGATTTATACCCAACTGATAAGATAATAGTATCAGCATCTATAGTTTCCTCTGTTCCATCACTACTTTTAACTATTGCACCCATGCTATCTGCACCTGCTATACTAGTTGATGTTTTAATTTCTACATTTTCAAATTTCAATAAATCTTTAAGCATATCATAATTCATAAATGGAAGATTGTGTGGTCCACCAAGAATTTCATTTGCTGCCTCTATTATAGTAACTTTTCTACCTTTTTGAGCAAGCCATAAAGCTGTTTCACAACCAACAAGCCCAGCTCCAACTATAACTACTTTATCCCCTGCTAAACTTTCATCAACTAAAACCTTATCAGCAGTTTTAACTCTTGAATCAAATCCATTAAGTTTAAGTTCTATAGGTTTTGAACCTGTTGCGATAGCTACAACTTCTGCATTTTTACTTAAAATATCATTCTGTGTTAATGTTGAATTCATATGAATTTCTACATTTAAATCTTTTATTGTTTTTTCATACCATTTTACAAGATTATTATCATCTTTTTTAAAGTTTGGTGCCCCACCTGGAATTATATTTCCTCCAAACTTATCATTTTTCTCATAAATTTCAACTTTATGTCCTCTAATTGCACAAACTCTAGCAAACTCTAGGCCTGCAAGTCCTCCACCTACAATTAAAACTTTTTTACTTATATCAGATTTACCTATATCATAAGTTTTCTCTCTTCCACAAGCAGGGTTTACTGCACATGAAAGTCCTGCTGCCTTAGATATTCTTCCCATACATCCTTCATGACATGATAAGCAAGGTCTTATATCATCTATTTTATTAGTTCTAACTTTATTAACTATATCAGCATCTGCAAGAACTGGTCTTCCAAGTCCTATAATATCAGCTTCTCCATTTTCAATTGCACTAAGTGCTATATCAGGATTATCCATTCTTCCAGCTAATATAACAGGTACATCTACTACTTCTTTAACCATTTTTCCAAAAGGTCTATACATTCCATCTTCAAAATACATAGGAGGATGATTCCAATACCATGAATCATAAGTCCCAGCATCTACATTTAATGCATCATATCCAGCATTAACTAAAATTTTAGCCGCCTCAAGTCCTTCTTCATAGTCTCTTCCAACTTCCTCAAATTCTTCTCCCGGAAGTGCTCCCTCTCTTAATCCCTTCATCATACTCTTTAATGAATATCTTAATGATACAGGAAAATCTTTTCCACAAATACCTTTTATAGCTTTAACTATTTCTGTCGCAAATCTTAATCTATTTTCTAAACTTCCACCAAATTCATCTTCTCTTTTATTATAAAATGAGATTGCAAATTGATCTAATAAATATCCTTCATGAACTGCATGTATTTCTACACCATCAAATCCAGATTTTTTAGCAATTGCTGCTGACATTGCAAACTTTTTAATATAAGTTTTAACTTCCTGTGTTGCAAGCTCTCTATGCTTTATACTAGGTTCCCATCTATTCTCTTGCTCTGATGGTGCTACTGCCTTTCCTCTTAAGAAATTAGGAATAGCTGATCTTCCAAGTCCTGCTGTTAATTGTAAAAATATTTTTGATCCATAAGCATGAACTCTTTCAGTTAAAATTGTTCCACTTTGTACAAAATGAAGTGGACTCTTTGTAACACAAGGAATGCTTGGGTCTTGTAATGGTTCAATTTCATTTTCTACTGTACAAATTCCAGTTATTATAAGGCCTATTCCACCTTTAGCTCTTTCTACATAATAATTAATACCTGCTTCATTAAAAGCCCCTTCATTAGTTGTAAAGCCAACTGGCCCCATAGGTGCCATTGAATATCTATTGGGAATTTCAAGATTACCTATTTTTATACCTTCAAATAATTTAGAATACTTATTACTCATAACAAATCCTCCTACTTTATAAAACATTAACTGAATATATTCACTGAATCTATTCAGTTTTACTATATTTTACCTTTCTTACAATCCATTGTCAATCGTTTTCATTTAAATATTTATATTATTCTCGACTTGTTAAAATTTTCAATTTAGAGGTATTATGATATAATAAATAAAGATTTAAATTAACTAGAAATGCTATTTATACTTAGGAGGTACAATGACTGCAACTTTAACTAGTAGACAACTTAAAGCTATAGATACAAAAAACAAAATACTTTCAACTGCTATGACTTTACTAGAAGAATATGATTTTTCTTCTATAACTATAAATATGATATGTAAAAAGGCAGATGTTTCTGTTGGAACATTTTATTACTACTTTAAATCAATAGATTTTATAATAATTGAAGCTTATAAAAATTTTGATTTACATATTGAAGCGTTACATACAAATGAATTTTTCAACTCCGACCCAATATCAAATTTAAAATCTGTATTAGACCAACAGCTAAAATATACATTAACTTATGATATAAAAATAATATCTCAATTTTATAAAAGTCAAATATCCATTGGAAATGAATATTTCACATCAATTGATAGATATTTGCCATTCTTAATGAAATCATTTATTGAAAATGCAAAAGAAAATAACTTAATAACTTCTAATTTAGATACTAAAGATTTAATATCTGACTTACTATGTATTTCTCGTGGTTGCATATATAACTCATGTCTTAAAAATAATACAGATATGCTTGTTGAAAATGGTAATAAACTTATCAATATCTATATCAACTCTTTTGAAATATAATATTTATCCATAAATAAAAAAAACTCACTATGGCAAACTTAATTACCATAGTGAGTTTTAATTTTAATTATTTTCTTAATTCAAATCTATCAGCATTCATAACTTTATTCCATGCATTAACAAAATCTTTTAAGAATTTGTTTTTAGAATCTGAACTTGCATATATTTCTGTGATAGCTCTTAATTGTGAATTTGATCCGAAGATTAAATCTACGCTTGTAGCTGTCCATTTTTGTTTTCCTGTGCTTCTATCTGTACCAATGTATAAGTGCTCATCATCTGAACTTTGATCCCATGATGTTGCCATATCAAGTACATTAACGAAGAAGTCATTAGATAATACTCCAGGGTTCTCTGTTAATACACCAGATTTTGATCCTTCATGGTTTATATCAAGTACTCTAAGTCCACCTAATAATACTGTTAATTCAGGTGCTGTTAAAGTAAGTAATTGAGCTTTATCAACCATTAACTCTTCTAATGGTACACTAAAGTTAAACTTAGCATAATTTCTAAATGCATCTGTAGCTGGCTCTAATACTTCAAATGATTTAACATCTGTTTGCTCTACTAAGGCATCTGTTCTACCAGCTGTGAAAGGTACATTTAATTCAATATTAGCTTTTTTAGCTGCTATTTCTATACCAACATTACCAGCTAATACAATTATATCTGCTAATGTAGCTTTTTTATTTCCATTTTGTTTTTTGTTGAATGCTTCAACAACAGCTTCAAGTTTTGAAAGTTTTCTTTCAAGTTCTTTAGGCTCATTTATTTCCCAATCTTTTTGAGGAGCAAGTCTTAATCTAGCACCATTAGCACCACCTCTAAAGTCAGTTCCTCTATAAGTAACTGCTGAAGCCCATGCTGTTGAAACTAAATCAGATACTGAAAGTCCTGATGCTTCTATCATAGATTTTAATTCTTTAATATCATTTTCATTTATAACTTCGAAGTCTACAGCTGGAACTGCATCTTGCCAAATAAACTCTTCACTTGGAACTTGGCTACCTAAATACTTAGATGTTGGTCCCATATCTCTGTGAGTAAGTTTAAACCATGCTCTAGCGAATGCTTTTTCGAATTCATCATGATTCTCATGGAATCTTCTTGATATTGGTCCATATATAGGATCCATTCTTAAAGCCATATCTGCTGTTGTCATCATTGGGAATTCTTTTTTATCTGCATCATGTGCTGATGGAACTGCTTTAGCTTCTGGGTTTGCTGGTATCCACTGCCAAGCACCTGCTGGACTCTTAACTAGATCCCAATCATATCCGAATAAGTTATCAAAGTATCCTGTATCCCATTTAACTGGGTTCTTTGTCCAAGCACCTTCTATACCACTAGATATAGTATCGTTACCTTTACCAGTTTTAAACTTACTTAACCAACCGAATCCCATTGCTTTGATAGGCGCTGCTTCTGGCTCTGGTCCAACATTTGCTGCATCTCCAGCTCCGTGACATTTACCAAAAGTATGTCCTCCAGCTACTAGGGCAACTGTTTCTTCATCATCCATTCCCATTCTCTCGAAAGTTTCTCTAATATCTTTACCTGAAGCTACTGCACTAGGTTGTCCATTAGGACCTTCTGGGTTAACATATATTAATCCCATTTGAACTGCTGCAAGAGGATTCTCTAAATCTTTTTCTTCCCCTCTTTTGTTCTCTAACCATTCTTTTTCTTTACCCCAGTATACATCTTCTTCTGGCTCCCATATATCTACACGTCCTCCAGCAAAACCAACCATGTCAAGACCCATGTCCTCAAATGCGCAGTTTCCTGTTAAGATCATAAGATCAGCCCAAGATAATTTATTTCCGTATTTTTGTTTGATAGGCCAAAGAAGTCTTCTTGCCTTATCTAAGTTAACATTATCAGGCCAGCTGTTTAATGGTGCAAATCTTTGATTTCCTGTATTAGCACCTCCACGACCATCTCCTGTTCTGTAAGTTCCTGCACTGTGCCATGCCATTCTTATAAAGAAAGGACCATAGTGTCCGTAATCTGCAGGCCACCATTCTTGTGAGTCAGTCATTAAAGCTTTTATGTCCTCTTTAACTGCTTCTAAATTTAATGAATTAAATTCTTTGATATAATCAAAATCAGATTCCATTGGTGAAACCTTTGCTGAATTTTGGCTTAAAACTTTTAAGTTTAATTGATTTGGCCACCATTCTTTGTTTGAAGTTCCCTCGCTAAAAGTAACCTTTTCTGTGTTATTTTCTTTGCTCATCTTTCCTGTAAATGGACATTTTCCCATAATAATTGCCTCCTTAAGTTAATTTCATTATTCTGCAGTTCTGAACTGCTATCTGATATTATTATATAATAATTATTATTATTTGACAACTATTATGAATTATTATTTCATTACTTATTAGATCTTATTATAGATCTAATAAGTAATGAAATGATTATTAATTTACCATATTTTTATTAAAATTCTATTTTTAATAATTTTTCGGCAAAATTTATACTAATTACTAACATTATAAATAATTAATTATATATTTTTTTATTTTTCTTATTTAAAAATCCCTTCCTATTATATACTATAAATTTACTGCTTCTTAAACTTATATTTATGCTATAAAAATATATCCAAACTTTCAAATCTGCTTAATTCTAATTAGACTTGCTATTAAACATTTAAAATACTATCTAAATTTAAAGCTCTAACCAATACTTAATAAAGTATTATACAAAATTTATATATCTAAATAATTATTACTATACATAATAACTTTCTAATTTATATTAATATTTACGTATAATATATTTATTTTTTTGTATTTTTATATTATAATATTAGTAATATTTATAAAATATATTTTGTATAAAGGAGTTGTGGAAATTGAAAAACTTTAAATTTATAGCAATTGGAACATTAAAAGGTGGAGTTGGTAAAAGCACAACAGTTGTGTCACTTTCTTCTATCCTTGCTAGTCTTAATAAAAAAGTTCTTATACTTGATGCAGACCCACAAGCAAATACTTCATCATATCTTGGACTTGATGAAACTGAGGATAATTACATTAGTATAAAAGATTTATTTGATGATAGGCAAGTACCCCCTTCTACTTTAGTAAAAAAAACTGAAGTAGCGAATCTAGATATTATAGGCAGTACTATTTACCTTACTGCAACTGAGCGAAAGTTTAATACAATGTCATTTGCAGAACAACAATTAAAAAAATATATTGATAGAAATATTGAATTTTTTAATCAATATGATTACATAATTGCAGATACAAACCCCTCTATGTCAAAAACTAACCAAAATGTATTTGTTGCTTCTGATAAAATTATTTGTGTTAGTGATATAGGAATTGGAAGTCATAAAGGAATAGAATTATTTGATTATCTTTTAGGTGAACTTGCTGAAGAATCTGAACTTAATCTAAAAATAGATGCACTTCTTTTAAATAAATTTAAAAGAACAAATAAACTTAGTAAAGAATATTTAGAGTATTTAAATGATGATGAACTTACAAGTACTATTCTTCTAAAAAATACTATAAAAGATTCTGTAAGACTTGCTGAGGCAGAACTTGAACAAACACCGCTTACATTATACAAACCTGCAAAAAAATCTTGTGAAGAGTTTAAGCTAGTTGTAGAAGAACTTATAAAAAAAGGAGTTTTATAATATGGCTAAAAATAGATTTAAACAAGCTAAAAAAGAAGATGCTATAAAAGCAATCTTTAGCTCAGATACAGAAAATACTTTAATTGAAACTCCTAGTTCGCCTATAGAAATAAGCGATACTGTTGAAATATTAAACAATCCACCTATAAATATAGATACTATACAAAAAATATCTGATAACCTTGATGCTCCAACAGTTATCAAGATGGATAAACTAGGTGTATCTATTAA
>NZ_CAMQZG010000060.1 GCF_947039605.1 uncultured Clostridium sp.
TTTACAAGAGTGAATAGATGATTGATTGGTTATTAATTGTTGTTGTAATGGAACTACCCTTAATTTTTTTTGATGTATTATATACTTAATACACCATGCATAAAAAAATATCTGCACCTCTTAATATGTATTATAGTATTAATACACTAAGTTAATCTACAGATTTTTCCAAAAGTAATAAAAAAGTAATTTTTTGCATGAAAAAAGATGGATTGCTATCCATCTTAATAAAACTATCTATTTATGATTTTCCATATATTCAACTATTGCCATTGAAATTAAATCTTTAGGAGTAAATTCCTTATTTGCTTTTGCAAATTCTCTAAACTGTTCCATAACAATTTTATTTACCTTTATAGAAGTTTTATAATCTTCATCTTCCTTAGGTAAGTTTATTTCAATTTCAGTGTTTTTAATTACTTCAGTAGATACTTTCGCTATTATCTCTTCTTTTTTAGGTTCTTCAACTGGTGGTATCACTACTTCTATGTCTTTTACTAAATCAGTTATTCTATCTTTTTTAATTTTAAAAAGTCTACTTATGTAATTAATACCACTACCCGTACTATATAATTCTATTATTTTCTCTTCTATCTTTGCATCCATTTTTTTACCTGCTATTTTCTTATCCATGTGTATTCACTCCTGTATCTCTTCTTAATATTATTCTCTCATTATACACTATAAACAAACTTTGTATCCTTTATTTTTATTATGTCCTTTAATATACATGCATAATATAGAATTTACAAAGAAAAAATGACTTTAGTTTCTTGTTATTTATATTTATCTATTTTAAAATAATCCAAATAATTTTTTCTTTGCTGGTTGTTCTTTATTAAAAGATTTTTCAGATATTAATGGACGCTTAGCTATTTTGCCCATTGAATCCTCTTCACCATTCATTATTACTTTATATACAAGCTCTTTACCTTGAATCTCTATATTAGCAAAATGGACTATCTTATATTTATCATATTCACCATTATCTAACATAGATTTTGTATATGATGTAGAATCATCATATAATCTAATAAAACTTCCCTTAACATTTTTAAATGTTGAGAATGGTGTAAATACTTTAACATAAATACCTAGTGTTGCAACTTCTTTATCTAATGTATTTATATCTATAAAGATAATTTCATCATCGCCATCACCTTTTCCAGTTGTGTTATCACCACTAAGTGTTACACCTCTATCATTTAAATTTGTAAAACATACTCTGCTAAGTGGTTTACCATCTTTATTATATAATATTGCATGTACATCTAAATCTGCTTCTGTATCCCAACCTAGTCCCACATTTAATTTACTTATAACACCTTTACTTAAATCTAGTTTAAATTCTTGACCCTTTGTTAAATTTAACATTTCACCATCTCCTTATATTTCAACTTTCTTTTCAAAAGGAACAACAAATTTTATTATTTCCCCTTGTCTAACAATGCTTTTATAAAAATTCCTATTAGAATGCAACTTTCCAGAAGGTATTTATCTAACATACCTTCTTCATCTTCACTTTCTATTTACTTTCCTATATTAACCAGTTTATCACATATTACTTTGTAAATCTCAAGAGTTTCTTTAGTAGCATTTAATTTAGGGGCAATAGGAAAAATTTATTTAAATTTATCCTTATAAGAAAGTATACTTCCAAGGAATATTGTAAGACTAACTACACTTGTTATAGATATAATAATAGCAATAAGTCTTGCTAAATCACTTACAGGGACTATATCTCCATAGCCTATAGTTGTAAAGCTAATAATTGTATAATAGAAGAGGCTAAAATATCCATTTGTATTCGTATATGCAAGATGGTCCATACTATAAGCTGTACAAACAGACAGATATAGATTTAAAATTATCATTAACAAAATAAGTATTGCAGCAATAAGTATTCTATTGAATGTTATAGCATCATCTTTTCGTGATTTTGCAGTTCTTGGATTTATCATAAGCCTAAATAACAACTTCATATTAAGTAAATAACTAATAAGCATAGATGCAAGTGATAATAATGCTAAATTTTCAAATTGAATTGGGAATAAAATCATTAAAAACAAATATGTACTTATTAAGAAATAGCTCGTTAAAAGGTCTAATCTAAATTCTATATCTTCAGTTTTTCTTATAAACTTATTTATTTTAGAAAAAAGAATCAAGATATAGCCAATAAAATAATAAACCATAAGCCCGACTACTATCATTAGTAATATTTTTACAAACTTAAATTCAAATTGATCTTCTATAATGTGAATGTATAAACTTTTAGTTACAAATCCAAAAGTAAATATACTAGGTAGCGTTATAAGTGTTATATATAAAAGAAACTTAATTAAACTATTTTCTACATATATGGATTTATAACTTTGAATAATTTCTCTATTTAATCTTAAAAATCTATGTTTTAAATTTTTGTTTTTTTGGTATGCTCTTGCACCAAGTATTAAAACTACTATTAATGTAGCTACAGATGCCATTATGTACCCCATAAAATTTCCTCCTTTGTTAAAAGAACTTCTTCTATTATAAGTTGTTTCATTCACTTATGTAAAATACTATCTTTGTTAAAGTTTTATCTTTTTAGACAAATTTATGTACAAATTGTATAATAGAAATATAACAAAAGATAAGATTGATGATTAATTTATATTTTATGGCTTAGTCATCAATAAAATAGGAGAATTCATGGATAAACAATTAATAATTAGAAATACATTTGTTCTTTTAGCTACAGTTGCTACTTTTTTAGCAGCACAAGTTTTTCTTGGAGCAGATAATATCATCCTTAGCATAGTTGTTTTTCTTATAGCACTTTTTATATTAAATAAAAACTTTACAGGAAGCCCTTTAAGAGTTTTCACTAAAATAATGCTACTTACACTTTTTATAGGTGTTGTTCCATTTATAGCTAATATAAATATGTTTGCAGGGTTACCTATAAACTTTTTAGCTATATTTTCACTCTTATATCTTCTTGTGTATAGACTAAAAAAATCTATATATTTCCCATTTTTACTAGGATATACTTTACTTTTATGTGTATCACCAACTAAACATTATTTTTATTTAAGAATACTAGCACTTGCTGTAATTGGTCTTCTATCATTTTTAATACAAATGATAATAAATAGAAAGCGTTCTTATAAAAACAAACATGCACATCTAACAGATATGCTTTCTGTTATTTATAATTTAGTAGATGACTCTATTTATAATAATGCAAATGATGAAAATCTTACAAAATTCAATAAGGTTGTGAAAGAGTGGGCTAGTGAAATTTTTGAAACTAGAACTAACAACTTTTATCTAGATAAAAAAGAAGATATAGAACTTAATATATTAACAACTCTTGAAAAGTTAAAATTTGATTTGAAAATACTCAATAGTAAAGGTATTACTGATATAGAAATTGGTTTTAATATAAAAAAAAGCATTTGTACTCTTAGAAAGTTTGCTAATAATGAAATTAATACTGTAGAACTTAATGCAAATATACCAAATCTATTAACTTTTATAGATGATACTAACAAAGAAGAATTATTATTATATGAACTATGTGAGAGTATTATAATAATTAAGAACCTTCTTATAGAACTTAAAATAGCATCTAATGAGAAATTCAACTTCAAAAAAAGCACTCATGACTTTTATGAGTTACTTAAAGTATTAAAAGGTAATTTTAACACTGATTCTGTAAGATTCACATTTGCTTTTAGAACAGCACTTACTTTATCAGTAACATATTTTATAGTTCAATATTTTGATATTAATCATGGTAGTTGGATTATATATACTATAGCCTCAGTAAGTCAGCCATATAATGATACTTTAAAGAAGAGAGGTATACATAGAGTTAAGGGTACCATACTTGGTGCTATATTCTTTTTAGTACTTTTCACTATTTTTAAAGGTGATATTGAAAGATATATAATTTTAATGGTTACTGTCTACATAAATAGCTTTATGAAAAGTTATGATAAACAAATTACATATATAACGCTTTTAGTTCTTGGAATAGCTAGTCTATCTGATTCTAATTCAGCAGTTTTATCATTTGATAGAATATTTATGGTTTTAATAGGGGTTGTAATAACTATGATTGCAGGACGATTAATTTTTCCATACTATATTGCAAAAGAAACTAAATACCTTATAAATAGTTATCATAAAATTGGAGAAGAGGTTGTTGATAAACTTCTTAATATAACTAAAGTAAAAAATAATAGGCTTGAAATACAAAATCAAACACTACTTGCAAAGTCTATTGAAAATAAAATATATATTAATAATACAGTACTTAACAATGATATTTTAAACAAGTTCTTATATGAAGAGCGATATCTTTTAGTAAAAGCTCAGTCTATTATAAATAGAGTTGAATATGCTGATATTTCTTTACAAGAGAACAGGCATGATAGATTAGATAAATTAAAAAAAATGAAAACAACTATAAGTTCTAAATCAATAGAAAATTATAAAACTGGAATAATTCCAGAAAACATAAAACCCTATTTTGATAATATATCTAAAATAAGTGAATGGCTTATTTATAAAGATATTTTTGAAATGATACTCAGTGCTAAGGTATGTACAAGCTTAAAAGAAAAAGTAGCTAAATAGCTAAGAAGATGTAGTGAATTCTACATCTTTTTTCTATTTAATTTAAATAATATCATCTAATTTTTTTAAGTTTCTTTGCTTTAAAATTGAATTTGTTATAGAATTATATCTGTAGAAAAAGACTAAGAATAGATATTTATGACAATACTCATAAATATAACTAAATTAAAAGGAAAGTGATATTATTGTTTTTTAAAGATTTAAAATTAAAATCTTATATAATATTAAGCACCTATATATTACTTCTTGCAGCACTTCTTTGGAATTTCAAAGATGTTACTGGAGTAATATATAGATTCTTTGATATAATTTCACCGTTTATTTGGGCAATTGCAATTGCGTTTGTTTTAAATTTACTTATGAAGTTCTTTGATCATAAGGTTTTAAAATTTATGGATAAAAGTAAAAGTAAAAAATTAAGAGCTAGTAAAAGACCTCTTTCTATACTTTTAGCTTTAGTTACAATTATAGGAATAATAACGGTTATTATCATATTTGTAATTCCACAACTTATACAAAGTGTATCTACACTTGGTGATAGTATCCCAGGGTATCTACAGCAATTAGAATTGTTTGTAGAAAAAACACTTAAATCTAATGTAGATTCAGTACAACTTAATAAAATATTTACTGATATTCTAAATATGTGGAAAGAAATTCTTAATATTTCAACACAAGTGCTAACATCTTTCTTATCAAATATAATTGATATAACTGTTAATGTAACTACAAGCATATTTGATATATTCTTAGCATTTATTTTTTCAATTTATATGTTAGCAAATAAAGAAAAATTGATACTTCAATCAAAAAAGATTTTATTTGCATTTGCACCTAAAAAAGCTGCTGATAAGACAATTGAAGTCCTTAAAATAGCTAATAAAACATATGCTTCATTTATTACAGGTCAATGTATAGAAGCTGTTATTATTGGAACACTTTGCTTTATTGGTTTGACCCTATTAGGACTTCCTTATGCATTTCTTATAGGTACTCTTGTTGGTGTAACAAGTATAATTCCTATTTTCGGAGCATTTATAGGTACTATACCCTCAGCATTTATTTTATTTATGGTAAGTCCTTTAGATGCTGTTAAGTTTGTAGTCTTTATACTTATTCTTCAACAAATAGAAGGAAACTTTATTTATCCAAGAGTTGTTGGAAATTCAGTTGGTTTATCTTCTATATGGGTTACACTTGCAATTCTTATAGGAACAAGCTTATATGGAGTTGTTGGAATCTTTATTGGAATACCATTATTTGCAGTATTCTATAAAGTATTTGGTGAAATAACTAATAAAAGGCTTGAAAAAAAATCTATAAAAATAACTCAAGAAGATAACATATCAAATATTATCGTGAAAAATAAAAAAGCAAAAAATAAAAAATAAAAAGCAAAAACTCCAAAGTCTACATGACTTTGGAGTTTTTTGTAAATTTAATAATAGCTTTCTTTACCTATCAAATATCTTAAGTAAATCTTAGTTATAAAAAAAGACAGGATATATCACGTCTAAAATCTAATATTAGAATTCATTTTTGGTATTATAATAAATTCTCCAATTAAAAGAACTAAAATTGTTATAACGCTTAATATATTTATAAGATCAATTGTTATAAATGATATTGCTATAATATTTAAAGATAATAAAACATTGAGAACATAAACTACTACAAAAGCCCCATAGAGGATTATATGGATATAGTTACTTCTTAGTATTATTTTTTTTTCATAATCACTCGGCTTTATTATTCGTCTTACATATAGTGTTTCTTTTATCTGTCTAGCAAGCTTAAATATAAGATATACTACAAATATGCCCATTATAAAGGAACTTACTATATTATCCATATACAACATTGCCTCTCTCCCTTTATTTCAATTTATATCCAATCCTCATATAGTTTCTATAGTATCATCCTATCTCTTTTCCTGTATATTACCAGCAAGAACATTTAGCACATTATAATCACCAATATATTCTTTCATAATTTAATACTTCTTTAACATATCATTTATATTATTATCATCTTCCACTAATAAAATTTTATACATAAAATCCACTATAATAATAATTTTACCATTTCCCCCTGTATATATATCACAATTTATTTGAAATTTTAACTGAAATTTTAAATAAATTGGAAATCAACATATTTCTTCACAATCTTCATAGAATCTTAATATTTGCTTATTATAATATAAACATAATTTAACTGTCACATTTTAAATTATCACACACACACTAAAAACAAACTACTATTAACTTATAAATAATAATTAGATTCATCATCTTTAACTATTATTTATAAGTAACCCGCATATTATATATGCGGGTTTTTTTTAGTATATCATTTATATAATGTTATACTAGTAAATATAAGTTTACAAAAAAAAGAAACTATTTTTCTACTTAATAGTTTCTTATATAGTTATTTTTTATAATTATATAAATAGTTTTTTATTTCATCTGAAAGCTTACCAGTATTTTCTTTAACTGTAAGTGTTGGAGGGTTTATACAACTTCCACACTCATATTGTCCAAAGTTTATAAATATTTTATCATTTATTTTACTTATAACAATTCCTAGTGAAGAATCATTGCTAACATGTAAATCACCTAAATTTAATATTTCATGTGTTAATTTAAATTTATCTGAATTTGCATAAAGATTTCCAATATCTTTTTCATTTATTTTATATTCAATCATATTTATAAGTCTAAGTGTAGCACCTTTATCATCTCCAAGTGTTCCAAGTGGCATAAATAAAGCTATTTCTTCATTTTCGATAGCATTAAACATCTCTGATTTTTCTAATGCCTCTTCATAATGCTTTATTTCTAATGTATTATGGTTTAAAATCTCTATAATTCTTCCAATTGGTTCATCTTCATCTATCCCAAATACTAATCTTATTTTCGCATCATAGTCATTTATAAAATTTTCTAAATTAAAGTCATTAAAATTAAAATTAATAGTTTTCATACCGTACCCCCAAATTCTTTTTAAAAGGTTGTTTTCTTTTGATTATATTCTTAGTTTATTGGAGATTTGCATACTCAATATTACTAATTAATTAAAATTTTTTTAACGTTTAATAACCAAACTATGAAGAGGTATTTACTAACTTCATATTAATCTTACTTTTATAAATATCTATTTAAAATATTTACACAACATAAAAAAACAACATAGTTAATTTAAAACTACATTGTCTTTTGAAATTTATTTTTCATATTTATTTTCTTTTTTTTCTGATTCAAATTCTTCTTTATTTTCATTTAAATCATCAAAGCTTATTTTTATTTTCAATTTTTTTGATAGTTCAGCTTCTAAATCATCTAATATATCAATATTTTTAACTTTAAATTCTAATCCCATTACTATCATCCTTTGTTTTCCAAGAATTTTTTCTTTCTATAAGTTTTGGAACAATATTATACTTACCACTATTTATTGCAAAATTAAGATATTTATCAACATTTCTACTTGTTATAAAATTATTATTTAAAAGAATATTAATACCATCTAAATCATCAGCTTTTACTAAAACTTTAATAATAGCTCCTTTATTCGAACATGTACTATCATCTGAATATTTTATATAAGTTTTTAAAATATCTAAATTTTCTGAATTTAAATTTTGTTTTTGTACATCAAATTCAAATTTCATTCCATTAGTAATTAATAATGTGCCAAGTTGCTCTAAACCTTCTAAGTTATTTTCATCTATAAATTTACTTAGAAGATTGTTTAATTTGCTATTTCTATCTTTTACTTCGTTCAATGCAAGAGTTATAAATTTTTCTTTAGTATATTCCTTATCATTTATGATGTTATAATCTTTTAAATAAACTTCTAGCGAATTAATTTTCTTCATACTTATATTTGACCTCTAATCCTTTTTTATATTAACCTTAGTATTATAATACTATCACTTTTTTAAAAAAATTTCAAAATAACATTTATATTATGTAAGTTAACTCCTTTTATAGAAAAATACTAGCAAATTGAGACTTGCTAGTATCTTTCCATTAATTTAAACCTTTTATTTTTAATAATCCCATTGCATTAACATATGCTGTTTTTTTATCTATCAAACTGTATTTAATATCTTCAATTTCTATAACAGGTTCAATATTTGCATATTCACCTATATTATGGTCTATAACTACAAAATGACTAAATGGTACTGTTATATTGTAGGTATGAATACTTTGTTCTGTATTTAATGCTGTATAATTTATTAAAATATTAGCATTAAATTGAACTATTATCTTAGTTCCTGTTAGTATTTGTCCCTCAGATGAGGTTTCCTTAGTTGTTTTTATCATATGACACCCTTTAGGTGTTGTAGTTATTGTAACTCTATTTATATCCTCTATATCAAATGATTCAAGTGGTAATACTATATTTTTTTCAATTGAAATTTGTTTAAAACTACTAATACTCATTTTATCTCCTTAATTCATATTTTTTTATGTATTACTTATATGATGTATACAAATAAATTGTGCTTTTCTTTTTTATCTTATGAATTTTAGCAAAATTTTAAATCTACAAATAAAATAGATGCTATATGGATTCTTCTATCATCTAGCTTTCTTGAATGAACTTCTTCTATATAAGGTGTTATCATAAATTTTTGTGCTCTTATCAAGTCACAAACATAATCATTGCCTATTTTTTCTGGTACTACTATAAATATACTTTTTATAAAACTACTAAAAACAATATTTATACCATATTTAATTTCTGTTGAATCATAACTTAATCTATTTTTAAATAAAACTTCTATTATAAGTTTTTTACCACTCATTCGTTGTCCTTCTATTGACATAGCTTTATAGTCTTCTTTTAATGTATAGTTTATGATTTCAGCGGTTGCAATATAATCTACTAAACTTTCTATATCTGGGTTCCCTCTATTTAAAACTTCTATATGACTTATAAGTTCTTCTTTAAAGTATTTTGCTGTTCTTGGAAGCATTTCATTTTGTGTTTTATTTATATTTGAAAATTTCAATTATCTTCCTCCTTCTTTTTAACATACATCAGCAATAACCATTAAAGTAACATTATTATATATACACCGCGGACTAATTAATGTAGAATTAATATCCTCAACTAAGACTGAAGCACTTACTAAAGAATTCTGATTAAAATATTCTGGTAAAACTATATACGTACAAAATGGAATTTCTATATGAGCAGTGTGAGTTGATTTAGATTCATTTAAAGATGCATATTCCACCTTAGTCTTTAAAGAGCCTTCTATTAAAATTCCATTCCCTGTTAAAATCTGTCCTTCTAAGGATTTACCTAAAGGACCTTTAACATTTTTTTTATAGTAAATACAAGGATTTATCCAAACTTTAGAAATATTTTCAACATCAGGTTTTTGACATGGAATTGGAAACATAAAATCAACATTCATTTGCTTAAAATTAGGTGCTACTACATAGGAACACTCATCAATATAGTATTCTATAAGATCTCTTACTATCTTCCCCATATAACTCCTTTCTATATAAAATCATTCTCATTACTATACTATTCAATGAACTTAATTTGGTGTGTATAATTTTAAAAAAATTATTTATAATTATCTTTTATTTTGTAAAATTATACAAATTTATAATAGTCCTAACTATAAATTAAAGATTCTACTCATTTTAGAGTAATAATCTTCCTTAATAATTATTGATTGTACTCATTTTTCAAGTATATTATTGCTTTATTGTTAATTTTTATAGAATTTTTATGAATGATTTTATAATTTAAACTAAACTTACTTGCATATCTATAAATATATGAATTTGAAACCTTATGCTTATCTAACTATAATATAGTCGTAATATATTAATTTTATGGAGGAACACAAATGAAAAAAAATAAAATAGCTGGACTTGTGGTTGCCAGTGCTCTTTTAGTAGGAGCAGGTACTGCACATTCGCATGCTGATATGAAAAAAACAAATGATACAAATACTCAAAAAGCTACAACTAATAAAATATTATTAGCAGCTCCATCTCATTCAATGACAAAGAATGCTATGGTTGTAAATGGAAATGGAAACTTAGTCTTAAGATCTACTGGAAATGCTAATTCTAAAGTAGTTAGTAATATTTCAGTAGGTGAAATGCTTAAAATACAAAGTTATTCAACTAATTGGTATAAAGTTGTAGTAGCTGAAACTGGTGCTACTGGTTATATTTCTGCTGAAAATATTAAATATATTGAAAGTAGTATAAATGCATCTATATCAGACCTAAATAATAATGGTCATGTTATTAATGTTAGTTCATCTTTAAATCTTAGAACTGAAGCTACTATGACTTCAAATGTCATAACTACTTTAGAAAATGGTACAAGCTTTAAAATTATTGAAAAACAAGGCGAATGGTTTAAAATAAATGTAAATGGAACTGTTGGTTTTGTATACAGTGGCTATGTAGCAGTGGGTTCACAAATTGAATCACCTGTGAAAAACAATATATCAAAGTCAGCTACTAACGAAAATTTAAAAGCTGATAAAATAGTAACTGTAACAAAGAAAACTATTAGTCAAAAGGTCCAGAATGATTCAAATATCAAAACTGTCCAGAATGATTCAAATATCAAAACTGTCCAGAATGATTCAAATATCAAAACTGTTGCACCTGATAAGACGAAAGTTGTAGTTTCTTCTAAAAAAGAAATTTCAACACCTGTGAAAAATGATAGCATTTCAATAGCAAAAAAAGAGAAAACTACTCAGCATGCAGAAAGCCAACAAATGCCTGTAAGTTTTATTGCTTTACCTCAAAATGTTGATGTACAAGCACCTATAAATAACATAAAAGTTGAAAAAGCTATTCCTAAAAATGTTGCAACTGATAAAACTTCAGTATCTGATAAAACTTCAGTATCTGATAAAACTTCAGTATCTGACAAAACTTCAGTATCTGATAAAACTTCAGTATCTGATAAAACTTCAGTAAAAGCACATGATAACATTACAGTTGATGCTCATAAAAAAGATGCCGAGCCTATTAGTAAATCAGTTGTTACAAAACCTGTAATCGTAAAACCTAAGAAAGAAGCTACAGTTATTGTAAAACCTGAAGTTGCTACAACAGGAAGTCTTACTTTAAGTATTTATCAAACAAATAATGAACAACCTTTAGCTAATGCTACTGTTCTTATAAATGACAATAGTTATACAACTAATGCTCAAGGAAAGGTTAAACTTACAAATATTTCAGCTGGTGCTCATACTTTTGATTTATCATCTAATGGTTTTAGTTCAACTTCTACAAATGCAAATATTAAAGCTGGAAAAAATATGAACCAATTAATTTATATTACAGCTAAAAAAGTTGATGTAACACCACAACCTAAACCAATTGTAAAACCTGAGCCAATAAAACCAGTTATAAAACCTGAAACTAAACCAACTCCAATCATTAAACCATCAGTAGCTACTGATAACAATAATTCTAGTAGTGTTACAAAAGAAAGTAATTCACAATTACAACAATCTATAGTTAACTATGCTGAAAACTTCCTTGGAAGACCATATGTATGGGGGGCTACTGGCCCTAATGCCTTTGATTGTTCTGGATTAACATCTTATGTATACAAACACTTTGGATATTATATAGGTAGAACTACTTATACTCAAATAGATAAGGGAACACCTGTATCACTTAATAATCTACAAGCTGGAGATTTAATATTCTGGGGAGACCCATCAGCACCTCATCATGTTGCTATATATATTGGAAATGGACAATATATACAAGCTCCTAAACCTGGTGAAAATGTAGATATTTCTTCATGGAACTTAAGTAATATATCTGCTGCTAGAAGAATTATTTAATATTAAACATAAAAAGAAGCAACATTTGTTGCTTCTTTTTTATATCTATTTTTTTTCTATATAGTAACTTAATTCAGATAAATCAATATTATAATATTTAAATATTACTCTTAAAACCTGTAATCTCACATTCGTGTTCATATCTGCATCTGAATAAATAGCTCCTACTATTTTATATGAATTTTTAACTAATTCTCTATTATCCGATATTTTAAAAGAAAGCTCATCTATCTTAAAAGAATTTTTTGCAATATTAGTGATTAGAAGAGGTTCTACATCAAATAAAATGTTTATTATAGTATCAAAAATTTCTTTAAAGCTACGAACATTATATTGTATACCTTCAAAAATCATTCCTTTAACTAAATCATTTGTCAAATCTTCATCATCTGCAAGATAATATAAAACTCTTCTACGTTTTGTTAACTTATAAACCGATTGTATCGGCTTCCATATTTTTATTGCATCATCAAATAACAATAAAGACCTTTCTATTATTTCTTTCTCCGTCCATTGTTCTCTAGTCGCTATAAATCTATTTAGTTTTAATCTGCTCTCTTTAAAACCTTTTTTCATTGTTTTCTTTTCATAAAATGATTTATTACTCATATTAGAGTTATATCCCGTTACAGTAAGATTACCAAGCGTGTGAAGATACTTAGTGTGTATCTCATCAACATCAGCTAAAAGAGCTTCTCTCCATGCTGTGCTTAACTTTTGAGGCATTATATGTTCAATTGTAAGAGTCCCTTGTGTTATTAATTTTCTTAAATCTAAAATTTCCTTATTATCAAAATTTTCTAGTTTATTAAATATATATAATCTTCTCTCAGTACGTAATCTATATATATCAGTTTCAAAAAAACCTTTTTTAAATTCTATATTTCGTGGAAACCTTAATGAATCTACTTGTTTTAAAATTATAAACTTAAATAACTCAACGTAATTTTCTTTAAAATTTTTATCTTCTTTTATTTCATTAACTATATTAAGAAATAATTTTTGTAATGTGTTATTAGATATTCTACAAACTATTCTTCTAAAAAGATAACTTTCTATTACATCTAAAAGTATTAAAACATCACACGTTGAAATACTTTTATTTATGTAATCATAAAATATTTGAAGTAACAATATATTAATAGCTTTAATTTCTAAGCTTTTTATATTTTCCAATTTTTTATTTATCTCAATAGACTTTGAACTTCCTTCCATAATTTTATAACTTTTGACATACATTAGCATATCTTTTAGAATATCTTCAATTTCATAACTTGATTTTTTATAATAATCTTTAAACAATATATATAACTTTTCTTTTTTGATAACCTTTTTCTCTTTAATCATAAGATATTCTTCGATAAACCTAGTTGTATTATCACCTGTACTCATCTCTATTAGTTTCCAATAGTGTTTGTAGAGCATATTTTGCTCTTCTAAGGGCTTATTCATGAAGATGTAGTTTCTTATCTTATCACTCTCTGTAAGGTTCTTACCGGTCGAATTTAAGCTTTCAAATATAAGCTGTGGTTTGTCTTCTGATAATTTAAGTTCAATTTCTACAATTGATAGTGAATTTATAGCATTCAAAAAATCTTTTCCATTTGGTTTTTCTTTTAATAATCTATTATAAAAATAGCTATAGTTTATTGATAAATTTGAAATTTCATCAATTTCATCATTTTCATACAAACTATCATATATATTAAAATCTGTTTCTTTTAATTTTAACTTTAATTTATTTTCATCTGTTGAATATTGATTTATTAAATATTGATTTACTATTTTTTCACTATTAAACCCCTCTGCCTCTAAAACTTTTTTATTAATTAATTTATAAATTGCAATAAGAATTAAACTTATACTTGTTATTCTTTGTTGCCCATCTATTATCAAATATTCTCGTTCTCGCCCTATATCATTGTATATAGAAACTATACTTCCAAAGAAGTGAAATTTGCTTTTACTCTCTATAAGTTCTATTAAATCATCATATAATTTTTTAGCCTCTTCTATTGTCCATGAATATCTCCGCTGATATATTGGTATTATAAATTTTGTGTCTGAACTTTCTAAAAATCTTAATATAGTTTTTTCATTTGCCTTCATAATATATATTCTCTCTTTTCTACAAATTATATTTAACTATTTACTTTGTGCAAACCTATTATATAATACATACCTTCAAATAAAAATATTTACTTTAACAAAAATACTAACACTAACATAGTATATATAAAACATATTAAAGGATATTAAATTTATGTATAATGTAATATTAACCATCTACTCTGAATCTACTGTAAAAGGTGGTATTAAAACTAAAGAGAAAATATATCACAAAGGTCCTTTTAACACATTTGAACTTGCACAAGATTATATGGACATTGAAGTAATAAAAAAATCTAAAAATTTTATCAAAAGTAAATATGTATCCCCAGAATGTAATGCAAATCATGATCGGATAAGTGTGGCTAATGAGTCTAATGGATATTATAAGTGTTATGATTATAGGATAGAAAAAAAGATATAGAAAATAGGACAAGTTATTTTCTTGTCCTATTTTCTATGTACTTAATTTAATAATTTCACTAATGCCCAAAATATTATTATTGTATTTAAAAATCTAGATACGCCCTCTATAAAGGAACCAGTTTTAAATGGCAGTAAACTGAATCTAAATTTAATTATTGGTCTTAGAAGAGGTACTCCCTCTTTGGTAAACAAATCTAATAATATATGGCTTATATACCCAAAAATTAAACCTAACATATAAATTTCTATATAAGATATTGCAATTGGTGTATTCTTAAAAGTAAAAAACATAGTTGCAAGTGTTAAAAATATTATTATGTATATATCATTTTTTTTAGATAAAGGCCCTCTAAGATTAGGTGGTATTCCACCTAGTATAAACAAACAGGAACTAACTACAATAATTGCATTTATACTCGAAAAAATAAATATTTTTTCATTATTTATTCCAACCGATAAATACTCTTCTAGTCCTCTTGAAAAAAATAAACTAACCATTGCAAAAAGAAAACAGGCCAAAATAGTATGTGTTCCGCCTCTATGTCCAAATTTACCACTTATAAATTTAGAAATAGGTTTTATTTTTCTTCCTATAGTACTATTTACTGAATCAATATCCGGTATAAGACTTCCAACCGCACCTCCCGACATTGTAAGTGCAACAAATAAGAAAGGATTTTCCAGTTTTACACCAATCCACTCTTGTATAACAATTGGTAAAAGTGCCCCAAAGGCAATTCCACCAATTCTATGTGTAACTCCTAACATAAATTTATCCCCCTATCATAAAATCAATTGATATTATATCAATATTTAACAAAAAAAAACATATTTATTATATGAATATTTTTTTGTAAAAATATAACTTATAAAAACTTATACTTGTTTCTAAATTAATAATTTTTTTTGAATTTTTACTTTCTTTTTTCTGTAAATGATATATAATTGATACTGTGACCAAAATTTTATATATCAAAGGAGTTAATTTTATGATTAAAGAAATTGAAAATACTGAACTTCAAGAGGCTTTAACACTATTAGATTGTTATGAAGACCTTCAAAATACTGTACCAGCATCTGTGCTTGAAGATATAAATGAAGAGGTACACTCTACAAGATTTTTAAAACTTATAAGTGAAAATAATGAACACGATATATAAAAATCACTAACTTAAAGTTAGTTTAAGGGGCAGTCTCATATACTTATTATATGAGACTGCCCCTTATCCATTTCTATTTTAAATATTATCATTTGCTATTACTTTAAATATAAATCCTTTTTCCTTAAAATGGTTTATTATATATGGTAATGCTTCTAAAGTTAGTTCTTTACCTTTTGAATCATGCATTAAAAGCACTATATTCTTTTGTTCTTCTGTTTGTTCATACACTCTTAAAAGCATCTTTTCTAGACTTTCTTTTTTTGTAACGCCATCACCATTTTCAGATGTCCAATCTAGTTGTATTAGTCCCTTACTTCTTAATACATCATCTAAAGCTTTTAAATTCTTATCTTTATAATACTCTCTTGTCATATATCCACCTGGTAGCCTTATTACGTTACATTCAAA
>NZ_CAMQZG010000061.1 GCF_947039605.1 uncultured Clostridium sp.
TTAATCGAAAAACAAAAAAAAGGACATCGACATTGTAGTTTGTCGACGTCCTGAAGCTAGAGAAATATTTCTCTAGCTTTTTTTTATTATTTTTTATAGTAACTTTAATAGGAAGTTAAACATACTATAAAGAATACTATGATAAGGTGAAAAGAAGTAGGAGGCATAAATGGGTAAGATTTTTAGGGATTTAATAGAGTATAATAATATAAATGAGCATTGTGTTAGAGATATTGAAAACTTTAGACAAGCAAATTTAGATTATGTTTTTTGTATACCGGTTCAAAAACCTGATATTGAGCAAGTAGTAAAAGTTTGGGCAGAACCATGTGTGAAGTGTGAAAAATTAGTTAAGACGCCTGTTGGGATATCTTTAGAGGGACAAACAGTAACAGGGTACAAATATTTAATAGAAGGAAGCATAGCATTCAAGGTTGAGTATGTAGCACTTGAGACAACACAGTCATTGCATACAGCACATACAGAGATACCATTTTGTTCATATGTTGTAATGCCAGAAAAATTCAATCCTAATTCATTAATTACACCAACTATTATAATTGAGGATATTAATTCAACTCAAATGGATTGTAGAGCAATATATAATAATATTACATTTATGACAATAGTTGATGTGTGTTAGGAAGGGGAGATTTAGGTGTATTGCAAAACAAACTCATGTATTCAAGGAACATTACCAAAGACGGCAATGTACTTTAAAGAAGAAATTGTAGATGATATTCTAATTATTCCATGTCAAAAGCCTAATATTGAAAGAATTTTGGATTTAGTAGCATGGGCAAGTATAGAAACTTATAAGTTGATAGATACAGAAATTGGGAATTCTCAAGAAGGCCAAAGATTAACAGGAAAAAAACTTGTAGTTGAGGTGATTCTTAAAGAAAAAGTGACTTATGTAGCAGATGAGCCTACACAATCAGGGCATGCAGCACATTATGAAAAATTGAAGAGTATATTTGTAATATTACCAGAAAAGGTTGGAGAAAATTATACTTGTGATTTAGTTAGAGCTAATAGAATAAGTGTAACACCATATGTAGAAGATTTATGTTACAGACAGATAAGTGGAAGAGAGATTCATAGATGTCTTATGCTTTTTGTAGATGTAAAAATGTGCAGATAGAGATTTTAAACTAAACATATAAATTAGGTAAGGATTTTTTTAGGCTGAGAAATGTAAAATTTCAAAACTTAAGAAGTCCTTATTTTTTTTGATATATTTATAATAATTAGTTAAATGAGTTTAAATAAGTTATATTTGTATAAATATAGAAGAAGTTTTATAATAGAACTTATATAGTTACATTTAGGTTTTTAAAATGGGGGAGAAGTATTTTGGATATAAAGAAAAAAGAAACAAGAATAATAGATTTAAATATTTTATTAAAAGAACTTTTAGAAATTTCAAGTTCTAGAAAGAATAAAAAGGAGTTTAAAAATCTAAATTCTGTAATCGATTTAGTGAAAAAAACATTTATAAAAGAAAAAGAAATTAGAGAAAAAATTTATACGTATATAGATTTTATAAATATATTAAACATTGAGCTAGATGGTGAAGAGAAGAAAGAGTTAGAATATAAATTTTTAAGAAAATCAGAAGATAAAAAAGAATTAATGGCAAGTGCTAAAGATGATGAGTATATGGTTATATACTATCTGAAAAAGACACTTATATTATTTGTTTATGAAAAATTTAAAAAATTGATGCTAAAAAAGTTAGATTTAAATATAGTTTTAGAAGAGTTAAAAGCTGAATTTGATACTGATATTAAACAAGCGCTATTTGTAAGTCTTTTGATATATAGTGAGTTTCATAATATTGAAGATGTAAATTACTTAAAGGTAGTAGATGATTTATATATTGAACTATTAGAGGTAAGGACAACTAATAGAATAGAAGAATCTAAGAAAGAATTAGAAAAAACAAATGTAAAAATTAAAAATTTGATTAGTGATTTAGAGGATGAGAGAGAAGCAAAAAGGGAGGCTAATAATAAATTAAAAGAACTAAAAAAGAAATTTAATAGTATGGGGGACGATAATAAAAATCTTATGAGGGCATTAACGGGTCTTGAGAATAAGATAAAAGAGCCTGTTAAGTTTGATAAATCTATTAAAAATGAAATTCAAGAGATGCTGATAAAGGAAAGAGATTTTACACTTCAAAAATCATTTGAGATAACACTTGGAAGCATAAATAGAAAATTTGTAGCGGAGCAGGTTAAAAGTGATAAATTAAATCAGAGAATTTTAGTATTAGAGGAAGAAATAATAGAATTAAAAAAATATATTGATGGGATAAAAGATGGAGAAATTAGCGTTAGTTTAGCTGAGGATGAAGAGGTAATTATTTTAGAAGATGAAATTAAAAAGGATGCAAAAGCTAACTTGAGATTTTTTGCAAAAGTTATTATAGAGGATAATAGGTATTATTTAAGGTTCAATGGAAGCGAATGTGAGTTTATTGAGCCTAATGAAAACAAATATTATGTACAGGGTGAAATTGTAATAATAAATGGTAATAAAAAAATAGTACAAGTTACTCAGTGTTACGATGATAAGGAAATTTTAAATCTAAAATATGGTGAGGTTAAAAAAGATTTTGAAGGTATTTATATAGTAGATGCTTATGGAAAGAAGTTATTTGATGCAAATGATAATGAAAATTTAACAATAGGAAGCATAGTTGCATATAACTCAGAGTTTGATATAAAAGTAGTCTTTAAAAGAGTTAAGGATAATATAGATTTATATAGAGAATGTATAGAAGCTAAAAAACATAAACCATATATTATTACAGGAATTATATCTAATAATTTGCTTGTTAGAAATGCACTTAATAATAAAGAAGAAGTTATTGATAAAGAAGAAATTGAGGCATTAAACAATGAGATTTTAAGTATAGGGGAACTAATAATTTTAAATAAAGAAAATAAATTTATAGGAATAATAGATAATCCGTTCTATTATACTTATTCAAAAAACTATGAAAAAAAGGAAAATATAGTTATTAAATATGTTGGAAGTGAAGCTTATGCGGATAAACTTAATGGAGAAAGAATAAAGCTTGGGTATTATAATAAGGATAATATTGATGAGGGTGCAGTATGTGTTATAGATGAATTTAATAATGTATTATATGAAGTTGAAAATACTTTAGAGGCAAGAAGAGTTTTTAAAGAGTCGAAGGTTAATAATTCAACTGGAATAAATGAAAATATAGAGATTATAGATGAGGTTGCAATAGTTGGTAGAACTAATTATAAAGAAACTTATAAACTTGCTTTTCTTAAAAATGGAGTGAGTGTTAAATTTGTAGATGGAAATGATAATTATGGAAGAGTACAGCAGGTTCTAAAAGGTGTTGATAAAATTATTGTATGCACGGGTGGTATTTCTCATGGAAATATGTGGAGTATTAAGGAACACTATAGAACGCAAAATATTCGATATGCAGATGCAGATGGAGCTAATAGATTATATGAAGAATATTTAAAAATGTCCTAAAAATGGTTTTTTAGTTTTAAAATCCCATTAGAGGGTGTTGGAGGTAATTGACGAAAAGCTATTGTAATAAAGGCTAGAAAAAGATATTATAGATATTGTATTGATAAGATGAGAGCGAGAAATCGAACTCTAGTTAATAGTATTGTGTTGTATACACACTCACAATGTTTAACTTTATGTATATTATTTTTTAAAGAGTAGGCAGATATAAATCTGTCTACTTTTTTTGCGTAAATACATATTAGAAACTTAAGATTTAATTAAGATTTACTTTATTTGGATTTAATATTTGTACTATATAGTATTAATTAAGACATACAATTATTTTGAGTACAAAATATAAGAGAGTAGGGAGATGTTAATAATGATAGAAATTAAAAATTTCACTAAAAAATTTGGAAATAAAGTTGCGGTTAATAATTTAGAACTTGAAATTAAAGATGGTGAATTATTTTCTTTTATAGGACATAATGGTGCAGGCAAAACAACAACTATAAAAGCTATGGTTGGTATTAATAGTATAGAGGTGGGTGATATAAAGATAAATGGAGTTTCAATAAAAGAGAATCCACTTGAGGCTAAAAAAAAATTTGCATATATACCTGATAATCCAGATATTTATGAAGGGCTTACAGGGAGCCAATATTTAAACTTTATAGCAGATATGTTTGAGGTTAAAAGTGAGGATAGAAATAAAATAATTAGAGAATATGCACAAATTTTTGAGATAGATAAAGATTTAAATAGTTTAATATCATCTTATTCGCATGGTATGAAACAAAAGCTTGTTATTATTTCAGCACTTGTTCATAGCCCAGAAGTTTTAATACTAGATGAACCTTTTGTAGGACTTGACCCTATGGCAGCATTAAAGGTTAAGAATATTTTAAGAGATTTTTGTGATAGGGGTGGAATAGTATTTTTAACAAGCCACGTTTTAGAAGTTGTAGAAAAGATAAGTGATAGAGTAGCTATTATAAAAGATGGAGAAATTAAAGCACTTGGAACAGTTAAGGAAATTGCAGGAGATAATTCACTAGAACACTTATTTATGGAGTTGAATGATAATGAATAAATTAGTATCTTTAATTAAATATTCAATGAAAAATTCATTTGGTCAAACAGAGAATAAAAATAAAAAGAAATTTTTAGGATTATATATATTCACAGGTATTATATTAGAAATGTCATTATTTTTTATATTTATGTCTATGCCAGAACAACTTAAATCATTTGGGATTCCAAGTGAATTTATATTTATAGGTGCTTTTATGATGATTATAGGGACTATATTCTCAACTGATATAGTTGGGGCACCAGGAAGTATTTTTAATGTGAAAGACTTTCAACTTCTAGCATCACTACCTATAAGTAGTGGAGTTGTAATACTTTCAAAAGTTGCAAGAATGTTAATGTTTAATTATCTTTTTGTTTTAGCTATTAGTATACCGGTAATTATATCTTATTTTATAGCAACTGGTTTTAATGGAACTTTATTTATTATGCTTATTATAACAATGATATTTATGCCTCTTATTCCAATGAGTATTGCAATTTTTGTAGGCTATATATTTTATAAAATCTCTTCAAAATTTAAGTTTAAAGAGATAGCTATAACTATTATTTATTTAGTTGGACTATTAATATTTATGTGTATTATATATACAGCACAGTACTGGCTTCCAAGTATTTTAGAAAATGCGCAGTATATTGTAGAGATTATAACAAAAATGTATTTACCAATAGAATTTTATATGGGAATAGTTTTAGAATCTTCATGGTTAGACTTATTATACTTTTGTGGACTATCAATAATTATTTTTGGAGTATTTATGATGGTTGTAAGAAATACATTCTCACAGATGAATAGTAAGTTTATAGTTTTTGGAAAATCAAGTGAGACAAGAATTAAAGATGGAGTAATTCAGTCAAAGATTAAATCATTACTTAAAACAGAGCTTTTAAAATATTTTTCAAAGGGAGTAGTAGTTCTTAACACAATGACAGGTGGAGTAATTTATGTAGTATTTGTTGTTCTAGGAGGAATTGGAGTATTGCCACTTGAAGTAAACATGATTATTGTGATGAGTTCTTGTATGTTTGCAATCTCACCAACAACAGCTACAACAATATCGCTTGAAGGTAAAGCATTTAATATGAAAAAATCATTGCCTATAAAATCTATGGATATTATAAAATCAAAAGTATTATTAAATATTGTGGTAAATATGCCCCTAGCAATACTTGGTACTATATTAGATATTATAATTGGTGGTGATTTATTAAAATCAGTAACAATGCTTGCTGGGATTTTAGCAGCACTTAGTTTTGGGTCAATATTTGGAATTTTAGTTAATATGAAATTTTATAGTTTTAATTGGGTTTCAGAAACAGAAGTTGTTAAAAGAAGTAAGAGCACAATGATAACAACTATACCAAATTTAATTATATTATTTGTTGGAATGGGGACTAAACTTCCAGGAATAGATATAGGACTTATAATTACAGTGATTTATGCAGTTGCAGCAATTGTAAGTGGTATTATATTACTCAAAAATGGAGAAAAATTATATGATAGAATTGGTGAGAATTAAAAAATATTAAAAAGTAAGCTGTAATTAATCTTTATGACTAATTACAGCTGTTTTTATTTAAAGATTTTTACTTACTTCATATAAAACACTATTACAGCAATGACATTCTATAGATAATGTCTGTGTTGTATCATCAAGAGTTTCTGCTATATCAAAGAAAGGGATACCTTTTTGCACTGAGCATTTTAAATGATTTGATGCATCAATATCTTTGATTATACTTTCTTTTGTTAAATTCTTTTTTTGAACTTGTTCTTTGAATTCTTCATTTAAAACTTCTAAGTAGTCGTCTACTATATCAGAAATTTTATCTTCTAGGTAAAATAGTTGTTCACTCATTATAAATTCCTCCTATCTGTAAAGGGGTATATTTTCTATATATAAATTTTAACAATAAGAAGAGGGTTATACATTACAAAAAAGTTCCAAGTACTAATGTGAATTTTAAATGCAGTTACATAAAAATGAGACTAAATAAATCAAATTTGTTGTATAATATAATTTGAAACTACAAATTAATTAACAAAAGAAAAGGTGAATTAAATGAAAATTATAAAAAAAATTATAAGTATTCTTTTAGTTGTAGTAGGGACACCATATTTAATCTATAAGTGTCTTATATTTGCAAATAGGTTTATATTTAATGTTTATTGCTATATACACGGAGAAAGTGTTTATACATTAACACAAAGCCAGATAGATAATATAATGCAACAAAGAATTTATCTAGGGAGTGTATTAGGGGAGTTTATTGCAATAGTTATCTTAGGGATAATTTTCTTTTTTACAAAGAAGAGTTTATATAAAAGATGTAATTTTAAAAAGATGAAACCAAAAAAATTAGGAGTTATAGGACTTATAATGATAGGATTTAACTTTTTAGCATTAACTTTTATATATTATGCACAGCATTTTACAACAAGTTATCAAAGTAGTGAGGCAGCAATGCATAGTTCTTGGTTTTCCCCATATGAACTTATAGGAACTATAATACTTGTACCGATTTTTGAAGAAATATTATTTAGAGGAGCAGTATTTAGTGTTTTAAAAAATAATATAAATATATATGTAGCTATACTTTTGCAAGGAGTAGTATTTGCATATATGCATTCAATGGGTGGTGGTATAATTCAGGCAAGTTATACATTTGTTTTAGGTCTTTTATTATTATTTGCATCTTATTATGCTAATAGTATGTTTGGAGATATTTTTGGGCATATTATATTTAATTTATTTGGACTTATAATAATTCCTATTCTACAAGCTATATATTTTAATACTATTTTATATATTGGAGTAGGACTTATCTTTATAATTCTAGGTATTATCTTATATAAAAGAGATATGAAAGGTGAAAAACTTAAAATACAATAAATACATACAAAAAAACCAGAGAATTTAATCTCTGGTTTTTTGTGTGTATATTAATAAGCATTTTGCTTTTTGAAAGCGTGCTCTGCAACATCTACTAAGAATTTAGGTGCATCATCCATATCCATGATAACCTCAACTATAGCAAGTTGTTCTTTGTTTGAGTTGATAGTAGCCATTGCTGCTGCTAACTCTTTTTCTGTTTTAACTTTAAAGCTTAAAGTTTTTCTGTTTTTAAGACCAAATACATTACCAAGTTCACTATAATCCCACATATTTATATCGTTATATTTTCTTCTTGGTCCGTGTATAACTCTTTCTATTGTATATCCATCATTATTTATAACAAATAATACAGGACTAATATCTTCTTTTAACATTGTTGAAATTTCTTGTGCAGTTAATTGTAATGAACCATCACCAATAACTAAGATATTTCTTCTAGATCTATCAGCCATTTGAGTACCAAGAATAGCTGGAAGAGCATATCCTATTGAACCCCATAAAGCTTGCCCTACAAATGAAGTACCTTTAGGCATATCTAATGTAGCAGCACCATAGAATGAAGTTCCTGTTTCAGCAACTAGTACATCATTGTTTGACATAAAGTTTTCTATTTGTTTAAAGAATCTATTTTGTACTAAGTTAGTATCTAAAGCAACAAAATCTTCGGCTTTTTCTTTTACTACTTTTACTGAATTATGGAATGAAAGTTTAGCACTTTCTATAGCTTCTATTGCATCTTTCATTCTGATATTTTTAAATTTCTTTCCGTTTACAAGAGCACAGTTAGCTAAAATCTCTATTTTTCTTATTTGAGGTTTGATATAACTAAATCCAGCTGTTGTACAGTCTGTAAGTTTAACACCAACATAAATTCCAAGGTCACTAGCATTTATAGCATCTTTAACTAAATCTGAGCTAAGTTTACCTGCATAGTATCCAGCAAAGTACTCATTAGTTTCATCAATAGCTGTTTTACCAAGACATAATGTACCAGCTGGGATTTTGATTTTATTGACAAAGTTTGAAATTTGATCTTCAAGACCTTCTCTAATAACTTCATAATCAGCAAGTAAGAATTGTCCTTTTGAAGTTTTAACTTCTTCTTTAACAGCAGCTACAAATTGAGCTAAAGTAGTTTCATTTGATTTAACTTCTAAATCAATTTTACCAGGAGTAACTTCGATTTCTTTCTCAGCAACATCAACTGGAAGGCCTATATATACTGGTTTCTTGTAAACATAACAATCTTTTAAAACTCTATCTATTTCAGTTTTTGCATTCATTTCTGTAAGAATAGTTTGAGAAACTGTTATTTCTTCGAACATTTTTGCAAATCTATTAAATTCACCATCACCAAGAGTGTGATGTACGAACAATCTGTTTTCTTGAACCTCTGTAGTAGGCATTCCTGTAATTTTAACAACAGGGACACTCTCAGC
This sequence comes from uncultured Clostridium sp., assembly GCF_947039605.1. Classification (GTDB taxonomy): domain Bacteria; phylum Bacillota; class Clostridia; order Clostridiales; family Clostridiaceae; genus Sarcina. Next base: position 8,939 of record NZ_CAMQZG010000061.1, read on the forward strand.
AAATGAACCAGCGATACCATTTACAGCACTAAGTTCACCAACACCAAAAGTAGTTACCATTGCAGCAAATCCTTTAATTCTAGCATATCCATCAGCTGCATAAGCAGCGTTTAATTCATTGCAGTTACCAACCCAGTCAATTCCCTGAGCATCATCAATATGATCAAGGAACCCAAGATTGTAATCACCAGGAACTCCATAAATACTGTCTACATTAAGTTCTTTTAGTTTTTCTATTAAATAATCACCAATTTTAATTTTCATAAAATAAGCCTCCTTAAATTTTGATTAATGGTTGATAGCATATATCACCTGACATGATTATAGCATAGTTATAAATTGGGAGTTTTATCCTAAAAATACCATAAATAAAGATGATAAGGTTTTTTTTTATTAAAATTATAAGTATTTTTCAAATTTTTAATTCGGAAAAGTGTTTTTTTTACTTTTTCCATTAAAAGTTATATTATTTTTGAAAAATATAATTAAAAGTAAATCTAAAAAATATAATTTAGTAAGAATTTAAATAATATAATAATATAATACTGGATTAAAATTAAACTAAAAAGTGTTATAATGGTAAAAAGATATTTTAGAAGTTGAAAAATTAAACTAATAATTGAAATAAGAAAAAGGATGGGTTAAAATTGAAATTTATTTTCTTAGATTTAGAATTCAATCAAAAAATAGGTTGGATTGTTGATATAACAAGGGGACAAGATATCATTCAAATAGCATACACAACAACTAATATAGATTTTAAAAATGAAAAACCTAAAAATTTTTATATAAAGTGTGACTATTTAGAGATAAATGAGAAAGTTAAAAAATTAACAGGGATAACATTTGATAATATTAAAAAAGGTACAAGCTTTGTTAGGGCGGCAAAAGAATTTTTAAGTGCTATAGATATAGAGAAGCCAGAAGAAACATATCTATTGACATGGGGAGATTCAGACCTTAAAATACTTAAAAGAAATTTATATAAGCATAAAATAAATTCTAAGTTATTAGATAAGGTTAATGTTTTAGACGTACAAAAAATTTATATGGTAAAAAATAATCTAAGAGAACATCCTGCATTAGTTAAAATATTTGAAAAAGAATGTATGCAGGAGTTTAATTTAATAGAAGATAATCATCATAATGCATTTTATGATGTTAAGGCACTTATAGAAATTTCAAAAAAATTAGGGGTAGAGTATATATTAGGTCACGCAGATAATGCAGTAGTAGATAATATACCATTAAAAGAATCTATGATAGATAGGTCTATAAAAATAAAGCTAAGTAATGAAAAATTCAGAAAATATTATACTAATAAATTTAATTGCAAGTTTTGTGGGAAATTCACAAAACTTGTGTTTAATGATTATATTTGTCTTGATATAATTAGTGACCGCAGATATCATTCACAGATAAGATACTGCAAATTTTGTGAGAGAGTATTTATTAAAAGAGATAGTATAACAACAAAGCATAAAGTTATAAGTGCTAGAATTATTGAAGTTCCAAGAGATATGCAAGCAGATAGGCTTATAAAAAGAAATATACTAAATTATAAATCAGGTGAGATAAAATTAAATGATTTCTTAAGTAAATATGTAAAATAAAAGGCATGTACAACTATTTATGTTGCACATGCCTTTTGTGTTGATAATCTATTTAAAACTATTTAAATTACTTTGCCTCTTGAAGTTTTTTATTGTTAGTAAGCATTATACTAAGAACAACGAAAGCTCCTATGATACATAAAACTGCCGCAATAATAAATACTATATTCATTGAACTTACAAATATACTAGGATGTCCTGGGACAAATCCTGTAACTGTAAAGCCAAGTTTATTACTCATAAGTTTATAAAGTAGTGATGTTCCAAATGTTATACCTATAATCATACCAAGATTTCTAACAAGTGCATTAAGACTTCCTGCAACTCCAAGCTTAGTTTTGTCTACTGCAGACATAACTATTGAGTTCATAGGAGATTGGAATAATCCAGAACCAGCACCCATTATAAGTAGATATATAATTATAAGATATAAAGGTGTTGTAGCACTTATAGTTGCCATTAAAGCAAAACCAATAGCAGATACTATAAAGCCGATAAGTGGAAGAATTTCTTTTCTGATTTTATCAGATAAGCTACCACTAAGTGGGCCTGTAATAGTTAGAGCGATAGGGAATACTATCATTAAAAATCCACTATATATAGGAGATATTCCTCTTACTGATTCATAATAGAATGGTAAAAGTATTGAATATGAACTAATAGTAGTAAAAGCAATTAATGATGATAATATACCTTTTGAAAATTGATGGTTTTTTAAAATACTAAAATCAAGAAGAGGTGATGCAAGTTTCTTTTGAGAAATTATAAATAATATAAAAGCTACAAAAGCAATTGCAAATCCTATAAGAACTTTAGTATCTGTAAATCCATAAATACTTCCTTCTGTAATAGAAATAATAAGTGGAACTATTGTAAGTATAAATAATATAGTTCCGATAAAATCAAGTTTAGAACCCTCTTTAACTGGAACATGTATATTTGGTAATAATTTAAATGAAAGTATTGAAGCTATTATACCAATTGGAATATTTATAAGGAAGATATATTCCCATTTAAAATCTGATATAATACCACCAACAGCAGGACCTACCATAGTTCCAAGAGCAACTAAAAGACCAATAACCCCAAGGGCTTTACCTCGCTCATTACCAGGAAAAACTGAAGTTACAATACCTTGACTATTTGCCATTGTACAAGCAGCACCAAGACCTTGAACAGCTCTTGATATAATAAGCATTGTAATACTATTTGAAATTCCACAAAGAAGTGATCCAATTGTGAAAATTATAATACCAACTCTAAAAACATTAGTTTTACCTTTTAAATCTCCTAGTCTACCAAAAGTAAGTAAAAGACCAGAAATGACTATTAAATATGTTGTTACTGTCCATTGAACTGTTGACATTGAAACTGATAAATCTTTTGAAATAACAGGAAGTGCCACGTTTACTATACTAGCATCAAGTGTACTCATAAAAGTAACTATCCCAACACTAAATAGAATGAACCAACGTTTATTATATATTTCTTCTTTAGTTAACATATAAATCCCCTTTTTAATTTTTTTGATATTTAGTTACATTTTGCAACTAAATTAATTATAATACAAATAGTTACGATTTGCAACTAAAAATTAAAATTAAAATGAAAAGATAGAAAATATACTTACATATTAAAATTTTTTTTATTTTAAGAGGGAAGAATTTTTTACTTATATATCTAAATACCTTAAATTTTATAGTACAGAAATATTTAGCTACATGTAGTTTAAAGAATAAGTTATCATAAATTTTAGATATGGAGATTTTATAACAAGATTTAGTTTAAACTATAGTTATATAAATAGGGAGGGGGGATTTAAATGTAACAACTATAAATAATATGGCAGGGATAGGAGAGACTTCAGTTAATGGGACTATATTCTACCTAGCAACAGAAGGTGCAGCACCGAATGGGAAATTAGAAAATTTAACACAAAGAATAAAACCAATTTCTATATTTAAAGGTGTAGAAGGCTATAAATTCTCAATGAAGCTTGTTGATTCAAAAGTAAATTGTTGCTTCTATGTTTCAAAAGATGGAATAGTATATACATGGGATAATATATTAGAAGGATTTAAAAATGGAACATTAACAGCGGATGTAAGTAAAGGCTTAGAGAGAACTAATGCTAATGATTTAAATAAATTTGTTAGTGAGTTTGGACCAGATTCTGGACAAAGCACATATTATAGATGGAGCGGGAAAACTGTTTAGATAAAATCGAATATCAAATTAAAGATATATTAATTTAGGAGAAATCTTAAATTAATATATCTTTTTTTGTTGAAAAAAATTAGAGATTTAAACATATATATTAAGTAAAGGAAAGAGTATCAAAAAGCATAAGAGTTACATAATATATCTAGAAACAAAATAAAAGTTTAGGAGGGCATAAATGGCAAAAATATTTAGAGATTTAATTGAGTATAACAATATAAATGAATATTGTTTAAAAAATATAGAAAATTTCAAGCAAACAAATTTAGATTATATGTTTTGCATTCCAACACAAAAGCCAGACATAGAACAAGTTGTAAAAGTATGGGCATTGCCTTGTATACAATGTGAGAAAATAGTGAAAACCCCTATAGGAGTATCTTTAGAAGGACAAAGAGTTACAGGGTATAAATATTTAATAGAGGGGTATATAACTTTAAAAGTTGAATATGTAGCACTAGAAACAACTCAATCACTTCATACAGCACATACAGATATTCCTTTCTGTTCATATGTTGTAATGCCAAAGGGATTTAATAAAAATTCATTTATAACACCAAGTATAGTAATTGAAGATATTAATTCAACACAAATGGATGATAGATGTATTTATAACAATATAACATTTATGACTGTTGTTGATTTATGTTAGGAGGAAACTTATGTATTGTAAAGTAAACTCATGTATACAAAGTATATTACCAGAAAAAGCACATTACTTTAAAGAAGAATTATTAGATGATGTGCTTGTAGTACCATCACAAAAACCAGATATGGAAAGAATACTAGATATAGTTGCTTGGGCAGAAGTAGAAGACTATAAATTAATAGAAACAGAAGCCGGTTATTCACATGAAGGTCAAAGACTAACAGGTAAAAAATTAGTAACTGAAATAAAGATAAAAGAGAAATTAACTTATGTTGCTGACGTGCCAGAACAAAGTGGACATGCAGCACACTACGAGAAATTAAAGAGTATATTTGTGATACTTCCAGAAATGGTGGGTGATAAATATACTTGTCACCTTATAAGGGCAAATAGAATAAGTATAATACCTTATGTTGAAGATATATGTTATAGACAGCTAAATGAAAGAGAAATTCACAGATGTCTAATGTTATTTGTAGATGTAAAGATTTGTTAAGGTAATTAATTATAGTTTTATAAATTTAATTAGTAGGACACATATAATTTAAATAGAGAAAAAAAGGTGGTGAAAAAATGATAAATCCAAGACTTACAATAGTTAAGGGGACAAAGCAATTAGCAGCTATTATTGGTGAGACTGTTGATTATGAAATTATTATAACTAATGATGGAAATGTAGATGTTTTTGATGTTAAAATATCAGATTTATTAGATGAAAATCTTGAATTTATTTTTGATAGTGTAAAAATAAATGGAAAAGTTAAAAAGGATGAGAATATTAATGCTGGAATATTAATTCCTAGAATTAATATGGAAGAAAGTGCTAAAGTTGAGTTTAAGGCAAAGGTTTTAGGTAAGGAAGAGGGGATTATTTCTAATCAAGCATCAGCTATTTATAACTTTATGATGAATGGAGAAAAAAAGTTTGCGGATGATATAAGTAATTTAAATGAATTGCCTGTAAGTTTTGTTAATCTTGATATTAATAAATCATCAAATATAAATTTTGCAGTTCTAAATGATGTAATTGAATATACAATTAGACTTGAAAATAATGGTGAGGTTGATGCACAAAATATTATTGTAAAAGATAAACTTCCAAGATATGTAGTATTAATACCAGGAACATTTAAAGTTGGTGGTGTAATAGTTAATTCAGTAAACCTTGGCAAAGGTATTGTAATTGGTGATATTTCAGTTGGAGATACAGTTATAGTAACTTACAAAGTTAGGGTAATAGGAACTGCTTGTCAATCTAAACTTATAAATGAAGCTAGTGCAAAATTTATTTATGATTTAGATGGACTTGTAACAAGTGAGATGGTTGTTACAGGAGCGAATTTAGAAAATAGTATTGATATGGGAATTTCAACATTCAAACAATTAAGTGTTGAAGAAGAATTACAAATACCAATTGCAAAACCAAATATAGAAGCATTAAATGAAATGGTTGGAAAAATTGAAATAATGGGATGTCATTTAATTGAAACAGGAGAATTTATATCTCAAGAGGGTCAAAGAATTACAGGCTTTAAACTTGTTATAACAGGTATGTTAAATCTTAGTGTTAAATATACAGCTCTTGAGATCGAGCAAAGTGTCCATTCAGCATATTATAAACTTCCATTTAGCACATTTGTAGTAATGCCAGATAGGTATACTGTAGGTAGTAAAATAGATGTAGAAGGAATTATTGAGGATATTTACTATAAGCAGTATGATATAAGAGATTTCTTTACAAATACAACACTTCTTATAAATGTTAAAATTTTAGATTGTTAAGTAGAAAAATAAATTTAATATAAAATTAGAGATATACCAAATAGACAAAAGTTAAAGGTATGTCTTTTTTATAACTAAAATACAGGGGGTGTAATAGATATTATAGTAGCAATTTTAAAAAATAATATTTTTGATTTCTTTGGGAAAGATAAGTAGATATTATGTTATTTTAGGAGTTGAGGATTTTGAGTCAAGTAATAATTAATGGAAAGAAAATTAGTTTTGATGGTGAAAGAACTATCTTAGAGATTGCAAGGGAGAATGATATTTACATACCAGCACTTTGCTACTTTAAGGAGTGTAATCATAAAGGTATTTGTGGCTTATGTTTAGTTGAAATAGAAGGTAAAAAAGAAAGTTTCTTTAGATCATGTTCTACAAAAGTAGAAGATGGAATGATTATAAATTCAGAGAGTGAGTTTATAAAAAATGAAGTTAAAAATGAAATAACAAAACTTTTAAATAACCATGACTTTAAGTGTGGACAGTGTAAAAGGAAAGAAAATTGTGAGCTTTTAAAGCTAGTTTTAGAAACTAAGGCAAGAGTCACTGAAAAAAAAGATTTTTCAGATGAAGAACATTATTTTGATAAAAGAAGTACAGCTTTACATATAAATAGAGCAAAGTGTGTTAAGTGTGGTAGATGTGTTGCAAGTTGTAGTGAGAAAACTACTACTAAATCAATTTTATTTCATGAGAATGGAGAGGGAGAAAGATGTATTGGGGCTAGAGATTTAAAGTGTTTTGATGATACAGGATGTTTGCTTTGTGGACAGTGTTTAATATCTTGCCCTGTAGATGCACTTCAAGAAGCTTCACATATAGAAAGAGTTGAGGAGGCATTAAATGATCCGAATAAGCATGTGATTGTTGCTATTGCACCATCTGTAAGGTCAAGTCTTGGAGAAATGTTTGGTATGGGTTTTGGAGCTGATGTGACTAGGAAAACATATACTGCATTAAGAAAACTTGAGTTTGATAAAGTATATGATCTGAATTTTGCAGCAGATGTAACCATTGCAGAGGAAGCTGGAGAACTTATAGAAAGAGTTAGTAGTGGTGGAGTGTTACCAATGTTTACTTCATGTTGCCCAGGGTGGATTAGACTTATAGAATGGCATTTTCCAGAACTTATTCCAAATCTCTCAACTACAAGATCACCTATGGAGATTTTTGGTGCTGCAAGCAAATATTATTATCCTAAAATTTCAGGTGTTGATGCAAAGGATGTATTTACTGTTTGTGTGATGCCTTGTATTGCAAAAAAATATGAAATGGAAAGACCTGAAATGGAGACTTTTGGACATAAAAGTATAGATGCAGTTCTAACTACTAGAGAACTTGGATATATGCTAAAGCTGAGAAAAATAGATTTATCAAAGTTAGAAAATGGT
>NZ_CAMQZG010000062.1 GCF_947039605.1 uncultured Clostridium sp.
CTCTTCCGATCTTGGAAATCTTGATAATACTGCAAATGTAACAAGTCCAGTACCAGACCCTAATCCCAATAACAATACAGATAGTGTGACAACTCCTATAGATACAATAGCTGATGTAAGTATAGTAAAAACAGGAGTACCAGATCCAGCAACTGCGGGAGCAGAGCTAATATATATTCTAACAGTAGCAAATGCAGGTCCATCAGATGCGTTAAATGTTGTAGTTAATGATAATATGCCACTTGATAGTGCTGAATATAGTTTAGATAATGGCTTAACTTGGTTTGTATGGATAGGAAATATGAATATAGGAACACTTGTTGTGGGTGGAGTAGAAACTATCTTAATTAGAGGAATAGTAGCACCTGATACATTAGGGACTATTGAAAATACTGCAACAGTTTCAAGCACAACATTTGATCCAGACTTAACAAATAATACTGATACAGTAGTAATACCGGTTAATCCTTTAGCAGATATTAGTATAGTAAAAACAGCAGCACCAGACCCAGTAATAGCAGGAGAACAATTAGTCTATACACTTCTTGTAAATAATAATGGACCATCAGATGCCTTAGATGTAATAGTTAATGATGCTTTACCTCTTCTGAATCAAGAGTATAGTTTAGATAATGGAGTAACTTGGCTTTTGTCATGGACAGGAAGTATAAATCTTGGAACTATTTTAAATGGGGATTCAGCAACTGTTTTATTAAGAGGGCTTGTGCCAGAAGATAAGGTTGGAACTATAGATAACACAGCTACAGTTTCGAGTATAACTCCAGATCCAGATCCAACTAATAATACAGATATAGTAACAATACAAGTAGATGCTTTAGTTGATGTAAGTATAGTAAAAACTGATAGTCCAGACCCAATAATAGCAGGAGAACAGCTTAACTATACTTTAGTTGTAAATAATAGTGGACCATCAACGGCTCTTAATGTAAATGTTAATGATACAGTACCACTTGATAATCCAGAATATAGTTTAGATGGTGGATTAATCTGGTTACCTTGGACTGGACGTGTAAGTATTGGAACTTTAGCAGTAGGCAATACAGTAACTATTTTATTAAGAGGAGATGTGCAAACAGATACAGTTGGTAGTATAGATAATACAGCGGTAGTTATAACTACTTCGCTAGATTCGAATCCTAATAATAATACAGATACAGTAACAACACAGGTAGATACTTTAGCAGATGTAAGTGTAGTAAAAACAGCAACCTTAGATCCGGTAATAGCAGGAGAACAGCTTAACTATACTTTAGTTGTTGCAAATGCAGGACCATCTGATGCTTTAAGTGTTGAACTTGTAGATGCAGTACCACTAGATAATTCAGAGCATAGTTTAGATGGTGGAATAACATGGATTGTATGGCTAGGTAATATAAATCTTAGAACTTTAATTGCAGGAGATACAATAATTGTATTGATGAGGGGTATAGTACCAGAAGATATAGTCGGAACTATTGAAAATACAGCGACAGTATCAAGTATTACACCAGATTCAGATTTAAGTAATAATACAGATACTGTTATAACACAAGTTGATACTCTTGCAGATGTAAGTATAGTTAAGACAGCAAGTCCAGAACCAGTCGTTGCAGGAGAAGAACTAATTTATACTTTATTAGTTAGTAACAGTGGTCCATCAGATGCATTAGATGTAACAATAGATGATATAGTACCACTTAATGATGTTGAGTATAGCTTAGATAATGAAGCTATTTGGCTTATATGGATTGGAAGTGTGAATATAGGAACACTTGAATCTGGAGGTTCACAAATTATTTTATTAAGAGGTACAGTACCAGTAGATATAGTTGTAAGTATTGATAATATAGCGACAGTATCAAGTATAACCCCTGATCCAGATCCAACAAATAATATAGATATAGTGACAACACAAGTAGATACTTTAGCTGATTTAGGTATTGTTAAAACAGTTGATACGCTACCAGTAGTTGCAGGCGAAGAGTTAATTTATAGACTAGTTGTAAGTAATGACGGTCCATCAGATGCATTAAATGTTAATTTAGATGATATAGTTCCGCTTAATGGTGTGGAGTATAGCTTAGACAATGGAACAACTTGGCTTGCATGGGGTGGGAATGTAGTTCTTGGAACAATTGAAAATGGTGATTCAGTGACGGTGTTAGTAAGAGGAGTTGTTGCACCAGATGCGCTTGGAGATTTGATCAATACAGGGATGGTAACAAGCACAACCCCTGATCCAGATATTTCAAATAATACAGATACTGTTATAAATCTAATTGAAACATCAGCTGATATAAGCGTTATTAAAACAGCAAATTCAGACCTAGTAATTGCAGGAGAAGAGCTTATCTATAGTTTATTAGTAAATAATAGTGGACCATCAGATGCTCTAAGTGTTGAACTTGATGATATAGTGCCACTTGATAATACTGAATATAGCCTTGACAATGGTGTAACATGGCTTGCATGGACTGGCAATATAAATCTTGGAACAATAATTACAGGGGGTTCAATTATAGTATTAATTAGAGGAATAGTTCCATCAGAGACGGCAGCTGACTTAGTTAATACAGCGGTAGTAACAAGTATAACACCAGATCCAGATACAAGTAATAATACTGATAGGATAACAACAATAGTAGATGAACTTGCTGATGTTAGTATTATAAAAACAATAGATCAAAACCCAGTTATTGCAGGAACACAAGCTATATATACTTTAGTGGCTACAAATGACGGACCATCAGATGCTGTTGATGTAATTATCACTGATGCGGTACCGTTAGATAACCCAGAGTATAGCTTGAATAATGGAGTATCATGGATTGCTTGGATAGGAAGCTTGAATGTTGGAACAATAGTTTTTGGTGATTCTGTAAATGTATTAATTAGAGGCGATGTACCAGCAGATGCAACAGGAACTTTAACAAATACAGCGATAGTTGCAAGTATAACACCAGATCTAAACCTAGGTAATAACACTGATACAATTATAACACTGATAGATGAACTTGCAGATTTAGTAATTACTAAAACAACTTTACCATTTAATAGAACTATAGGTGATGAGGTTTTATATGATTTAGTTATAACTAATAATGGTCCATCAAATGCATTAAATGTAAGTCTTCAAGATGATGTGCCTGTGGAGTTATTAAATCAAGAGTTCTCAGTAGATAATGGAATTACTTGGGGTTTATGGACTACACCATATATTATAGGAACACTTTTAGCAGGTGATTCAGTAACTATTCTAATTAGGGGAACTGTTGCGGATGATACACTTGGAATTGTTAGTAATACAGGAGTTGTTTCAAGTACAACTGAAGATCCAGATTTAAGCAACAATACTTCAACAGCAGATATAGATGTTCTATATGCAGATTTAGTAAGTCTAGGTAACTTTGTTAAAGAACTTGATAAGGAGTATGCAGATGTAGGAAAGGAAATCACGTATACAATAACAGCAACAAATACAGGGAATGTAGATGCTAATAATGTTGTTATAACTGATCCAATTCCAGCTGATACAAGTTATGTAGCGAATAGTTTAACAGTTGATGGTATTCCAAATTTATCAAACCCTGAAACAGGAATTGCTCTTGCAAGTCCAATTGCATCTGGCGAAACAGTTTTAATAGAATTTAGAGTTTTAATAGAAAGAATACCAGTACCAAATCCAATTCTTAATACAGCATTTGTAGACTACACTTATACAGTAGACCCTCAAAATCCTGATTCAGAAAGTGTTAGTGGAGAAACAAATGAAGTATTCACAAAAGTTAACAATGCTGATTTAATTGGAGAGAATGGAGAAAACTTTGTTAAAGCGGTAGATAAAGAATATGCAGATATAGGAGAGGAAATCACTTATATAATAAATGTTACTAATACAGGAAATGTAGATGCTAATAATGTAATAATAAAAGATCCGATTCCAAGTGGAACAAGTTATGTATTTGCTAGTTTACTTGTAGATGGTGTGCCAAATGCATCTAATCCAGAAGTAGGTATAAGTCTTGCAAGTCCAATAACTCCAAGTCAAACTGTAGTTCTAGAATTTAAAGTGTTTGTAGAGGAATTACCTGATCCGAATCCAATACCAAACACAGCATTTGTAGATTACACTTATACAGTAGACCCAGCAAATCCTAATGGTGTAGCAGATAGTGGAGAAACAAATGAGGTATTCACACAAGTTAATACAGCTGACTTAATAGGTGACAATAATGAGGATTTTATCAAGGTGGTAGATAAAGAGTTTGCGGATATAGGAGAAGAAATCACTTATACAGTAAGTGTAGCAAATACAGGAAATGTTAGTGCAAATAATGTAGTTGTAGTTGATATCATTCCGAATGGAACAAGTTATGTAATAGGAAGTTTACTTGTTAATGGAGTTGCAAATCCATCTAATCCAGAACTTGGAATAAATCTTAGTCCTATAGGTCCAAGCCAAACTACAGTTTTACAATTTAGAATTTTAATAGAAGAAATACCGGTACCAAACCCAATTCCGAATACAGCGGCTGTAAGTTACACTTATACAGTAAATCCAGCTGTGCCTAATGGAGTTAGTGATGGTGGTATTACAAATGAAGTATTAACATTAGTCAATAATGCTACTATAGAATCAGAAAAATTTGTAGATAAAGAGTTTGCAGATGTAGAAGAAGAAATCACTTATACAATTGATGTAACAAATACAGGAAATGTACCTGCAAATAATGTAATCTTAACAGATCCAATACCAAATGGAACAAGTTATGTAGCTGGAAGTTTAACCGTAAATGGTGCAATAAACCCATCAAATCCAGAGACAGGAATAAGTATTCCAAACCTAATACAGTCAGGTGTAACTACAGTAGTTATCTTTAGAGTTTTAATAGAAGAAATACTAGTGCCAAATCCAATTCTGAATAGTGCGACAGGAGTATTCACTTATGCAGTAGACCCAGCTGAGCCGAATGCACAAAGTGGTGATTTTGAAACAAATGAAGTATTAACACAAGTTAATAATGCAGACCTAATAGGTGATAATAATGAGAATTTTGTTAAGTCGGTTGATAAGGAATATGCGGATATAGGAGAAGAAATCACTTATACGGTAAGTATAACAAATACAGGAAATGTTCCAGCGAATAACGTAGTTATAACAGATCCAATACCAAATGAAACAAGTTATGTAGCGGGTAGTTTAACTATTGGTGGAGTAGCAAATCCATCAAATCCAGAGACAGGAATAATTTTAGCAAATCCAATACAACCAAATAATACAGTTATAATTGTGTTTAAAGTTCTTATAGAAGAAATACCAGTACCAAATCCAATACCAAATAAAGCATTTGTAGAATACACTTATACAGTAGATCCAGCAGTGCCTAATGGTGTATCAAATAATGGAGAAACAAATGAAGTATTAACACAAGTTAATAATGCTGACTTAATTGGAGAAAATGGTGAGGATTTTGTTAAGGCAGTAGACAAGGAGTATGCAGATACAGAGGAAGTAATCACTTATACAATAAGTGTAACTAATACAGGTAATGTAGATGCTAACAATGTAGTTATAACAGATCCAATACCAAATGATACAACCTATATCAATGGAAGTTTAAGAATAAATGGAGTAGCAAATCCATCAAATCCTGAGTCTGGTATATTGCTTTTAAGTCCAATAAAACCTGAAGAAACAATAATTATAGTTTTCAAGGTTCAAATAGAAGGCATACCAGTTCCGAATCCAATACCCAATAAGACATTTGCTGAGTACACTTATACAGTAGATCCAGCAACACCGAATGGATCATCAGATAATGGAGAAACAAATGAAGTATTAACACAGGTGAATAGTGCAGAGCTAGTTATAGCTAAAATATCTGATGAACTATACAAAGATTTAGGTGATACAGTTTTATATACAATTGAAATATTTAATAATGGTAATGTTTCAGCTAATAATATATTCTTTACAGATGTACTACCAAGTGAACTTGAATTTGTTGTAGATTCAGTATTTATTGATGGGGTTAATTTTATAGGATATGACCCAGAAGTTGGATTTACAGTTTCAAGTCTTGCAGCACTTGAAACAAGAGTTGTAAAATTTGAAGCTATTGTTATAGAAGCACCAGCAAGTTTAAGTGTAGAAAATATAGCAGTTGTTGATTATACTCATGTAGTAAATCCAAATTTACCAGAAGTTCCAGATACTAAGATGTCAAATGCAGAAACTATTATAATTTCACATGGTGAAATTTCAGAAGAAGGACTTGTAAAAGCTGCGAATAAAGAGGTTGTAGTAGAGGGAGATATTATAAATTATACTGTTGATACTACGAATTCTGGAAATGTACCAGTTGATAATGTAGTTCTAAGAGATGCACTTCCATTAGGAGTTGATTTCATAGAAGGTAGTGTAAGGATTGATGGAGTATTAGTGCCAGAAGAAGATCCAAACGTAGGAATAAATCTTGGCTCAACAGATGCTAGTCAGACTATATGGGTTTCATTTAATGTAAGAGTTCAAGAAAATCCACCAACAGAGCTTATAAATATAGCAACTGTTGATTATGAATATACAGTAGACCCAGATGAAGCACCAGTAGAAAAGGTACAAGAATCTAATGAAGTTATCATTGATGTAATAATTCCAGAAGTAATATTAGAAAAATCAGCAGACATTGCAATTGCAACGGTAGGAGATATAATAACTTATACTCTAGTTGTTACAAATACAGGTGAAGTTGATGTTTTTGATGTTATTATCAAAGATTTACTAGAAGTAGATATAAATTTTGTAGAAGGCAGTGTTAAGGTTGATGGTATTCCATTAGTAGCGGAAAGTATTTTAACAGGTGTTAATATTGGAACTTTAGTTATAGGACAAGCAAAAATAATAACTTTTGAAGCAGAAGTAATCAGTAAAATTGATGACTTTATCGATAATATTTCAACAGGAGTATATAAATTTATAGTTGAGCCTAATGGACCAGCAAGAATTAATATCTTTGAAAGTAATTTAAATACAATACTACTTGAAGAGTATGAATTAATAATAGAAAAAACTGCTAATAAGGCTATTGCAACTTTAAATGAAGTAATCACTTATTCAGTTAAACTTACTAATACAGGTGAGGTTGAGTTTGTAAATATAGTATTAAAAGATGAAATTCCAAAGAATTTAGAATTTGTAGAAAATAGTTTTACTATAAATGGGGCAATTGTAAATGATGTTTCATTAGAGGCGGGTGTGAATATTGGAGTATTAAATCCAGGTGAAATTGCATTTATAACTTATGATGCAAAAGTTATAAGTGGTTCATTAAAGGGATATAGTATTAACAATGCTTATGCAGAGTTTGATTATAAGTTAAGCAATGATGTAACAGGTAGTGATGAAACAGAAGTAGTTAAGGCAATAGTTGAAATACCAATCAAAAGTTTTAAACAAATGAATATTAATACAGATGTATGTATTCCAATGTTAAAACCAGATGTTGAAGAACTTGATGATATAATGATAGATATAGAAATAAATGATAGTTATGTTGTAGATGTTATAGAAGAGGTCTCAAATGAAGGGCAAATTTTAACTGGTAAAAAACTAATTGTCCATGGATATATGAGCATTTCTGTTAAGTATACGGCGTTAGTAGAAGATCAATCAGTGCATTCAGTAGAGTGGGTAATTCCATTTAGTAGTTTTGTAATGTTGCCCAATATTTATGACGATGAAAAACTTGAAGTTTCAGCAATAGTTGAAGATATTCAAGGTGATTTATTGTGTAGGAAAAAGGTAGCAATTGGAGTTATATTAATGATTGATATACTCATATGTTAGTTTAAAGATAGAAAAAGGTTGTAACGAAATGTTGCAACCTTTTTTATATAATAAGTTAGAGAAATATATTTTAATATCTGAAAAATGAATATAATTCTAATTTTTACATATTATAGTATTTATTATATAATATGTAAAAAGGAGGATGGTTATTTATGAGTATATTTGAAAGAATAAAAAGTTTTAGAGATGTGATGATAAAAGAAAATATAGATTATTATGTAATTCCAAGTGAGGATGCACATCAGGGGGAATATGTTCCAAGTTATTATAAAGGAAGAGCATTTATGTCTGGGTTTACAGGTTCAGCAGGAACTTTACTTATTGGAAGAAGTATTGCTATTTTATGGACTGATGGAAGATATTTTATACAGGCAGAAAATCAATTAAAGGGGACAAAAATAGAGCTTTATAAAATGAGAATAGAGGGATATTCAACTTTAAGTGAGTGGATTGAAAAGAATATAGGTGATAAAGAAGTCCTTGCTTTTGATGGAAATGTTATAGCTATAAAAACTTATAAAAAAATGCAGGAGTATGCTAGCAAAAATAATTTTGAAATTAAAATAGATAAAGATTTATTGACTGATAGTTGGAGTGATAGACCAGAACTTCCAAAGGATAAGGCATTTATTCATGATGTAAAGTATTGTGGAAAGAGTGTAAATCAAAAAATAAAAGATGTTCTTGCTATTATGATAAGCGAGGATGGAGATTCTTATATAGTTTCTTCACTAGATGACGTGGCATGGTTATTTAATATAAGAGGAAATGATGTTGAAAATAATCCTTTTGTTTTAGCACATGGAGTTGTAACAAGAGGTAGTACTACTTTATATATTGATTTAAATAAGGTTGATGAGACTTTTATAAGATCACTAGCAAGTGAAGGAGTAAGTGTAAAAGATTATTATGATATAAATTCTGAACTTAAATTACTAGAGGGTAATATTTTAGTTGATGAGAGAAGAGTAAGTGCATTTTTATATGAAAAGTTATCTAAAAGTGCAAATGTTATTCATAAACTAGAAATTGTAGCAAGTTTAAAAGCTATAAAGAATAATATTGAGATAGAAAATTTAGAGCGATGCCAGATTAGAGATGGAGTGGCAATGCTTAGGTTTACAAAGTGGCTTAAGGGTAATATTGGGAAAATAGAAATAAGTGAAATATCAGCATCTGATAAGCTTGAAGAATTTAGAGCTATGGGAGATTTATATAAGGGAATAAGTTTTGATACAATAGCAGGTCATAAGGAACATGGGGCAATGATGCATTATTTTGCAACAAAAGAAAGTGAGTATATATTAGAAGAAAAAGGATTTTTACTTGTAGATTCAGGGGGCCAGTATTTAGATGGTACAACAGATATTACGAGAACATTTATATTAGGTAAGCTTACAGATGAGGAAAAGAAGGACTTTACTTTAGTTTTAAAGGGACATTTAGCACTTATGAATGCTAAGTTTTTAAAAGGTTCAACTGGTTCACATCTAGATATTTTAGCAAGACAACCTCTTTGGAGTAATGGAATTGATTATAAGTGTGGGACAGGACATGGAGTAGGGTTTTTCTTAAGTGTTCATGAGGGACCACAAGGAATTAATAGGGTTTCAACATTGCCATTAGAACTTGGAATGATTTTAACTAATGAGCCAGGGATTTATAAGGAAGGCAAACATGGTATTAGAACTGAAAATACTATGATAGTTGAGCCTTATATGATAAGTGAAGAGTTTGGCGAGTTTTATAAGTTTAGGACTATATCATATTGCCCAATAGACTTAGATGGGGTTGATTTAAGCATTATGAATAGTGAGGAGAGAGAGCATCTTAATGACTATCATAAACTTGTTAAGGAAAAGCTTGAAGTTTATATTAAAAATGAAGTAGTAGATGATAAAGATGAGTTGTTAGAGTTCTTAGCTTATGCAACTAAGTTAGTCTAGATATAAAAGTTTTGGTGAGTTTTAAGGTGTGGTTAGATATAAAGTAGAAAAGTAGAGTGGGATAGTATTGTAGTAAATAATATGTTTATTAAAATAAATATAAAAGTTAAGAGTAAACTTGATAAAGGGAGTGAATTCATAAGTGCCTTTATTAAAAGATAATATTTATGATATAGTATGATGGTAGCAACTAGAATGTTGCTACTATTTTTTACTAAGGAGGAAAATTAATAATGGATTTAGCAGAATTATTAGTTAAGTTTTTTGGACAACTTAGAAACCCAGATGGGTCGGTAAGAAAAGGTCCTAATTTAAAAGGTTTTATAAAACTTTTAGTTGCAATATACATAATATTTGCACTTGTACTTTTAGTTAATAGTCAACTTATATTTAATATAAGATTGAGCTTTTTAAACTTTTTAATCCCTATTGTTCTAGCATGTTTAATACATGGAATTATAGGAGTTAGAAAGAAATATATTATAGTAGCAGTTGTTATAATATTAATTTATATAATACTAAAAGTTGCATCTAGTCCGCTTATAATGTGGAAAGCGCAAAGAAATCTTATAGGACCAGTAAAAGAGGTGAAATTCTCTGACCAGATACAACCTATAGATTTAAAACAACTTCCAACTATAAACAAAGAGTTTGCAGCAAAGCTTGCAGATAAAAAACTTGGAAGTGTACAAGGTCTTGGAAGTCAGGTTAGTATTGGTAATTTAACATTGCAAAGTGTTAATGGACAACTTTATTATGTTGCACCACTTGAACCATCTTCATTTATAAAATGGTTCTTAAATGGGGGGACACCAGGGTATGTAATGGTTAGTGCAACGGATCAAAGTGATGTTAAACTTGTAACAGAACTTAATGGTAAAGCACTTAAATTAAAATATTTACAAGGTGCATATTGGTTTAAAAATATAGAAAGATATGCGTACTTTAAGGATATGATGGCAGGTCACACAGACTTCTCATTTGAACTTAATGATGCAGGAGAGCCTTACTGGGTTATCACAAGATATACAACAGGTGTAGGTATAGATGAGCAAAAAATTATTGGAACAGAAATAATAAATGCGCAAACTGGTGAAACAAAAATTTATAGTATTGCAGATACTCCAAAGTGGGTTGATAGAATACAACCAGAAAATACAATAATAAGACATTTAAATAAATGGGGAGAGCTTGTACATGGTATTTTCAACTTTAGCGGAAAAGACAAGCTTAAAACTACAAATGGAATGAATCTTATCTATAACAATAAAGAATCATATTATTATACAGGAATGACTTCTGTAGGTAATGATGAAGGGCTTGTAGGATTTACTCTTACAAATACAAGAACAGGACAAACTACTATGTATAAGACAGCTGGGGCAACTGAAAGTGCTGCTATGAAGTCAGCCGAAGGTAAAGTTCAACAGTTTAAATATACAGCTACATTCCCATATCTTATAAACATTCAAAATGAACCAACATACTTTATGACACTTTTAGATGCGGGTGGAATGGTTAAACAGTATGCTATGGTAAATGTTAAAAACTATGGAATTGTTGCAGTAGGAGATAGTCTTAAAGCAACGCTTAATTCATATCTTCAAGAAATAAATAGTACAGGTATGACTATTCAAGGTAGTGATAAAAACAGTTTAGAGATAACAGGAAAAGTTCAGAGAATAGGATTTGTAGTAACAGGGGGAGAAAGTACTTATGAAATAAAAGTAGATTCTTCAGATAAAATATTCTCAGTTCCAACTCAAACATCAAAAGATGCAGCATTAACAAATGTTGGTGATGAGGTTAGAATAGGTTACATTAATATAGGAGATAATAGATATATGCTAGTTAATGCTTTTACCAATCTAACATTAAATGGAATAACAAATAAGGTTGCTGATAAAAAAGAAATTACTGAAAAACCAGTAGAAATAAAAAAAGTAGCTTAGAAATATCTGAAAAAAGTAAAAGTATTATCAAATTAGTATATTTGATGATACTTTTTTTTTACAAATTGGTGCTTTTGTTACTAAAATGTAACTATTTATAGGACTTATATAATATACAATGAAATTGTAGAAAAAGTTTGAATAAATTAAAGATTTTATTAAAAAAAGATTATTTTTTTGGAAATAAAAGTCGAAAAATATTGATTTTACAAAATGAAAAATAAATCTAGACTAATTTATGTAATATTTTATTTTAAATAAATTAATTGCTAATAAGTTTGGTTTATTATAGATATTCAACATTTTAGGGAGCTGAATAATATGTTTAAGTTAAACACAAAAGAAGATAAGTTTTATGTAAACTTTCAAAAACAATCAGAGATAATCTTAGAGGCAACAAAGGAATTAGATATATTTGTTGATTCACTAGAGTCAAACAATGCTTATTCTCAGGTTATACAAGAGTTAGAACATAAAGCAGACCAAGTTGTTCATACAATAATAGAAGATCTTAATAATAGCTTTGTAACGCCAATAGACAGAGAAGACATTTATCATATCACAAAAAGAATGGATGATATAATAGATAATATAGAATCTGTAGTCCATAGATTTATAATGTTTAATATCGATAAAGCTAATGAAGAAACAAAAATATTCATTAATTTCTTAAAAAAATGTGTAGAAGAGATAGTTCAGTTAATGAAAGTTCTGCCAATGATGAGCAAGGAAACAGCAAGAAAGATAATTAGAGATAAAGTTATCTCTGTAAATAAAATAGAGAATGAAGCTGATATATTCTTTAGAGAAATAATTAGTAAAATGTTTAGAGCAGAAAATATAGATCCACTTGAAGTAGTTAAGTGGAAAGATATATATCAAAGATTTGAAAATACAATAGACTCTTGTGAGGATGTAGTTAACATAATAGAAGGGGTTGTGATGAAGCATGCATAGTACGCTAGCAATAATGATAGTAATTGTTGTGCTTGCGCTTTTATTTGATTTTATAAATGGTTTTCATGATACAGCAACAGTTGTTGCAACCTCAATTACAACAAGAGCATTGTCACCAGGAGTTGCAATAGGGCTTTGTGCAATATTTAATTTTATAGGTGCATTTACAAGTACAGCAGTTGCAAAAACTGTTGGAGATGGTATTGTAGATAGCAAGCATATGCCACTTTGGGTTATAGCAGCAGTCCTTGTAGCAGCAATTATATGGAATCTTATAACATGGTGGTTTGCAATTCCAAGTAGTTCAACTTCTGCTTTAATTGGAGCTTTAGTTGGTGGTGGAATAGCAATAACACAAAGCTTTGCAGCAATTGGATGGGGAATTCTATTTAATAAATTTATACTGTGGATATTCTTATCACCAGTGATAGGGTTTATAGTTGGATATATTTTAATAGTAGGTCTTAAAAAAATGCTAAGAAAACAAAAACCGCAGAAAATGAATAAATTATTTAAAAGATTCCAAATAGTATCAGGGATTTTAATTGCATTAGATCATGGTGCAAATGATTCACAAAAATCAATGGGTATTATAACAATGTCTCTTGTGAGTGGAGGTTTTTTATCAACATTTAATGTTCCGTTATGGGTTGTAGTATTATGTGCTATAGCAATGGGACTTGGAACATCAATTGGTGGTAAAAAAATTATCAAAACAATGGGGAATAAAGTTACAAAAATTGATCCTATGGGTGGATTTGTAGCACAACTTAGTTCATCAATAGTTCTATTTATAGCAACAAAATTACATGCACCTGTTAGTACAACTCAGGTAATGACAAGTTCATTAATGGGGATAGGTTCAGAGAAAAGTTTAAAAAGAGTTAACTGGGGAATGGCAAAGCAAATTGGAATGGCTTGGGTTATAACAATACCAGCAGCTGGATTACTTGCTTATGTGATAGTAGCAGTTATACATTTATTTATATAAAGCAAAAAGGACATCAATTTTGATGTTCTTTTATAATTTGGTTTAATTATTAAATTACTTTTATGTAAAGGTATAATAGTGGTAAATACATAAAAAATGTATATATGTGCAAAATATATAATAAAGAATAGTATTTAAAATTAAAAATTAGATAATAAAAGAAGTTAGATTCAATTGTAAATTATATGATACAATAACTAGGCTAAGAATAATATATTTATCATTAAAAAATTTATTTTGTAATAAGTTCCTTGATTAAAGGATTAATTTTAGAATTAATTGGGGAGGAGTAATTATGGAAAGAAAAATAGTTTTAAAGAAACATATAAATGGTATGTTTTTATCAAGAGAGTTGTATGATATAACTACTTTTGATGGAATGGCAGATACATACGAAAAAAATATGACTAGAGTTTGGGTAGAAGTTGCTATAGCTTTATCAAACGTAAAGAATACAGGTCTTGAAGGCACTGATTTAGAGATATTAGATGTATTTAAAAATACTAAATATACTGATATGAAGTTAATAATCAGTAATTTAGGAAAATTTAAAAAAATGAAATATAATATTATGAATCTGTTAGATTTATAAAAAACACCCAGAAATGGGTGTTTTTTTTATGCACATTTTAAATTTACTTAATATATATATAAATTTCATAAAAACTAGGTAATATTAACAAATTTAGCATTTAACTTTTAATTTAATAATATATAATTAGATTATAGTTTTTATTGGTAAAATATATAATTTATATATTTATTTTACATACCTTTTTTATGTTTTAGCAATAAAAGTTATACATTCAATTTTAGGGGGACAAAATATATGAAGAAATTTTTAATTTATGGATTAGCAACAGTTATGATAGCAGGACTTGGAGTAACATTTAATAGTTGGGAATACAAAGGTGATATAAAAGTAAGAGAATATGATGCACCTAAAGAAGATAAAAATGAAGAGTTCATAGAAGTTGAAAAAAAAGAGGGATTTGGTGTAGAACTTAAAGAAGGTCAAAAACTTGTAATTGATATGCAAAATGCAAAAATAAATTTAAAGCATCATGATAGAGAAGATATCTTAATTAATGATGTAGAAGGGACAACAGTTATAGCCAATAAAGAAAATGAAGTTAGCATAATTGAGAATTTGAATGCAAAAGAAGATAAAACTTTTGATTATGTAACAATATATATACCAAAGTTAGCAAAATTTGATTTGGAAATCAAAACAAATAATTCAGCTATATTTGGAGAAATAAACAAATTAGGAAATGTAGATATTGAAAGCACTAAGGGTACTGCTAATTTAGCAATAAATGAAGTT
This sequence comes from uncultured Clostridium sp., assembly GCF_947039605.1. Taxonomy (GTDB): domain Bacteria; phylum Bacillota; class Clostridia; order Clostridiales; family Clostridiaceae; genus Sarcina. The sequence goes on from NZ_CAMQZG010000062.1 coordinate 15,023, forward strand.
GAAAATATAAATGTAGAAACAGGTTTAGGAAATATAGATTTGAAGGTTAAAAATATATTAGGCAGTGTAACTGGAAATACAGGTATTGGAAGTGTTAATTTTGATATAGAAAACGAAGAAAATATAAATTTAAAAGGATATAAAGTTTATAGTGATAAGGTAATAAAAATAGATCAGAGAGATGAAAAATTAAAATCAGTAGATATAAAAGGGGATTTAGGTAAAGTAATATTCAATTAAATTTAAATAAATAATGAATTACTACATATACTAACTATACAAAATACAGAGTGTAAGGAGTTTTTCTTATGGTAAAAAAACTGATGATATTTGCTATAGTATTAGTACTTGGAATTTCATTTATAGGTGTGAAAAAAGCTAATATACAAAGACTTAAAAGAAGAGGGCTTACAGAAGTTTTTTATGAAATAAAGTATGATAGTAAAATAGAAGCTTTAAATAAGGCTTAAAATAAAAAAATATTAATTTTTTTGATATCATCCTTGAATATTTAAAAATAAAAATATATAATTAGATGTAGAAATTACATAACTAAAAGATTTTATTTTTAAAGGAGCCAAATAATGAGAGCAAAATATAGAAACCCTAAAGAATTAGCAATAGCTTTGAAGGATCAAATAGACTTATATCAAGAAAACTTAATGGAGTTTGATAAACTTAAGATGAGGATTGAAAAAATCGCAAAATCTAGTAATGATGTTTTTTATAAAAATAATCATATAGCTCCAAAAATTGTTGAGGTTTTAGGTGATGATAGATTAGCAATAGTTGATGAAATATTAGGATAATTAATAAAGGAGCAACCAAGTTTTTGGAAGCTCCTTATTTTTATGGTTTAGAGTTACTTTGAGAATAAAGAATAAAAAAGTGGAGTAGTAAAATCAATTAATGAATACAATGTTGTTAATTAGATAAATATTAATAATTACTATTGAAATTTTGAGATTATAATAACATAATAGATGTAAAGAATTAATGGAAAGATTTTTATAGGGAGATTAATAGATAATGAATACGGAACAATTTAAAATAGCAATAGAGGAATTTTTAGCATATGAAGTTATTAGGCGAGGCAAACTTTTAAGTGGTACGGATAGTAGTGCTGTTAGAATTATAATAGAAAAAATGTGTATGAACTGCTGTGGTGGAACATGGGATTTCGGGACATATTTCTTTATAGATGAATCAATAAGAGTTTATTTTAGATTTACAGATAAACAAAATAATATAAAAGAAGTAGCAAAATATATATTTTCAAAATCAGAGATAGAAGATTTTGTTTTTAAATATTTAGGTAATGAATTAAATATAATTAAAAGAGACGCAAGGAGTGAAGATATTATACCTGAAAAAAATATTGTAAAAACAAAGAAAAAGAAAGAAATAGAAATAGAACAAATGAGTTTATTCTAAATTAAATAAAACGATATAATAAAAAAAGCTAGAGAAATATTTCTCTAGCTTCAGATTGTAGACAAAAGGTACATTTCTAAAATATAGAAATGTACCTTTTTCAA
>NZ_CAMQZG010000063.1 GCF_947039605.1 uncultured Clostridium sp.
TTGAAAAAGGTACATTTCTATATTTTAGAAATGTACCTTTTGTCTACAATCTGAGGTTGTCCGAAAGGACAACCTCTTTTTATGCTTTTAATTTTATTACTGAATTAACTCGTATGGCCATTGCATTACTCCACCTATATTATAAACATCTGTAAATCCCATATCCATAAGAACCTCTTGTGCTATTCCACTTCTATGTCCACTTCTACAATAAACATATATCGTTTGCTCTTTCTTAATGTCCATCTCTTCAAAAGTATCTTCAACTTCCCCTAGTGGAATAAGTTCTGCTCCTTCTATATGTCCCATATTATACTCACCAACTTCTCTTACATCTACAAGTAATATATCTAAATTTTTATTTAAATTAATTTTTGCCTCTTGTGGTGTTAATTCTTTATATTCTAAACTTATCATAATATTTCACAGTTCCTTTCTATTTCTTAAATTCCTAACTATTATATATTAAAATAAATTTGTGAATTAATAAAGCATTTAACCTAATTATTTTTTACTTTATTCTAAATTAATTATTCTAAGTATTTTCTTTAGGGACCTCCTCTTCTATTTCCTCCCCTTCAATTAAAGTATTATCTTCAATTATCGGAGGTGTTATAGATTCTTCTGGTTCTGATGGGATTTCTTCAATTTCAGGTTTTGTTGGTTTTGTATCTGGCTCTTCTATCTCTGGCTCTTCTACTTCTGGCAGTATTATCTCTGGCTCTTCTGGTTGCTCTGGCTTTGGTGGGATTATCTCTGGCTCTTCTACTTCTGGTTTTGGTGGGATTATTTCTGGCTTTTCTATTTCCGGCTCCGGCTGTATTATTTCTGGTTTTATTTGTGGGATATTTGGCTGTTCTATTATTGGCTGTGAAACTTCTGGTACTACTTCTACCAGTTCTTCTTCATTATTAACTTCCTTCTCTACTATACCTTCTTTATTATCCTCATGCTTTATTTCTTTACCTATAAACTCTATATCATTAAACTCTCCAATGACTCCTATATCAATAATTGGATTTTTACTTACTAATAGCTTTTCTTCTTCAGCTATTGCACCTAAATATTCTTTAAAAAATTCAACTGGTAATTTTAATATACCCTCTTCCGATATTGCTTTTTTCATTTTAGGTACTACAAATCCATTTACCTCTACTTTCATAAATGGTATGTATTTCCCATTTATATATATTCCACGACCACCTTCAAATACCTCTAATATATTTATCTCTTCTGCTATACCAGATTTTAATTTTATTATATATTTATCTTTGAACTCACCTTCAACTTCTCCAAACTTAATTTCTTTTATTTCTTGTTCTCCACCAATTAAATAATTATACTCATTCATACTAACATAATCATTCTCTATATTTATCTCTAAACTATTTGCATATACTATAGTTGATATCCCTGTAACTATTATAGTACTAATTGCACCACATTTGACTATACTTTTAAAACTCATCAAATCCCCCCCTTACTTTATACTTTTTATAGTATTACTGCCATCATATAACCATTTTTTATTTTTATTTATAAATACTATGCTCTCACTATCAACCCCATATAAATCAAACTTTGCTTTATTTTCTTCTTTTATGTAGCCTGATATAAATTTACCGAGTGCATAAATACCATCTGATGTATTTACATTTGATTCTATAACTACTTCTAATGTTGTACCTTTTATTTCAACACTCTTAACTTCATAATCATATTCTAAGTATAAATCCTTATTTTCAACATCTTTTACTTCTTCCTCTTTTAATATTTCAAACTCAGTTTTTACTATTAAATTTTCTTTTACTTCTTCATTTTGTTTACCACAACTCATAAAAGTAAATGTTAAAAATAGCGCTAAACATCCTACTATTATCTTTTTCAATGCTAATTCCCCCTAATCTTTCTAATAAATATGAATCAAAATCCTTATTTTTAAACACACTATTAATAATCGTATAAAACTTATAACAATTAAGTTATTTATCTACTTTATTTCAAAAAATATGTAAATCTTTTTATATAGTTTGAATATTATATATTAGAAAAACTATAAGAAGAGGTGACTAATATGCTATCGAATTTTAATATTTCAAATATTACTGCACTTGTTGCAGGTTTATCTTTTGTCCTTGTTATTTCAAGCTTACTTTACTATACTTCTATATTAGTTAAATTGTTTTTAAATTTTCTTAAAATTAAATTTAAATGAAACTAAAAAAGTAGATGTACTAATTGCACACCTACTTTTTATTTTCATTCTACTTTATCAACTATATTTTCTTCTATAATACCTTTTTCTTCACTGTTATCTTCTACATGCATATTATATATTCTTTCTGAAATTTTTGCTGTAATCTCACAAGCAAGTGCTCCTGCATCTATTAAAAGTATACTATCATTTTCAATGTTAACATCTGTTGGGAGCTCCCCTACATCCTTAGTATACATAACCATAATATAATCTGTTCCACCATAAACTATACCTATATCATGATAATACCTATAATATGACCCTATTTTATGTGCTACCTTCTCATATGGAATATACTTGTCCATAGTTTTATGAAAAACTGTATTTTTTAAATGTTTTATAATTGTATTGTAATATGGATTGTCATCAGGATTTTCATATAAATGCTTCAATATTAGCATAGCCTGCTTTGCTGTTAAATGATTTGTTCCCTCAATCTTCACACCAGTTATTTTTTCCACATAACTTTTAATTGACATGCTTACATTTCTATTAAGCATTTTATATGCTATATTATCAGATGTAGTTATTGCAAGCTTTACCGCTTCTGCAACTGATACCTTTTCTATTTTTTTTCTATGTTGAAGACTTCCTGTCCCACCTTCATAATCTGTATTTTTATTATACGAGAGTATAGTATCTAAAGATAACTTACCATTATATACATCATCCATTACCATCATAACTAATGGAAGCTTTATTGTACTTGCTGCTCTAAACTCTTTGTCTTCATTTATTGAATACTCTACCTTTGTATCTAAATTATAATAATAAAATCCTATATTATCTCTATATTCTCTAGTTTCTTCTACTACTATTCGTTCTACTTTTTCCTGTTCTCTTTTCTTTGCTTCTTCTTTTTGAACTTTTATTTTAGCCTCTTCTATTACTTTCAAATCTTCAATAGATAAGTTTTTTTCTTCTTTTTCTAACTGACTTTCTTTTGAATTATCTATCCTCTTAGAATTCAATCCACATCCTACAAAAAACCCTACAAATCCTAAACACAGAGCTGTTATTAAAACTTTTCTCTTCATTCTCATCTGCTCCTAACTTAATACCTAATTTATATTCCTTTTAATTATATAATACTCATTGCATTTTTTATTTTATATTAATGTAAACTTATTTAACTTTATGCGTATATATGTATTAGTTAGCTTTTTATTTTATATATTTATACTTTTTTAACAATTATGTCTTGTTATATTAAGGTATAATTGTATTTATATATAACATAGTGTTTTGGAGGATATATCATGAAAAGTAAAATCAAAAACTTTTTAGGAATAAGTTTATTTACAATTCTATTTTTTGGGATAACTTTTGTACTCTACACATTTGTAGGTTCTAGTATCTTTGCATTATTCGGAGTAAAATTCACCTCTACTAAATATTTATTTTTCTTTATGTTACTTTTCTGCATCTTATCTACTGTGATTGAATTATTTACAGATGCTTTTGTTACAATTTTAACTGAATTTAGAAATCCAAATAAAAAATCCGAATTTATACTTAAATTATTTGTTTCTGTTTCAACTAAAACTATTTTATTCTTGATCTGTGATATGTTAATTGAAAATGTGACTTTAAGTTTTATATCTCCTATATTAACTAGCTTTATCCTATTTTTAATTGAATATAAGATAGAATCTAGTTTTGGTAATGAACAAAATAATGAGGGTAAAAACAATTTAGATGATGCTATAGATGACATGGAGAAAGAACTTAAAAATTTTGAAAAAGAACTTAAAAAAAATACTGATAAAGATAAAGATGATAAAAAAGAAAAATAGAGTAGATTCATATGTAGAATCTACTCTATTTTTTATATAAAACTGTATATTAATGAAAGTATACCAATTATTGATATTACAATACATAAATATAATTCCCATTTTTTTTCAAACATTTTTTGCTTATTTTCAATTGAGGTTATCACTATATAAATTATTCCAAGTGCATAGAATATAAATATTTTAGATAACCCTGCAAGTCCTGCTGTAGATAATGCATATAGACAAAATGTAATTGCTATCCCACCATATATGAAATGAGATACTTTTTTATTTTGAATTGCAAGTTTTACAAGATAAAGTGCTGAGAATATATATGGCATAAGAACCATAAGCGTTGCAAGACTTGTTATTTGTGAAAATGCATTACTTGCAAACATTGATAAAATAAATGCTATTTGCATTATAATAGCATTTACAACTAATGAATTAATTGCTGCTCCACTTTTTAACTCTTTTCCTAAAAATTTAGGAAAGACTTTATCTTTAGCTACACTCATAGGCACTTCTGCTGTTATTATAGTCCAAGCAACCCACGCTCCAAGAACTGATATAATAACACCAACATTTATCATAACTCTACCAAATGTACCATAAGTATCTCCAAGAACCCCAGCAAGTGCTGGACTTTGAAGTCCTTCTAAAGTACTTTGACTAAGTGCTCCAAAACTAAGCATTACAATAAGAATATAACATATAAGTGTAAATATATATCCTACTATAGTAGCTCTACCTACATCTTTAATATTTTTTGCTCTTCCTGAAATTACAACTGCCCCTTCAATCCCTGTAAATGTCCATACAGTGGCAAGAAGTCCATGTTTAACCTGAGAAAATATGCTTGAAACTGTAGATCCTCCTGTTGAGAATTCTTTAATTCCATAAAAATCTCTTGTAAACACATTAAGTTTAAAGCATAAAAATAAAAGTATAATTGCAAATATTACTGGTAGAATCTTAGCTATAGTTGCAATTGTATTAAGCTTATTTGCCACTGCCATACTTTTTGCAATTATAAATAATATTCCCCAAATCATCACAACTGATATTATAACACCCGTTAAAGTTCCCATCCCTCCCATTTGAGGAAAGAAACTATGTAGTGCAAATATAAATAATACAATATATGATGTATTTCCAAGCAAATGACTTAACCAATAGCCCCACGCTGAGTTAAATCCAATATACTTACCAAAACCAACTTTAGAATATGTATAAATACCATCCTTCAATTCTGGTTTTAAATTTGATAAAGTTTGAAAAACCTTACCAACAAAGAACATACCAAGTCCCGTTATAGACCATGCTATTATAGCTGAGAATGGTCTACCTGACCTTGCCATTTCTGCTGGAAGCTCAAAAACTCCACCACCTATCATAGAACCTACAACCATTGCTATAAGCCCAAGTAGTCCAACTTTTTTTTCCAACTGTAAGTGCCCCCTTTTATCTTTTGTTTATTTAATTTTTTATCATTAAATTTAATAATTATCTGTTAAGATTGTAACATATTAATTAATTGTTGTATATTATTTGTATTTTTTTCTAATTTTTCGTTAGCATTTATCATTTTACTAATTTTTCTATAAAGATTAGTATTTTAAATCTCTATCTAGTACTAATTTAATAAATCTACTCATCACTTTTTTTCTTTATCATAACCTCTTTACATAGACACTAAATACCCTTAGCTATATAATCACTTAGTATGTGTAACCATATAAATTCACTATAAGGAGAAATATAGTTTAGCTATATAAATATTATGAGCAAACTTAATAAAGGTATATTACTTCTTTTAATTAGTTCACTAGGCTATGCTGGTATGAGCTTTTTTATCAAACTAGCTGGAAATGATATACCTATAATTCAAAAAATATTTTTTAGAAACTTACTTACATTTTTTATTGCAATTTACTTTGTAATAAAAAAACATGATTCCTTCATAGGGCATCATGGTAATAGAAAAATTTTATTACTTCGTGGTGTAATTGGTACCTTTGGTGCTCTTGCAAATTTTTATGGTGTAGAGCACCTCCTATTACCTAATGCTGTTATTCTAAATCAGCTTGGTCCATTCTTTATAATAATTTTAAGTTTTGTATTTTTAAAAGAAAAAATCAAAAAATTCCAAATAGGAGCACTAGTAATAGCCTTTCTTGGAATTATTGTTATAATTGGTCCTTCTGGTGGTGGAGATTTAACGGCAAGTTTTGTAGAAATACTTGGTGCTATTTCTATAGGTATTGTATTTACATGTATAAGGTATCTTAGTGATAAAGAAAGCCCTCAAACTATTGTTTTTTGGTTTTCTGCAATGTCAATATTCGCAAGCTTACCGTTTGTAATATTTGATTATCACTATATGAACTTCACTCAAGTTATCTATTTACTACTTGCAGGAGTTTGTACTGTATTTGGTCAATTTGGTGCAACACTTGCTTACAAATTTGCACCTGCTAAGGATATTTCTATATTTGGATATAGCCAAGTTCTTTTTGCAACACTCCTATCAGCAATATTCTTTGATGCACTTCCAACTAAAATTAATGCAATTGGATATGCTGTTGTTATAGGTGCTGCACTTATAAGTTTTATCTTTTCAAGACGCGATCGCTTAAAAAATTAAAATAACCGGATAGACTTTATTGCTATGAATTTTATCCACTTATTTTAAAAAATATTTTTAGAAAAGGGAAATGTTGCATAACATTGCCCTTTTCTTTGTATAATTATAAAATTTTCATTGTTTTTCAACATATTTCTCTCTTTTTTTACAAAATTTATAGTTTGTTTTCTTTCTTTTTAGATGAATTTATATAAAGATTAAATAGAGACTAATAAATTTTATTTTAAGGGAGGACTTTCAAATTGATAAATTTCAAATATAAATTCAAGTTCTATGTTAATGCAAAACATAACGTTACAATAAACTCCAAAAAATCTAATATACATCCTCATACTTGGGAAGTTATTACTTTCCTTTCTGTAAGTAAAACTGAAATTATAAATTTTTCAGAATTCGAAAATAATTTAACTCATTACTTTGAAGCTTTTGAAGGGAAATATCTAAATGATTTAAAAAGTTTTGAAAATATAGAGCCTACAATGGAGCATATGGCTTGTATATTTTTCAATGAAATATCAGCACTTATTGAAAATAAAGATTTCAATCTAGAAACTATTGAAATAAGTGAAAATCCAACTAGAACTTATATTATTTCTAGTATAGATGATTAATATGTTAAATTTAATTATATTTTTATTATGTATCTTTATATGGATTTATCTGCTACGTATGTTCCACAAATTAAAAATGATAGCATTTGAATTTTTTACTGGTTCAATTGGACTATTTTTAATATCTATTATCTTTTTTAGAAAACCTTTAGAAGTACTTATGAGTAAAATTTTATTTTATTTCCTTAATATAATAACTTCTATAACAGGTTTATTTGATTCTTTTTCTGATGTAGGTACGGTTCTTATAAATACTAATAATGGGATAATTTCTATGAACTTAACTTATGAATGTTCTGGTGTTATAGAAATCTTAGTATTTTTATCACTAGCACTCTTTTTCCCATTTAAAAATAAGCTTAGAGGTTCTTTACTAACACTCTCTGGTTTTAGTGCACTTATCATATCGAATATTTTAAGAATAGTATTTATAGCAGGTATTTCTAAATACTTTGGTATTTATAGCTATTCTATAACTCATATGATTTTTGCTAGGATTTTTTTCTTTATTTTAACTATTAGTATTTACTATTTCGTATTTACAAAAACACATTTAAAAGAATATACATTTGGGGGTGTTAGTGTTGAACACTCAAACTAATATATTTTTATTTATAGGTGCATGGATTATAATTCCTTTAATACTTGATATTATTTTCAACCTTTATAGTGCACTTTCCATACTAATTAAAAGAAAAAAAGAAGATATTAAACTTGAATATTATCCTTACATCTCAATTGTAGTTCCTGTTTATAATACATCTAGAAGTCTTGGAAACTGTATTGATTCTATAATAGGACAAAACTATCCTTTAGATAAAATAGAACTACTCCTTGTAGATAATGGTTCTACTGATAATTCACATGATGTTTTTATAGAAAAACAAAGTACTTCAAAAATAAGAATGTGGTGGCTTGAATCTAAGAATGGAAGAGGCATCGCCTTAAATAAAGGTGTTTATCTATCTAATGGAAAATATATTTTCAACATAGACTCTGATGGAATTTTACATAAAGATGCTATTTTAAACTGTGTAATAAAACTTGAAAATTCACCAGAAACAATAGCTTTAACAGGAAGTGTTTTAACTAATTATAAGCAAATTAAGGAAACAAAAGGATTTTTTAAAAAACTTCTCCAAAAATTCGAATTATTTGAGTATGGAGAATCTTTTCTTATAGGTCGTGCTTTTCAATCACAAACTAACTCTATATTTAATATAGCTGGTGCTTTTTCTGTTTTTAGAAAAGAAACTATACTAAAAACTCAACTTTATAACAAAGATACTATTGGAGAGGATGCACATATGACATCCCAAATCAGAAAGTTTATTAAAGGTAAAATTGAGCTTTGTAGTAGTGCCTACATCTTTGTTGAACCAATAGATGATTTTGATACACTATATAAACAAAGGCAAAGATGGCAAATTGGAGAAATTGAAGTTGCTAGTCTTTTTAGAGAAAAAAAAGGGAATAAAAAAGGATTTAATATTTTAAAAACTGCACTTTTAAAAGACCACACACTTTTATTTCCAAGACTTATATGGGTATTTGCAACTATTTATTTGATATTCTCTAGTTATCCTATTCAAATATTTATTATAGCTAATATCATTTTGTATTCACTATATATGCTTATGTCTTTTATGAATTTTTTTATAATAAAATTATTTTTAAAGGAAACTGATGAGCTTAAATCATTTTTAAATAAAAATTTCTTTATTTCTATACTAATGCCTTTTTATAGAAGTTTAACTTTTGGCATTAGGGCTATTGGTATATTAAATTCTTATGAGAACTCTACTTCTTGGAATAGAAAATCTCTTAGTGATGAGTTTAAGGAAATTAAAAACTATATATTTAGAAAAAATAAGGGGAAAACAAATGAAAGCACTTAAAATATTTTTTGCTAGTATTATAATAAACCTATTATGTACCACTCCAGCTTTTGCTAGTGAAATTATACTTGATGGGAATTTTTCTGATTGGAACAATAAAGTTGGTTTAACTGATGTTGCTGGTGATTCCTCTAATTCTGATGAAGACTTAAAGTCAATGAAGTATTATTCTGATGGTCAGACACTTTACTTTTATTTTGAACGATATGACCTGACAAATCCTTATTGGGATATACAACTTATATTCTTTAATGGGACAGGGCATCTAGGTTCTCATTATACGCCTTGGGATAATCCAAAAGATAGCTTTAACTGGAAAAATATAATGGCCACAACAGTTACTGTAAATGTAAGTAAAAGTAGAACTTCAAGTAATAAACCTAAAATTACAACAAACCTTGGTGGAAGTTTTGATTCTTCATCACAAGATGGTCGTGAAATTGAATTTTCTATACCATTAAAATCAATAGGTCTTGTTGATAAAGAAATTCAGTTTGCAGCTAAATCTGATCCATCTGCTTATGCACCTAATATAGATTGGATACCTGAGAATGGTCCTATAATTATAGTTGATGGTCCTATCTTTGGGAATTTATCTTTCATATTTATAATATTAATATTTTTATTTATAGGAAACTTAAGTATTATAAATCTAAAAAAACAAAGAAATATAGTCTAACTATGAGAAAGTACAAAGTCTAGTATAAATTACTTTGTACTTCTCTATCTTCTGTTAATTTTATATGCTTTTTAAGATTTCTTATTTTACTAAAATATGTTTTTTTGAATTTTTACTATAAATATACAAATACTACTATAAATGTATTTATTCTATATAATCAAATAATTTATAATAAGTTTATATTTATACTTTAATAAATGTAGACCTATTATAAATTTTAGCATTAAATTATATAAAAAACTCAAATATTTTTCTACCTCTACTTTATAGATTTAATAAATTCATATTCATATTTCTATTAAATTTATATATATTCTTTTAATTTAAGCATTAAATTTATTATAAGCAAAAAATAAGACTACTAAAATTATGAATTTGATACTTTTATGCTTCTTTCTATTAAAAAATTTCAAATTAGTTTTATTTTCGTTACTCTCAAGACTTCTAATAGTAATAAAGTTTGCTATTATATTACTTCTATGGGTTTGTATATAAAGCTATTTAATGTTAAATTTTAATAGTAATCTCATACTAAATAACTAATAAAATAATAAAGTTTTAGAATAAATATAACTTTATTGTTTTAAATATGTTCATTTAAAATGAAATCAAACTTAATGTGTAATATGAAAAATATTATACTAATTATTCAATTTGTTAGCATAGCAAGTAAATATTATTTAACTTTGAATTAAGTTCAAAGCCTGTTGTATTTAATTCTAATATTGAACTAACCTGGTTCAATAAGTTTTATTAATATTTTCAGCGTAAATAACTAAATTAGCATATTATTTTTCAGATTATATAATATGTAGTTACCTTAATTAGGCTATGCCCTACAATTTAAATTTTACAAATTTTTGTTAGAATGACTGTAATCTGAAATTAGATTATTAAACCTAATAGTTTAATTTCTAAATTACATAAAATTCTTATAAATTTTGTAACCCTATAAATTTATAGCTACTCCTACATTGCTATAAATTTTGATTTACTATATTAATATAGTTACTATTATAAGTTTTATTCGTGAATAAACAGGAGATAGCCTTAACCTAGCTATCTCCTGTTTTCTTTTATAATTATTGTTTTGTTGTTTTTTTAAGCTTGAACTTCATCATAAGAGTATCCATAATTACTCTTATATCTATTTTACCTACCTCAAAACTTGATAAATCTATTTTTAATGGTTCTAAGTCATAATTATTTAAATTTGTTATATCAAATTCCTCTTCTATATTTCCTTGCGTAATTACAATATATGCACTTCCACTTTTTTGACTATAATTAACTAATACCTTTTCAAACTCTGGATTTTCAATATCATATACTACAGACCTATCAGATACTTCTCTAACTGACCTTTTAGTCCATTTTTCATCAGTTTGATTTTCTAAACTTGCAAAAGAATAACCACTATCAATATACTTACCTTTATCTAAAAAACTTGCCTTTACATCAACACTTGAACTACTAGTTGTAACCATTTGAAATGATGCAAACCCTATCATTCCTACTATGAAAATCAAAAATACTAGCACTATTCCTTTTACTAAGTTTACTATAATTTTATTAGTTTTTTTATCCTTTTTTATTAACTCACTATTATCAACCTCTAATATAGCACCACAGTAATTACAAAATTTAGATATTATATCTATCTTTTCTCCACAGTTCTCACATTCTATTTGTCGATTTTTTCTACCAACTAAAAGATATATTATAAACCCTATAAATGCTTGATTAACTAGTAATGTTACCACAGCCCAAAAAAAGGCATTTGCCCCTCTTCTTTTTGCATCTTTATAAACCCATACTGTAACTCCTATAAGTAAAGTTAAAACTAAAATTGCTATTATAAATGCTATTATTGGCATAAACATTATTATAAAGTCTATCATAATCTTGCCTCCTCTTTTAAATTAAATTTAAACATTCCTAAAACTGTTAGTAAAAATACTATCACAAATCCTATTCTTGTGGTTTGTACAATCTCAAAGATTACTTTATTTAGTATATAATTATCTGTTACTACCATAATAGCTAAAAAACTAACTGCAATAACTGATAATGTTGCTCCAAAAAGTGGCACCCACCATATAGACATCCCTCTTTTATTATCCTTCTCTCTCATTGCTCTTTTAAGATTACACTTATCTAAATTTGATACTGTTTCTATTTGAGCAAAACTTGCTTTTATAATTTCATCTATATCATCTTTTTGCACTTTCCTGCCTCCTTTAACATACTTTCTTTAACTAAACTTCTACCCTTATTTAATCTACTTTTCACAGTTCCTTTTGGAATACCTAAAATATTTGAAATTTCCTCTATACTCATTTCAAGATTATAAAACATTATAATTGGAATCCTGATTTTATCATTCATATTTGCAATTATACTTCCTACAATATTTTTTTCTTCTTCTTTTATGTAGTCACTCTCTATATCTGTCATATCAATATTTTTTTCTACATAATCTTTATCATCAGAACTTATGAAAAATGCTATTTTATTTCTTATAGCTTGCTTTCTCTTTTGATTTTTCCAGAGCTTTATTGAAATTCCTACAATATAATTTTTTGCTGTTTTTACTTCTATTTTTTCTTGAATCTCTACAGCTTTCAAAAAAGTGTTTTGATATAACTCTTGTGCTAGATTTTTATCTCTTGTGAGTTTTAAACAAAAACTATATATATAATCTCCATATTCATCTATGAGCTTTTCAAGTTCCCTACAATTCACTAAAAGCCCCCCTTCTTATATCACTATTGTCCTCGCCCTCAAAAAGGTTCATTTTTTTCTTTTTTTCAATATAATACCACTTGTAATGGTTTATATTTTATTTTTTCATATTTTTTTCTTTATTTTAATTGATTATCTATAAAATAGATGTTACCATTATTTTACATTAATCATAAAAATAAATATTTAGAAGGAAGTTTGGTTAGATTCCAACACAGTCCCGCTACAGTAATGGGTATTTTATTGCCATAAGTCTGGTCTTTCTTAAAATGTCAAACCTCGAGGCAAGGTTTGCTTTTAATTCTGTGAGCCTCTTTGGCTCTTTTTTTTCGCCTCAAAATTTAAGGGGGAATAATAAACTATGAAAAAAAAAATTTTAGCTACACTACTAAGTTTTACAATCTTATCACCACTTAGCTCTGTTATATTTAGTCCGTTAAATACAATAGTCTTTGCACAAGAAAAACTTACTGTGGAAGAGGAATTAACACCTTATAAGGTTAGACAAGATATGGATAGTATCGCGAAGTATTTAAAAGAAAATGATTCTTATCCTTCATCTTGGGTAGGTTGGACTAGAGCTAGACTAGAAGAGGATATTAACAAACATGAAGCTATTCAAAAAATAATAGGAGATTTATATGATGATGTTGGAAACAATGCAGAAATAACTCATGTAGGTGATTTATCTAGAATTACAATACTTGTAAGGTCCATGGGAGAAATGCCAACTCAATTTAGAAGACCTGGTTCTATTGATAATGGAAGAGATTTAGCACCTTATTATGTTAATATGCCAGAGTCTAATTATATAGATAGACCAAATATAGCTTGTTGGCTATTACTTGGATTAAACAATTTTAATGATTTTAATTTTAATAGAAAAAATTTACATGATTTGCGTGAAAAATTAATTAATAACTTAGTTGAAAGTGTTGCTACTGACCATGGTGGTTGGGGATTATCTAATGGTTCTTCTAAAGCTGGTATTGATGTTACAGGAATGGTTTTAGCTTCACTTGCTCCTTATAGTGATAGACCAGAGGTTAAAGACGCTATAGATAAAGGGGTATCTTTTATGCGCCAAGTAAGAGGTAATGATGTTATTATGGAATATAATAATTCAATGTCTATCGCTATGATGATTTGGGGATTATCTGAAGTAGGTATTGATGTCATGGATGGTTCTTGGGACTATAATGGAACTAACCCAATGGAAGATTTATATGAATACAAAATAGGTAATAACTTTGAATGGCATATTGGCGAAGGTGCTGATAGTTGGGCTGACATGCAAGTACATTTTACTCTAATTTCTTATGTTGCAATGAGAAGTGGGCGTAGAATTTCTGATTTTAATGATTATTGGACATATGCAGACTTACCTGCTGAAGAAAATCCACAGCCACCTATTGAGCCCGAACTACCTTGTGAGCATATAGATGAAAATAAAGATAACATTTGTGATATTTGTGATGAAGAACTAGAAGATACTGAAAAACCTATGCCACCTGTAGATCCTGAAAAACCAGACCCTCCTATTGATCCTGAAAAACCAGATATTAATGAGGGGGATACTGATAATTCAACTACCGATAATAGTACAACTAATAATACTAGCACAACTAACAATACGACTCATAATACCACCAATACAACAAATAGTACTACAAGCAATAAAAGTGAGAGTAGTAAAACTGAAAATAATACAAGCACTCCTGCAAATATGCAAGTACAAAAAGAAACTGCAAGTGCTTCTAACCCAGCTAAAACAGAACAACTTTTACTTTCTGCACCACCAAGTATTGACCCTAACTTTATAAAAACCGGACTTGCTATCGCTGGAATAATAGCACTCTCCCTTGCTACACTTGCAATCACATCAATAATACAAGTAATTCCAAGGAGTAAAAACGATGACTAAAAAACTTATTACCATTATTAGCATTACATCATTTATAATAATTGCCGCTTTTATTACTATTGGAATTTTAAATATGCCCGTTTCTAAACCTACTTTTATTTCTAAAAGTAATGCTATAGCAAAGCAAACTATGGATACTCCTGATAATACTGATATATCTAAAGATGAAATTATAAAAGAAGATTCACCATCTAATTTAAATACTGAAAATAATTCTAATAAAGATAATCCTTCAAATGAAAATAACTCAAATACAAATAATACTATAACTTCAGATAATAATACTACTAATGAAAATAATAGTACCACCGAAAATATAGTATCTGAAAGATTTATAACAGTATCTTTAACAGGTGTAAATAATAACAATATAGGAACTTATAAAGTAGAAATTGATGATACTATAAGTGTATTTGAAGCTACAGAAAAAGCTTTTTCTAAAAATAATATAAATATAAAATCTAGAGGAATAAGAATGACTAAATATGTTTATTCAATAAATGGTCTAGCTGAATTTGATCATGGTGGAAGTTCTGGCTGGATGTATAAAGTAAATGGTGTTTTTCCAAATAAAAGTTGCGGTTCTTTTGATGTATACCCTAACGATATGATTCATTGGGTTTATACCCTTGATGGTGGAAAAGATGTTGGTGCAAGATGAAATTCTTTAAAACAAGGGAAATAGCCCTTATAGGTATGTTATCTGCCTTTAATATAGCATCTAGAGTAACTCTTCAATTTCTGCCTAATATAAAACCTGTAACTTCTATAATTATAATGGTATCAATAATTTTTGGTCCGACTTTTGGAATTGCAGTTGCTGTAGTCACAACTATAGTATCTAATATGCTACTTGGAATGGGAACTTGGACAATTTTTCAAATTCTTGCATGGTCAATGATAGCACTCCTTGCAGGACTCCTTGGAAAAGGCCTTAGAACTCTACCTATATTTTGGATGGCTCTCTTCTCTGCTATTTGCGGGTTTATCTTTGGATTCTTTGTTTCCTTAGATAAGCTACTCATTGCAGGTCCTGGTGCTTTTCTTGCTTATTACTTTGCAGGACTATCCTTTGATATGTTACACGCAATAGGCAACTTTGCTTTTTATCTTATATGTGCACCAATTTTTATTCCAATTCTAAAAAAACAAAAAAATCTTATTGCACTAAATAAAACAAAAGACTACTCCTAAAACGTAATTTGAATTATTTATGTTAAATAAGAAAAAAGGTAGTAGAAATATCTACCACCTTTAAAATTATAAAATTTGGAAAGTTTATTTTAATTCACAACAATTTTCTGCTGCACACTTAGTATTATCTAACGCTTCATCAACACAACAAAGTGATTCTTTAATCTTTTCTTTGTCTGATGACTCACAAGCACATGCTAACGCTTTCTCTAAGTGTTTTTTTGAACACTCTAAATCTTCCACTGATGATGTTAAGTTTTGTTTAATATTTTCCATTAATAAAAACCTCCGTTTGATTTAATTTGTTTGCTTCAATAATATCTTGTGCTAAATCAAATAAATAATACATGGTAATTTATAAGTTAAATAGATTTATTTAATTTATAAAGCAATTTTTTCAAATTTTGTAGAAGTTACTTGTATAATATTGCATTAAATAAAATAAAAAACTATTCATAAATACCTCTTTCCTGAATTATTCACCGAATGTATTTTAAATAAAAATTTTTGATAAAATACATTC
>NZ_CAMQZG010000064.1 GCF_947039605.1 uncultured Clostridium sp.
TTCTCCTTTTTCTTTATTTTTTCTAAGTTTTAAACTTTCATATTTTCTTGAAAGAATTCTTTGTTCTTTTTAAATCTAGGAAATCCACCAAGACATTTAAAAAATCTTTTAAATGATGTTTTAGCATCACATATAGCTTTTTTTCTAGCTTTAGAGCCACCAGTATTTATAAAGGAAAACTCATCTAATACTTTAACCTCGTTATTAATATATTTATCAAAGTTATTTGCACTAATAAATGCATCTTTTTTATCAATTTTTTCTTCTTTGAACTGATTATAAAGTTCAATATTTTTTGATATATAAAAGTTATATAAATATCTACAAACCCCAATACTTTGTTCTATTTTAAGTTTCTGTTGCTCTGTTGGTTTTATCTCGGTTTTGTATGCTTTTAACATTGTTTGTAGGTATAATACCTTATATCCGTTGGCGTTCTAAATGCTTTTAATATTCCATCATTATCCCAACGAAGCAAAGTCCTTACAGAAACATTTAGAAGTTCTGCAAATTCATTAAGTTTATAGTTATTATTTTTCAATATAATCACCTCTAATTATATTGTTCTACATATGACTGTATTTATACATAATTTTAGTAACTATTATCTTCCTCCTTTATAAATTATGTGCAAAAATAAGATTTATATTTATTTTAATATTTGAACAAACTAAATAAGAGTAAATAAAAAATCATTATATTGAGGAGGATTTAATTTGAAAAAAATAGGAATAGTCCTTATAAGTTTATGTATAAGCTTAAATTTATTTAATACTATAGTTTTTGCAAAAGACATTACTCCAGAGGCGCATTATGTGATAGCTATTGATAGTAAAACTAAAAAAGTTCTTTATGAAAAAAGAGCTTATGAAAATATTGCAATGGCTAGTACAACTAAAATGATTACTTCCCTTGTTGCAATAAACTATGGAAATTTAGATGATATTGTAACTATATCTAAAACAGCTACTGCTATTAGAGGTGCAAAAGTAGGTTTTAAAACAGGTGAAAAGTTGACACTTAGAGAGCTTGTGTGGGGACTTATGTTTAAATCTGGAAATGATGCTGCTATTGCTATTGCAGAGCATTTAGGTGGGAGCGTTGCAGGGTTTTCTGTTTTGATGAATGATTTTGCCAAAACTATAGGAATTATAGATTCTAATTTCCAATCACCGCATGGACTTGATAGTGCAATGCATTTCTCAAGTGCTTATGATTTAGCTATTCTTGGTGCAACTGCTATGGAAAATGAATTATTTGCTGAAATAGTAAGCACTAAAGAAATATCTGCAAAAAATACTGGCTTCACAAGAGATTATAGAAATATAAACAAGATTCTTTGGAAAATACCTAATGCAAATGGTATAAAAACAGGATATACAGGGCAAGCCGGTAAGTGCCTTGTAACATCAGTTAAAGAAAAAGATAGTAATATTATTATAGTAGTTTTAAATTGCCCACAAAGATGGGATGTTACTAATAGAGTTTATGAATATGTAAAAAAAGAATACTACTAAAAAGAAGCTAAAAGCATACTTTTTAGTAGTATTCTTTTAGCTTTTTAAGTAACAAAAAGGATCAAGTAGTGATAAGTTATAGTAATATCAATATTTAGGAGAATTATATGACTTTTAAAAAAGTTGAATGTATAGACTCTGGAACAGAATTTTGCCCATGTCATTTAGCTGAAAAGGGAGAGTGTTTGTTATGTTCACAATTACAAGGGCAACGCTTTTGTGATTGTAAAAACTGGAATGGAGTTTGTATCTATCAAGAGTATATATATAATAAATCAAAAGCAACAAAAGGAAGACCAACTTTGAAACTTGATATAATTGAAAAAATTCTTTTAGAGGATACATTAATCAAACTTATACTAAAAGCCCCTCATAAACTAGTGATGGATTTACTTAATCCAGGTTCATTTATATTTATTAAATCAGATGAAAATAATAATTATTTTGATTTTCCAATATCAATAGAATCCGCAGATCCAAATAAAAACACATTAACTATGTACATTGAAATTCGAGGAGTCAAAACAAAAGCATTACTTGAAGCGACTAAATATTTACTTATAAGAGCGCCTTATTATAATGGAACTTTTGGACTTAAAAATATTAATGAAACATTAAATGAAAAATGTTTGATAATTTCACGTGGAATTGGATTTGCACCTAGTAACTTAATAATAAAAAAACTTTATAATCAAAATAATGAAATAACTATTGTAAATGATATAAATCCTTTTTCTAAAGATTATTTTAAAAATAATAATCCGAACTTTAATTTAAAAACTCATAATATAAATACTTTAAATCTAGGTGAACTCTCAGATGAATTAAAAGAAATTATATTAAAATATATAGCTACTGGTGTATCTTTTATACATTGTGGGGGTGCTGATATTCTAACTTATAAGGTTATAGAATTTTTAGATTCGATTAATCGAAAAGATATAAAATTAAGTTGTTGTAATAATGCTAAGATGTGTTGTGGTGAAGGAGTTTGTGGTAGCTGTACACTTCGATTTAAAGGGCATAATATTAAACGTCTGTGTAAAACTCAAACTGACCCTAGAAGCATTTTTGAAGAAAGGAGATTTATATGAAAGTAGTAGTTATTGGTGGTGGCTGGGCAGGTGTTGCAGCTGCTATATCAGCAAAAAAAGCAGGTGCAGATGTAGAAATATTAGAACGAACAGATATGATACTTGGACTTGGTAATATTGGCGGGATAATGAGGAATAATGGAAGGTTTACAGCTTCTGAAGAACTTATTGCAATGGGGGCTGGCGATTTAATAAATATTTGTGATAGAGTTAGCAGACATAAAAACATAGAATTCCCTGGACATAAACACGCCTCTTTATATGATGTAAATGTTATAGAGGGAGAAGTTCATCGGTATATAAAAACACTTGGAATAGATGTTAAATTTTCAACTAGAGTTGTTGATGTTAAGTTAGATGATAAAAAAATAATATCTGTTATTGATTCTAATGATAATGTCTATGAGGGGGATTCATTTATAGAGGCTACTGGTTCAACAGGTCCTATGGGGAATTGTTTAAGGTACGGAAATGGTTGTTCTATGTGTATATTAAGATGTCCTGCTTTTGGACCGCGAATTAGTATTAGTGCTAGATGTGGTGTTGAAGATATACAAGGAGAAAGGGAAGGAGATGAACTTGGTGCATTTAGTGGGTCATGTAAGTTATCTAAAGAAAGTCTCGCTAAAGAAGTACAAGCTTCTTTAAATGAAACCGGTGTCTATATAGCTAAAATTCCAACAGAAGATATTAACTATACTAAGTTAACAACTAAAGTGTGTCAGCAGTATGCACTAAAAGAATTTGCAGAGAATTTAGTTTTGCTAGATACTGGACATGCAAAATTAATGACAACATATTATCCATTAGAAAAACTTAGAAAAATTAATGGATTTGAAAATGCAAAATATATAGATCCTTATGCAGGTAGTAAAGGTAATTCTATTAGATACTTATCCGTAGCACCTAGAAGTAATGATATGTTGGTTACAGGTATTGAAAATTTATTCTGTGCAGGGGAAAAAAGCGGCTTATTTGTAGGTCATACAGAAGTTATTGTCACTGGTACCCTTGCAGGTCATAATTCTGTTAGAAAAAATTTAGGCATGCCATTTCTTATATTACCAGAGTCTCTTGCTATTGGAGATATAATTTCATTTGCTAATAAAAATATAGAATCTAGGGAAGGAAGAAAAACAAGATATACATTTGCTGGGTCTGTATTTTTCAAACGAATGTTAGAAAAAAATTTATATACACTTGATGTAAAAGAAATTGAAAGGCGTGTAAAAAAAGTTAATTTAGATAATATTTTTTCAACTAAATTAATTTAAATAATTATTTTTAAAAGAAGAGGTGAATCTAAAACCTCTTCTTTTTCATCTTCGACAGTAATAATTTTTTCTTTTTTAGTGATGCTAATTTATATAAAGCAAATTAAATGAGTATTTTTCATGAATATTATTGAAAAGTATCACAGGATGTGTTATTTTATTAACAAAGAATAATAGTTATTTGTAAAGAGAGGTTTTAATATGAAAGTAATAGTAGTTGGATGTACACATGCTGGAACAGCAGCAATAAATAATATAGTAGAAACACATAAGGATGCTAAAATAACAGTCTATGAAAAAAATGATAATATCTCATTTTTATCATGTGGTATAGCACTTCATGTAGCTAATGTAATAAAAGACCCTAATGGTCTATTTTATAGTTCACCAGAAAAACTTACAAGTCTTGGTGTTTGCACAAAAATGCAACATGAAGTTATATCTATAGATATAGAAAATAAATCTTTAAAAGTTAAAAATATTCTTACACAAGAAGTATTTGAAGATTCATATGATAAATTAGTTCTAACACCAGGGTCATGGCCTATAGTACCTAAATTCACTGGATTAGAACTTGAAAATATTGTACTATCAAAGAACTTTAATCATGCTAAAAATATAATAGAAAAAGCTAAAGAGTGCAAAAATGTTGTAGTTGTAGGCGCTGGTTATATTGGAGTAGAACTTGCTGAAGCATTTGAGATACTTGGTAAAAATGTTACTTTAGTAGATGCTGAGAGTAGAATTATGAATAAGTACCTTGATAAAGAGTTTACAGATATAGCTGAAAAAGCATTTGTTGAAAAAGGTATTAAAATAGCAACAGGAGAGCTTGTTGAAAGTTTTGAAGGTGCTAATGGAAAAGTTTCAACAGTTAAGACTAATAAAAACACATATAAAGCCGATTTAGTAATACTTTGTATTGGATTCAGACCTAATACAGATATTGTTAAAGGACAATTAAATATGTTATCAAATGGAGCAATAATCATAGATGAATACATGAGAACTAGTCACAAAGATGTATTTGCAGCAGGAGATAGTTGTGTTGTTAAATATAACCCAACTAAAGAAGAGAGATATATACCTCTTGCTACGAACGCTGTAAGAATGGGTACTTTAGTTGCTAAAAACTTAATAGAACCTACACTTAAATATATGGGAACACAAGGTACCTCAGGTATCAAAATATATGATTATAATATAGCGTCAACAGGTTTAACAGAAACTTCTGCACTAGCTACAACTAGCTACAATATAGCTACAGTTAGTCACACAGATAATTTTAGACCTGAATTTATGCCAACTAATGAAGAGGCAACAATAAAATTAGTTTATGATAAAGATACTAAAAGAGTATTAGGTGGTCAAATTATTTCTAAGTATGATTTAACAGAAATGATGAATACATTATCTGTAGTTATACAAAATGATATGACTATAGCAGAACTTGCAATGACAGACTTCTTCTTCCAACCACATTATAACAAACCATGGAGTTTGCTTAATGCTGTTGCATTAAAAGCTTTATAATAAATAAAACTAAAAGAGTATAAGAGTATAATCATATTTTTGTTTAATATGATTATACTTTTTTTATTTAATCATTAAAATTCGACAAATTCCTTGTAAACGATTGTGTAAATGGATTTTTTTTGATATTATATATACTATACTAATTTAAAATTTAAATAGTTTAACTATTTTATAACATATAAAAATATAATAAACAAAAGATTTAGGAGGCAATAAATTATGAATAAATATAATAGAGTTTTTACAATAGTTATAGATTCTTTAGGTGTTGGCGAAATGCCAGATGCAAGTGAATTTGGTGATTTTAATGTAGATACATTAGGACATATCGCTGAATCAGTTGATAGCTTTACTATACCTAACCTACAAAAATTAGGAATGGCTAACTTACACAAAGTAAAGCATGTTGCTCCACTTACAAACCCAATGGGATATCAAATGAAATTATCAGAAATAAGTAATGGAAAAGATACTATGACAGGTCACTGGGAAATGATGGGCTTAAATATAGTTACACCATTCCAAACATTTACTGATACTGGATTCCCAAAAGAGCTACTTGATGAATTAGAATCTAGAACAGGTCATAAAATTGTTGGTAATAAAAGTGCTAGTGGAACTGAAATTCTTGATGAACTTGGTGAACACCAAATGAAAACTGGAGATATGATAGTTTATACATCATCTGATTCAGTACTACAAATTTGTGGACATGAAGAAACATTTGGACTTGATGAATTATATAGATGTTGCGAGATTGCTAGAGAGTTAACACTTAGACCAGAATGGAAAGTTGGTAGAATTATAGCAAGACCTTATCTTGGAAATAAAAAGGGTGAGTTTAAGCGTACAAGCAATAGACATGACTATGCATTACAACCTTTTGGTAAGACTGCATTAAATGTATTACAAGATAATAAACTTGAAGTAATTTCAGTTGGTAAAATCAAAGATATATTTGATGGTGAGGGAATTACAGAAGGGCTTAAATCAAAAAGTTCTGTACATGGTATGGAACAAACAATAGAATTACAAGATAGAGATTTCAAAGGTTTCTGTTTCGTAAATTTAGTTGATTTTGATGCTTTATGGGGACATAGAAGAAATCCTGTAGGTTATGCAAAAGAATTAGAAATGTTTGATGTTAAGCTTGGTGAGTTCTTATCAAAAATGAAAAATGATGATTTATTAATGATAACAGCTGATCATGGAAATGACCCAACTTATAAAGGTTCAGATCACACAAGAGAGTTTGTACCTTTAATTTCATATTCACCTTCAATGCAGAATTCTGATATACTAGAAACATCAGAAAACTTTGCAACTATAGGTGCAACAATCGTAGAAAACTTTGGTCTTAAAATGCCAGAGGGTACAATTGGAACATCTATCCTTTCAAAATTAAACTAAAATCTAAAGGATTTCTGAAAAGAAATCCTTTTTTTATTATTAAAAGACTAAAAGGAGTATTTTATGTTTGAATTATTTAAAAAGAAACCCAAAAAATCAAGTTTTCAAACTGAATTAATCAATTTATCAGATTATTCTCAGCAAATTTATAACAATATTGAAATTATTTTAGATTCAATAAAGAATAAAAGATTTCATTTTTCACTAGATATGACTAGAAGTACCTATTCTTTTGCAACAAATTTAAATAGTAGAATTTCTAATTTAGATTATAGATTAAAAGAAATAGCCTCTTCAAATGTAGATATATTTAAAAATTTAGAAGAATTTAAGTATAAAACTTTTTTAGTATCAGACTTTTTACATGACCTTATAATTTTTTCACCTGAAGAAATTGAAATAGACCCTTTCTTTTATTATGTCCTAGATGGCTGTAAGGACCTTATAGCAAGTACTGTAGTCTTTTTGAATAACTTATTAAATTATGTAAATAAAATTACAAATAACTCATAAGATAATAGGAACAAAACATATCACTGTAAGATATTATATTATAAAGATTATTTTACAAATATGGAGGATTTACTAATGAAGATAGCGGTAAGAGGCGGTCATAATTTTCAAGCTAGTGGGGCAAGAGGTATACTTGACGAAACTATTGAAGATAGAAAAGTTAAAGATGCTACAATAAAATATTTAAAAAAATTAGGACATTCAGTTTTAGATGTCACACCAGGTAATATGCCTAGCAGTAGTGATTTATCATATGGAGTTAACAAAGCTAATAGTTGGGGTGCAGAAATATTTATATCAATACACTTTAATAAAGCTTATAGCTCATATGATGGTGCTATAGGAACAGAAGGCTGGGTTTATAGCAAAGGTGGTACATCTGAAAAAGTATCTAATAGAATTTGTTCTAAGCTTTCATCAATAGGTCTTAGAAATAGAGGTACTAAAACTAGTGGTTTTTATGAACTTAGAAGTACTAATATGCCGGCTGTAATAGTTGAAGTTTGTTTTGTTGAAGCAACTAAGGATGTAAGTATTTATAAAAATACTGGTTCGGATAAAATTGGTTTATTAATAGCAGAGGGTGTAGCAAATCAAAAGATTTCAAGTGATATACCAAGTAAGCCAGCAAAAAAAAGAACTTATAGATGTGTAACAGGCTCTTTTTCTAATAGGGCTAATGCAGAAAGTAGAATTAAAGAATTAAAAGCTAAAGGGTTTGATAGCTTTTTAGAAATATACAAAGAAAATAACAAAAAAATGTTTAGATGTATAACTGGTAGTTTTTCTGACAAGAAAAATGCAGATAGCAGAGTTAAATTATTAAAAAGCAAAGACTTTAGTAGTTTTATTATAATAGCATAAAAAAAACACCATACTCTAAAAGTATGGTGTTCTTTTATTTAATAAGCATTGCAATTAATATATCTAATGTTGCCTTATTCTTATGTAAAGCATCCACATAGTCGGCTACATGTGTTTTATAATAGCTAACACCCTCATCAGTTATTCTGTAAATCTTTTTGCTACGTTTATTTACAAATTGGTCCCCAAGCCATGTACTAACAACAAATCCATTTTCCTCTAAAGAATATAAAGTATCATAAACTGTACTAGATGAAACTGGAAATGGCAATGGGCACTTAGAAAATTCTAATTTAAAAGCTTCTAAAACTTTATTTCCAAAAATTTCTTCCCCTCTAGATAGTTCCTTTAATATATAAAATGTATATAATTGCTTTGTGTTTACTGTATTTCTTGGAGCAATCATTCTAGTTCTTGAACTCATAATAAATCACCTCTAATTATATTATACATATACTCCTATTTAGAGTAAATATTTATAAGTAACGTTTATTAGCTTGCATTAACCATTTTATTTAATTAGAATTAGATATACTAAACAATTAATGGAGGATTTTTTTTATGAGTGAAAGATTACAAAAATATATGGCAGGATGCGGAGTAGCATCAAGACGTAAATGTGAAGAGATAATATTATCAGGAGTTGTAAAGGTTAATGATGTCGTAGTAACAGAGCTAGGGGTTAAAGTTGAGGCTGGGACTGATGTAGTTGAAGTTAATGATGTTGTTATTAACCTAGAAGGTAGCAAAGTTTACATAATGCTAAATAAACCAGAGGGATACATAACTAGTAATAGTGATGAAAAAAACAGACCAACTATATTAGATATAGTCAAAGTTAAGGAGAGAATATATTCTATTGGAAGATTAGATTATGAAACTTCAGGATTATTATTGTTAACTAATGATGGTGATATCTACAATAAAATAATACACCCAAGAAAAAATGTAGATAAAACTTATATAGCAAAAGTTGATGGTACATTTACAGATGAAGAAATGGAAAAATTCAGAACTGGTGTTGAGATAGATGGCGAAATGACATCTGCAGCTAGCATTAAAACTTTAGAAGTTTATAGAACTAGCAGTCTTATAGAAATAAAAATACATGAAGGTAAAAACAGACAAGTTAGAAAAATGTGTGAAGCATTTGACCATGAAGTATTAACACTTAAAAGAGTTGCTATTGGTGAATTAAATATTGATTCATTAGATAAAGGTGAATGGAGAAATCTACGTAGTTCAGAAGTTGAGTATTTAAATAATTTATAGTAGATAGGTGAATGAAAATGATATTTAATTATATAAATAGTTTTAATAATATAATGCACAATATAATAGAAAATAATAAAATTGGTGAGAATAAACTTGCTATAGATGCAACTCTTGGCAATGGATATGATACAGATTTTTTAAAAAATCAATTTGAAGAGGTTTATAGCTTTGATGTACAAGAAGCAGCTACCTCTTCTTATAAAGAGAAAAACATAGCAAATGTGAATGTAATTTTAGATAGTCATGAGTATTTTGATAAATATATTACTAGTAAGGTAGATTGTATAGTTTATAATCTTGGATATTTACCTGGTGCAAATAAACATATTACAACTAAAACTAATAGTACAATAAAGAGTATTGAGTCTGGATTAGAACTTTTAAATACAAATGGAATGATGTTTATTGCTATGTACCCTGGACATGAAGAAGGTGCAAGAGAGAAGGATTCTATTTTAAATCTTGCAAAAAACTTAAATACAAAGCATTTTGGAGTTTTATATCAAGAGTTTATAAACAGACCTAATAATCCGCCTTGTTTGCTAGTTATAGAAAAAAAGTAACCCTTGAATCATACATACTAAAATGATAGAATTGAATTAATATAATTCATTTTAGTACGAGGAAGGAAATTTTTATGGAAAATAGTCAAGATTTAATGAAAGTTATACAATCTAAGTTTCCAAAACTTAGCAAAGGTCAAAAATTAATAGCTGAATATATCCTAACAAATTATGATAGAGCAGCTTTTATGACAGCAGCAAAACTTGGAGTTAGTGTAGGTGTTAGTGAATCAACAGTTGTTAGATTTGCAATAGAACTTGGGTTTAGTGGATATCCAAAATTGCAAAAATCATTACAAGAGCTTATAAAAAATAAACTTACAACAGTACAAAGGTTAGAATTATCAAGTGATTTTATAAGAGAAGATAATCCTTTAAAAGGAGTTTTAAAGGCCGATATAGAAAATATTAGAGCAACACTTGAAAAGATAAATTATAATGACTTTGAACAAGTTGTTGATGATTTATTCAAGGCTAAGAGAATATATATAGTAGGTCTTAGAAGTTCAATGGCACTTGCTGAATTTTTAGGATTCTATTTAGGTTTAATACTTGATAATGTAAAAGTTGTTTCAAGTGGAATGAGCGATATATTTGAGCAGATGATCAATATAGGAAAAGGGGATGTTGTTGTTGGGATAGGTTTCCCAAGATACGCAACTAAAACTATAGATGCATTAGCATTTGCAAAAAGCAGAGATGCTAAAGCTATTGCTATAACAGATAGCTTAATATCACCTCTTGCAACAAATGCAGATTGTACTTTAATAGCACAAAGCAATATGGCATCTTTTGTAGATTCATTAGTTGCACCACTAAGTATAATAAATGCTTTAGTAATATCAATAGGAATGAGAGAAAAAGAAAAAATAACTCATACTTTTGAAGACTTAGAATGTATCTGGAAAGATTATAATGTTTATACTTATAATAGAAACAATATAGAACATTAATAAACAAGCTGTTTATACAAGTTATAAGCAGCTTATTTATTTGACAAAAATATTTTAAAAGATTAATATAAAAATGTTTTAAATTAAAGATTAGGAGCTGATAAATTGGCTAAGGTAGTAGTAATTGGAGCAGGCCCAGCAGGAATGATGGCAGCTATAAAAGCGGCAGAAAATCATGATGTTATATTATTAGATGGAAATGATAAAATTGGTAAAAAATTGTTCATTACAGGAAAAGGTCGTTGTAATGTAACAAATTCTAAAGATATTAGTGAGTTTTTTGATTATATATATGCAAATCCTCATTTTTTATATAGTGCATTATACACATATGATAATACTCGAGTAATAGATTTCTTTGAAGAACAAGGAATAAATCTAAAGAATGAACGTGGTGGAAGAGTATTCCCTGTTAGTGATAAATCTTCTGATATTATATATGGATTTAATAAAAAGTTAAAAGAAACAAAGGTCAATGTTATGTTAAAATCAAAAGTAGCTAAATTAAATTTAGAAGGCAATGAGATTAAAAGTATAACATTACAAGATGGAAAAAAAGTAAATGGAGATCATTTTATAATATGCACAGGGGGTAAGTCATATCCTAGAACCGGTTCAACAGGAGAGGTTCATGAATTATTAAGAGCAGCAGGACATACAATAACTAAACTTAAACCATCACTAGTTCCTATAGAACTTATGCATGATGATTTAAAGCAACTTTTAGGATTAACTCTTAAAAATGTATCATTAAAAGTTATTGATACTACAACAGCTAAAGAAAAAGTTATTTATGAAGAACAAGGTGAAATGAAGTTTATGATGTATGGAGTTTCTGGTCCTATAGTATTAAAAGCTAGTAAATTTGTAGATGAAGAGTCTACTTATAAGATATCTATAGACTTAAAACCATCTCTTGATATCAAAACTTTAGACCTTAGAGTTCAAAAAGATTTTAACTTAAATCTTAATACAGCGTTTAAAGATTCTTTAAACAAGCTTTTCCCAATGCAATTAATACCATTTATTTTAGATTCTTTAGATATTGATAGAGAAAAGAAAGTTAACTCTATTACTAAAGATGAAAGAAAAAAACTTGTTAATTTCATTAAAGGTGTAGAGTTTGACGTTAAAGGGTTAAGAAGCCTTGATGAAGCTATAGTAACTTCTGGTGGAGTATCTGTTGATGAGATAGACCCATCAACTATGAAATCTAAAATATTAGATAATGTTTCATTTGCAGGAGAGCTTATAGATGTTGATGCATTCACAGGTGGATATAGTGTTCAAATTGCAATGTCTACTGGATATTTAGCTGGAGATAACATATAATTATAAAATTTGAAATGAGGTATATGATTTGAATAGATTAAGTGTAGCAATAGATGGACCAGCAGGTGTTGGGAAAAGTACAATCGCAAAAATAATAGCAGATAAACTTGACTTAATGTACATAAATACTGGGGCTATGTATAGAGCCGTTACGTTAAAAGCATTAGAAAAAGATATTGACTATAAAAGTGTAGATAAATTACTTGAATTAACTAATTCAATGGATATATATTTTGAAAATGATGAACTCTTCTTAAATGGAGAAAATATAAATGACCAAATAACTATGCCAGAGATAAGCAAAAGAGTATCAGAATATGCATCGGTAAGAGAAGTTAGAGTTAAACTTGTAGAACTTATGAGAGCTATGTCTAATAAATATAATGTTATTATGGATGGTAGGGATATAGGAACTGTAGTACTTAAAGATGCACCTTATAAATTCTTCTTAGTAGCAAGTGCTAATGAAAGAGCTGATAGAAGATACAAAGAACTTGTAGGCAAAGGTCTTGAGGTTGATTACAATGAGATATTAGAGGATATTATAAAAAGAGATGAGTATGATTCAACTAGAGAAGTAGATCCTCTTAGAAAAGCAGATGATGCGATTGAAGTAGATACTACATATCTAAACATAGAGGAAGTTGTATCAGAAATTCTAAAACACATTAAATAAAATGGTTTGGAGGAATTTTAAAATGAAAAGAGAAGTTATATTAGCAGAAAATGCTGGTTTTTGCTTTGGAGTAAAAAGAGCTGTTGACGAGAGTTTAAAAGCTAGAGATGAAAAAGGTAAAAAAATATATACTTTAGGACCATTAATACATAATAAAGATGTTGTTAATGACCTAGAATCAAAAGAAATTACAGCTATAAGCTTAGAAGATATAGATAAACTTAGTGAAGAGGATGTTGTTGTTATAAGATCACATGGAGTTAAAGAAAAAGTAATAACAACTCTTAATAGCAATGGACTTGTTGTAAATAATGCAACATGCCCTTATGTTACTAATATTCATAAAAAAGTTAAAGAGTACTACACAAAAGGTTACCAAATAGTAATCCTTGGGGATGAAAATCACCCAGAAGTAGTTGGAATTAATGGGTGGTGTGAAGATACTGCAATAGTGGCTACTGCTGAAAATATTGATACTATAAGTTTTCCAAAAAAAGTTTGCGTAGTTTCTCAAACTACTGAGAAAAAAGAAAACTGGGACATAGTTTTATCAAAAATTGTATCACAAGTAAAAGAGCTAGTTGCTTTTAATACTATATGTGCTGCAACAGATGAAAGACAGGAAAGTGCGCAGAGTATCTCAAATAAAGCTGATATGGTTATTGTTATAGGTGGTAAAAATAGTTCTAATACAACAAAATTATTTGAAATTTGTAAAAAGAATTGTGAAAACACTTACCATATAGAAAATGCTAAAGATTTAACTGATGAAATAATTAACTATGATTGTAAAGTTATAGGGGTTACTGCTGGGGCATCTACTCCAGATTATATAATTAATGAAGTGATAACAATCTTAGAAAATAATTAGTAGCTTCTTGAATTAAGTCTAGAATTAATGTAAAATATTCCTGTAATAGTCATTTTGAGGTGAGTTATGGAAATAAAATTACTTAATATTCTAGACTTTTTTTACTTTAGAAAAGACATTAAAAACTGTTTAGGAACTGACTTAATAGGTTTTTTAAAAGATATACTAGTAGAACAATATATTTTCCATGTAGAGTACTCAAATGGAAGTACAATGCTTTGGAAAACAGATAGAGTTAATGATAAATTTAAAATTACTGATATTTTTGATATTGCTAATAAAAATAAGAAAAAAATATTTGGACAAAAATATTCTAAAAAAGATTTTGTCTATATATCTAATGAACAAGATAATATCATTTCTAAGCTAGGGTGTACTGAAAAATCTTCAAATAAATTTATGAAAATGTCATCACTTGATAATATAAAGTTTGAAGAAGGTTTTCTTGATTTTACATTTGAAAAGCTTGAAAAAGGTAAAAATGAAAATATAAGATGTGAACTTCAAAATGATGCCTTCTTTTCTAATAAAAGAACTCCTCTTAGAACAAGAGATGTTAGATATGAGATGGGAAGAAAGTGTTATATACCAGAATTATCATATTTTATAAAACAAAATGATGAGTATGTAGGGTATGGGCAAATACTTTTACTTGATAAGAAATATACTATATCAAACTTTTGTGTTAAACCAAATTTTCAAGGGCATGGAGTTGGTAAAATTCTTTTGAAATTTCTTTTATTTAAAGCCAAAATTTATGGTGTAAAGGAAATTTATATAAAAGTAAAGTCAGATAACCTTACAGCTTGTAAATTATACACTAATACAGGATTTGAAACATTTGAAAAAACCTCATTTTATGAAATATAAAAAATATTGAAATTAAAACTAAAACTAAAAAGGAACTATATCAACTTACTATTAATTAGTATTTTGATGTAGTTCCTTTATTTTATTGATTTTTAAAAACTTTTAAAATAGCCTCTTCATGTTCTTTACTTATATCACTATCTATACTAAAACTATATTTGTTAGTAGGTGTTATAAAATTAATATATTTTTTATTTTCTTTAGTTAAAATCTTAAATTCTGTAACATCATTAACTGGAATGTTTTCTATAATCTCATACTCTTTATCAAAATCACCACTCTTAATTTTTAAAGTAAAAACCCCATTATCTATTTCAAGTCTAGCTATTTGAAAACTTTTCATTGTTGTTCCAATCATAAATGGCTTTTGTGCACCTAAAAAAGCACCTGTAATACTACTTAATAAATTATGTCCTATTCCACTTTTGATTGGATAACAAGTTAGTCTAATCATTTTAATCACCCTTTCATTTAAATTTATATTATTAATACTAAAAGGTATAATAAATAACTACAAACTCAATTCATTATTACTTTAATTCTAAAAATGACCTTAATTTACCATTAGAATATTTTTTGTAACTTTTTCTTAATTAATAAGTTGTTTTTTAGAGTTAGGTTTATAAACTTAATAAATAAAACAATTATAGTGGACTTTTATAAGGATATTAGAGCTGCTATACTGAAAGGAATAAAACTTGAAGATATGCTTATGCAAACAGTAAGGTAAGGAATTTAAATTATAGTTAAAGCAGTAGAAGAAGGAGAAAAGGGACAGGGGAAATTAGAACGGCATATCCTTTATCAGATGAAGAAATAGAGTTTGCAAGAAAACAGGGGATTGTAAAAATTAAATATGAAGAAAGTGATGCTGAAAAGGAACCTGATGAAGAGCCTTTAAATCCAGAAGAATAGTAAATAATAAATTTATATGCTATTCTTTTTTAGGAGTGATTAGTATGAGTTTATTATTAAAAAACATAGTTCTTAGAAAATCTTTAATTATAGAAATTATAATTGCAATTAAAAGAAGTAAAAAAGAAAAAAAAGATTTTATTATAGTAGATGGATTTTGGACTTTTTTCTTTTCAGATGAGAATATATATATTGAAAAATTGGATGATTCTTTAGAATTTAAAAATATTTCTTTAAAAAATAATTTAATA
>NZ_CAMQZG010000065.1 GCF_947039605.1 uncultured Clostridium sp.
TTTTTATGCATGGTGTATTAAGTATATAATACATCAAAAAAAATTAAGGGTAGTGTATTAATAGGATAATACATTGAAGGAAGAGGTGTTGATTATGATAGAGATTAAAAATGCAATGAAAAAGTACAAGGGGAAAAATGCTTTAGATGGTCTTAGTGTAACAATAGAAGAAGGGAAAATAACAGCCCTACTTGGAATTAATGGCGTAGGGAAGTCTACAACCTTAAAATCAATTATGGGGCTTACAAAGCTTACTAAGGGTGAAATTTTAGTAGATGGTGAGAAGGTTACCCACAATACTTATAACAAATTAGCTTTTGTACCAGATGTGGATAATTATTATGCATATATGAGTGTTGAAGAAGCTTTTGAATTTATGAATGATTTTTATATCAACTGGGATATGGACAAGGCATATAAGATGGCAGAAGAGTTAAAAGTAGATATAAATGCTAAAATTGCAAAAATGTCTAAAGGGAATATTGCAAAGGTTAAAATTATTCTTGGTTTTGCACAAAATGCTAAATACCTTTTACTAGATGAACCGTTCTCTGGTATAGATATTTTTACAAGAGAGAAGTTTATAAGTTCAATTATAAGATATATGTCAGATGATATGGCAATTGTAATAACTACACATGAGATTAAAGAGATAGAGAATATAGCTGATGATGTAATTCTTTTAGATGAAGGAAAGCTTGTATTAAAGTTTAATGCACAGGAGGTAAAAGAAGAGGAAGGCCTTTCAATAGTAGAAAAGATGAGGGAGGTATATTCTGATGTTATCTAAAATTAAAAATAATACTTTAATAAAACTTATAAAACATGATATAGATAAATTATCAAATGCTATGATTTTAGGATTTATAGTTATTGTATTATCGCAGTTAGCTTACAAAGGTCTTAGATTATTTAAACATCTAGAATATCAAACAGATCAATTTTACACAGTAACTTTTACTGAACTTGAAATTTCAAATATTTTTAAAAGTTTTTTTGATAGCTTTTATGGATTAAATATTACTTATTTGATACTTACAATATGCACAGGGTTACTTGCAATGTATGCAGTATACTCTGAATTTAATAAAAAGAACCAATCAGCATATACACTACTAACACTTCCGATATCAAAAAATAAGTTACTCTTATCAAAGGTATTGGTAATTTTAATGTTTTTTATAATAGCAAATACTCTTATGAGTATTATAGATATTAGTTTTAACTTAGTACTTACACATTGGATGGTCCCAGAAGATGTTGATTACGTTTTAAGAAACTTAATCTATATAATATTTACATTACAATTTGAGGGAATACAAGGCTCTTTAATTAATGCTTCTGGTGCTATAGGTGGTGGTGTGATTCTTGCACTAATGAGTAGAGGAACTTGGAAATTAGTTAAAATAATTATTCCCTTACTATTAATAGGGTTAGTTATTTTTGGATATCCAATTCTCGGGATTTATTTAGAATTTAGAGTGGTAAATGTTTTAACTTACTTATTACCTATAACAAGTATTGTACTAAGCTTTATATTATTTAATAAAAAAAATTCAATTTAAGGGGTGTTTAGTTTGAAAATTAAAAGATTAATATTAGTAAGTATGGCTTTAGCCTCTTCTGTTTTTGTAATAGGTACAGGAGTTTACCATCAATCGATAAATAATGAGAGAGTTAAAGTTGAAGTTTTAGAGGGTGACTTTAAAAACTTAGGTGATGATAAATTAACATTTTCTAATGGCAATAGTATGCTGACTGAAAATGTAATTGAAGTTTCTAGTAATGGCATAGAGCGTAGCACAAAGAAATATAGAGATACAAATTATATGATTTTAAATTCAATGTACAATTCTACAATGCAAGTTGTAAGTGATGAGTTTATGAAAGAGTATAAAGAGTTTTATGAAACCTTAGATAGTTTTAAGAATCAATCTATGTATATTGATTATATATATAACTTTGGTGGTGAAAACCCTTATATGGCATATACAGTTGAAGATGGTAATGATTTAGAATATGCTTCTATGATGTTTGTACATTATAATGAAAATAATATTTTTGAAGAGAAAAATATACAGTTAAAAAAATCAGATTTCAACAGAAATTTACCTACAAATAATATGATAATAAAACCATTAGCTGTTTATAAAAGAGATGCTAACAATGTAGACCTTATAGTAAAGACTTCTAATGATGGTGCTTTAGAAGTATATGATTTTGTAAGTGTTAATTTAGAAACTGGAGGATATAAGAGTCAAAATATAATAATATCTCGTCTTAATATAGCATTTATAGGAAAAGATTTTCTATATATATCTGGTTATACAGGAGATGATTCAGTTATAAGAAAAATAGACTTAAAGGATTTTGATAATATTGAAGATATTTATAGTGAAAATGAATTAAGAGATGAATATTCACAAGAGGGAATTATATTTGAATATACGGATGTATTAGTAAATACGATTGAAAATAGACTCGAACTTTTTGATTTTCCAGCAGATAAAGAAACTCAAAGAGTTAATGGTAAGTTAGATATTAAAATTATTGATGGAGATACATCAAAAGTAAAAGATTATAACGATATAGCTATAAGTGAAAATGAGCATATTCAATTTATAAATCAATTTATAATGGATGATAAATTAGTTATATCTTATACTAATAAGCCACTTTCTTATGATAAATATGTTAATGGTTATTCTGATAGCTCTATAGATTCTGATAGTTTTATAAAAGTAATTGATTTAAATACAAAAGAAACACTTTTAAAATTAAAAGTAAATATAGGTGATAAACCTAGTAGTAGAGTTATTGAGTAAGGAGATGAGAAGAGTGAAAACACAACAAGGAGTACTTAGAAAACTTTTAGGTCATGAAATTAATAAAAACCTGTATTATTGCTTAGGGTTAACTTTAGTAAGTATGGGGCTTATCATAAGTAGACTTATATCTAGTTTAAATATAAAAATAGAACTAGCTAGAGATATTACTATAAATAGTGAGAAAAGTATATATTCTATTGATAACAATTTGGTAAGAGGAATGACAGATGCCTTTTTAACTACTTTAAATGAAGCTAATACAGTAATTAATATTATGCTTGTTATAGTAGCTATATTAGTTATTTCAAGAGAGTGGGCAAGCAGATCTAATGCTGCATATATAATGCTAAATTTACCTGTTGCAAGATGGAAGATTTTACTTTCAAAATTTGTTATACCAATTATATATTTTATTATTAACTACGCAGCAGTTACTTTAATATTTATGGTTAGTAGGCAAATTTTTGCTAGTAAGATTACAACTTTAAAAGCAAGAGAATATTTTTTAGATTCATTTATAGGAGCAGATATAGAATCTATGATTTTTAGTTTAATTTTAGCTATAACAATAGTATCAGTTATCTTTTTAGTATTATTAGCATCAAAAATTTATGGTGTTAGAGGATTTATTATTAGTTTAATTGCTGTATTTTTAGTACCTTATGGAATAATGTTTACATCAATAAGTCGTAAATTACTTATGAGTATCAACATGATGGATTATAGCTTTTGGATTACTATTGGCATAGTATTAACTATAATAACTATTGTTAATATAAAATTATTTAAAGATAAAATCATAGTGTAGGGGGAGTATTAATGAAGATTAAAAGTATGTTAGCTTATACTACACTAATAGTATCAGTAGGATTTCTTGGTGTAGCTGGTATAGATAACAACCAAAAAGATTTAAATAGAATTTCGGCAAAAGTATTAGAGGGTGATATTTCTGTGCTTGGAGAAAATGAATATTATTATGATAATTTTATGGGGCTTAATGATTTATTATTAACTATAAATAATAAGGGGATAGCTACAAGAAAAGATGTAGAAGAAAGATATTATACACACAATATAGGAAATACAGAAAATTTAAGATTTTCAGATTCATATATAAATAAAAATGAAAATGAAAAGTTTTTTAAAGCATTAAATTCAGATAACAGAACAGATTTATATATTCTTAAAAATGATTTAGCAGCAATTGCTAAACAAGATTATCAAGGGAGAGAGAAGGTAGCACTAGAGATTATAGTAGATGATAAAGGAAATGTAGAAGAGGAAGTATTAGATATCCCATATCAAGATTTGAAAATTAAAAATATTCGTGGAATAGCAGGCTTTTCAGTAGTCACAGTTGGGGAAAATGATAATAAACTTCAAATAATATTAAATGTAGCTGGAATTCATAGTGATAGCACAGAAGACTATAAATATAATCATCAATATACAGATGTTGAAAATAAAAATATTTATATTGAATATGATTTAGATAAAAAAAGTTATATTGTAGAGCCATTAGATGATATATATATAGGGTTTAATAAAACCATTATAGGGGATTCTTTATATGCAAGTCATGGTGATACAGTTTTAGAGTATAATTTAAAAGACTTAAAGAAAAAGTCTAAAACTCATGATTTGCGTGTTTATGATGAGAATATAAAATATAAATGGAGTTGTAGTGGCTTTAGTGAAATCAGTAATGTTTTTTATTCTATATGTATCTTACAAGATGGAAGTATTGATTTAAAATACCTAGAGGTAGAAACAAAGGAAGTATCTACTTATAAAGATTTAAAGGTCTTTGATGTAAAAGAGTTAGAAACACAGGGAGAAAACCATATTGAAAATCCATTTACAGTAGCACAAGTATTTATTGATAATGGAAAACTTTTTATAAATTATAATTATAAGTCTTATAGTTTTGATGTAAAATCATATATGAAAGTTATAGATTTAAAAAGTGGTAAAATAGAACTTTTATTAGAAACAGTATCAAATGATGAGGCTAAATATGACAAGATGATTAAATAAGGGAGGGAATAAATTGTATTTTGAAGTAAATGATAATGAGCCTATATATGTTCAAATTATAAAACATATAAAGGTATCAATAGTAACAAAGGTATTAGAACCAGGAGATGAAATCCCTTCTAGAAGAGAACTTGCAGAAGTATTAAAGGTAAATCCAAATACAGTACAAAGAGCTTATAAAGATATGGAGGGACTTGGTTTGATAGAAACAATTAGAAATTTCCCAAGTAAGATTACTATAAATGAAGAGGTTTTAACTTCTTTAAAGAAAGAGCTTTTATTAGATGCAGTAGGTAGTTTTACAAAATCAATGAAAGAGTTAAAGCTTTCAAAAGAAGAGGTTATAGCCCTTATTAGTGAAAGTTATTAATAATAGAAGAGAGTGGGATAAGCTAAAATTAGCTTGTCCCACTCCTATTTATATTAAAAATTTATTTTTTTGTAGATTCATTACTAGAGTTTAATATTTTAACACCACCAGTAGATTTAACAGCTTCTGTTGCAAGAAGTTTAAGTTCTACATATGCACTATCAAGTTTATTTGTAAGCTCTTGTTTCTCATTTATAAGTCTATTATTAGCCTCTTCAATCATAGCAATCTTATCATTAAGTGCTTTAACTTCATATTCTTTTTCTTTTTGATACATAGTCTTTTGGTATCCATATTCTTTACCAAGTGATTTTTCTTTATCTGTAGCACCTTTTTTCTCTGCATCTTCTATAAGTTTTGGAATTGTATCTACCTTTTCTTTAAGCTCTTTAAATTCTTTTTCTTTTTCTTCAAAAAGTTTAACTTTATCATCTAATTCTTTTTTAGCCTGTGATATTTCTTTATCGCAGCAAACTTTTTTATCTGAGAATGTATCTTCATCAGATTTTTTAGTTCTTTCAAGGTTATAGATATATTCCTCTTCATCTCTTTTTCTAGCTTGTGTAAGTTCAGCTTTTCTAAGTAATTCTTTTTTAGTAAGTTCTGTTATTGTTTCCTGCTTTTCTTTTTGAAGTTTATCAAGTTCTTTAACTTGATCTTCTTTTTTATCTTTAAGCTCTACTTTTAAAGTTTCTAATTTCTCTATATATTCTTTTTCAAGATCTTCTCTTTTTTCATTATGGGCATTTATAAGTGCTACTAATGAGAATGCTTCTGCTTCTATATCAAATAATTCTTTAAGCTTTTCATTTTGTATATCTATAGCTTTATTTAAATCATTATACTTTGTTATTATTGTTTCATTTAAAATATTCATATCAACAAGCTCCTTTGCAGACTCTACAGTCTTTTCTTTAACTTTAATTTCTGCCTGTCTTTTAATGTTAGTATTCTTTGTATCAGCATCTTTTAGTTTTGAAAGAAGTTCATTGTATTTTTCTATCATTTCACTTTTAGTATTTTTCATAGATAAACTCATATAATCTTTTCCCCCTAATATTTAATATATCTAAAGTATATGAACTTAACTTTTAAATTATGAAATATAAAATTATTTTAATTAAAACAGGTAGGCAGTAAGATTATTATGGTAAGTACTATAAAAATAGATAGAATTCTCGTATTCTTTTTCATTATAGCCTTAGGACTTGTATAATCATTTTTAAGGTCTGAAAAGCATTTGACTCTATGTTTCTTTAAATAATCTTCTAAAGAGGGTAAAACTGATGCTGTTTCTTTATCTAGGCTATACATGTAATATCTTGTATTTATTCCTTCTATATTTATAAGGAGTACTTCATACATAATATCTAATCTTATATTATTACGGACTGTATGATTCATAAGACCAGAGGCTACTATATCAGTTAGCTTAAAGTCTTTTATATTTGTCACATTAAAGATATTATCTAGGAAATACACTTTTATATAATCTTTATATAAAAATATCTTATAATAAAAATCACCTCCCATATTATTTATATCCGGTGCTTTATTTACAATAGTATTAAAAAACATACCTGTTAAAATAAATCCATCATTTCTATGCAGATTATTTATTGATTTTTCTACTATTTTTCTAAGCACCTTAGGAAAGTAAACTCCATAGGCTATTTTATTATCTAAGTATGATTTTAAGTTAGATATATTAAAAATTTCATTTACAGAAATTTTAGCATCTATAAGAGAAAAACCTTTATTATATAGTTTTATAGTTTCTTGTAATTTTATTATTTGAGAGTCTGTTACCCCCTTAGAGAGCAGAGTATTTTTTTGGAATTCATCAAATTTATATTTCAAATAAAACACTTCCCTTCAGTTATGATATATACAATTAATCTAGTCTTAAATTTAAAATTAATCAAATAAATAACTTTATCTATTTGATAAACTTTCATTAAGTTTTTATTTCTATAAATGGTAAAATATGAATTTTATAACATGCTTTTTTAAGAACTTAAACTAAACTTAACATTAATATAATTTTTAAAGGTGATGTAATATGATATAATTTTCTTTGAAAGACATTATTTTAGGGGAGGAAGCAATTAGTGGAATTTATAATTAATATACTTAAAGGTATGGTTATTGGAATATCTAATATAATACCGGGAGTAAGTGGTGGAACTATGGCTGTTGTACTTGGGATATATGATAAACTTATTAGTACAATAAATGGTTTCTTTAAAGATGTAAAAAAGAACTCAATATTTTTAGGAGCAATAGGGATAGGGGCAGGTCTTGGGATTATCTTATTCAGTAAATTATTGAACTTCTTATTAACAGCAGAGAATGGTTATATGGAAGCAACGCATTTCTTCTTTATAGGACTTATAGTAGGATCTCTTCCTATTATATATAACAAAGCTACAGAAAAGAAAGTTGATAAAAAAAATTACATATTTCTTATAGTAGCATTTATAATTGTTTTTGGTATGTCACTTATGGGAGATGCTGAATCAAGTGCTAAGATTATAAGAGAGTTCTCAATGGGAACAGCAATTAAGCTTTGCATTGCAGGGTTTGTTGCAGCAGCTGCTATGATACTCCCTGGGGTGAGTGGTTCATTTATATTACTTCTTATGGGAATATACTCAACAGTTATCACAGCTGTATCAGAAATGAATATAATGCTTTTAATACCGGTGGCAATAGGTGTTGTACTTGGAATTCTTACAATGACAAAGCTTATAGAAGCTTTATTTAAAAGATATCCTCAAACAGCATACTTTACAATACTTGGTTTAATACTTGGTTCTATAATTGCTATATATCCTGGCTCATTTGGTGGAAATATGATAGTTTCTATAATATGTGGACTTGTAGGATTTGGTATAGCATTTATGCTAGGAAAAAAAGAAGCTTAATACAAAGCATCAGAAATTAAATTTTCTGATGCTTTTTTTATATTCTAAAATAATACCTAAATCTTTAACAATGACTCTAGTAGTTTCATATACTAATTAGATAAGGATTGGTTAGGAAGAATTTTTATATTATAAATTGTAAAAGGTGGTGCTATATGAAATCTTCTTTAAGCGTTTGTATAATTAGTAAAAATGAAGAAAAGAACATAGAAAAATGTATAAAGTCTGTAAAAAAACTAGCAGATGAAGTTATTG
Organism: uncultured Clostridium sp.; assembly: GCF_947039605.1. GTDB lineage: Bacteria > Bacillota > Clostridia > Clostridiales > Clostridiaceae > Sarcina. The sequence goes on from NZ_CAMQZG010000065.1 coordinate 8,418, forward strand.
TAGTAGATACTGGTTCTACTGATAATACTGTAAAAATAGCTAAAAGACTAGGAGCTAAAGTTATTATAGCTACTTGGGAGAATGATTTTAGTAAAGCTAGAAATATATCTTTAGATAATGCTACAAAAGAATGGATATTAGTTCTTGATTGTGATGAAATAATTGCAAAATCTGATTTTCCAAAGATAAGATCCCTTATGAATCTAAAAGACTATGAAGCTTTTAATTTAAAGATAATGAATTTTGAAAATGGAAGAGGTGTTTTTGAAGCAGTTGTTTTAAGGCTATTTCGAAATCGAGATGAATTTAGGTTTCAAGGTAAAATACATGAACAGATAGCCTCTTCTATAGTTAAGTTTAAAGATGAAAAATCTATTGGAAACTCAGATGCTATAATAAAACATTATGGTTATGATAAGGAATTAGTGGATATAGAAGCTAAAAAAGAAAGAAATTTAAATTTATTGTTGTCCTATAGTGAGGCAGATAAAAATGCATATTATTACTATGCGTTAGCTAATGAATATTATAGAATGCAAAATTTAGATAAAGCTATTGAAATATATAAAATATCAATAAATAAACTAGATATAAGTAATGGTATTCCTATATATTATCCTTATCTTGCTAATAATTTAGTTAGTATTTATTATAATCAAAAAAACTTTAAAAGTTGCATTGATATAATACAGAAGTTTAAAGCTGAAATAGTAGATTTTAAGTATTTATATTTAATGGAAGCTATTTGTTATTTTGATATAGGAAAGACATCTAAAGCTAGTGAATGCCTAGATAATTATTTTGAAATAACAGATAATATATATCAATATCCAGTGTTTGAGGTTATGAGTGACCTTGAAGTAAGAAGATTAAAAAAACATTTAGATAATCAAGTTATCGAATGTGATGAAGAGTTAGTTACTATATGGATTAATATGAATCGTTGGGATGATGAGGTATTAAATTGCATAAAATCCTTTAATGATATTGCAGGTCAAATAATAGTAATAACCTGCGAGAATAAAAATATGGATATTTTAAAAAACTATGGAGTAGAGGTTATACTGACAAATCCTATGCATTTCTTTGAGATGTTTTCAAATCCAAAAAAAATTACTAAAAATAAAAATATACTTATATTATTCCCATTTGAAACTTGCACTAGAGAGTCATCTATACAATTAGTAAATTATTTGAGTGATGATGAGTATGTGAGTGATATGTCTTATATAAGAACTTTAAATAAAACTAAAGAAAGATATAAAGAAGAGGTTCGTTTGATTAAAAATGATTCAAGTCTCTTAAATAGAAAAGTTTATGATGAGTATTCTAAAAATAATAAGTCAGAAATATTTGATACGGAAATTTATATAAATTCAGATTTTATTGATTAAGGGGGGCTATAATATGAAAAGAATTTTAATTGGGAGTCCAGTTCATCAAAAAGAAGCTATCCTAAAAGAGTTTTTACTTTCATTAGAAGAACTTGATAAATTAGATTTAATTGTAGATTTTTATTTTGTTGATGATAATTCAGAAGAAAGCAGTTCTCTTTTGCTTAAATCATTTAGAGATAATATGGTAGATTCTAAGGTCATTATTAATAGGAACGAACATACTGATGAATATGTATGTGATGGATTTACTCATAGATGGTCTAACTACTTAGTAGAAAAAGTTACAAGATTTAAGAATGAAATAATTTCATATGCTGTAAGTGAAAAATATGATTATTTATTTTTTATAGATTCAGATATAGTATTAAATACTAAAACTCTTAAAGAGTTGATTAAATCGGATAAAGATATAATATCTAACATTTTCTGGACTAAGTGGAGCCCGAAAGGTCCTTTATTACCACAAGTTTGGCTTAAAGATGCTTATTCATTTAGTAATCATATGAGTAATGATAATATTACTATTGAAGAGATTACTAAAAATAATGAAGCCTTTATAAAGATGCTAGAAAAACCTGGAGTTTATAAGGTTGGTGGACTTGGTGCTTGTACTTTAATTTCTCAAAAAGCTCTATTAAAAGGTGTTAACTTTGACCCTATATATAATGTATCATTTTGGGGAGAAGATAGAGCCTTTTGTATAAGAGCAGCAGCATATGGATTAGAGATGTGGGTTAATACTTATTATCCTGCTTATCATATATATAGAGATGAATACCTTGAAGGTATAGGTGATTATAAACTTGAACAAAAAACTAGGGAATATGCAATTTTAGCCTCAGACTTAGTTTATAAAGTTGAGCTTGCATTAGAATCTATTAAAAACTATAGTTATGCAACAGCTATCTCTAAAGAGTGCTTCAAATATTATTCTAGTGATTTAGCAGAGAAGTTTTATATTGGTTTAATAACTAAACAAGATGATATATATATAGGGAAAATAATAAGTAAAATAACTACGGAGAAGTGTGATATAAAATTCATAGAAAATAGAACAATTGTAGTAGCTGAGATTATGTATAGTGAAGAGGGATATAAAAATGGAAAGAGTTTTTATAGTAAAAAAAGCTCTATTTTAAAATTAAAAGAAATTGATAATGAATGGAAGATTTATGAATGGGTAGAAGATAAGAGGAAAATACCTAAATTTATACCTTTAACTAGAAATATAAAGTATGATGGAAATAAATTAACACTTTCTATGATAGTCAAAAACGAAGGTAGTAGATATCTTAAAAGAGCCCTAGAGTCTGCTAGGGAGTATATAGATTACGCAGTAATAATAGATGATGGAAGCACTGATAATACCGTGGAAGTCATTAAAAATGCATTAGATGGGTATGTCCTTTATAAACTTATAGAAAATAAAGAATCTACATTTAGTAATGAAACAAAGCTTAGAAGACAGCAATGGAAGGAAACTATAGCAACAAATCCAGAGTGGATGCTTTTTTTAGATGCTGATGAAATTTTTGAAGAAAAGTTTAAAGTAGATATAAGAGAACTTATGCAAGATACAGAGGTTGATGGGTTTACTTTTAGACTTTATGATTTTTGGAATGAGGATAACTATAGAGAAGATACTTATTGGAATGCACATAGTAGCTATAGATTATTTATGGTAAGGTATCAAGAGAAGTTTAGATATACATTTACTAATACAGCTCAGCATTGTGGAAGGCTTCCTAATAACTGTGAAAAACTCAAATTCAAAAGAACACATCTTAGATTAAAACACTATGGTTGGGCAATAGAAGATGATAGAAGAGAGAAGTATGATAGATATATGAAACTTGACCCTGATGGTAAATTTGGTATTCTAGGGCAATATCTATCTATATTAGATAAAGAGCCTAATCTTGTTAAATGGAATGAAAAAGAATAGCTGATATAATAAGATTAAAAAGGTATGAAAATTAAATTCATACCTTTTTAATCTTATCTTTTTCTACATTTAGTTTCTAGTCTGAAATAGGCTAAAATTACACTTACAATAACTAGACCAACTTGAATTGGTGATATATATTTATAAAAAGTATTATCTAAAAAAAGACTTGATAAACCTAATATAAATATGCTAAAGCCTGTATAAAGAAAAATACTTCCAACTATTTTTGATGTTTTTTCTTTATCATATTTATTATAATCAAATCCATTTAGCATATCTCCAGCATTTTGAGTTTTCATAACACCCCCAAGTCCTGTAAATATACCACCTAATAAAAAAGTTAGAATCAAAACTCCAGTTAAATCAATTTCTTTCATAGTTTAACACCCCTTTACTTTTATTATCTTTATATTATTATAAGATATAATGGATATAAATACCATTAATTAAAACTTAATTAAATCTTAATTATAAATATTTGAATTTTAAATATAAAAGTATTAAAATATAAAGATAGATATAAATAATACATATTTGAACCGTTAGGAGAGAAATAAGAATGTACAGTATAAGAAGAGATGGAGAAAGATTAGAACAGGATTATCAAGAGAAAGTTAAGGATAGCAGCAGAAGTAAAACACCATTAAATAAAACTAAAGATGCTAAAGAAAAATTAGAAAATTATTTAAAATCTAAGAATAGAAATTATGATTTTTAAATACAAATAAACTCTCGAAGGGGCTAACTTCGAGAGTTTATTTGTATAGTTTTTACTCAATTAATGAATATCTTTTCTTTAGTAAACAAACATATGTAATATGTCTTTTCTTTTGTGATAACTTCATTATACAAGTCTTTAGCTATATATAATGAAAAAAAGTATTTCTTAAAGATTACACTTTTGTAGTCTTTTTTTCACGCTATAGGAGTTTATGTATTTATATTATAATAAAGAAGAGGCAGTGCTCTTAGAAAACACTACCTCTAGATCAGACCCTACGTTATATTATATAAATCTAAGTACGTTAATATTCCTTGTTTGTTAAAATTTTTTTAACCTCTCCACTCTCTCTTGTTGATAACTATTATCAATTTATATAAGACCTTTTCTAAGTAGATTTACACTAGCACTATATTCATCTATCTTATCTTGATCTACGTTTATATATCTTTGAGTGATAGAAACGCTTGAATGATTTAAAAGGCTTCTTACAAGTTCTAGATTGTTATTACTTGACTTGTATGCATTTACAGCAAAAAACTTCCTAAAACTATGTGTCCCTATATAGTTGTAACCGAGGTACTCTGTAACTTTTTTTAATCTCAATTGTATATTACGAGCTGTTGTGTTAAATAAATAATCATTAAGTCCAAGATTAAGTTCATCAGCATAATTTTGAAGAGCTTCAATGAAATCTATATTAACCTGTCTGTATTGTAACTTTTTAGTTTTTTGTTCTATAAATGAAATTTTGCTCCCTCTAATATCTCTAAGTTTCATTCTTAGGATATCATTAATCCTAAAGCCGATTGTAGCTTGAACACTTAAAATTAATGCGACTTGCTTATTAGGTTCAACTCTTCTTTTAGCACCTTTTTTATCTGTGAATTTGATTCCATATTGAAAAATTGTTATTATCTTTTCAAATTCTTCTTCTGTCAAAGGTCTAGTTGCTTGGCTCTCACTAAGCTCCTTATCAACATCATCTCTAGTTTTATTTTTTTTTCGTTTATCTTCTGAGCTACTTTTTATTTTGGTTTTTTCATTGTTTTTTTTGAAATCTCCTCTAATATTTTTTGAGACTTCAGAATTATTGTATTCTTTCACTTGTCTGATTAATTCTATTTGAAAATCTAAATTTATATCAGAATCTAAAATTAGATTAATAAGTGAATTATCTATATGAACCCCTCTATTTTCTAAAATTTTAAATTTTTCTTCTGAACTTAAAAATTCACTTTCAAAAACTTTTAGTATGTTTATACTATCCAAAAAAAATCACCGCCTTTTAACTTTTATTATGTATTAATATAATTATATCATAGTTATTCTGTTTTCTCAAAAAGTTATTCGCTTTATTAGTTTTTTTAAATTTTTAAAAAAACTAATAAAGTCTAATAAACCCTTTAAATACAAGGATTATTCACAAGTTATACGCATTTTGGCTATTTTGCGAATAACTTGTGAGAGTCAAATTAATATAATCAAAACATAATTTTTAAAAAATTATATTATATTAAAAATCAACTTATTTTCAATATAATATAGCAAATTGATTATATATAATTTTAAATTTCAAAATATATTTACTTAGAGAAAGGTATTTTTTTATTATTTTGAAATTTAAAAAAACATCAGAATTAAATATGAAAATAATAGGTTTATTTCTAGTTTTTATGGTAAAACTAAAATAAAGAAATAAATTTATTAATTATAATAAGGAGAAATTATGTTAGGTATATACAGATTTAAAAATTTAAAAGGCGAAATAATTTATATAGGTAAAAGTAAAAACTTGAAGCTGCGTTGGAAACAACATTTTAGTATTGAAGGGCATCTTCCAAAAACTTGTTATTCTGAAACTGTCATTATAGAATTTATCAAATTTGAAAATAAAACAGATATGGATATATACGAATTATATTTGATAAATAAACATAATCCTAAATATAACTTTCAAAGAAAAAATAATGAAAAGATGATATCAATAATACTTCCAGAATTAAATTGGGAAGTATATAATCCAGATATAGCTGTATTGGAGCTACCCAAAAGATTTGATGATTATGCAATTACTAAAACATGCACATTATTTACAGAAAAAGAATTTGATGAAATAATGTATATTTTACACAATGGTATAAAATTCATTAATCAGCATAAGAGAAAACAACATATTAAGCCCAACAAACAGATAGCTTTAATCTTAAGCATCCAAGCAACCTTAGGTTTCAAACTTTGGATGGGTTACAATAAATTGAACATAAAATATTCGGACATGATATAATATCAT
>NZ_CAMQZG010000066.1 GCF_947039605.1 uncultured Clostridium sp.
GAGCAGAGGACTGAAAATCCTCGTGTCACTGGTTCGATTCCGGTTCGGGCCACCATCTATGGCGCTATAGCCAAGTGGTAAGGCAGAGGTCTGCAAAACCTTTACCCCCGGTTCAAATCCGGGTGGCGCCTCCATAGATTAAAAAACTTCAGTTTTTACTGGAGTTTTTTTGCATATAAAGAAAAACATACTTAGATAAAAGAGCAAAGCTCTTTTTATTTAAGCATGTTTTTTTTATTTAATAAATATATTATAAAAAATGTAAAAAGTGTTGTTGCTATTAAAACTACTGAGAATGCATGAGGATAGTTTTGAAGTGGTAGAGGAATATTCATACCATATGTACTTGCTACAACACCATATATAGTCATTACAGTAGTTATAGAAGTTAGTATTTTAGCTACGCTATTAAAGTTATTTGATATTACAGATGAAAAGTATTCCATAGTACTAGATATAATTTCAGCATATGTATCAGTCATTTCAATAGCTTGTTTGTTTTCTATGATAACATCATCTAAAAGTTCTTTATCTTCCTCATATTTTTGAATTCTTTCTAATTTTAAAAGCTTATCTAAAGTAACTTGATTACCCTTTAATGAAGTAGAAAAATATACTAATGATTTTTCAAGGGAGTGTAGTCTAATAAGACCTTCATTTTTCATAGTTTTATTAAGTTTTTTTTCAAGGAATATACTTTTTTTTTCGATTTGTCGAAGATATAGTAAATAATAAGAAGCAACTCTATATAAAATTTGCAATATAAATCTAAATTTTTTGAAAGTATAGAAACTAGATATTTTATTAGCTATAAAATCTTTTATTATGTCAGTTTCTTTTAATGAAACTGTAATTAGAGCTTGATCTGTATAAATTATACCAAGTGGATAAGTATCATAAATTAATCCAGAGTCATTTTCTTCGGAATATGGTATATCAAATATAAGTAAAGTTTCATTATTTTCAATATCAATACGAGAACTTTCTTCTTCATCAAGTGCAGCAGATAAAAATTCTGGTTCAACTTCTATTTCATTTAAAACAAGATCTAATTCTTCTCTAGTTGGGTTAATAAGATTTATCCAGCTTCCAGTTTCAATTTTATCAATTTTATTTAAAAGACCAGCATCATCTGATTTGAAAATTTGTATCATATGGGTACCTCCTTATCTTAGTAAGTTATTTTTATCAAGGATATAAAGAGACATTAGAGCTATTAGGGATGTAAATCCCATAACTATAATGAATGCATATTTTGATTGTTCAAGTGGTAAGACAACATTCATTCCATATATTCCAGTTGCTACTGTGTAAAGAGAGCATACTGTAGTCAATGATGTAAGTATTTTTGCTACTCTATTAAAATTATTAGAAATTATTGAAGATGAAAACATTATAGCACCAGATAAAATTCTAGTATAAATATTTGTCATTTCTACAGCTTGTTGATTTTCTATAAGTATATCTTCAAGCATTTTTTCATCTTCTGCATCATCTTGTAACATATGAGATTTTTGTATTCTATCGAGTGTTATTTGTGTTGATTTTAGTGAGGCTGCAAAATATACTAATGATTTTTTTAGTGAATGAAGCTGAGTTAATTCACGGTTTTTCATTGATTTATATAATTTTTCTTCGATTAATGAACTTTTTCTTTCTATTTGTCTAAGGTATATTAAGTAATAAGCATAAATTCTATGTATTATTTGAAGTGTAAATCTATTTTTTTTATAGGTTGAGAATAATCTGATTTTTTTTTGTGAAAAATCAGAAAGTATTTTACTATTTTTAAGGCATACGGTTATCAAATAATTTTTGCTATGTATTATTCCTAGTGGATATGTATCGTATGTAAGTGTATTCTCTTCTGTTTCTGTAAATGGAATATCTATAACAAAGAGCATATTTTCATCTTCTTTATCTATACGAGATATTTCTTCATCATCTAGAGCTGCTTTTAACATATTAAGAGATACTGCAGTTTTTTTTGATATTAAAACGAGCTCTTCTTCAGATGGAGATATAAGATTTATCCAACAGCCATCTTCAAGTGTATTAAGTGATTTTAATGTACTACTAATGTCTTTTTGAGTTTTGAATATTTGAATCATTATATGATCTCCTTAGTTAAGTTTATTTATCCAAGTTAATTATAGCAAAAAAAAAGGGTATATCTAAGATGTCTTATATAAATTTAACGGCAAAATTATATTATTTTAATCTTTTTTTCCTTGTTTAATTAACAAAGTATTTTATTAATATGTATGTGTTATGAAGAAATGTTATGTAGATTAGAAAAGCAGAGACTTTTGAAGATATACGGTAATATAGAGAGATAGTTTATTTAAATGATCAGTACTGCTTTAATTTGCTCGATTTTGCCTTGAAAAGAGCTTAGATTTAATTGTGATATATTAGTATAATCGAATCATCTTGTTTTTTATATTAAAAATTTCGGGGGATTATATTATGGGTATTATGCAAAGAGAGGTTAGAAATCATAAAATATCAGTTGCAATTGTACAGAGCATTGTTTTTGTTAGTTTTATGATTTTTGTTTCAGGAGTTGTGGGACAAGTTAGGTTGGAAGATACTAGACTAGAGGTTGTGACTGATCCTATATTTATTGTGGCAACTGTTATAGCTATTTTGTTGTTATTTAAGAATAGTAGTACAAGTTATAAATATTCTGTTATTGCAGATCAATTAATAGTTCATAAGGTTACTGAAAGAAATCAAAGTATTTTAGAAAATATAAAAGTTGGGAATATTCTTTACGTTGGAAGAGATGAGAGTAAAATAAAGAAATTTAAAGCATGTAGGTGCAAAAAATATACATGTTCAATTAGGTCTAAAGATAAATATTGTTGCGTATATGAAGTTGATGGTAAAGTTAAGAAATTTTATTTTGAGGCTAGTAATAATTTTGTTGAGAAAATTGAAAAGTTAAAGTTAAGAATTGAAGAGCATAAAATGTATGTTTAGTATATAATCCAGAGTTAGTAGGGATAACCTTACAACTCTGGATTTTTTTGTGTTATAGGTTTTTATATGCTAATATAAAATCTATATTTTTAATAAAGGTCACATTTTCTTTTTGATACTTCTAGTTTAGCTTCTGTTAAAAGATGTGGAGCTTCTAATAAATCTATTGCTGTACAAAAAATAGCAGATGTTACTTTGTTTGCTGTATCAATAGCAAGTGGTGTGAGGGTTGCTTTTGCAAAGTCTAATGTTCCGTATTTAACAAGGTCATCTTCACCAACAATAGCTATAAGATGGCTTATTGTTGGAACTTTGTTGCTAATATTTCCAAGACTTAACCCATCATGTAGTGTTATATTTTCTTTTATATTTATAATTCCACTTTCTTTTAGGTTATGTGTGAACATACGGGAAAGTGTGGGGCTTGGGTTTAATGAATGACTTGGTGGTTGATAAAGGGTTGTTTCTGCTTGTACATCAAGTAATGAGCCTATATAGTTAGTTATTGATTTTATTTTAGTTTTTATATTTTTAGCTTGGTTCATTTCTTTTGATCTTATTAGCAGTTTAATTGTACTATCATTTGCTTTTACAAAAGGATCTTTTGTACTTTCTGATATTACATAATCGATTTGTGAGCCTAAACAATTTATACCTTTCTCTAAGACTTTTAGTATATTACATAGCATAAGACTAGCATCTAGTGAGTTGTATTCACAATCCTGTGAGAAGCTTAATTTATAATCACTTTTAAATGATATTTTCATTGGTATTATTGCAGCTGAGTTTTCAATGGAACAGTTTATTGTGTTGGGCTGTATACTTAAGACTGCATCTATATCATCAAATACTCCTTGTTTTAAAAATGTTTCTTTTGTTCCGCCTAAATATTCTCCTGGGCATCCAAGTATTATTATGGTACCTTCTGTTTTTATTTTTGGGAGAACATGTGCAAGGGATATAGCAGCACCAATTTGAATTTGGCAAAGTAAATTATGACCTGTTAAATGTCCTTTGTTTTCTACCGCATCATATTCGCAGGGTAAGCATATTACAGGATGTCCAGTTCCAAATGTAGCTTTAAAAGCTGTGTCGATATCTTGATAGTTTTTTTCTATTTCAAATCCGTAGCTTTCTAAGTAGTTACATATAAGGTTGGTACTTTGATGTTCATTATAACTTTCTTCTGCAAGGTTAAGTATTTGAGTGGAAAGGTTTATTAACTCATCTTGTTTTGTTGATAAGTAGGAAATAGCATCTTGTTTCATAAATTTCTCAATGCCGGCTGGCAATTGAGTTTTCACCACCTTTCAATTTTATATATACTTTTAGTTTTTACAATAATTTAAAAAAATATTTATGTTAATTATGTATATATTTTTACTGGGTGGTAAGAATTAGAGATAGATTGTTTTAAGGGGTGTTATATTTTATGGAAAATAATAATTTAGATGAGATTAATGAAAAAGTTTTAGACTGTGATGATATTGCTGAGATTTTAAATTTAGATAAAGAAAATGTTATTGAAATTAAATCTGAAATTGATATTGTAGAGAATAATAAAGTTATAATTAGCGAGTATAAATCTTATGATGAAAAACAAGTTTTAGATATGATTTGTATTATATGTGGTAAAACTAAGTGTCGTGGAATTGTAATAATGGATAAGAAGATTTGTTTAGATTGTGAAGAGAAGGCTGTCAAGGCTGATATTAGATCAGAGTTTTATACAGATTATAAGGAGAAAATATTTAGAAGTGTTGTTGGTAAACTTAAAAATCTTGGCTAGTAGAAGTTATTCTATTAGCTTTTTTTTATTAAAATTCTGTGGATAATTTTTAATATTCTTGCCTGTGGATAACTTTTGAAAATAATTTTTAGATTTTCTGTGGATAGATTTTAGATATTAATAAGTAGAGATGATTTTCTAATGAAGTTTTAAGTATATAGTATTTTTTAGGCTTTTTAAAGAGAATTTTTAAAATTATTTTATGGATAATTTTGTGGAGAAAAGTTAGATTAGTAATAACTTGTTGTGATAATCTCAATTTAGGAAAAGTTTTGATATAATAATGGTAGAGTATAAAGATATATTTTACTAGGAGGGCTTAACTATGATAGATGAAGTATTAAAGGAGTTACCTTTAATAAAAGTTATTGATGAATATTTAAAAGAGGATATTGCTCCATTTTCTATGCCGGGTCATAAGTATAGTAAAGCATTTTTTGGAGATAATTTAGCAGAACTTTTTTTGAAGGGTGATATTACAGAGTTTGATGGGACTGATAATCTTCATAAACCTGAGGGATGTATTAAAGAATCGCAGGACAAGTTATCGAATATTTATGGTAGTGAGGAATCTTATTTTTTAGTTAATGGTAGCACTTCGGGAAATTTAATTATGATTTTTGCTGCTTTTAATGAAGGTGATAAAATTATTATCGAGAGAAATTGTCACAGAAGTATTATGAATGCGATTGTTTTAAGAAAACTTGTGCCTATTTTTGTGAAGAATATAATTCATGATGAGTTTAAAGCACCAATTTCGATTGATAGAATAGATTTAGAGCGAGTTGTTAGTGAAAATCCAGATGCAAGAGGGATTATTTTAACTTATCCTTATTATTATGGGGTTGGAATTGATGTTGCTAGTACTATAAGTTTTTGTAAAGAAAATAAGTTGAAGGTTTTAGTTGATTCTGCTCATGGAGCTCATTTTGGGTTTAATGATAGGTTACCTATGTCAGCTCAAAATATGGGAGCTGACATTGTTATTATGAGTGCTCATAAGACGCTTCCTAGTCTTACACAAACTGCTTATATGCATGTTAATGATAGAAGTTTAGTTGGTAATGTGGAGCTATATAAGGGGATGTTTTTGAGTACAAGCCCATCTTATATGTTTTTAATGTCACTTGAGTATAGTAGATATTTTCTTGAGTATAAGGCCTTTGCTAAGTATAATAGTTTATTAGATAGAATAAATAATTTTAAATCACATATTAAAAATCTTGAATATGTTACTGTTGTTGACAGAGAGTTTTTTGCTAGTATGTCTAGTGAGATTGAACTTGATGAGAGTAGAATTGTATTGCATGTTTCAAAAGGGCTTAGTGGACATAAGTTACTTGATTATTTAAGAGAGAATAAAGTTCAGGCTGAGATGAGTGATGAGAGAAATGTTATTTTAATTCCTTCACCATTTAATACTGACAAGGATTTTGAAATGTTAGAAAAGGCATTGTTAAATTGTGATAAGAGTGTTTTAATAGGTGAAGAAAAAGGGTTTTATGATTTAGATATACCAGAGATGGTGATGATTCCATCAGAGGCTTTGATTAGAAATAAGAAAAGTATTAGTATTGATGAATGTGAAGGGTGCATTTGTGGAGATACTATTATTGCATATCCACCTGGGGTACCACTTCTTATGATGGGTGAGAGAATTGAGAGTAGACATATTGAGTTTATGAAGAAATATATTGCTGATGGAGTTACTCTTATTGGCGTTGATAATTATAAACTTTTGGTTGTTACTAATTAATATATTTATCTGGAGGAAAAGATGGGAAAAATTTTTTGCATAATGGGAAAGAGCAGTTCAGGAAAGGACACTATTTTTAAATTACTTGTTGAGGAGAATACACATAATCTTAAAGAGGTAGTTAGTTATACTACTAGACCTATAAGAAATAATGAAACACATGGTGTTGAGTATTTTTTCATTAATAAAGATGGGCTCGAGGTTTGGACAGGTAGAGGGAAGGTTATTGAAGTTAGATGTTATAATACAGCTCATGGAGAGTGGTTTTATAGTACCATAGATGATGGGCAAATTGATTTGAGTTCAAATGAAAATTATCTTATTATTAGTACGCTTGAATCTTTTGTTGGGATTAGGGAGTATTATGGGGGTGAAAATGTTTTACCTGTTTATATTGAAATAGATGATGGATTAAGACTTCAAAGAGCTTTAGAGAGAGAAAGAGAGCAATCAATGCCTAAGTATGAAGAAATGTGTAGAAGGTTTATTTCAGATAGTGCTGATTTTAGTGAGTCTAATTTAGAGAGTGCTGGAGTTAGTAGAAAATTTGAAAATTATAATCTTGATAAAGCACTTGATGAAATTAAGGATTTTATTATAGAGAGTATAGAGTAAGATTTAAAGCGTGTAATTTGTTTTAGTTACACGCTTTAATTTATATTATGGATAGTTTAAAAAAGTAATTTTAATTTTATTAATTAGATAAATTTGAGATGGATATTTGGTTTGAAGCTAATTAAAATGTTTAATATTAAGTATTTAATGGTATAATTTTTATTATAGATGGATAATCATTTATGTTTTTTGGAAATATATTTTAGATGATATATGTTTTATATGAAACTTTTGCTGAAATGAGCATTTAGGAGGCAATGGATGAAGTTAATAATAACTATAGTTCAAGATGATGATTCTTTAGATTTAGTAGAGGAGCTTAATGAAAAAGGGTATACTGTTACTAAGCTTGCTACAACGGGTGGGTTTTTAAAGTCAGGAAATACTACTTTATTAATTGGGCTTGAAGAAGATAGAGTTGATAGCGCAATTGCTGTTATTAAAGAAAATTGTGAAAGACGAAAAGGAGCTGTCCCAATTGTGGAGCCAATGCCAGAACCAGCAGGGATATTTGTACCATACCCAGTTGATATTGAGGTTGGAGGGGCAACTATTTTTGTAGTTGATGTTGATAAATACTTGAAATTTTAAATAAGAGGATGTGTAGTGCATTGAGAGATATTATAGGACATAGAAAAATTTTAAATAGATTTATACTTAGCAAAAGTAGAAATGCACTTGCTCATGCTCATCTTATAGTTGGGGAAGATGGAATAGGAAAAAGTTTTCTTGCTAAAGGATTTGCAGAAGTTATTCTTGGGATTGAGCCAAGAGGGAGTCATGTTGATATTATTGAGTATAAAACTACTGAAAATAGTTTTAAGATTTCTCATGTTAGGGAGTTAATTTCAGAGGTTAATAAAAAACCTTATGAGGGAGATAAAAAAGTTATTATTTTATATGATGGGCAGAAAATGACAACAGAGGCGCAAAATGCACTTTTAAAAACTATTGAGGAACCACCAAATGGAGTTTACATAATAATTTTAACAACAAGTCTAGATCTTATACTTGATACTATAAAGTCTAGATGCCAAATATGTAAGCTAGTACCACTTGGCGGTGTTGATCTTTTGGAATTTGTTAATAGGGAATACAAATTTATAGATGAAGATACTAAAAAGGCACTTATTGCATTTAGTCAGGGTATACCAGGACGAATAGATAAGTTTGTTAATGATAAGGGATTTGGAATGCTTAGAGATTTTATTTTAGATATACTTTTAGCTATTTCTAAAAGAAGTGAAAAAGATATTTTAGAGTATACAGGCTATTTTGAGTCTAGGTCTAAAAATGAAGTTGCTAAGATTTTAGTTGGAAAAAATGATGATTTGTTAGAGCAATTTGTTTCTTTTACTAGGGATATTATTTTGTATAAAGAAATGGCTAATGAATCTTTTATTATAAATAGTGATAAGATTATAGAAATACAGGAACTTGCAAACTTAATGTCATATAAAAAGTTAAAAGAGTTTGTGGGAATCGTTGATGAAACTAGGATTAATTTACTTAGTAATACAAATAGGGCATTAACTTTTAATGATATGATGAGAAAAATGTTGGAGGCATAATATGATAAATGTTGTAGGTATAAGATTTAAAAAGGCTGGAAAGATATATTATTTTGATCCGTGTGATTTAGATGTGAAAAAGCGTGATTATGTTGTTGTGGAAACAGCAAGGGGGATTGAGTTTGGTGAGTGTGTGATACCTCTTAAACAGATTAGTGAAGAAGAAGTTATAGCACCACTAAAAAAGGTAATAAGAGTTGCCACTGATGAAGATAAAGAAAATCATAGAGTTAATAAGTCTAAAGAAAAGGACGCATTTGATATTTGTGAGGAAAAAATTAAGGAACATAAACTTGATATGAATTTAATTGATGTTGAGTATACTTTTGATAATAATAAAGTTATATTTTATTTCACAGCAGATGGAAGAGTAGACTTTAGAGAACTTGTAAAGGGGCTTGCTACTATTTTTAGAACTAGAATAGAACTTAGACAAATTGGTGTTAGAGATGAAGCTAAAGTTGTTGGTGGGCTTGGGCCTTGTGGAAGACCTTTATGCTGTTCAACTTTTCTTGGAGAGTTTGCATCAGTTTCTATTAAAATGGCTAAGGAGCAAAATTTATCTTTAAATCCTACTAAAATTTCTGGGGTTTGTGGAAGACTTATGTGTTGTTTAAATTATGAACAAAGTACTTATGAGGAAACTAGAAAGAATCTTCCAAAAGTGGGCTCTATTGTTGAGACTTGTGATGGTAGAGGAGAAGTTATTTATAATAGTGCAGTTAAGGAAAGTGTTAAGGTTAAGATTAAGACAAATAATGATGATGGATTTATCGAAAGTTATAAGATAGAAGACATTACATTAATTTCAGGTAAGTATGAGGCTGATGAGTTTGATAATGATTTAAAACTTGAAATTACAGATAGTACAGATAAAGCTGTACTTAAAAATATATTAAAAAAAGAATAGAAAGAAGGCTTGTTTGATTATGAATATAAAAATGGAGTTATCTAATTTAAATTCACAAGATGATGTTGTTAAGATACAGAATGCGTTAGCAAACCAAGAGGGGATTTTAGCAGTAGAAATTAAGCTTGCTGAAAATAGTGCAAATGTAGTATATGATGATTTTTATACAACTCAATATGTTGTTTTAGATGTGGTAGAAAGTTTAGGCTATGGAGTGAAAAGTATTTCAGGAAAGTTAAAATAAGGAAAATAAAAACTTTAATGGAAAATAAAAGAAAAGTTTAGTGTATATCTTTTATTGCTACTAGATATGTGTTAAAATAATCCTTGTATTGTTAGGAAAAAAATTATTGGAGGTGTTTGGAATGGCTTATAAAATAGAAGATACATGTATCAGTTGTGGAGCATGTGCGGCTGAATGTCCAGTTTCAGCTATATCAGATGGAGATACACAATTTGTTATCGATCAAGATATATGCATAGATTGTGGAGCATGTGCTAGTGTGTGTCCAGTTGGATCACCAGTAGAAGACTAATATTGTTTGTTAAAGGAGGAATCTTAATAGATTCTTTCTTTTTTTTTTATAAAAAAATAGGAGCTTAGTTTATAGACTAAACTTCTATTTTAGTTTTATCTAAAATTATTATTTTAGTCTTAATATCTTTTAAATAATTTTCTGGAATTAAAAATGTATCTAATTTTTCTTTTTGATAATTTTTAAATATTAAAAGAAATTTATCAAGAGAATTTAATGAAAAGTCGGTATCAGAAGTTCTGTAATGCATGGGGATAATAAATTTAGGGCGTATTGTTTCAATTATTCTATGCAAAATTTTCAAGTTAAGAGTATAGTTTTCACCTACAGGAATAAAGAGAATATCTATATTTTTTAGTTCTTTGAGAATAGATATATCAAGCATATGGCCAAGGTCTCCAAGATGACAAAGGCTTATATTCTCTATTATGAAGTGGAAAATTAAATTAGGCCCTCTTTTAAGTCCAAGAGAGTTATCATGATAACTATTAAAAGTTTTAATTTTACAAAAATTATTTTCAAAGTCAGATGCGAAATTTAATATTTTAGAATCAATGGGAAGGTTTTCTGTATCTGAATGGTCAAAATGAGCGTGACTGATTGTTATAATATCAATATTTTCAAGTGATGAATTAATTTTAAATGGGTCTGTTAAAATTCTTTTTCCATTTTTAGTTTTTATTAAAAATGATGAGTGTCCTAAATAGTAAATATTCATAATGATAACCTCCTACTACATATTAATAGTTATTAACATTTATTAATTAAATTAAACATGACAATTATGGTTTTAAATCATAAATTTGGATAAAAATATGTATAGAGGAATTTAATTTGAAAAAGATTTATTTAACAAAGGAGTTTAAATAGTATGGAGTGTGATAAATGCAAAAAGAAGAGTGCAACAGTAAAGCCTGTAAAATCAATTGAGGGGAATAGAAAGTTTTTTATGTTGTGTGAAGTCTGTGCAAATGAAGATAAGGAAGTAGTGCTTGAGTCTGAGATGGATGATTTAAACTGCTTCAATTTAAATAAAATTTTAAGTGGATTAGTAGATTATGTTGGGCATAAAGAGGATAGGAAAAATATATCTTATGAGGTTGAATGTAAAGAGTGTGGCACAAAATATGAGGAATTTAGGAAAGATTTAGCTTATTTAAATGAAGAATTAATTGAAGCAATAAATTTTGAAGAGTATGAAAAAGCAGCTATTATACGTGATGAAATTAGAACTATTAAAACTAACAATGGTGGTGAATGAGTTATGTTTGATAAAAGTTTGAATACTAATGTATTGATGAGTAATGAAATTTATATATATAGGAATATAGATGGAAAGGTATTTCTAGGGAAATTAACTACTGAAAATGGACGTAGGTTAGCAGAAAAAATCTCTAAAAGTTTTTTGGAAAATACTTCGTATAAGTTTAAAAAGTAAAATTATGGGAAGAGTAATTTATATAGACTTTCTAATAGAATTACGCTTGGGCTTACAGAAGAAGAAATAATGAATGATTTAGAGGCATTAACCTATAGGTACTTTAAATTATTTATTATTAACAACTAAGTATAATAATATAAAAAGTTTATCAAAAGAAAAAATTAATGAGAATGAAGAAAAGATATTAAGGGCAACTAAAATTAGAGAAATATTAATACAATATAAAGTATAAAAGAAGGGAGAAATTTATGTTTTTTGATAAGTTTACGGAGGATGCTAAAAAGGTAATTGAGGAAGCAAAAAATGTTTCAAAAGAGCTCAAGCATGGTTATGTTGGTACGGAACATATACTTTTAGGATTTTATAGAACTGATACACAGGCAAAAAAGTTTTTAGTAGATATTGATATTACAGAGGAAGATGTTACAGAGCTTATTAAAAGTTATATAGGTGTTGGAGATGTTGACTATAATATATTAGATATTCCATTTACACCAAGAAGTAAAAAAATACTTGATGAGAGTATTTTAGAGGCAAGAAAAGAAGGGGCACAATATTCGTCAGCTGAAAATATTCTTTTTACACTTTTAAAGGATAAAGAGGGGGTGGCATATATTATTCTTTATAATCTTAATGCTAACTTTATAAAGCTTAAGAAAACATTAAAGGACTATTTAAGTGATGATGTGTTTTCAACTGAAATAAAAAGAAAAGATGAAGGGCGTAAAAAAAGAGATAGAGAAAAAAAAGATATACCAGTTCTTTTAAAGTATGGTGTAGACCTTACTGCATGCGCATTTGATAAAAAATTAGATCCAGTTGTTGGAAGGGAAGAAGAAACTCAAAGGGTCCTTGAAATACTTTGTAGAAGAACAAAAAATAATCCTTGCTTAATAGGAGAGCCAGGGGTTGGTAAAACTGCTATTGCGGAAGGTCTTGCACAAAGAATTGTAGATGGAACTATACCTGGAAATTTAAAGGATAAGGTAATTATTTCATTAGATTTAACCGCTATGGTTGCAGGGGCAAAATACAGAGGTGAGTTTGAGGATAGACTTAAAAATGTTATTAAGGAGCTTAAAAAAAATCCTGATGTAATTTTATTTATAGATGAAATTCATACTATTGTTGGTGCAGGAGGTGCTGAGGGGGCAATTGATGCTTCTAATATATTAAAACCAGCATTAGCAAGAGGTGAAATACAATGTATAGGTGCTACTACTATTGATGAGTATAGAAAACATATAGAAAAAGATACAGCACTTGAAAGAAGATTTCAGCCTGTTATAGTAGGTGAGCCAAGTAAGAGTGAAACAATTCTTATTTTAAAAGGACTAAGAGAAAATTATGAGAATCATCATAATGTTCAAATTTTAGATGAGGCTATTTATGCAGCAGTTGATTTATCAGTAAAATATATAAATGATAGATTTCTTCCAGATAAGGCAATAGATCTTATAGATGAGGGAGCGGCAAGAGTCAGAATTGATGATTTTAGAGTACCACCAAATGTAAAAGAGGCTGAGGATGATATTAAGGAAATATCAGATAGAAAAGACAGGGCTATATTAGAGCAAGACTTTGAAAAGGCCGCAGGACTTCGTGATGAAGAGAAGAAGTTAAAGCAGAAATTTATAGACCTTAGTGAAGAATGGAAAACGAATAAGGTTAATAAAGTTAATATAGTAGACTCTAATAGTGTTGCTAATATTGTATCAAGATGGACTAAAATACCTGTAGAAAAATTGACTCAAAAAGAAGCTGATAAGCTTTTAAGTTTAGAAAAAACATTAGCAACTAGAATAATAGGGCAAGAAGAACCAATAGAAGCAATTTCAAAAGCTGTAAGGAGGTCAAGAGTTGGACTTAAGGATGTGAATAGACCAGCTGGTTCATTTATTTTCCTTGGGCCAACAGGTGTTGGTAAGACAGAACTTTGTAAGGCACTTGCAAGTAATTTATTTGGTGATGAGAGTTATATGATAAGAATTGATATGTCAGAATATATGGAGAAGCATAGTGTTTCTAAGCTTATAGGTTCACCACCAGGGTATGTTGGATATGAGGATGGTGGTCAGCTTACAGAGAAAGTAAGAAGAAGCCCATATTCTGTTATCCTTTTAGATGAGATTGAAAAAGCACATCCAGATGTGTTTAATATTCTTCTACAAATTTTAGAGGATGGTAGACTTACAGATGGTAAAGGAAAAGTTGTTAATTTTACTAATACTATAATTATAATGACATCTAATTTAGGTGCTCATAGTATTAACAAACAAAATAAGGTTGGATTCTCTATAACAGAACATCATGATGATGATGAGTATAAAAAAATGAAAGAGAAAGTTATGGAGGAATTAAAACAAACATTTAAACCTGAATTTTTAAATAGAATAGATGATATTATGGTATTCCATTCATTAACAGAAGTACATTTGCTTAAAATAGTAGATATAATGCTTAGAGGTACAAAGAAAAAGCTAAGAGAACATGAGATACATTTATCTTTTAGTGAAGAAAGTAAAAAGTTTTTTGTTTCAAAAGGAACGGAGCTAAAGTATGGAGCAAGACCGCTTAAAAGAGTTATTACAAAGCATTTAGAGGATAAACTTAGTGAAGAAATTTTATCTGGAGAAATTAAGAGTGGTGATTCTTTAGATGTACTTGTTGAGATGGATAAAATAATATTTAAGAAAAGAATTCAAAAAATATGTGTTAATACAGAAAAAAGCCTATAATATAGAAAATTATCAAGTAAAATATTAAAATTAATAAGTATTATAACCTCCATTTTAGTTAAATCTATGAATGGAGGTTTTTTTATGGTACTTGCAAATTAAAAAATTGGTGCTATAATGTTAATAAAGATACCCGTAGGGGGTATGTAAAATAACATTTGAATGGAGGAGAATAACTATGGCAAAAGAAGTTAAAAATATTGATATAGTTGTAGTTGGTTCAGGTCCAGCAGGTCTTGCAGCAGCAATTTATGCAGCGAGAGC
>NZ_CAMQZG010000067.1 GCF_947039605.1 uncultured Clostridium sp.
TATCTATTGTTTGCCATCCTGTTTGCATTATTCCATGATTATTAAAATTATAAACATGATTATCTATTGTTTGCCACCCTGTTAGTAGTTGTCCATTATCTGCAAAGTAATATTTTACTCCCCACTCTTGAACCCATCCTGTTATCATTATGCCTTGATCGTTAAATTTATAAATATGATTATCTATCGTTGTCCAACCTATTGTTTTTTGACCTTCATTATTATAATAATATTTTTTCCTATTCTCAGTTACCCACTTTGATTTTATAACTTCCTTACTAGCTAAATTTAGTACTGGTTTAACTTCATTTTTAGTGCTCGTTTTACTTTCTTCCTTAACTAATTCTTTACTATCTTTATTTACAAGAGTTAAATCGCTATTTTCTTTTATAGCAATTGTATTATCATTTATTTTTCTATCCGCTAACAATATATAATTAGTTACTTCCTTACTTTTATTTACTATATTCTTTCCCTTATGACCTGTTGAACCTGCTACTATACCACTCATAGAAGCTATCATTGCTCCTGATAAAATAAGTGTTATTAATTTATTCTTTTTCATTAAATTTCTCCTTTGTTTGCGCTTAAAAGTTTCCTTTTACACTATACCATTATTTTCAAATCCAATTCATTCTATTTATTAACAGTTTATTCATTTTCTTGGAATATTATTATGTATTTCTTATTGTATTATTATAAATATAAAGCATTTATCATTGATTTTATTTCAATATTATTTATTTACAATAAATAACCTTTTTCTTCCCTAATATTATTATATTTACAATCTTGTATTCTTCTAATACTGTTTATACCTAAAAATTTATTTTCTTTAGATTCCATATAAAAAGCTATCTCAATAATTTATCAACTAATATATAATTGCAGTCACTAAACTATGAAATATCTCTTTGCTTTAATGTTTGTATTCTAAAATACATCTTAGAACTCCACCATATTTAAGTTTTTCCTTTTTATTTTTAAAATCAGCCTTCAAAAAATTACTAAGACTGTGCTTATTGTAAGGTGAAACTGTTGCTGTTAAATACTTATCTCCATTTACCTTAGAAACTTCTATAAGCTTTTTACATAAAATATCTTGAAGTCTATTTCCTCTAAAATCTGGATGAACTATTGTAATTTCAATTTGACCAGTTTTTAAAATATCCTCTTTCAAGTAATCTAAATCATATCCATAATTAGCCTCTTTAAGTCCATCATTTACATATACGCCAAGTGCTACAAGTTTTCCTGTTTCAATTAATCTAATTCCTACTAAATATGAATTTCCCTCAAAATAACTAATAAATTCCTCTCTATTTGTTCTTGCAAATATCTGTTTATCTTCAATGCCCTCTATTATAAAGTCTTGCAGTCTTACTATATCATCTAAATCACTAATTTCAAGCTTAACAATATTTGCTTTAACCTCTCTATCATTTTCACTTCTATTTTTAATATTCATCATACTAACTCCTCTCTATAAGAATTGTTTTTATCTACATTAATTTTGCATCATTAGGATTACATGTCCCTACTTGGATAGTTCCATTATGGAACCCAAGTATAAAACTTGTTAAATTATCCTCATTGATTAAATCTCCAAAAATTTTCACATCACACAATTCTGCTAACTCTAAAATATATTCTATAGCATTTTTAGGTGTTTGAAATTTAAGATACGCCATTATCTTTACAAGTTCCCTACTAGAATATTTCTCACCTAATTTTTTTCCCATTTCTATATACTTCATTAATTAAATCATCCTTTGTTTACAATATATTATAGTTATATAATATATCAACCTTATTATTATGTAAAATAAGGTATTTTCTATAATTTCTTTCAATATAAAAAATTTGAAACAAATTATTTCTTTTAAATTATCAAATTACCTCAAAAAAATAATTTCTAATATCATACTTAATAAGAAATCTATATCTCCAACTGAAACTTACATAAATTTTCGAACAATAAAAAAGTCATATAGCTTTTATCAAACTATATAACCTCATCTTTACTATTTACTAAACTTTAACTAAATATACTTTCACATCTACTTTGTATCATAGCTTTAATCTTTGGAAACTTAATACCTCCACTTACTGTTAAGGCTACCATAATAATTACAGACCCAAGTATAGGGTTCTCTATCCCTACTACATTAAACCATATAACACTAATCGGTAGCATAACTAGCACCGTAAAAATATATGTCCCTGCAAGAATATAGTATAACCCACTTCCAGTTTTATAGCCTAAAGTTCTATTCCATTTTTCTCCATCCATATCAAATGTCATCTTCATTCCTTTTAAGACTAGCATTAAAATCCCTACACACATAAGTGAACTTAAAACACTTAATAAAACATATGATAATCCAAATTTAATCAATTTAACTATCAGCTCCCTTTCATAATATTTATAAGTATAATTTTACCATTTTTTTCATTTTAATCAACTTAACTTGATAATTTCAATAATTTCTTTTCCAAACTCTTCAACTTTGATTTTTCCAAGACCCTTTATTTTAGCTAACTCATCTTCACTTCTTGGTTTTTCTAAAATTAATTCATCTAATGTATTATTAGTAAATATACAATAAGCCCGCACATTTTTTTCTCTTGCTCTTTCTAATCTGTATGCTTTCAACTTACTATATAATTCATCATCAGAAATTATATTAGGGCTTCTAAGTTCCTTGGTCTTCATATTATTAATATCTAAAAATTCTAATTCTGATTTGTTTTTATCTTTAACAAAATCCTCTTCTTTTAAATGATATCTTTTATAATAATCATATTTAATCTCAACATTGTTATCTACTAAAAATTTAGCTATTTCTATCATTCTGCTTTCAAACATCTTACTATCTTTATCAATACTTTCAAGTTTTTTATTTATCATATGTGTTAACTGATCATATTTAAATATTATATTTTTTATTGTAGCTGGTGCTTTCTCTCTATTTATTATTGACCTTGAGCTAGCAATTACTACCGCTGAATATATTGGAACTCGCCTTATTATCTTATGCTTCTTTAAATAATCCTCAAGTATCCTTATATGTCTATCATTTTGGGCAATTGGACTATATATCCCTTCTTCCTTATAAACTTTACCATTTGCATTTTTAAATTTCCTTGTAAATTCACCAACTTCATTTATATCTATATCTCCATTTAGCTTTTTTGTTTCTAAAACCATAATAAATTTTTCAGTTACTAAAACAAAATCTAACTGGGCTATATTCCCCTCATGTTCTATTCTTATATCATGCAAACAAATCATTGGAATATACGAATTTTTAAGTTCATATGCTACATTTTTCTCACCTTGAATCCCTATCTTAACTCTTATGATATCCTCATTTATAATTTTCTTTTTTTCACTATATACTAAATTAAATATACTCTCTAATTCTACTAAATTTTTATTATTTTCAGTAAACTCCTTAAAAAATATAGGAGTTTTTATTTCTCTTATATCTAATAATTTTTTTAAAAATGACATCTATATCCCTCCAAAACTACTTTATTCATAAAGTAACCTACATATTATCCAAATTTTTATATCTATCTTAGTTTACCAAATTTTCTAAGCGTATATATTACTTTTAACTTAAGCTTATCAGTAGTAACCATTACTGTTATAATATAATACACATACATATGTAAAAGGAGATTTTAAAGATATGGATTATATATATGGATATGCAGATGATCCTAAAGAAATAAGAGGGACTTGTACCTGTGGTTTTAAACTTGAAAGTTTATTAGAAACTAATGTTACAAATGAAATTATAACAAAATGTCCTCTTTGCAACAGAGCTATTAAAATTAAGGCAATTGATTTAGTTCTTAATTTAAGAGGACTAAAAGATATAAAAAACAAACTTGAGAAAAGATGTATATCAATTATTTTAGATATCTGTGTATATCAAATACTTGATAATTACATAGAAATTTTCCCTGATGAGATAAATGTATCTATAAATATAAAAAGCTTTAGTAACTTTGAGCTTAACTTTAATAATACTCATAAGTTTTATGTTAATATAAACTCTTTATACCTTATAAGTGCATTTCATAAATTTGATGTTAATTTTACTATCACAAGTGAAAGTGACTCTAGCTTTGAATTAAATATCAAAGATTTTATCTATTACTAAAAATAAAAAGTCTTTTATCTATATTTTATGTTAAACTATACTAAGACTTTTAAACACAGAGGAGATATTATGGAAACAACATTAAGAGAAGAAACACTTGATTACATAAAAAGAATTAGTAGAGGTGCTAGTGCAGAGCTTCCTACTAATACAACTAATACAGAAAAAAAGAAAATGATAGGTTATATATCACAAAGAATAGAAGAACTTAAAGTAGATGCTAATCCTATGATTGAAGAGAATCTTTTAAATTTACTTAGAGAACTACAAAGTAGTCTTGCTAATAAAAAAGATGAAAGCATCATTGATTTATTAGTTAAAGGAATGCTTCCTGAAGGGTTTGATATACTTTCTACTAACTCAAAAATCAACAGACTTACTAGACTTAAAATGATAATTGAGTACAGAAGTGGTGAAGAAATGTCATCTGAGAGAAAAAACTATGAGAGAGCCATAGAAACAATAGAAGATGAACTTTTAAACTTATAATTAAAATATAAAAAGTCGTAAATTCTTAAAATTAGAATTTACGACTTTTATTTATTATTTAAGTCCCACAATAAGTTCTATAAACTTCATTTGTAACTTTAGGTAACTCTATATATTTCTTTAAATCTTTTTCATAATCAAATGGATTTTTTAAAACCTCTAAAAGTTCTTTCATAACTGAATAATCATGTTTTTCTACAGCACTACTCAATGCTTCTTCCACTCTATAATTTCTTGGAATAATAACAGGATTACTTTTTTTCATAAGTTCTATACTTTCGACTTTTGACTCATCTTGTCTTTTTAATCTTTCCTGCCATAATTTATACCACTTCTCAAATATATTAGATTTCTTTATCTCTAAATCATCTATATTCCTAATAGTTAAATTATAAAAAGTATTCGTATAATCAGCTTTTTCATTTTGCATTATTCCAAGTAAACTATCAATTAAATACTCATCTGCATCTTCTTTATTAAATATCCCAAGTTTTGCTCTCATACCATCAATCCAATTTTCTTTAAATAAGACAACAAACTTATTGATACTTTCTTTTGCACTATCAATAGCTTTATCTTGCTCCTCATCTAAAAGAGGTATTAGTGTTTCTGCAAACCTTGAAAGATTCCACACCCCTATATTAGGTTGATTTCCATAAGCATATCTACCAGCATAATCTATTGAACTAAAAACAGTTTTAGGATTATAAATATCCATAAATGCACATGGTCCATAATCTATAGTTTCCCCACAAACAGTCATATTATCAGTATTCATAACTCCATGTATAAATCCAACAAGTTGCCACTTTGCAATAAGTTTTGCTTGTTTTTTAATTACTTCATCTAATAAGTACTTATATTTATTAGATGCTTTTTCATATCCTTTAAAATGTCTATCTAAAGTATAATCTGCAAGTTCTATTACATCTTCTATTTCCCCAAAACCTGCTGCATACTGAAAAGTTCCTACTCTTATATGACTTTTTGCAATCCTAGTAAGAATAGCCCCTTCTAAATATTCATCCCTAGCAACTTTTTCTCCTGTTGAAACTACTGCAAGACTTCTAGTTGTTGGAATATTTAGTCCATACATCGCCTCACTAATAATATATTCTCTAAGCATTGGACCAAGTGATGCTTTCCCATCTCCACCTCTAGAATAAGGTGTTTTCCCTGCTCCTTTTAACTGAATGTCTATTTTCTCGCCCTTTGTTGTTATATACTCACCTAAAAGAACTGCCCTTCCATCTCCAAGCATTGTAAAGTTTCCAAATTGATGTCCAGCATATGCTTGTGAAATAGGAATGCTATCCTCCTCCACTTTATTCCCTGAAAGAATCTCTAATAAATTTTTACTTTTCAAATTTATTCCTAGTTCATTCCCTAAATCAATATTTAGTATGCACATTTTAGGACAAGCTACATCACTAGGTGGTTGAACAGTATAAAATATTTGTGGCAACTCATAATAACTATTCTCTAAATCAAATACTTTTTCTTCTGTTTTATTCATAAAAATTTCCTTTCGTATCTTAATATATATTAACTTAATATTTAACTTCTAAATAATTCTTTTCTTTTATAATATATCTATACCTTAAATTTTTCAATATTTATATAAAATAACTACTACTCACTTATTATTTTCCCCTAATTAATTTTTAATATTAAGGGCGTAACTTATAAAAATGTAAGTTACGCCCTTTAATTTATATCTAATTATTTATTTAAAATAAATCTTATACTTTATACTCTATCCTCTAATATAGCTTCTAAAGCATTAGCATGACCTATTTCATCTTTAGCAGCTCCTCTAATAAGCTTCGCAACTTCTTTCATTCCAAGTTGTTCAGCTTTATCTGCAATTCCACCAATTGCAGGACCAGCACCTTGCTCTTCTTTTAAGAACATTGGAAGAAGTGTGAATATATCTTCATTAACTTTTCCATTTAAAACTGAATATAAACCACTATGTCTTGCCTCATCTGTACCTATCTTAGTTAAAACATTAGCCACTTTTTCATTTCCTTGTTCTCTTGCAATATGTGCTAATGCAAAATACATTCCTGCTGCCATTGCCTCACCTGTAACTAACTTATCTATGATTTCCTCAAGTTCTGTACCTTTTGTTGCTCCTAATATGTTCATTTTTAAATTCCTCCTATAAAGTTAATTTTTCTTTTGTATTTTTTAAAATTAAATTGCATACAACTAATTATTATATTACACGACTATAAAGCAAAAAGCAACCCCTAAAATAAAAAATACTACATATTTTTTAAAATATGTAGCACTTTCCTCTATTTAAATAGTTTTGTATATTCCTTATATCCCTCTTCCTCAAGCTTTTCAAAAGGAATAAACTTAAGGGATGCTGAATTTATACAATATCTTAGCCCACCATTTTCAAGTAATCCATCTGAGAATACATGTCCTAGATGACTACTTGATAGTTTACTTTTAACTTCTATTCTCTCCATCCCATGAGATACATCTCTTGTTTCTTTTATAACATCTCTACTTATAGGCTTACTAAATGCAGGCCAGCCACATCCTGAATTGAACTTTTCCATAGAAGTGAATAGAGGCTGCCCTGTTGTTATATCAACATATAGTCCCTTTTCAAAGTTATTATCATACTCATTTATATAAGGTCTTTCTGTTGCACTTTCTTGTGTTACAAGATATTGAACTTCTGTAAGCTCATTTTTAAGTTCTTCTTTTGTCTTCACTGTAAACTCTTTATTCATTCTATCCACTCCTAAGTTTATTTTTACTTATTATATCTCAAAAATAAATTATTATAAACTATCTTGTATTTATAACTTAAAAGTTGCTACAATAATTCTTTTATTTTCATCAACAATTACCTCTTCTACTAATACCATTCTTTCGAAGTATTCTCTAAACTCTTTCTCATTAGCCCAATGATGAACATGATCTGGATCATCAAAGGCATAACCTAATGGTACTGATATTCTCATTTTAGCATTTTTACTAATTCTCTTTTTTAGTCCTTCAAAAATAGGCTTATGATCTTTTATATGTTCTAAAGTGTGTGAACACCAAACTAAATCAAACATATCTTTACTTACATTTAAACTTGTTACATCTTCAAGCTTAAAACTAACCTTTTTCTTGATATCATTTAGCTCATTATCTCTTAATATATTACATATACCTATTGCCATTGGACTCAAGTCTACTCCACAAATTTCATATCCATCTCTACCTAAAAGGATATCCATATGCCCACTTCCACATCCAAAGTCTAATATCTTACCTTTAAATTTCACTTCATTTAAATATTCTTTTATATCTATATACTCTCTATAATCAAGCCAGTATGGCATTTGTAAAAACTCTGGGTAAAGTTCTAGTCTTCTTACATAAGTTTCATCATACGGATTATTTAAATATTTTTTCTTTAATATTTCTTTTTCTATTAATTTAAAAACTTCATTATCATTCATCTATAAACTACCTCATATTTTAAATACTACAATTATTATATGAAGTATTTTGATTTTCGCATCTTTAAACTTTTTTAGAAATTAAGCAATATGACTTATCTTTACTTATTTCTATAAGTTTTACTATTTCAAAACCACTTTCAACTGTTATTTTTCTTAATTCATCCACAGTATATCTATTAAAACCATAATCAGTATACTTTATATTTTCTAACCCATAGAACTCACCATCTACTTGTTTACTAATTTTATTTAAAAGCTTCCCATTTCCAAATCCTATATCTAAAACTTTATCGCCACTATTTATCTTTAAATTTTCTATAATACTTCCATATTGTTTTTTATTCATATTATTCATCACAAATGTGCTTATAATTCCACGAATCCCCTTTGGATTACTAAATTGCTGTGCAATATACTTATTTATTTTTTCTAGCCCCAATTTCTTTTCCCCCTTAATTATTGATTAAATAACTATTCCCCCATGGAAAATACATTCATATATTTTCTCATTATTTAAATAGATTTCTTCCTGCCCTTTAAACCATTCAAACTCCCCCTCAACCATACATTGATAAATATAGTCCCCTTTTACATATACTTTAGGTCCTCTATATGGTTTCTCAACTTCAACATTTGATAAAACTTCTTTTAAAAAGCTTCCTGAAAATTTATCACAAAGAACTCTTCCACTATAATTCATTGCCCAATATGGTTTATTTTCTATCCATATAGCCTCTTCACCAATAAAATTCTTACTCCCAAGATACGTATCTATATATTTAAATATCCCTTCTTCATAACTCAAATCATGTGAACTTGGTCTTGAAGCTTCAACTCCATTCCCCCCTTAGCATAGGTACACTTTTTAGCTTTTATTAAAAATTCTTTTATTTTTTCTATATCAAACTTCCTATTTTCACTCTTAACTCTCTAAGTCTATTCCCAAACCCCATCTCAATCACCTCTAACTAATTTTAACCTATAGTTTCCTTACCTTCTACAAACTAGAAGTTGAATTTATGCAACTTTAACTTTACATCAAATATACATAATTAAATTAGACAATTTTTAAGTAAATAGTATATAATCTCTCTAAGAACATTTGAAAGTGAGAACAAAATTATGAAAGAATATAAATATATCTATAACTCTAAACTCGGAAATCTAATTATTAGGGCTACTGACAAAGCACTTCTTGAAATAAGCTATTATAACTTAGAAGATGAAATCTTAAGTCAAAGTAAAAATAAAATTATTGAAGATACTATTAATCAACTAGAAGAATACTTTGCTAATAAAAGAAAAAAATTTGATTTACCAATAGAATTTAGTGGAACAGAATTTCAAATTAAAGTTTGGAAAAATCTTTTAAAAGTTCCTTATGGTGAAACTAAATCATATAAAGATATAGCAAAAATGATTGGTAATGAAAAAGCTGTAAGAGCTGTTGGTGGTGCAAATAATAAAAATAAAATAAGTATTGTTGTTCCTTGCCACAGAATTGTTGGTCAAAGTGGTAAATTAATCGGATATGCTGGTGGACTTGATAAAAAGGATTTATTACTTAAATTAGAATCTAAAAACTAAAAAGGACTACCTCACAGTCTATGTGAGGCAGTCCTTTTAGCCTATTCTTAAATTCTTTTTCCTATATCATTCGCTAGTTCTTTTAAAAATTTATTTATTAATTTTTTTTCATCAACATTATAATTATCAAATATTTTTTTATCTCTATCAAAAGCTTGTTTATGAAGTTTTAGATGCTTTTCATAAACATCCACCCCTTTACTTTCAAGCCTAAAGTATTTTTCTTTTTTGTTATCTGCTTTTTTATATGAACTTATAAAGCCCTTTTCTTCTAATTTTTTAGTTATTTTAGCAATAGCACCTTTTGTAATACCTACACCATCTGTCACTACTTTTAAATTTGAATCTATATTTTTCCCTATAAAATCTATTGTATGAACTTCATTCATATTAATATCATCATAATTGCTATTATAATGCCTAGAATTTACTTCTGAAAAATTTTGAAATACCTTTATAAGTTCTAACATTAATTTATCATTATTCATAACACTTTAAACCTCTTCTAAAATAACTCTTGTACTAAGCCCTGTAGCAAATGGATTATCAATCCACATTGTGTATGCTATAAACTCATTATTTTTATTCTTCAAATCTTCTAAATCTAAGTTTTCTATAATAAATGTATTATTTTCTTCTGCTAATATATCAGCACCTTTGTGTTCTTTTCCTCTTCTAACTCCAGCTGCATCTATACCAATAAAAGCTACTTTTTTATTTAGTAGATACTCAATTAACTCATAACTCAAATTATGGTGATTATGAATATAAAAATAACTTCCATACAAATACTTTTTCTGTATTCCTGTATTAAAAATTATAAAATCACCTTTATCTATCACTTTACCTTCTAAAACTTCTATTCCTATCTCTTTGTCAAAATCATATTTTTCACAATCTATAATTTTACATTTAGATTTAAAATACTCTAATGGTACTTGTGAATGATTATATACATCTAAGTGTGTTCCCATATGCCCAGCACTTAAAAGAGTACTTTCATTTAATTTAAATCTATCCCATACTTTATTTTCTTTATCTAATTTTAATGTTATATCTATCATTTTAACTCTCCTTATTGTTTCCTTAGAAACAATATATCATATTAGAGCAAAAAAAGATAGACTTTCAACTACCTTATAAATTTTATATTCTTTTTAAAATAAACTTAATTTATATTTTAAAAGAAACATCTTAAATTCCCATTCCCCAGTACCTTTCGTATCAATAACTTGTATATTTCCATTATTATAATAATTTACAATATTAAATTTTATATATTCCCCACTAAACTTAATTTTTATACATCTAATTTTGTTTTCTTTATTTAAATGCCTTCTTTCTATAGGAAGAATCACTTCTATGCTAGAATTTTCCATGTTATTTTTAGTCCAAGTCAATTCCTTTACTATTTTACTCTTATCATTTCCTTGCTTTAATAGCTCACCTTCAACCTTACTAATAACTAAATTTTCATCATCTATTTTAAAATTACTTTTTCCAACTATATCTTCTAAAAACTTTTCTATATCAAAGAAATTTTTCTTTAATACTAAAATATATTTTTCACTTATAATCTCATTCCACAATTTATTTAAACTTATAAATTCCTTTTTAATTATTTCAACCTTTTTTTCAGCATATAATTTGCTACCATACTTTTTTAGCCACTCATCACTATTTAATAATGGAATATCTTTGTCTATATGTAATTCAAAATCTAAATCTAATAAATCCTCCTCTATACTTTTATTTATAAAAATATCTAAATTATATATTTCCCATCTCTCACTAAAACAATCTTCACTCACAATAATTCTTTCTTTATTTATATTTAAATTTTCTAACTTACTTCCAATTAATATTTTTTTAATATCATAAAAATCTTGTATTAATTTCTCTGTCTTCTCTAATATTTCCTTTTCCATACTTATTTTAATTCCCTTCTTATTTATATTTAAGGACCAAGCCTTTCAAAAAGCTTGGTCCTAATTAAATAATTTATTATTTACTAATTTAAATTTATCTGCGCACTTACATCATTTGATAGTACATTTCCTTTATACAGTAATTTTAATCCTTTATCACCCTTTGGCGCTTCATAAACAAGTGTGCCTGTAACTGATCCACCTTTAGCTAACTGACCACTATTTAATGCTGTATTTGAATTGACACTACTCATAGCTCCATCTGTAATTTGTCCCTTACTATTTTTTATTGAATAATCAAAAGGATTATATGATATAGTATCATCTGAATCATTTATGATTGTTATTTTAACTACAACATAATCATTTCCTTTTTGTGGAGTATCAAATTCATCCCCATTAGCTATTGTAACTTTATCTACTTTCAATTTCATCCCACTAATATCAACTGTATCTCCAACTTTGTATTCTTGTTTATGTGATACACTACTATTTACTTGTGCTACTGCTGGCTTTGCTATTGAGGCTTTTGTTGAACTATCCCCACTACTAGCAATTACTGCTACTCCAATTACTGCTACTCCAATTCCTACTACTATTATTAGTCCTATTAAAACTTTTTTCTTCATTTGTTAAACTTCCTTTCTTATTAAACTAATATTGCTACTTTAAATTTTGCCATATGTATAGTCACTCTTTAATTTTTCTAGTACAAAAAACTCTCTCTATACTAACTTTTCTTCTTTTCGAAAGATTGTCTACAAATTGAATCCGCAATTAAATCAACTTACAAACTTATTATAGCTAGATATAAAACCTAATTGGTACGCTATCAGCGTACAAAAAAAAGATAATGCTCAAAACTTGAACATTACCTTTATATATCTACTTAGCTCCCATAAATGCCCCAGCTATCATAGTTAAAATAAACCACATTATAATTTGCCCTATAATTTTTTTCCAGATAGTTTTACTTTTCATTAATGGTAAATATTTGTTAATTCCGAATCCACCACCAAATATAAATGTTGGAAGAATAGCGAAATATATAACTAAACTAATATCTGATATTTGGTGACTAGTTGAATATACCAAAAACCCCAAAAATGCAATTAGATACCAACAAGATGCTAAAATCATTTTATAAACCTTAAAACTTCTAAAACCTACAATTTTTCTTAAATACCTTTCTAAAGCCATATCTAGGCTACTTCTCGTGTATTTTCTTTCTTTTTTATTTTCTTTCTTTTTATTTTTTTCATCTTTATTCTGTGATTGAATACCAAAAGTCATATAACCTTCTGGTTCTTTTTTATCCTTAGGTTTCTCTAGACTTAACTTTTGAGTATTTAAAACATTGCTTCTACTATCTTTCTTAGGTTTCAAATTTATTAAAAGTAATGCCTTTTTAAATTCTTCAACATCTTGATATCTATATCCTCTATCTATTTGTATAGCCTTTTTTATAATTTCACCAATCTCCCCACTTACAAGCTCTTCACTTGGTAATTTTTTTACTAATAAATAATTCAATAAAACTCCCATACTATAAATATCACTTCTAATATCAGTCTGGGCAAATCCAAATTGTTCTGGTGATGCATATCCACTTGTTCCTATAAGTCTTGTATCTCTGTTGTTAAGTTCATTAACTACTCTTGCTGCATCAAAATCTATTAATTTTATAACACCATCACTATTAATAATTATATTACTTGGTTTAATATCTCTATGTATTATAGGGTTATCCCTCCTATGAATATCTAATAATCCATCACAAATTCCTATCATAATTCTAATAGCTTCATCTTTTGCTATACTTTCTATCTCTAGTATATTTTCTACTGTTCTTCCATTTACAAGTTCTTCTATTACTATAAGTTTATCGTTAATAGGGAAATATTCTACTACCTCTGGTCTGTTTTGAGATTTCATTTCCTTTAAAACTTTATACACAGATAAATTTTCTCTATGTAAAACTTTCTTTATATAAAGTTGATTTGTAATCTCATGACTTACTATATAAACTTTCCCTTCGAGTATTGTTTTTACCTCTGAATATAGACTAAGTTCATATTCAGCTAATAATTTTTCCATATATTCTCCTTTTTTCTTGATTTTTCTATAAAAAAATTATATCATATAATGTAGAAGATTACATATTATTGTAAACTGTACTAAAGGAGCCTATACATAATGGATGAAAAAACAAATGATTTAGAAAGTATGTTAACATCACTTGATAACATAAATGACTTAAATAAATTTCTAATAACTAAACAAAAATCTTTAGATACTTTAAACTTTTCTGAGTACTTTAGCAATCTATGTATTGAAAAAAATTTAAAGAAAAGCACTATTATAAATGATTCTAACATAAGTCGCTCTTATTGCTATGAAATTCTTCGTGGTGATAAAATACCCGATAGAGATAATGCATTAAAACTTTGTATTGCTGCAAGTTTATCTTTAGCTGAAACAAATAGAATTTTAAAACTTACTAATAATGGTATTCTTTACTCTAAAAATAGTCGTGATGCTATTCTTATTTTTTGTATTGCAAAATCATATACACTTATGCAAACAGATTTTACTTTAGATGATAATGACCTTAAAACTCTTATAAACTGTAATTAACTTTTCATTAAAACAGGTGATAGCATATATACTATCACAGATCGGAAGAGCGTCGTGTAGGGA
>NZ_CAMQZG010000068.1 GCF_947039605.1 uncultured Clostridium sp.
TTGACTATCCAATCCATATCCCCTTTCAAGGATATTGACTATCAATCCATATCCCTTTCTAAGGATATTGACTATCAATCCATATCCTTCTTAAACACACCTAATCAAAAAAGCCGACCTCTTTCGAAGTCGACTTTTATATTTGTTAGAATTTTTCTTTTTGAATAGATTTTATTATTTTTAGAATACTGTGTATTGCTCTTCTTTATCAAACATGTGGAATTTATTAAAGTCCATTACATACTTAACTTCTTGACCTGGCTTAAATTCTTCTGGTGAGTTAGTTTTAACTACCATAGTTCTTCCTTCAACTTGCATGTAAAGGAATTTCTCTGCACCAAGGTTTTCTGAAACATCAAGTGTACTTGTAAATATTATTGCTCCCTCTTTTTTAAGGTCAGCTTCTTTACAACTTATAGCTTCTGGTCTAATACCCATTATAACTTCTGCATTTGCATGTTTTGTTCCTCTAATTTTATCTGCTTTAAATTTTGGAAGTTCAATCTCTCTATCTAATATCTTAATCATTATTTTCCCATCAACTTCTCTTGTTGTTCCATATAAATTGTTCATCTGTGGGCTTCCTATAAAACTTGCAACAAACATATTTACCGGGTGCTCATATATTTCTTTTGGAGTTGCAACTTGTTGAATTAAACCATCTTTCATAACTACTATTCTTGTCCCAAGAGTCATAGCCTCAGTTTGATCATGAGTTACATATATAAATGTTGTTTGTAATTTATGATAAAGTTTTGATATTTCTGTTCTCATCTGAACTCTAAGTTTTGCATCAAGGTTTGATAATGGCTCATCCATTAAGAAAACTTGTGGGTGTCTAACTATAGCTCTTCCCATAGCAACCCTTTGTCTTTGTCCACCTGACAAAGCTTTAGGCTTTCTTTCAAGTAAATGCTCCATATCAAGTATTCTTGCTGCATCTCTAACTTTTTTATCTATCTCATCTTTTGGAGTATTTCTAAGTTTTAATCCAAATGCCATATTATCATACACAGTCATATGAGGATATAAAGCATAGTTTTGGAATACCATTGCAATATCTCTATCTTTTGGAGCCACTTCATTAACAAGGTTATCTCCTATAAATAATTCTCCACCTGAAATTTCTTCAAGACCTGCTATCATTCTAAGTGTTGTAGACTTTCCACAACCTGATGGTCCTACTAAAACTATAAATTCCTTATCTTTTATTTCTAAACTAAAGTTATCAACTGCTTTAACCCCACCATCATATATTTTATCTATATTTTTTAATACTACATTTGCCATAACTCATATCCCCCTTAAATTTAAAACTCATTAAACATTCTTGGATTTACTCTTTTGCATTTAGCTAATAATTTTTTATCTAATGCAATTCTATAAGCTTTTACCTGATTTTCTTCTCTTACATATATAACTCTTTTTTCTAAACCTTTTTCATCTATAAATAAATCTTTAATTTTGTGATTTGCACTTTTATCTACTTCTATCATGTTCTTCAATTCGATATTTACAATTTTCTTTCTTCTTCTTTTATTGAAGATTTTTGATACTGTAAGTTCATCACATATAAGCTCATACTCATACTCAATAAACTTATTTCTCATATAAAGTATCATTCCTATATATGCAATTCCAGTAGTTGCTGCCATAAATAAACTTCTTAAACCAAAAGTCCCAACGGCTGCAAGAAACAATAACCCATTAGCGGTTGCATTTATATATTCTTGTCTACTCCCATAATCCCTTGTTAGAAATTGCTCATAACATTCTTCCATAGTTTATTCACCCCTAAATTACTTACTCTCTACAACCGCAAGTGCTATTGCACCTAAGACTCCAGCTTTCCCACCAAGTTTTGCAGGTTTAACCTTGCAATTCTCTCTGATTGTATTTAAGCATCTTTCTTTCATCTCTTCTTCTATTATTTCAAATATAATATCTCCACCATTTATAACTCCCCCACCAAGGACAATCATATCTGGATCAAATGAATTTGCTGCATTTGCAACTGTTATTCCAAGATACCCTATACATTCTCTAATTATTGATTTAGCAAGTAAATCTCCATTTCTAGCTTCTTCAAAAACTTCTTTTGCTGTTACTTCTTCGTGCTTACTAAGTGATGTTGTATCTCCATTCATTCTTTCATTTGCTATAAGTTTTATAGCAGTTCCAGAAGCTAAACTTTCTACACACCCTCTATTTCCACACCCACAAACTCTTCCATTATATTTCACTGTTGTATGTCCAAGTTCTAAGGCATTTGATGTGCTACCTCTATATAATTTCCCATTAAGAACTGCACCACCACCAACGCCTGTGCTTGATGTTATAAATACCATATTTTCAGTTCCTACACCTTGTCCAAAAGTATATTCTGCAAGAGTAGCTGCATTAGCATCATTATCAAGGTATA
The DNA here is from genome assembly GCF_947039605.1 of uncultured Clostridium sp. Lineage (GTDB taxonomy): Bacteria > Bacillota > Clostridia > Clostridiales > Clostridiaceae > Sarcina. The sequence goes on from NZ_CAMQZG010000068.1 coordinate 2,423, forward strand.
CCTCTACTCCAAACTCATTTTTCATATCTTCTACTATATTGTAGTTTCTGATTGGTAGATTTGGTGGCTCTGCTATAATTCCTTTTTTAACTTCTAATGGTCCTGGTGATCCAATCCCTATTGCTTTAACTTCTTTTAATGTAACTTCTTTAGATACATATCTTATACTACTTTTTATTTTCTCTATAATTTGCTCTGCACCTTTTTCTGCTTCTGTTGGCACTATAATTTCTCTTAGAATTTCACCATTTCCATTTGCAAGAGCTGTATATATTTTTGTTCCCCCAAGGTCTACACCTACATATAACTTTTCCATTTTAATTACTCCCCTTCAAGAAATTTGCCACTGCACCAACTAAATTTGCATCTTTTTTATGTGTGCAAGTTACTATATTAGGTTTAACTTTTGCTATCTCAACTATCTTTAATATTTCATCAAGCTTTTCATTTAGCTTTTCAACAATATCTTCTCTCTCGCTTATAGCTCCACCAAGAAGTATCATTTCAGGGTCATAAACATACTGTAAGTTAAATATTCCAATTGCTAAGTTTTTATAGAATCTTTCAATTGCATCTTTGCAAACTTCATTTCCTTTTGCAGCTTCCTCAAAAACTTTTACTCCATCCCATGAATCATCATTATAGTGTGCTCTAACTTTTCTTACGAATGACATTGTTGATGCACATTCGCTAAAGTTATAAAATCTACCATCTCTTTCTTCCATTAACATATATCCAAATTCTCCACCATGTAAGTGCTTTCCATGATGAATTTTTCCATTCTTAACTATAGCCCCACCAATTCCTGTACCACATACAAGGAACATCATCTCATCAACATTTTTTGCTGAACCTGAGAAAGCTTCTGCAAGTGCTGCACAGTTCGCATCATTTTCTATCCCAATTTCAAGACCAAGTCTATTTCTAACTTCTTCTCTCCAATTTGGACCATGTATGCAATGCACTGCACTAGCTCCACCAACTATCCCTGTGATTGAATCTACAGCTCCTGGGGAACTTATTGCAAGTCCTTCGATTTCATACTTTTCTTTCATTGAATTAACCCAAGTAACTATATTTCCCATTAACACATCAAAAGTTTCCGCTACATTAACATTCCCTTTTTCAATTAAATTTCCTTCTCTATCTGAAAGAGCCACCTTTATAGATGTTCCTCCTATATCTAAACAAGCTATCATCACTAATTCCCCCATCTTCTCTTAAAGTATTATCTTGAACTCTTTCTTCTTTTCTTTTATACCCTTATTTAAGTACTTAATACTCTCATCTTCATTATCAAAGCATATTGAAATTAAGTTATACTCACCATTTTTGTAACCATTTGTAGCACCATCATCATAATAATGTACAAGTTTTGCCTTTGAACCATAAACTCTATAAGTAAATGTATCTGGCATCTGTTCTACATTCATATACTTATCTCTGTAAGTTGGTATAATGCTATTCTCTTTAACAAAGAATAATATTTCATCTATTTTGCAAGGAAGTTTATATCTTCTTTCTCCCTCAAACTTTTCACCTGTTTCATATCTATACCAACATCCTTTTGGAAGATAAACAACTTTTTCTCTTTCGCCCTCGTGTACTACTGGGGCTACAAGTATGCTATCTCCAAACATAAATTGCTCTTTTAAGTCATGCACATTTTTATCATCTTGGAACTCCATAACCATAGGTCTAAATACTGGAACTCCATCTTTGTATGACTTGTAAAACTCATTATATATATAGGGCATTAGTTCATATCTAAGTTCTATACTTCTTTTTGCTATCTTCTCTACATTTTTACCAAAAGCCCAAGGCTCTTGTCTTCTTGTATACATATTAGAGTGATTTCTAAATATCGGAAGGAATGTCCCAACCTGCATCCATCTTATAAATAACTCTTCTGTTGTATCAAGACCAAATCCACCAACATCATTTCCTACAAATGAGAAACCACTAACTCCTAGATTACAATTCATTGGAATTGACATTCTAAGCTGACTCCACAAACTCATATTGTCCCCTGTCCAAACTGATGAATATCTTTGACCACCTGCATAAGTTGCTCTAGTCATTGAGAATCCTCTTTTTTCTGGGTTAAGTTCGTCTTGTGCTTCCATTGAACATCTACTCATTTCCATTCCATATCTGTTGTGGAACTCTGCATGTTCTATCACTCCATCATCACTATTATGAAGACAAGTTTCTAACATTGATTTTTGATCATTATTAAACACACAAGGTTCATTCATATCATTCCAAATTCCATCAATATCATATTTTCCAACAAAATCTTTAAGTTCTTCTTTCCACCATTCTCTACATTCTTTATTAGAGAAATCTGGGAAAGCACTATCATTTGGCCATACAGCACCAACAAATAAATTTCCATCACCTTGTTTTGTAAAATGATTTCCTTTTACTCCTCTTTGATAAACTCCATACTCCTCGTCTACTTTAACTCCTGGGTCAAGAATTGTTATAGTCTTAATACCCTTTTCTTTAAGTTCTTGTATAAGCTTTTGTGCATCATCGAATTGTGGACTTTTAAAAGTCATAACTCTAAATCCATCCATATAATCTATATCAAAATAAATTACATCAATTGGAATGTTTTTCTCTTCAAAGTTTTTGATTACTTCTCTAATTTCATCACATGACATATAGCTAAATCTATTTTGCTGATATCCAAGACTCCACATTGGTGGTAATTCCATCTTACCAGTTAAATTTGAATACTCTTTAACAACTTCTTTAACATTTTCCCCCAAAATAAAATAATATTGAATTTGACCATTTGTAGCACCAAAGAAAATTCTATCATCACATTGTTTACCCATGTCATAGAAACTTCTATGACTATTATCAAAGAATAAACCATGTGTAGTTTTCTCATTAACGCCTACATAAAATGGAACTGTTTTATAATACATAACTGAATCATCATCAGTTTCAGGGTCATCTATATTAAAGTTTTCTGTATAACAACCCTTCTTATTTAGGTTTCCACCTTTTTCTCCAAGCCCATAATATGCAGTGCAATCATTTAACTTAGAAATATAGATTGTCCCATCTTTCTTTTTAAAACTTGGCTGGAAGTCCTTGCAAACCACATTACCTTTAGTATCTAATAAGGTTACCTCTGTTGTATCCTTATTGATTACAGTTATAATTTTTTTCCCTATTATAACTAACTCTGTTTTAGTTTCTTCAATTGAAACTTCAACATCTTTTTGAGGGCTCATACAAATAGCATTTGTATTTCTCTCATCTTCAAACTCTTCACCTAAAAAGACTTTTACTATATAATCACTAAAATAACTTACCTTAAGTTTAGTAGGTGAGAAGTTCACTATAATGTCTGAACCTTCAACTATATAATTTTTAAATACTCTGTTTCTGTCAGAATACACTTCAAATTTCTTATTTAAAATTTCTCTATACTTTAATAATTCCATAATAAAAACCTCTTTTACATTATTTAAATTAAGGGAGAGATTTTAGACTCTCCCTATTATTTTTTTGATTATTTCTGACTAGCTGCCCAAGCATCTATTTGTGTTTGCATTTCTGCTATTATTTGGTCTATTCCTTGCTCTTTAAGTTTTGCATTTAACTTTCCTACATATTCAGTATTATCAACTGAACCACTGTATAATGTTGATTTAAACTCTTCAAGAACATTAGTTACAGCTGCAATTTGGTTACTTACTTTGCTTGTATCAAACTTGAATCCAAGTGCTGGTGAATTCTCTGCTGCATCATTGAATTCTTTGAACTCATCCCACTTAGTAGTTGGCTCGTTGTGAAGAACATCTGTGATGAATAAGTTACCTACTGTGTAGTATCCAACACTATAATCTTTAGCCGCGTCTGTTAGCTTTATTTGATTCTTTGAACCTTCAACTCTATTATAGTGTGTTCCCTCTATTCCATAGTTGATTAAGTTTCTGATATACGGGTCTGTATTAAGTAAGTTTAAGAACTCTACTGATTTTTCTGGGTTCTTAGAGTTTCTTGAAACACCTATCATTGAACCTGTAGTAGAACCATTTGTGATATATGAATCCATTATTTGAGTTGCAACAACATCATACTTTAAGTCTTTTGACCATAAGATTTCTGCGTAAGGTTGTCCATCACCTTTAGTTACAAGTCTCTTAATTGATTTATCATCTTGTGCTGTAGCAGCATCTGCATTGATATATCCTTTTTTATAGTATCTTGTTAATGTATTTAATGTATCTTTCATTTTTTGAGTTTCAAACATATTTTGAACCTTGAATCCATCTTGGCCATATTCAACACCAATAGGTTCTACTAATTGATCAAAATATTGTGGAGCTGAGAAACCTTTTGTGATGTATAACGGAACTACATCTGGCTCTGCTTGTTTAATTTTTTCAAGCCATGGCTCTAAATCTTCAAGAGTTTTTAAATCTTTATAAGGTATCTCATATTTATCAATATACTCTTTTGTAAATACCCACATAGGTGCTGTTGAAATTTCTTTTTGGTTTGGAACTGCGTATGTTTTACCATCAACTTTTGCTCCATCCCAGAATCTTTGATCTATTGCACCTTTCATATCTTTACCTTGTACATCAAGATATTGATCAAGTTCTAAGAAAGCTCCTTTTCTTGCATTTCCAAGATAATCTCCAGCCCATGAACATGTAAATGCTAAGTCGAACTCCTCCCCTGTATTTATCATAACTCCAAGTTTTTGTGTATAATCACCATAATCTATAAAGTTCACATCAATATTCACACCAATTTTTTCACCAAGATATTCATTAGCCTTCGCCATAACTGCATCTTTGTCCTTAGGTTCTTGACCAATTGTATACCACTTTAATGTTGTTATCCCATTTTCGTCTGTAGTAGCTTTGCTTCCACCACATCCAGCTAATACACTAGTTGCAACAATCCCTGTAATTGCAATTGCCATAATTTTTTTAAATTTCATAATAACGTCCCCCTTAAACAAATAATTTATATTTTAATTTTTTATATCGTTTACATGTTTTTATTATATAGGAAATTTTTTCTATCTTATAGTGGACTTATTTCAGTTTTGCTTGTCTAAATTCACTTAATTAAAAAAAGCACCCAAAGCCTACTATGAATGGCTCTAGGTGCATATATTTTTTTAAGGATTGCTTGCTAAATTTGCTTTAATTACTTTAATTTGAACTTAAATGTTTTGATTTCGAATGGGTTAATTGTGAAGTTAACTTTATTTCCTTCTGCTTCAATTACTTCTAAATCTCTTTCTATTAAGTTACACTCACAGATCTCTGCGATTTCTTTGTAGAATTCCATTGATACATTAGTTCTCTTATTGTGGAACTCGTACATTCTTACTACTAAGTGATCTGAGTCTTCTGCTTTTTTGATTACTTCAATAATTACATTTTCTGCATTTACATTTACAAAACTTAAGTTTGAAGGCATTTCTCCAGCATGAGCTTCCTCAACAACTGCAACTAATGGGTTATTAAGCTCATAAGCTCTTTGAGTTGTTCCTGCTTCTTTCCAAGTTCCTTCATGTGTGTAGATTGAATAAACAAAGTTGTGTACTTCTTTATCAGCTGCTGGATTTGGATCACAACTTGATTTAAGTAATGTAAGTCTCATGTTACCATCTTTGATATCATGTCCATATTTACTATTATTAAGAAGTGAAACTCCAAAATCTCCTTCTGATAAATCAGCCCATTTATGTCCACAAACCTCAAATGCTGCAACATCCCATGATGTATTATTATGTGTAGGTCTTGTAACATTTCCATATTGAATCTCGTAAGTTGCTTCCTTTGTATTAAGTTCTACTGGGAATGCAGCCTTAACTAAGATATCACTTTCTTTCCAATCTATTTGTGTATCAAAATCAACTCTACCCATATCTGTGTAGATGTAGATTTTTTGAACTATTACTGAATCAAGGAAGTTTCTTTCTATTTTAAGTGTACTTCTTACAGCACCAACTTCTACAACTTCTATATTTTGAACATCATCAATATTCCATTGCTTCTCTTTGTAGTAAATATCTATATCCCAGTTATCAAAGCACATTGGCTTATCTTCGAATGCCTGAATTTCATTTCCAATAGCTCCAGCCTTTAAGATTTCTCTGTTAGCAGCTTTATCCATGAATGATACTATTTGACCTTTTTCATCAAACTTAATCTTAACAAATTTATTTTCCGCTTCTGTGTTTGTTAATGTTATAGCACTTTCTACTATGTTTGTAGCTTCTACAATTTTAAAACTCTTATGTCCATTAGCTGGTACATTTTCTGCAAAGAATATAGCTTTATTATCTTCGATTTTTTGACAAGCTATTTCTGTTCCATCTTCATTTATAACTGCAACCTTTTCAATTCCAACTGGAATTTCAAATGTAGCTATATCACTTCTTTCAAAACCTAATGTATTTGAAACAACAACACTTCTATCTTTTAAATCTATCTTTGATGCCACATAACCAGCCCCATCATTAACTAAGCTATTAGCATTTTCTATTAATTCTTTGTACTCTACTGCTGTTACATCATAAACTTCTTTAATTGATGAACCAGGAATAATATCGTGGAATTGATTTAATAAAACAACTTCCCATGAATCATTAATATTCTTTTGAGGATAGTTAGTTTTCCCTTCTATTAAAGCAAGTGAATTTAACTTCTCTGCTGCTGTATAAAGATTCTCACAAACTCTATTATCTCTCTTATTTCTAGCCATTGAAGTATAAGTTCCTCTGTGATACTCAAGGTATAATTCACCTGACCACTTAGGTAACTTCTTATGTCCACTAACTTTTTTATCTAATTTTTCAAAGTATTCTTTTGATGTTCCCATCTTAACTTTTGGAGCACCTGGGATACCTTTTGAAAGTCTTCTAGCATTTTCAAGCATTTCAAGTGTGGCACCACCACCACCATCTCCCCAACCAAATGATATTAATACATCATCATTGATATTCTTGTTTTGGTATCTTCTCCAAGCTCCCATAACTGAATCTGGTTGAATGTGACCATTGTATGTTGTGAAGTGTGAATCATGCTCTTGTCCTGGTCCTGTAGTAGTTATAAAGTGTGTTAAAACTTCTGAACCATCAATTCCTTCCCACATAAATGTATCCATTGGTATTTTATTAAATTGGTTCCAAGCAATTTTTGTTGTCATGAAATAATCAACATCTGACTTCTTTAAAATTTGAGGAAGTGCAGCTGAATATCCAAATACATCTGGAAGCCATAATATTTTATTATCTACATTAAACTCTTCTTTAAAGAATCTTTTACCATGCATGATTTGTCTAACAAGTGACTCACCTGAAGTAACATTACAATCTGCCTCAAGCCACATTGAACCTTCCGCTTCCCATCTACCTTCTGCAATTCTCTCTTTAACTTTTTCATAAACTTTTGGGTGGTCTTCTTTTAAATATTTATAAAGTTGTGGTTGTGATGACATGAATACGTACTCTGGGTACTCTTCCATTTGCTTTAGAACTGTTGAGAAACTTCTTGAAACTTTCTCTCTTGTTTGTGCAACTGTCCAAAGCCAAGCAACATCTATATGAGTATGTCCAACACAAGTAGCTGTAACTTCTTCATGTCCACATAACTTACCATAAAACTCTTCTTCTAAATATTCATTAACAGCTATAACACTATTATCATATAAAGCTGTTTTTGGCTTTCTTAAATCTAATAAGTTTACAGCATCAGTTAATACTGTCACCATATCTATTCTCTTCTTATCTTCTTTTCCAAGTTCCTTACAAACATCAGCTGGAACTTTTAAGTTGAAATATAAATCTCTTGAATTCATATCTATCACAACAAGCTTACCATTTAATGTTGGCTTTTTATCATCTAACATTCCAGCATAAGCATGTAAATCTACTGTATAAAGCTCACCAGAAACCGCATCATGAGTTAATATTATTTCTCTGTGGTTAATATCCACACCTTGAATTTGTTCTCCATTTACATATAAGATAAATTGAGGATTTGTAGCATCCCAACCTTCTTCAAATGTACTAAAGTTTAAAGCTATAGTTCTTCCTGCAAAATCAGCTGGAACTTCTACTTCACACTTAAACCAACCATGAGCATCTCTTCCACCCCAAAGGTCACCTTTTTTAAAATCTACCCATCCATCTACTGGTGCTTCTGCTATTTTATCAATGTTGTGGTAATTTCCTTCAATATACTTATAACCCTTAATCTCAACTTCGTTTCTGTATATGTGCTTTTTAACCTCATTACATGTTTTATCAATTCTTTCTAATAAATAATGCATAGTTCTTCATCCCCTTAAATTTTTTATTTATATATTTTTTTCTAAATTACTAATTTAATTTTTAAGCATTAAGCTTATATAAGAAAAGAATAGTTTACTCTTTTCTTATATAAGCCTAGATGAAGATGAAACTCTCCATCTAAGCTAAACTAAAATTACTCTTTAACAGCACCTACTGTTAATCCACTTACAAAGTATTTTTGGAAGAATGGATAAGCAATTAATATTGGAAGAGTTGTAATAACAACTATCGCCATTTTCGCTGTATCCTTTGGCATATTTGCTACTGCTTCAATAGCATTTGTACCCATTGTAGAAGCATTATTAGCAAGGAACTCCATTGAAGTTTCAAGTCTAACAAGTAAATATTGTAATGGTATTAATGCATTATCATCTATATATAACATTGCATTGAACCAGTCATTCCAGAATCCAAGACTTAAGAATAATCCAACTGTAGCAATACCTGGTAATGATATTGGTAAAACTATTTTCAAGAATAATTTCCACTCTGTAGCACCATCTATCTTTGCAGATTCTATAATTGAATCTGGGATAGTTGACTTAAAGAATGTTCTAAGAATAATAATATTGAATGAACTTACACAGATTGGAAGGATTAACGCTAATAGGTTGTCCTTTAATCCAAGGAAGTTAACTACTACTAAATATGAAGCAACCATACCACCTGAAAATAACATTGGTATGAATATAAGTTTTGTAAAGAATCCTCTGTAAGCAAAGCTCTTTCTTGATAAAGCATAAGCGTACATTGTCATAATACAAAGACCTAAAGTTGTACCACATACAGTTACTAAAATTGTAATTCCGTAAGCTTTCAAAATTTGGCTACTTGATGAGAAGATATATCTATAAGCTTCTAAACTCCACTCTTCTGGCCAAAAACTATATCCATTAGCTGCTAATGACTGCTCACTAGTTAAAGATATTATAACTACAAAGACAAATGGTATAATACAAGCTGCTGCAAGTAGTATGAATAGTATGTTTATTCCTATGTGTGCTCCATTTGATACTCTGTTAAATTTTCCATCATCATCTCCCTTATCTTTTGTAGAGAAGATGTTCTTTATTTTTTCTAACACTACTTTCACACTCCTTTCCTAGAAAAATGCATTATCTTTGTCAACTTTTCTAACTATTCCATTTGTTACAAGTATAAGTATCATACCTACAAATGATTGATATAAAGCTGCTGCTGAACTCATTCCTATATTTCCAAGGTTCATAAGTCCTCTATAAACGTAAGTATCTATAACGTTAGTTACTGGGTATAATGCTCCTGAGTTCTTTGGTAACTGATAGAACAGTCCAAAGTCAGCTCTAAAGATTCCACCAACGGATGTTATAAACATGATTATCATAATTGGCTTTAGTAATGGAATTGTTATATGTTTAATTTGCTGCCATTTAGTAGCTCCATCTATAAGTGCTGCTTCATAGTAACTCTTATCGATACCACATATTGATGCAAGATAAACTACTGTTCCATAACCTACACCTTTCCATTGACTCATAAATACAATAATAAACGGCCATGCTCCTGGTTCTGTATACCAAGAAACCGGATCCATTCCAAATTTAGTAAGTATCGCATTTGCATATCCTTTATCAGGACTTAAGAATGCATATAAACAATAACTTACAACAACCCATGATAAGAAGTAAGGTAAGAACATTGAAGTTTGATAAAACTTAGATAACTTCTTGTTAAATACCTCTTTAAGTAAAATTGCTAATGTAACTGGTAACACAATACCGCAAACTATAAATACAGCATTGTACATAAGTGTATTTTTTGTAATAAGCCAAGCATCACTACTTTGGAATAAGAATTTAAAGTTATCAAATCCTACCCATGGGCTTCCTGCTAAGCTCTCGAAGAAGTTTCCATGTATTTGCCAATTTTTAAAAGCAACTATAACCCCAAACATAGGTAAATATGCAAATACTAAAAACCAAACAGCTCCTGGAACTGTTAATAGTAATAATTCAAAATTCTGTTTAAACTTGGACTTTTTCTTGATTTTAAAAGGCTTTTTATCAACATCATTTTTTTGTTCTGATGAACTATCTGTCTTCTCCTTTAGCGTTGTAACTGTACTCATCTAACTCCCCCTTCCTGTAAACGTTTGTCATTTTATGAATTAAATATACCATAATACCCCAAATATAAAATAGATTAAAAACTTTATATTTAGTGTACATTTTTAAGATTGTTGAATTTTTATATAGATTTTTTCACTTTATTTTAAATTTAAACAACAAAAAAGCTTGTAATGAGAAATTCACTACAAACCTTTTTAATTTTTATATTCTAATAATTTTGCAATTTCTAATCCTACATAACAAACTCGCCCTTCAAATATATATGTACAAATTTGATTTCCATTCAAAGTATTGATTTTTAACTCATTGATTGGCTCTCGCATCATTTCTTCCTCCTTGCTTTTAAGTGCAAGGATTGATATAATACCACTTAACTTGAGTTTTTCTCAAGCCGAGTTGTATTTTTCAACTCCTTGCTAAGGTATTTCTAGAGGTTTCACATTTCCTAGAAATACCTTTTTTTATTTTCTTTTGTTTTTTCTAAATTTCTTGTTTTAAGATAACTCTACTAGTATTTCCTAAACTTCAAAATTATAATCTTCTGGATTTTTACCCATATCTTTCATTACAAGACTAAGAAGATAATCTTGCATTGTTGTGCTATCTATCACCATCTTGATTTTAAATTCTTTGTGTAATTCCTCTGGCATTCTCACCGTAACATTAACTGTTTTCATAACTTATTTCCTGCCACTCAAAATATGGACAAATATACCCATATCGAGATTTTTACTGCTTCCTAGCATC
>NZ_CAMQZG010000069.1 GCF_947039605.1 uncultured Clostridium sp.
ATTATCTGAACTATCTGTTGTACTTTTCCCCACTTTATTTACTGGCATTGTGTGAACATCACCTTTAGTTTTACTATTTGATGAAATTGTTTTACTTCCACCACTAACTATTGGTTTAATTTTATGTCCTGATGTATTATCTGAACTATCTGTTGTACTTTTCCCCACTTTATTTACTGGCATTGTGTGAGCATCACCTTTAGCTTTACTAGCTGATGAAACTATTTTACTCCCATCACTAACTATTGGTTTAATTTTATGTCCTGATGTATTATCTGAACTGTCTGTTGTACTTTCCACTGCTTTATTTACTGGTATTATGTGAACATCACCTTTAGCTTTACTAGCTGATGAAACTATTTTACTTCCATCACTGGCTATTGATTTAATATTTGGAGTTATATGAATATCACTTAAATTATTACTATGTGGTAATGCTACTGAATTAACCTTTGAAACTGTATAAATATCTTTCAAACTGTGGTTTGATTGAGAAATATTTTTTTCGCCTACATACTCTTCAAATATATATCCTTTTTCTCCATTAACATCTACTTTATACCATTGATCTGTTTTTCCAGTTATCTTAACATGCGTACTATTACTGAGAGCTTCTAATACTGTATAATTCATTGATGGTCCTTTTCGTAAGTTAACTACATTACTGACATTAATAATATAACCATCTTTATTCATTCTAGTTATATTATTAATATCACCTTTGTTAATATCTATTTTATTACTATTATTTATATATCCTTTAGCTCCTGTTTCTTCTACTGTAACTAAGGATTTATTTCCTTCTACACTTTGTATTTTCAACATTTCTCCAACTGATAAATATGATGCTATCTCACCATTTTTATTAGTAAGTACTAATCTACCATTACCATTAACAACACAAGCATTAACTGAATAATTTGTATTGTTATTTATTAATAAAGTATTATTTACTTTTTTCAAAATAATATTTTCTTTTGAATCCTTTCTAGTTTGTCCTATTGCACCTGATACTGTCACTATCATTACACCTGATATAATAATAGCCAGTATTTTATTCTTCTTCATATGTTTTCCTCCTAATATTGTTAATACGTATACATATTATAATACTATAAAACACCCATTTATAAAAATATTTCCAATACTAAAATTACCAAATGAATTTTTTATTATATATAAAATAAAGTTTCTTCCCAACTATTAATTACTTTCAAAGTTTGCTTTTTCATTCTTGTTATTGTTGATTCACTCATATTCATTATTGTTGCAATTTCTCTATTTGATTTTTTATCTCTGTATTTATTAGTTATAAACTTTTGAAAATCATTCTTTAACATAAAAAGATTAGATTCTATTATTTTATTATTTGATTCTAATCTTCTTATTCTAGTTTCTAACTCTAATATTTCTTTTTTCACTCTACACTTTTCATATATTAATCCATCTATCATTTCAATCATTAATCTTTCAGCATATCCAATTCCATCTCCACTGCTCTGTACTCTTTCCTCATAGCTAATCGCTTTTATATCAGCATTAATTTCAATATCAATATTTACTATTTTTTCTTCTAGCTCTAACTCATAATCATCTAAGTACTTTATCTTATTCTTATAACTATTTATTAATTTATCCTTATCAAAATAATTATATAATTTTTTCTCTGTTTTTCTGAAAATATTTTCTTTCATTTTTTCTCCTTTGTACTTTACTTTTAGACTTGTCTACAAATCCCTCTATGTTGTCACTTTACTGGCTCTATTTCTTTTATATCTAAACAATTTATAATTAAAAAAGTTGAATCTTCTTCAAGCGTACAAAATTCAATTTTTTTATTTTTTACAAATTTATAAATAAATGTTGATTTTGTTGAAACCAATACTTCGCAACCATTTTTCAGAATTATTCTTATAAACTTATACTTATATTTTCTGCAAAATCTAAATAGCATTTTCATTTTATTTATAACTTCACCCTCAAACATTTTCACACCTCCATCCTGTCGTAAAAGAAATCAATGTTGCTTACATATTAATTTCCACAATGTTACTTAATTCCACCTTATTATCATCAAAATATAGGTAATCACTATCTAAATTATAATTGTCATCATAGTAAATATACTCTTCTATTAGCAACATTCCATCTGTGAATAACACAACTATATATGCTTCCATTTCTTCCATTTCTTTAATGTATTTCAATACTTCCTCTCTTTTCATTTTTATTCCTCCTTAACTTCATCCCAATTAGTATTTTCTAAAACCTCATATAATCTAGCTACTTGAGGACTTCTCCACGCAGTCATAGCATAAGTATGAGCGGTTTCATTATAATGATGTTTATTCATTCTCAAATGGTGTTCACACTCTCTTTTAGTTAAGAAAAATGTATTTGGCATAACTTTATCAACTTTTCTATAATATCCAACTGATACGCTGCAATCACAAAATTCATTTAAAAAGCTTTCTAGCTCGACTGCTCCATCGATATAATATTCCTTTTCTTCAACTTCAAAAGATAAATCTGTGCACACATCATCAAAACATACTCTCTGATATGTTCTTTCTTTAACAAATTCACCCAACCATGCTTTAAATTCTTTTGAACATTCTTCACCCTCAAACAAGCATTCTGCATCATCATTACTATAAATAAATATTCCGTCTATACTATCATCAACCCAATATTCTTTTTCTTCCTGCATTATTGTCCAGTATCTAGGACTAGCTTGATAATCAGTTACTTGTGTTCTCATTTCATTCTGCAATTCTTTTAAAAATTTTATATCTTCTTTTTTCATAACTACTCCTTTAAAATCTCATATTTCTTTTTCTTTCCCATTCAGTTATACAAGCACTCTCTAATTCTTCAAAATCACCTGTTTTTTCATCTTCATAGATATAAGTATGTGTAACTACTGCTTTGAATTTTCTACCACAAGTATCACATTCTAAATCATTATCAACTGTCCACTCTCCATTTGTAACTGCTTCTCTGATATCATAATCAGCATCCTCATATAAAACTAATCCATTGCAACCATCTTTATTGCATCTCATACATCCAAAACTCATTCTTATTTCCACCTTTCACTTCGTAATTGGGAACAATGTCGACTTAAACTAAATATATCTTTTTAAATTTATAACAACTCTTTCATTTGCTATATCTCCATAATCACCTAACTCATTACTAAATATTAAGTACTCATCTTTCACTTCTATATTTAAATTATTTTCTTTTGCTTCTTTCAATAAATTTCTAATAGCATTTCTATAATAGACTGGATCATCGCATCCTGATATTTCTTTTTTATTTCTACCTGAATCTAATTTCATTTTCAGCTCATAATATTCCCAGCCATTACTTTCTTTTTTCATTCCTGTTGTTATTTCCACTTTTCTACCTCTTCCATCATCAAACATATTTTTGATTGAGCTATTTTCACAATAACTTGTGGATGTAATTTAAACTTCTGGCTTAAATACTTAACTGAATAACCATCTATATAAAGATTCTTTATTTCTAATCTAGTTTTATAATCTACCTTTCTATTTCTCATAAAACTCACTCCTATCTTTTCATATTGTATATTTGAGTTCTTTTAGTTGAATTTATACTGTGAACATCAGCATCATTACATAAAAACTTTCTTCTTTTTTGTAGCTTTCTTAAATATTGATCCTGCATAACCTTTTCAACAAATTCTTCTTTAGTCATTTATTTCACTCCTCATTAAATACAGCTAATATAATTTCATCTGTTAATTTTCTTGCTGCTTTTATTTTCAAAACTAATTTATATAACTTTAAATTAATTAGGTCCTTATATCTTTTATCTTCTAGCACCCTTGTAACATCATCTGAGGTGTATTTCCTAGTTCTTTGATACATTCCCTCTAATCTTAATCCTTTATCGTTTAAATGCCTTGCTACCTCTGTTACCTTTCCAAACTGTGCATACATTAAAAATATTTCTTCTTCCAAAGAGCTTGGACTTATATCTATCATTTCTAATAATTTTTCATAAACTATTATCTTGTTTTTTATATCATCAACATGCATATTTCTTTTTTATATGAATGTTACTTATCGTATGATTGTGTATCATTCAATAACCTCCCTTTAGCTTTGTAAAATCAAGGCTTTAACTGCACTCTTATATTTGAATGCAAACCTTATCTCGTTTTGTTTCATTTTTAAGTCCATAAATCTTTAACTTGCTTATTCATAACCTCTTGTTGAAGTCCAATATATCTAGTTGTAACACTTGAACTAGAGTGATTAAAATACTTTCTAAGCTCTTCAATATCCTTATATTTCTGATAATGCTTGTACCCAAAAGTTTTTCTAAGTGTATGAGTTCCAACATTAGTTATCCCATAGATATTACAAGCTCCTTTAATAATTCTATAAGCCATATTTCTACCTATTGGACTATTAAATCCTTTTCTACTTTTAATTAAATAATCTTCTTGCTGCATATTATGTTTTTCTATATATGCATTAAGAGCTTTCTTCATTTTGTTAGATGCTGCAATTACTTTTCTTTTACCTGTTTTCTTCTCAGTTAAATAAATAGTACTTTTCTTATAAACATCTGATACTCTGAGTCTCAAAATATCACTTATTCTAAGTCCAGTATGCAACCCAACTAAAAATAATATATAGTTTCTTTCATTTTTAACTTTCAAATAATTTTCTATATCTGTTATTTTTTCTTCATCCCTTATAGGTTCAACTATATTCATAAAAACACTTCCTTCTATCCTATATTTGCTGTATAATCTACATACCGCAAATCAAATAACGATACTCATGTTCTTATTAAAGCTACTAGGTTGTGCTATCTAGTAGCTTTCTTATTTTTTACACTATCTCTTTCTATCTATTTCCTTATAATTATTTTTATTGAATAATACTTCATAAAGTTTTATAATAAGAGGAATTTATTAACTAAAGATAAACCATACTGATAGTTGTGGACAACATCAAATACATATAAAAATCTTTATTGAGTAAATATGAAATAGACAGTAGGAGATTAGGATATGAAAAAATTTATAGGACATATAATAATAATATTCATAGCAACATTTATAGGAATAAAATATCTACATTTAGGGGAATATCAAAGCGTAGTTGGTATAGTCAAGTTTGCAATAGTACTTACAATATTCAACGCTGTATTAAAACCAATATTCAACCTAATAGCATTACCTATAACTTGTTTGACTTTTGGAATATTTTCGTTGGTAATCAATGTAATAATAGTAGTGTTAGCTGATAAAGTTATAACTGGAGTTGCCTTAAATGGATTTTGGGCATCAGCAGGACTAGCTATTCTTGTATCAGTAATAACAACAATATTCCATCTAGTATTCAACAATGATAACTAAAATATTTAATTTTAAAAGCTGTGAGGATCACCTCATGGCTTTTCTTTGCTATTTATAAAATATTGTTTTTATTGAATCCTTTCTTCCTAATTTGTCTTTTAAGCTTATTTGTTATATAATCTAGTTACTCTTTGTGGCTTATTTACTTAAGCCTTGGAGCTATTAGAGGGCTAATCTAATAGCTCTTTTTTTATATAACTTTTTCATTCTTTTATAGCTGACTCTTTCAGTTCCTAGAATCTCTTTTTCTAACCTTAATAATTTTCTTATTTTCTTACTTATCTTTTTCTGGTGCTTATTCATCTGTACCAACTATCTTTTCATAGAATTCTTTACTAACTACTTCCATATCAATGGCATCTTCAAATATACGTAGATATACCTCTTTGTTTTCAAGGACCTTTTCTATTGCTATGTCTTTATTAACTTTTAAATCTGATAGCTTAAATCCTCCAACCCAATCTTTATCACAATCTTTTATTCCAAAATATAAATCCATCTTTTGCACTCCTATCTCAATCTATAATTATTTTCTCTGCCTATTACTTCTTTCATATGACCTTTACACATTTCTACTATTCTACTTCCAAGAGCTTCATCAAAGTTTAGTATTCTATCTGAATTAAACTCTGTACTAATCATCATTGGTAGATTATTTAAATATCTATGATTTATAATTTCAAACATTATGTTAATATCACTCTCTGTAATCTTTCCTTTAAATAAATCATCTATCATCAATAACTCGCATTCCTTGTACTTAGTGATTTTCTTTAGATAATTAACTTCATCTATCAAGCTTTGTTTAATTGATGTAATAACATCCCTATAAGGCATATAAATAACCTTTGTTCCTTTATTCTTTACAAAGTTATTTGCCAAGGCTAACTCTAAATGTGTTTTCCCACACCCAGGATTACCACAAAGTAACAATGAATTTTGTTTTGTACTTTTTATTTCATCAAAACTTTTATAATACTGCATACAAAGTTCTTTCATCTCAGCAACTAATGAATTCCAAGGAGTAAACTCTTTAAAGCTCTTATCCATATCCCCTAATGATATTCCACTACGTTCCCACATTTCTTTTATTCTAGCCATCTTATAACACTCACATCTTGAATATGAGTTATTTTTTTCATTTAACATAAAGCCTGTCCCATTACACTTACTACAATATTCTTTACTACATGAGTTCACTTTCAAGTTTGGCTCTTTCTTCATCACTAAGTTTGACTTCACTTGATCTATCTGTTCCCTTGAACTCAGCCTGTCCTTGATTATTCTGTCTATTGCTGCTACCATTTCCTTTAGCCTCCTTATCTGTATAATTACCATCTAAAACTTTTTGAAAATTATTAGGTTTAATAAACCAATCAAAACTTATTATCCAGCTTCTATCATTCTGACCTCTTAAGAAACTACTTTTTGCTATGCTATTAATTCCTTCTATTACTACATCTACTCCATATTCTTTAATCCTTGAATTTAATAACTTCAATCTAGTACTCTTTATTGATTTTATTTTTGTTATATTTAAAGAGTTCCAAGCATCTGCTACTTGTTGCAGATTATCAGGAATAGTTTTACTATTTTCTATTTCTCCCTCTATACTCTTATCTCTATTCTCTATCTCTATCTCTATCTCTATCTCTTTCTCTATCTCTATCTCTATCTCTGGTGGATTTTTGTCCGCCATTTGTCCGGACATTTGTCCCACTAATATTTCTTTGTTCTTTTTAGCATCTATTTCTATCCTATATTTACGTTTTCTATCTGCTTCACTAGAGCTTGTCCCAATAAAGTTTTGAATTTCTAACATATAAATAGTTCCATCATCTAAGACTTCTATTAACTTTAGCTGCTTAAATAATTCAAAGGCTACTTTTACCGTATCTATATCCATACCAGTAATTGCTGCAACCATCTCTATGCTATATGGTATAAACTCATTAAGTCTTAGTGCTCCATTAAACTTTAATGCCTTTAAATATAACTTCAATAATAAATTAGAGTACTTATATCCATTCGTCATGCTCTCTAAAACTTTAATTTCTGGACTATCAAAAAAATCATCCTTTAACTTTAAATAATAATATTTTTTATTATCAGACATATATTGCTCCTATCACCTCATATAATAAAATATGAAGTCTATATATTTTTATACTTATATCACAAGGCTACTAAACCCTGTTTTGCTTATACTTTTCCGTAACATCAACTAAACCTATTCTTTCGGCTCTTGCTAACATCTCTGGAATTCCTCTATCTTCACATCTTTTTTTATAGAACTCTTCAAAAGAGTAATCTTTTCCATGTGTCTTACAAGCTTCTTTATAAGCTCTTTCTACTTCCTGTGCTATCTTTCTTAATATTGGTGCTACTTCTTCATCTATTATTTTTTGTCCAGCAACTATATCTCTATTTTCAGGTTCAAATATAAGTGCCTCGCCTTCATCAGTTTTATATGACCACACTTTTCCCATGTCAAACACCCCCTATTTTAAATTTATTCTATCGTTAAAGAATTAATGACTTGATTTATTTCTTTTTAATTTCTCAGCTTCAATCCAAGTTTTAATAATTGTAGCCTGTAAATCCTTAGCCTTACATTTAATAACAAAATTCATTTTTCTACCTTCTTTCTAATATAAATTCATATAACTATTTTCATTTGATTGTTAGTAACTTCTATATCACCTTTCAATTTCATAGGTAATAAATAACTACTAACTATTCTTTTTGCATCATCTAAATCTTTTCTTTTAATTGCACAAATTTTATTTACATCAAACTGTCTATGAAGTTCATGATATAAATCACTAAAAGCTTTTCTATTAAACACCTTGTATGCAGGTGCTCCTTTACCACCAAGTAGAGAAACTATCTTTCTTTTAGCTAAAGTAGTAAGTTCACTACTATCTATTGCTAAAAGCGGTAAATCATCAAACTTACTTTCTAGCTTCAAGGCTCTGCAATTCACTTGATTTAATTGCTCTTTTATTTTCTTTTGTTCTTCTAATTGGTAAATCATTATTTCTTCAGTTGTTTTTTTAGTTTCATAAGTACCATTCTGTCTAATACTAGGAAGAACTTCTGATGTAACCCACTTCTTAAACCTTTTTGAACTTTGTAATTTAGAACCTAAAATCAAACTATAAAGTCCACTTTCATTTATTAGTCTCATTTTTTGAATTCCACCAGGAGTAGGTATTTCACCCACCCCTCTATCATCTTCATCAACATGTCTCTTTAAAGAAGATGCTTGATCCTTATATCCTAAGTTTCTAGCAATATCTTTAGCTACAAACCAAATTTCTCCATTAATTTTCATACTTCTTATATCTATAAAATCTTTATTCTTAAAATTCATAAGTTTATTCATTCTGCTCTCCTTTATACACTTGTATTTCCGTCATTTTTAAATAAATTTAAATCTAAATCTAAAAAAATAGATATTCTTACTAATTTATTTACACTAGGTATATATCTTCCACACTCAATATCAGACAAATATGTTCTTGATATTCCTACTCTTTCAGCCAATTCATACTGTGTTATTTCTTTTTCTTTTCTTGCACTTTTTATTACTTTTCCTATACTATTTTTTAATTCCATATAATTCATGTCCTCCTGATATTTCTAATTGTATTGTATTTCCGTCAATTTGTAAATTAAACTTAGTTCTATTTTTAGACGTTTTATTAAGATTAGATTAATATTCCTTTAACTTCCTCTTTTTTTGATAGTTTTACTTGTATTACCGTCAATAACTATTTGTAATTCCGACTATTTTATTGTTATAATATTTATAGATAGTCGGTATTGCCGACAGGAGGTAGTAATATGAACTTAGGAAGTAAAATTAAAAAACTTAGAAAAGATTTGAAATTTACACAAGTTGAATTAGCTAAAAAAGCAAATATCTCACGTTCTTATTTAGCTGATATTGAAAATGATAGATACAATGCAAGTTTAGATACATTAAAAAATATTTCAAATGCACTAGATATAAAATTAAGCGAATTATTAACTAATGATAATTCACAAAAAACTGAAAATATTTTAAATGAGCAATTATTAACTAAATTAAATAAATTAAATGCTTTAGGTAAATCACAAGCAATTAAATACATTGATGATTTATCTCAAATTTCAAAATATAATAATACAGAATTTGCTGCTGAGCTTATTCCAATAGCTGCTCATGAAAAAGAAGGTAATTTTACAAAAGAAGAATATCAACACGACATAGATTTAATGAAAAATGATAATCTATGGAAGTAATTTAAGGAGTGACAGCTTTGGATTATAATACACTATTATTTGAAAGTGATAATATGAATGTTATCATTAGAGAATTAGACTTAAAGACTAAAGAAGGACTTTGCTTTGGTAATCGTATTGCAATTAATACTAACCTTAGTACAATCAAAAAAGGCTGTGTTCTAGCTGAAGAATTAGGGCATTGCTTATTAACAGTTGGTGATATATTAGACCAATCTAATTTAACTAATAGGAAGCAAGAGAACCTTGCAAGGAGTTGGAGCTATGAAAAGATGATACCTTTAACAAGTATCATTAATGCTCATAAATATGGTGTAACTGATAAGTTTGAACTTGCTGAATTTTTAAATGTTACAGTAGACTTTTTACAGGAATCTATGAAACACTATTACTGTAAATATGGTTTATCTACTAGATACAATAATTTCATAATTAAATTTTCTCCACTTAATGTTTTAAAAATATCTTAAAATATAAAAATAGACTAAAGTTTTTAACTCTAGTCTATCTTTATATATGAAATCTAAAAATTATACCTGAAGTAATTATAATTAATAGCATTACAATATTAAACCATGTTACTATTGGATAATCACAAAATAATATTTTATACCATTTAAGATCGCTTTCACTCAATCTATTTTTTCTACAAGCTAAATTTTTATCTACAAACTTTGATAAAAAATATAAAAACATAAATATAATATTAAATACTATTATCCCTGCTAAACATCCAAAAAATATTATTTTCCAAGATGAAATTTTAGGATTAGCTATTAATGAAAATATATTTACTGTTGCATATATACCTCCAAAAAATGCTATTATAATTGCTGCAAAAATACCCAATATTGATATAAATCCTGTATTTAATTTATTTTCTAACACTTCTGTTTTATTGATAAAATTTTGTGCACTAGCATTTATAGCACCTTGTAATTCTTGTGTTTGTCTTCTTACAAAAGATTCTTGCTCACTTTTAAGTGCTTTATTTCTGTAATCTTCTAATTCTATATGATCTTTTAATTTTCTAAATGATTTTTCAAATTCGCCTAAATTTATCTTAGTATTATCATATTTAAATTCTTTAACACACTCATTGATATAATTTGTATTTGAATTTAAAAAATCTTCAATCATATCTATTCTAATTAAAAGCCCTTCTAATACATCTTGATTATATGCATTTTCAATTAAAAACTGTGATATTAATGAATATCTGTGTCTTCCATTTTTATAATAAAAAGTAATTAAATCTTTCACTACTTCCTCTATATCATTATCAAATTTTTTCAACTTAATTAATATTTGTTTTATTGGTAGATCTTTAACTTTACTTCGTTCTATTGTTACTGACATTAAATGATTTCTCCTAAGATATATTTTCTTTATTTTCTATGAAATACTCTTTTATTTTTTTATTTTGAATAATACTATTTCTTATACTTTCTTTCCAAGGAAGCTCTTTATGAGTTTTTTGAACTAATTCAAAAGCTGATAAAGAAGCATATTTATGTATAATTCTTTCTATAATATCTTTATCATAAGCTACGATTATACTATTATCAAAAACTTTTTCATCCATTTTTATGTTATGACTAATTTCATCAAAGTATATTGTTGTATACGTTTCTTGTTTAGGTAATATATCTCTACCATAAGCTCTAAATTCATTATAAACTTCTGCAACTACAGGTCCATACTCCCAATTAATAATATCTTCATCAAAACAAGTACTCTCTTTTTTGTCTACTAAAAAAGCTGCTTGAATATAATATAAAAGTTTTTGTAACTTTAAATTTGTTATTGTTATACTTTTCTCATCTGAATAATTAATTATATATCTAGCAACATCTAGTGCTTTATATCCCATATTATCCACCTACTTTCTTTCTCTATAGGGATAATTATAACATTTTTTAGGATAATTAACTACTTAATTTATTCTTACTCTCTATTGTTGAAGTTAACTTTTATATTAATAATTAAATGTTTTTCAATACTCTTTTATGGCAAATTGAATATATAGTCTATATCTTATATAATTATACTTAACATATCCTTTAGGAGGTTATCTATGAGCAGTATTTGTATTTACTTAAGAAAATCAAGAGCTGATGAAGAACTTGAGAAATCACTTGGACAAGGTGAAACTTTATCCAAACATCGTAAAGCTCTTTTAAAATTTTCAAAAATCAATAATTTAAACATAACTGAAATTAAAGAAGAAATAGTATCTGGTGAAAACTTGCTTTTCAGACCTAAAATGCTAGAACTCCTTCAAGAAGTTGAAGAGAAGAAATATACTGGTGTTTTAGTTATGGATATTCAAAGACTTGGTCGTGGTGATATGCAGGATCAAGGAATGATATTAAAAGCTTTTAAGCAAAGTAATACTAAAATAATAACACCACAAAAAACTTATGATTTAAATAATGATTTTGATGAAGAGTATACTGAATTTGAAGCATTTATGAGTCGTAAAGAACTTAAGATGATTAATAAGCGAATGCAAGGTGGTAGAGTTAGAAGTGTTGAGGATGGTAATTATATCGCTACTAACCCACCAATAGGATATGATATACATCACATCAATAAATTTAGAACTTTAAAAGTTAATGAAGAAGAAGCTGAGATAATAAAACTTATATTTTCTCTTTATACAAATAATAGTGGTGCCCAAAATATTGCAACACATTTAAATTCTTTAGGATATAAAACTAAGCTTGGTAATAAATTTTCTTCAAGCTCTATTTTAACAATATTAAGAAATCCTGTTTATATAGGTAAGATTACTTGGAAGAAAAAAGATATTAGAAAGTCTTTAGATCCTAACAAAGTTAAAGATACTAGAACTAGAGATAAATCAGAGTGGATTATAGCTGATGGTAAACATAAGCCTATAATTGATAACATAATATTTGAAGATGCCAATACTATTTTAGAAAATAAATATCATATTCCTTACCAGCTTACTAACAAACCTGTAAATCCTTTTGCTGGTGTTTTAAAATGTGGTATCTGTGGTAAGTCATTAGTAGCTAGAAAACTAAGAGGTATACAAAGAGTTATGTGTACTTATAAATGTGGGAATAAAAGTTCTAGATATGATATAGTAGAAAAACTTATACTTGAATCTTTAAATAACTATATTACTTCTTATATGCTTTCACTTGCTAATAATGAAAAAAATATTATAAATCCTAAAGTTGAAATTTATCAAAAGCAGCTAAAAACTTTAAGTTCAGAAGTTACTGCTCTTACAGAACAAAAATTAAAACTATTTGATTTATTAGAACGTGGAATTTATGATGATACTACTTTCTTAGATAGGTCTAGTAATATTCAAACTAGAACTGAAACTATAATTGAAGAAACAATTAAAATTAAAGAAATTATTCAAAATGAAAAAGAACTAACCTCTGATGATCAAAATATTGAAGAATTTAAATCACTTTTAATTTCATTATATAATACCGATGATGTGTTATACAAAAATATTATTATAAAAAGATTAGTTCATAAAATAGAATATACCAAGGCTGAAAGCACAGATAACACTATTGTTATTAACACTCAACCTAGGAAATTACTTTAGGATAGGTTTATAGACAACCTCTCCTAGGTAATTCATTACCCACTCGTTGTTATATGTATTTAAAGAATATATAAATAAAGCCAAGA
>NZ_CAMQZG010000070.1 GCF_947039605.1 uncultured Clostridium sp.
AAGCAATAAGAAGAAGGCACTTTTCGGTATTATACTTACCAAAAAGTGCCTCTTGTTGCTATCACTAGCTTGTAACTTCAAAAGTTTTTTTAAGTTTTTTATTAGCCCTCTACTTTTATCATCTTGTTCACTAAACAAGAAAATTCTAAAAGCCTCGCTCTCACTATTTATACTTATTCTTCTAAATTATATTAATAGTATCCATTCTCGCAAAGTAAATCATAACAACCATTTACTTCTTCATCAGTAAATAATGATGCATATTCTGGCTTAACAAGAATTGCTTCCATTGTAAGTTCTAAACGCTTCTCTTCTATTAATCTTTCAAAACAATCAGATGTTCTACCTTTTCTAAAAATCTCTTGTGCTGTTCTAACTATTCCAAATTTTTCTACTGTTTGTAGGAATCTAGTCATTTTGCATCCACACTCTTTTTCTGCTATTTCACAGTTTTTAATAACTTCTTGTTGTAATTTTTTTTCTAATGCACTCATTTTATCACTCCTGTAAGCTTAATATTCTATAAATTATAGTTAATATTATTTTAGCATAATTATTATCTTATATTTTTTTCTAGCAAATTTAATTCAAAAAAAATAGTAGTTAAAATAGATTAAACTATTTTAACTACTATAAACTTTATACAAATATACTAGCTGCTGTAATTACTCCAAGAGTACATGTTGCAACGTATATTGTAATTAAGACAATTTTTTCCCACTTCTTAAGTGCATGCTTTTCTGGAAGTGCTTTAAATCCAAGTGCAATTAAGAATCCTAATACTATAGGAAGTAACAGTGAATTAAGAATTTCAACTGCAAGTGTTAAGTTTATAAGTGGCAATCCTGATAGAACTACCGCTGCTGATAAAACTATTACAGCAATATAAATACTATAGAATACAGGTGCTTCTTTCCATGTATTATCAAGACTTGATGGAACATTTAACATTTCTCCAAGTGACCATGATATAGCAAGTGAAACAACTATTGCTGCTATAAGTGCAGCCCCTATCATACCTACTCCAAATAAAATTTTACCAGCATTCTCACCAACAAAAGGTGTAATTGCATGAACTATTTCCTGAACACTATTTAAAGGTGCATTAGGATTAGTTTTTCCAATTGTAGCTGCAACTGCTATAAGAACCGCTGCCATTATAACTTGTGTTATAACAGAACCTATAAGTGTATCTATTCTAGAAGTTTTTATATAACTCTCGTCGACTTTTTTATCAACTACTGCACTTTGTTGATAGAATATCATCCAAGGCATTATAACTGCACCAACGTTAGCTGATATTATAAGCCAATAAGATGCTTTTGCAAATTCTTGTTGTCCCATACCTGCTAAAATTTCTGAAGGTGATGGATGTGACATTATTGCAATTACTATAAAGACTAATTCAAATAACCCTACGAAAATAGCAATCTTTTCAATTCTTTTATACTTTCCTAAGATTGTTATAAGAATTAGTCCTACAGCTGCAAGAGGTACTGAAACCCACTTTGATACGCCAAATAAAATTCCGACGCCTAAAATACCTGTAAATTCTGTAACTAAGGCTCCTACTACTGCTACAAACAATGTTATAACAGAAAACACTTCCCAATGTTTACCGAATATATCTCTAATAAGTTCTCCATGGCCTTTACCTGTAACAACTCCAAGTCTATTTGTAAGTTCTTGAACAAAATAAAGTATTGGAATTAATATGATTTGTAGTAAAAGTAATCTATATCCCCACTGAGCTCCTGACTGAGCTGCAGTTACTATTGACCCTGCATCTGTATCTGCTAACATAACTATCATTCCTGGACCAAATGTTGCAAATAACAGTGATAATTTTTTAAAATTAAATTTTTTCTTATCCTTTTTCATAAGGACACTTGAATTATTATTCATAACTTCACGTCCCTTCTTTATTTATATATACATTAAAATGTAATTTTCCAAAAGAAATTTTCAATAATACTATTATTGCTTTAAATTGCATCTCGTCTGCAAAAAAATCTTTCTTTTAAAACGACTTCCGTACTCATGCTTTTTCTCTTATAACACATATGAATATTAGATTCTCTAACCTATATACTCTACTGTAATCTAACATTCATATATCTATAAAAATATATCACTTAAAGTCTTCAATCTTTTAAGAAGGGCCTGTGTATTAAATACTCTTTATCTAATTTTATAAAATAAGAGCCTACTAAAAATCTTTAGTAGACTCTTACTCTTAAATTTAGTTTCTATTTATTATGCTAAGAATGATTTTAACATCCATATGTTTTTCTCATAATTACTGATATTACTATTCATAAAATCTACAATTGATTGTTTCTTTTCAGCTTCAGCTAGTGCTGATATTTTTTCACAATCATCTTTTAATATTTTGTAATCAGCTAGAACTATTTTCATAGCTTCACTTGTAGATATTTTAGAATCTGGTAACTCTTTAATTGAAGCAAGACTTAATTGTTCTTTTAGTGAAGCCACTGGTTTCATTTCACTTGATAAAAGTAACTCTGCTACAAAATCAACTTGTTCAGCTGCTATATTATATAATTCTTCTAACTTAGCATGTGCTGCAAAGAATCCTTCTCCTGTTACAAACCAATGCAGGTTGTGTAACTTCATGTTCATGACACTCTGATTTGATAAATATACATTTAATTCATTTTGTAATTTCATAATAATACCTCCACGTATTTTCTTCTCTTGTTTATTTCTCTTCTCTTAATTGATATTCAATATCAATTGTTTGTTAATATCATTATATCACATCTGTTAACAATGTCAATGTAATTAATAATAATTATTTGTTAAGTTTTAATACTTCCCTATATTTCTCTCTTAAACCAAGTGATTATGCCATTTAATAAAATAAAAAACATTTAATAGAATATATAACTAATTGATATACTTATTTAATCAGAGTATAATGGTAAGAAAAACACTAAGGAGGAATCAATTATGTTTGGAACTAACACATTTGAAAAAGATATAGAATTACTTACAGAGGTCCTTTCAGAAAAGGCAGATATATTATTAACTAACGAGGAATCAGCAGTAGTTTTCATTGGTAGAGGATCTTGTCCTTACTGCCGTAAATTTGCTAAAACATTAAACAAAGTTGTAAAAGATATTAACTCAACAGTTTACTTTGTAAATAGCGAAAACTTCTCAGATAAAGGTATTAGCTCATTTAGAGAAAAATATAGCATCCCAACAGTTCCTGGATTTATAGTTAAGAAAAATAGAGAAATCGAAGTTCGTTGTGATTCTTCACTTTCAGAAGAAACAATAATAACTTTAGCTAACTAAGAACTAGATTTAAAATCTAAATATATATTTAGATTAAATATATAAGAAATACCCTTAGATATTTACATAATATCTAAGGGTATTTTATCTTTATGTAAAAAGTTTTTTAGCAGTCTTACCTATAATTCTAGTACCAAGTCCATCCACAGTTCCACCAATAACACCACCAACCAAAGGTATCGCCTTACTTAAATTAACTACACCTTTTTCTCCAAACTTAGTTAAAAGTCTAAAACCAACCTTTTGATTAATACCTTTAATAACCTCTGCCGGTATTTTTCTAATCAAAGCAGATGTCATTCCATGACCTATTTTAACACCACTTTTCTTTAAAATTTCTGCTGCACCTTGCCCAGTTAAAGCTAGGAAAACCATAGTTCTTACTTGGTCATCCTTCAAATCATATCCTCTCATACTCGCAATAGTTGAAATCATTCTTATTTGTATATATAAAACAGAAGTAATATTTGTAGGTACTGCAATAGGAAGTGTTATAATCCCTCCAAGCCCAGTTAAAAAGCCACTAGTAGCACACTTTGCCTGTTGCCACTTAATAAATTTATCAATAGCCTCATCCGTAGATTTTGTCTTACTCAGATAATTCTGCGCAAGTTCATCTGCACTGTCCATCCCTGGAAGTCCATTTATAGCCTTTTCATAACTCCAATCCATTACTTTTCTAAGTTTTGATTCAGTAAGTGCACTTTTCATCATTTATTCCTCCTATTTATATAAAATAGTATCTGGCAATATAATAAAAAAACGAAGAAAATTTAGTCTATCAGACTCCACTTCTCCATTCTTAGTTATGTGCTATATTAAATTAATTTATTATTTTTAAAATTATATTTTACTTTAATTTTTTCCACTTAGTGTTTCTACCTTTTCCTATAGCTTCTATTTTCCCCTCTTCTTTAAACTTCACAAAAACTCTGTTTATTGTAGCATCTCCTATATCAGGACATATAGTTCTTATCTCACCTTTAGTAAAATGCCCAAGCTTTCCTTCTATAGCCTTTTCTACCCTTTCACTTTTTCCACCCTTAATATTTTCAATACAACCAACTCTATCTTCTAGTTCTTTATATGCTCTTATAATAATCCCAAGAAAATACTCAAGCCAAATATATAAATTATTTTTTCCATCATGCCATAACATTGATGATTTATTTAATGCTTCATAATAAGTTTCTTTACTCTCTTCAATAATTTTTTCTAAACTAATAAACCTTCCAACATCAAAACCATTTTGATATAAAAGTAAAAGAGTTAGAAGTCTAGACATTCTTCCATTCCCATCATTAAAAGGATGTATGCACAGAAAATCTAATATAAATGATGATATTAAAACTAATGGCTCAACCTCACCTTTTGCATTTTGTTTTTTATACTCTTCGCATAGTTTTTCCATATAACTCGGAGTACTAAAAGCATCTATAGGCTTAAATCTAATATAGCTAGTTCCATCAGGTAATATCTCTTTAATTACATTATCAACATTTTTATAACTACCTGCATTTCCTGTAGAAAATTTATATAAATCTCTATGTAATTGTAATAACACAGATGAACTTATAGGTATCCCATCAAAATCACTATGAATAGTGTTTAACACATCTCTATAACCTGCAATTTCACTTTCACTTCTATCTCTTGGCTCTATTTTATTATCCATTATTTCATGTAATCTTTTATTAGATGTATAAATCCCTTCTATTCTATTAGAAGATTCTACGCTTTGTACTGTAGCAATCTTTTCGAGTGCACTTAATATTTGAGGTGATTGCTTTTTATATAAAGTTTGCTTTCCTTTATATTCATTTATAGTAGTTAACATTCTTACTATATTCATTGGTAAAGCTAAGTTATTCAACTTATTATTTTCAAAAGAAATCATAATATATCCTCCCTAATTTATTGCTCATATTCATTATTATCATTTTATCATAAATATAGTCATTTAAGCCTAAATGATAAGGTTAAATGGTAAATGAATATATTCAAAAGCAAATAAACCTTATCATTCGACCTCAAATGATAAGGTTTATTTTAAAATGAGCATATTAAAAGTCAAAAAAACTCACTATAAAAACTTAAATTTTCTCTTCCTCTATATACTTAGGCAAGTTAATACCAGCATCAAGATAAATTTGTTTTATAAGTAAAAACTTATATGTAGAATCAAGAGTCATATCATCTAAAAGTTCTTTAAACATCATAGCACTATCATAAGCAGCTTTTAATTTATCAAGTTTATCTCCTGTATTATTAGTAGTAGTTTTTCTTAGCATATCCTTAGAAGTTTCTTTCTTATAATTAACCTGCATCTTCTCTTCATTAGAAACATAATACCCTTTTTCTCTAAGAGCCGGCATGACCTCTCTTCTTATACAATTCGAAATCGGTCTTGATTTTTGAGCATAACCAAAAAGGTCTGCAACCTCCACAGCAATCCAACAAGGTTTATTATTCCAAACAAAATTATAAAAAATATCATTTTTAAATTGTTTTACTATTAAATCATTCATTAAAATTCTCCTTTATATTTATATATTTAAGGTCCTTACCTGACTGTTCAAGGTTCTTACCGTTCCGACAAGAACCTCATTTACTTATTGCTATCACTCACTTTCAATACTTATATATGCATCAACTCCTATTTTTTAAAATTAAAACAAAAAAATCCCTTCTAGATATAAAACATATCTAAAAGGGGAATATACTTCAAAAATCTCTACACAAATAATCAAAATATTAAAAATCAATAAGCCTTAATGTATAAAATTCAAAAGATTGAACATACTACAAAAAGAGTCTTTGATTTTAGGGTTCCTTAGATAGTTTCTATATCTAGCGAATTTACAAGTGTTTCCGCACTTATAAAATCGAAGGCTTTATTTATTTTGATTTTAGTATGTGTATTAACATATAAATCTATACATATCTTTAAAATAAAAAGCCCCTCAAGATACAAACATATCTTAAGGGGCTATATTTCAAATTTAATTTTATTATCTGATTATTGGAATCTTAACAGTTATTGGCACTGCTGAATCTGTAGCATCACCTTGTATCTTAAACTCAAATTCTGGTCTCCAAGATTCAACGCCATTCATAGCCTGAACTCTCATCTTTACTTGATTAGGTTTAAGAGCATTGCAATAAACAACAGGGTATATACCAAGTCCACTTGTGTTCATCATACTTACTCTAATAAATCCACCAAAACAAGCAGTATTAAACTTTGCATTATCAATATCCATTACAAGGTCAAACCCTTGATTTAACTGCTGAACTGTAACACCATTTGTCATATTTGTAGTGATTGTAGGTGTCCCAACATATAAATCATTATTTACTTCGATAGCTAATTTTCTATCTTTCCCATCAGTAAATACACTTCCATCAATATTCATTACCCACTCACCAACATATTCAATTCCTGAATTTGCCCAGTTAACATTGATAGTAAAATATTCTTTGCTATAATGTACACCCTCTGATATAGAAATATCATAGTTTTGCTTTATAGCATCACTAAACTTATAAGGGTCTGTTGTTGTAAGTTTTACCCCTCTAGGTAAATCTACTTTTAAGTTTATTGAACCTTCACCTCTTATCATCTGTGAATAATCTACAGATTTTAATGATGAATTTAAATCCTCCACAACTCCCTGATTTTGAACACTAGTTACCTGTGCTGCCTGTGCAGTTTGTGCTGGAATAAAAGTAGTAGTCCCGACCATAGCCACCGAACATAAGCTCATAGCTATAAGTCTTTTGATAGTTTTTTTCATTTTCTTTTCCTCCTATATTATAAATAAATTTATAAAATAGATAGAACGCAAAAAACCTATTCATAAGAATAGGTTACCCGAATAAAAACATAAGGAAATCCTTACACTCTCAGTAAAAGTCATTAGACTTTTAGCAACTGGCTGGTATAGCATAACTGCCTTAACCCCTATAGCTTTGCGTCACAAGATTTCTCTTGCTTTGCCTATTCATTTTATAAATTAAGTTTAAAATACTAATGCTATTATGTCAACCATTTTTTTACTATTTATCTAATTATTAGTTAAATAGTATTGATTTATATATATTATAAATGATACTGTAATAGTTCTTTATAAATTTGTTTATCTTTGTCCTTAAAAACATTAAAAATAATTCTATCAAACTTAGAATTATTTTCTTTCATAAAATCTCCAACAGTTTCAACTGCTATTTCAGCCGCTCTTCTATTAGGAAATGAAAACTCTCCCGTTGAAATACAACAAAAAGCTATTGACCTCACTTTATTTTTTAATGCTATATCTAAACAAGCCTTATAACTTTTTCTTAAATCTTCTTCATTTTCAAGATTTAAATCTCCATATACTATTGGACCTACAGTATGAATAATATTTTTAGCTGGTAAATTGTAACCCTTTGTAATTTTAGCACTCCCAGTTTCCTCTCTTCCATCCTGTTTTCTCATAAGCTCATTGCATTCATCTCTAAGTTGAATCCCAGAACTAAAATGAATGATATTATCTATACATTTGTGCATTGGTATAAAACATCCCAACAGGCTATTATTAGCTGCATTAACTATAGCATCAACTTCTAATCTTGTAATATCCCCTTGCCACAAAGATACCTTATCTGCAAAATCTAATTTAGTTTTAGGATACTCTTCTCCCACTGTTTTTATATCATCTAAAATCACTTTTCCCTTAATCTTAAGCTCTTCACACAAAAATTCATTTTGAATTCTTATAAATTCCTCACTTATTTCTTTTGCTGCTCTCACATTCATTAAAGAACGTAAAAGTAACACTTTTTTAATTCTAACCTCTGGAATTTTTATACTACTATACTTTTCCTCTTCACTTATCAAAAACTTAATAAGATAATCTAATTTTTCTTCCCTTACCATAAACTCACCTCTTACCACTACATTTTATCTAAAATATCTGCTAATACTTTATCT
The DNA here is from genome assembly GCF_947039605.1 of uncultured Clostridium sp. Lineage (GTDB taxonomy): Bacteria > Bacillota > Clostridia > Clostridiales > Clostridiaceae > Sarcina. The sequence goes on from NZ_CAMQZG010000070.1 coordinate 8,300, forward strand.
ATATCCTCATCCATACATATGCTCTTACTCTCTATCTCCTCAGGTGCAATTGCCATACCTTTATTTATTCTCACAAGAGTTGCATTGCTTCCCTCATCTGTTAATCCCTCGAAAGGAAATCTAATTATAGTTGGTGTATTAAAACCTACTCCAAGTTCTAGAAATACAATATTTTTATCTATATTTCCCTGTAAAAAACCATTAAATAATTCTAAATTTTTCATATGTGGCTCTTCAACAAATCTATCATCACATCTTAAATTAGGTATTAAATAATCACCACACTTAGGACATCTTGGTATAAATTTCTCATCAATTTCCTTATCCAAATTTATACTCCCAAGCATATTATCTATCATCTCTTTGTTAGGATAAACATCAGTCTTTGTACAAGGATTTATACATTGAAAAACATCATAATTCCCCTGTGGTGCAAAGATTTTGCTATCATCTAAAAATACCTTCTGAACTTGCCCATCAGCATTAGTTGTACATACAAAATAATTTTTACCTTTCATCAAATCAAATAACTTTTTATAAGGACTCAATATACCAACTTGATATCTAATCTTATCAATATGCTTGCTCCAATACCCCCAATAAGAAAGTGCATTTTCATCATTTAATCTCCAAAAATTTCTTTGAATTTCCATGATTGATCTATATCCTAAATCATAGTATTCAGGAAATAATTCTTTTATAGTTTTTTCACTACCATAATTAATACCACCCGAAGCTGACATTCCAGCTCCTATACCAATTACAACCGCATCTGCCTCTCTAATTTTTTTTGCTATATTATCTATATTCATATTATAATTTTTCATATTATATCCTCTCTCTGCTATCTCATTACCTTAAAAATTAAAACCTTTTGAAATATTGTTTATATCTCAAAAGGCTTCATTCAAATATTTAAATTTAAAAACTCTTATTTAGAATGTCTTAAATCAAATCATTTTTATCTTATTTCTCAACTACTGAAATTCTTTTTTGAATGTTTTGACCTTTTTCAGCCTCATCTACTAATGCAAGAACATAATCAGCATATCCAATAATACTCTCACCATTCGAATTAAGTATTACACTTTCTCCACCAATTAAATATTCTCCTGTTGCTTCTCTATCTACCCTAAAAGCACAAGCTGGGCTAATATATGTCCACTTAACATCATTTCTTTTACGTAAGTTTTCTAATCCTTTACCCATTGCATTTACTAATGGTTTAAACATCTCTGGACAATCAGGTGTATCTACAACCTTTATACTTTGAGCTTCATCTACATATAAAGTTCCAGCTCCCCCAACAACTAATAATCTTATATTAGTTCCTGATAGTATATCACTAACATGATTTAATGATGTAACATGCTGCTCTAAATCCTCTGCTGCCCATACTCCAAAAGCATCCACAACTACATCAAATTCTTTTAAATCTTCTAAAGTTAGATCAAATATTCCTTTAACTATTTCCTTTTGAGCTGCTGTTTTATTTTCACCTCTCACGATTGCTGTAACGTCAAAATTTCTTTTTATAGCCTCATCGACTACTAATCTTCCTACTTTTCCATTTGCTGATATTATTCCTATTTTCATATTTCATTTCCTCCGTATCGGTTGTTTTCTATATCTTTATTATATGCCCAGCCCAAAGAGAAGAAAAGTAGGCACTTACAAGTGCTATAGTATCTTTTAGGATACCTTTAAGTCATTTGAGTGCTTCACAGAAAAAATTTTTTTTAATTTTCACTTGATTACTCAACATCTTATCAGTAATTCCTCTTGGATACAGAGCAAAAGATGATTTCAATGCTACATTATCAAATTTAATATGCAAAAAAACAGAAAGACCTCTAAATAAATTAGATGTCTTTCTATCAATAATAATATTCATGTACTCATAAACTTTTTTTCAATTTTAATTATAACAGAAAACGTTTGCAAATCAATAAAAATATAATTTCAAAATAATTAAACTCATCTAACATTTAATACAATTCTATTAAAATAGCCTTAGGTATTGATATAAATTACCTAAGGCTATTTTAAACTTCATTTACTTATTCTATAACTAATAATATATTTTCCATAAAGTTTATATTATTTAACTCATTCTTTTTTATATGTTTTAAAATCTTTTGAGTATAGCTACTATGATGTCCTACAACCTTTGAAAACAGCTGAATAAACTCAACAATTTCCATAACACTCTGTTTTTTATCATTTATGTCTATTCCCATAAGATAAAACTTAATAAACTCATATCGTAGAAGCAGCATAATATATCCATCAAAAATACTTTGTACTTCTGAGAAAGGAAACATATTTGAATATATAAAGTTAACTAAATAATTCTCAAATATATAACTGTTTTTCTCTATAACTTCTTTATTATATTTTTCAAATTTATCTATGTAAAAATCTTTTTCACTAACAACTTGTGCAAAATTTTCTAAATTAAATGACTTTCTAACTATTTTAGTTAATTCCTTAAACTTATCACTATCAAATTCCTTTTCAATATCAATCAAACCTAATATATTATTAAAGAAATCTATTTGGATAATATAATTCATAGTATTTTTACTATGGCTTTCTTTATCAAATTCTATATCATAATTTTTTATAAAACTATCTAAATTATCATAATTATTTTGTGCTTCATTTTCTACTTCATTTATAAATTCACCTAGAATATAAAGTCTTTCATCTATAGAGTAATTTCTATTTTGAACTATTTGAATACTTAACTCTCTCATCGCATTAAAATGCTCTACAGGTAGCAAGCTTTCCTTATTTTTAGTATTTAATTCTACTGATATAATATGTTTTCCTAAAGATTCCTTCCTCTCCTCAAACTCAATTCCTTCTTCCCTTAGTAGCAGAATTCTTGCAGCTTCAGGACAAGACACATCTAAAGATAATTCATATACTCCATCAACCTTATTCGTTATTCTTGGGAATGATGTACAAACATTTGAAAGATACTCCTCACCAAGATTAGACTGAATAACACAATAATTTTTATCATCTAAAAATGGACATCTTTTCTTTTCTGTTAATTTAACTTTTCCATAATCTATATCATCACAACTACAATACTCATTATTATGTACATTTTTTTGGAACATTTTCTTCATATCAGCATCTTTAACTTTATAATATCGTCTAAAAGTAGTTTTATCTATATCTATATCCCACTCAATACAACAACTATCCGTGCACTCTCCTCCAATACATTTAAACTCTCTAAAATACTTTGGGTATCTCTTATTTACAGTTTTCACAATATCAACTTCCCCTTCAAAAATCTATTTACCTTGCCTTTATTTACCATGATTATACACCCTTAATTATGAATAAAAAAGGGGGCAATAAAAAAAAAGACCCTTACCCCAAAAATGAGAAAGAACCTTTATATCTAATTAGTTTATTTTATTACTATTTTTTTATCTCTATTATATTCTGTATAAGATATTTACACTTTCCACAGCCAGTTCCCGCCCCAGTCATTTTCTGAATATCTTCAACTGTTCTAGCTCCATTTGTCATAGCCTTTCTAATATCACTATAAGTTACTTGCTTGCACTTACAAACCATTCTATTTGAAGGTACCAAAACAGCTGTAACATATAAATCTCCATCAGTTTTAATTGAGTGCTTAATTCCAGCATGAGCAACTATTACATCCCCAACTTCAAGTTTAACTTCCTCATCACCCAAAACTCCAAAACCAGAACCTTTTATACAATAAAATATCTCATCTTGCGCTAAATGGTCATGTAATGGTACTTTCATATCTGCTGTTATATGATAAACCTTTGTTTCAATTTCTTCTCTTACTTTATTTGTATCCATACTATCACTCCTAATCCATTTATTATTTATTTCATCATTCATACTTCTAAACTTAGTTGGGCTAATACTTGTATACTTCTTAAAAAACCTAGTTAAATTAGCAGCCTCATTAAACCCTAATTCATTTGCAATCTCACTAACACTCTTTTGCTCAAAACATAACTTTAGCTTCATCTTTAAAATAAGCTGTTGAATTATATACTGCTTTGCAGATATATCAATAGCACGTCTTGTCATTAAATTAACAGTTTTCTTAGACACATGCATCATATCAGCATAGCCCTCTACCGTTTTTTCATCACTAAAATGCTTCTCTACAAGCTCTACAAACTGCATAAATATCTCATTCATCTTCTCATGTTTAGATTTATTTTCCTTAAAGATACTTCTAAACATAATTGTCCCTAAACTCTTAAGTATACCTGCAATTACCACATAACCCATAACCTCATCAAAATTTAAATACATTTCACTTACTGTCTTAAATAGTCTTTCTAACATTGAACTATACTTATGCAATTCCTCAAATTTAATATGTGGATTCATATAACTTTGCTTAAATAAATCCTTAAAATCAGAATTTTCATTACTCAAAAACTCACATAAAAATCCCTCAGTAAACATAACTAAATAACCATCAACATTATCAAACTCACTATATTTATGGATTCTATTTCTTGAAACAACTAATGCTTCACCCATTTGAACCTTATATTCTAAAAAATCAATTTCATGAGTATATTCACCACTTGTAATAAAAATTAAATTATAAAAATCAGTACGAGAATGCTTTGCTATTGAAGTTTGGTTAGCAATATCAAAAAACTCCTTTAAAGATATAATCTCAAAACCTTTATTCGTTTCTTCATTCCTAAACTCAATTTTTTTTACTTCATCCATAATATCCTCCTTATATTGCTTTCTTACTCAATATAAAATCCGTTGCAACTATCTTAATTATATAATTCTTCACTAAAATTAGTAATAGCAATACCACACTAAAAACTATCAAAACGAAACCTTTGATTTTCTAATAAACAAAAAGAATCCTATCACAAGTTTGTGATAGGATTCTTTTATATAACTTATTATTAGAAGTTTACATCTTCACCATTATAAACTGCTATGAATAATTTCTTCATTTCTTCAACTGAAACACTTCTTGGATTTGTTCCTGTACAAG
>NZ_CAMQZG010000071.1 GCF_947039605.1 uncultured Clostridium sp.
TTCGCAACTTTATCATACACTATTGAGATTAAATATGGACTTTTTTTTCGTGTTGCACTTGATTATACAATCTATCGTTTATTAAATTTAGTAGAATCTCATAGCCTTGTCTAAAAAACATGAGTTTTAATAGTGCATTTGCTTTTTAAAAGTTTTCAGTTGATTTAGAAAGCATTAAAATATCTTTAGTTCTATCTTCAAATTTTATTTCAATACCTAGTTCTTCGCCAAAGTGGTTATATTCTAGTATATCTTTAATTGAAAATTTAATTTCCAGTAGGTGATTGATTGATTTTACTATTCTTAAATATAAGAAATAAACCCATGTCACTGAGTTGTAAGAATTATATAAAGAAGTTAATTTCATATTCGATAATTAAAGCAAAGTATTTATAAGAGGTGAAAATAATGTTTGAAATGAAAGAAAGTTATAAAATAGGCATAGACTTTATAGATGAGCAACATACAGTAATATTCAGTATAGCGAATAGGGCATACTATTTATTAAAAGATAAATTCGTAATCGATAAGTTTGATAAAATAACAGAGATAATTGATGAGCTTAAAGAATATACAAAGTCTCATTTTGCAGCAGAAGAAAAGTACATGAAAGAAATAGGGCACAAGAAAATGTTTACTCAAAAGATAGAGCATGAAAAGTTTATAGGAATGCTTGAGGATTTAGATTTATCAAAGGTAGATAAAAATCAAGATGAATATATAGAAAAAATTTTAAGAGTTTTAGGTGATTGGCTTATACATCACATTTTAGAGAAAGATTTGTTAATAGGAAAATAAAAAAGAGGTCATACTGTAAGTTGAAGTATGACCTCTTCAATTGATTTAATTCACAGTTTAAATCCTGCTATGCAAAATAGTAAGATATAATATAATTAAAAGGTTTGGAAATATACAAATAGTTTGAGAATAATAGATAGGAGATTTTATAAATGGATAGTATAGGGAAAACTTTGAATTATTATAATAAAAATGCAGATTTATTTAAAAATGATACCGTGAATGTTAAATTTGAAGAAAATCAAAATATATTATTAAAATATTTAAAAATAGGTGATAGTATTTTAGATTTAGGTTGTGGTGCAGGGAGAGATGCTAAGATATTTATAGATAAAGGATACACAGTAACTGCAATAGATGGTTCAGAGGAACTTTGCAAAATAGCAAGTTATTATATAGGACAGAATATTATTTGTAAGAAATTCAATGATTTAGATTATAAAAATAAATTTGAGGGAATATGGGCTTGTGCATCACTTTTACATATTGAATATAGTAGACTTGAAGAAGTCTTTAAAAAAATAGTAGACGCTATGAAAGTGAAAGGTCATTTTTATGCATCTTTTAAATATGGAAAGTTTGAAGGGTATAGAAGTGAAAGATATTTTACTGATTTTACGGAAGATAAATTTAATGAATTCATAAAAAAGCTTAGTAATATAAAAGTATTAGAATATAAAGTAACTGCTGATGCAAGAATTGGTAGAGAAAATGAAAAATGGCTTAATATTATTATCGAAAAGGACAGTTAGAGAGTAACTTTGGAAGTGAAAATATATTCCTTTATAGTATTAATAAAAATATAGATATAGAGAAGTTATTAGAGCTAAAAGGTAATTGTAACCTAGTTAAAACTAAGGAAGAGGATACAAAAAGAGCATCTACCAATTCGCAAGGTAAATGCTCTTTTTATATAGTTAAAATTTCGATTTTTGTTTAGATAATATTTTTGAAATAATTTTTATTCGTGTAATTATATATAGTGTGTGTGTTTATAATTTTAAAGTGCGTAAATTTATTCTACTGTTACTGATTTAGCAAGGTTTCTAGGTTTATCCACATCACAATCTCTTGCAATTGCAGCATGATATGCTAAATACTGAAGTGGAATTACTGAAAGTAGTGGTGTTAACATAGGGTGTGTATTTGGTATATAAACTACCTTGTCTGAAACAGATTCAACACCTTTATTATTTTCAGTTGCTATTGAAATAACACTAGCACCACGAGTTACAGTTTCTTTTATATTACTAATTGATTTTTCCATAAGGTCATCCTGAGTTACTAGGGCAAGTACAGGCATGCCATCTGTGATAAGAGCTATAGTTCCGTGCTTTAACTCTCCAGATGCATAAGCTTCTGCATGGATATATGATATTTCTTTATTTTTAAGAGAACCTTCAAGTGCTACAGCATAATCAAGACCTCTTCCCAAATAGAACATATCTTCTTTATCTTTTAAAGTTTGTGCAATTTCTTTCATTGCTTCATCTGTTGATTTTAAAACCATGTCCACTTTTTCAGATATATTTGATAATTCTGATAAAAGTTCAAATGCTTTTTCATCACTAATTTTATTATTAAGTTTTGCAAGATGCATAGCTACAAGGTAGAATGCAGCAACTTGTGTTGAATATGCTTTTGTTGAGGCAACTGCAATTTCAGGTCCTGCATATGTGAATAATACATCACTAGCTTCTCTAGCTACAGCACTACCAACTACGTTTGTGATTCCTATGACTCTAGCACCCATTTTTTTAGCTTCTCTAAGTGCTGCAAGAGTATCTGCTGTTTCACCAGATTGAGAAACTACAATCATAAGAGTATTCTCATCTATAATAGGGTCTTTATATCTAAACTCTGAAGCAACATCAATTTCAACAGGTATTCTAGCAAGTTTTTCTATTGTATACTTACCAATCATACCAGCATGATAAGCTGTCCCACAAGCAACGATATAAATTTTATTAATTCTCTCTAAATCTTCTTTAGTAAGAGAAATTTTATCAAGAATAACGTTTTTCTTGTCAGCACTAATTCTTCCTGCTAAAGTATCTTTTATAGCTCTTGGCTGTTCATTAATTTCTTTAAGCATAAAGTGAGGATAGCCATTCATTTCGGCTGCTGTTTCATTCCAAGTAACTTTGAATATTTCTTTAGAGAATTCTTCACCAGTAGTTGTATTTAAGAAAGTAATATTATCCTGTGTAAGGATAGCAAGTTCATTATCATCCATGATATAAACATCTTTAGTATACTTTAATACAGCAGGGATATCTGAAGCTATAAAGTTTTCTCCAATACCTTGTCCAATGATTAAAGGGCTGTCCTTTTTAACAGCAATAAGTTTGTTTGGTTCATTTTTAGATAAAACTCCAAGTGCATAAGAACCTCTAAGCATTTTGATAGTTTCTAAAACTGCATTTAATATGTCACCATGATAGTTTAAATCTAAAAGGTGAGGAATAACTTCTGTATCAGTTTCACTTCTAAATATATATCCTTTTTCTTCTAAAAATTTTCTAAGTTCTATATAGTTCTCAATTATTCCATTATGAACAACATTGATACTCATATCTGCATTAAAGTGAGGGTGTGAGTTAATGTCTGATGGTGCACCATGAGTTGCCCATCTAGTATGTCCAATTCCTATATTAGCAAAATCATTTTCAGAAAGAGCAGCTTTAAGATTAGCTACCTTGCCTACTTTTTTTGTTATTTCCATCTCATTATTTTTATTTAAAATAGCTATTCCAGCTGAGTCATAACCTCTATACTCTAATTTTTGTAGACCTTCTATAAGTACCTCTATTGCATTATTATTTTTTCCTATATATCCGACAATTCCACACATATTGATCTCTCCTTCTTTGTATAATTGATGATTCACAAGCTTGTAAATTTAAATCTTTTAAATATATTTGTTTAGATTCTAGCACATAGCTTGTCTAAATAAAATAAAAAATCACAAATATATGAAACAGTTTACAAAATTCGTTTAAATTTTTAATATATTATAATATTGCATTATTTATTGATAATCTGTTAATTAAAAAACAGTAGAGATATTAATATTTTGCTACTGGACTATACCAGTTAACATATTGATATAACTGGTATAGTCCAGTTGTAGTATGTAATTATCTTATCTATAGTTTGTACAAGTTTTATAAATTAATGTATTAATTTATAAAAAAATTAAGATTTGATTATGTAATAAGTATGTTATGACAACAAGGAAAAATAATTGTATTATATATATAAGAGATATTCAATATTTTACGGAGGACAACATAATGGGAATCGATAATGCAATAAATAAATTATATATGTTAAAGGAGCTAAAAGCAGAGGTTAATAACGATATAAAAAACAATTTAAATAAAATGAATATAGATCAGATAGAAAAATTTGAACTAATACATAAAATAGATAAATTAGATTTAATAATTGATGGGATTTTAGTAGAACTTGAAGAAACAGAGATAAAAGAAAAATATGATAGTATTGATAAAGAGGAAATAGTAAATATTTTTAATCCAAAAGAAGAAAGAAAAAAAATGAATATAGGAATTATATCTGATAGTGATACTAAAAAATATATTCCCAAAAGACTAGATGTAAAAGAAGAGGAAAGTATAAAACAGGAAGTTACAGTAAATAATGATGATGAAGTCAAATCTTCAATAGAAATGGCTTATAAAAGAATAGAAGATTTAGAAAAGATTATAAATGAAAGAAAACTTATCGAAAAAGAGGAGTTATTTGGAAATATGAAAGATGTGCATTCAAAAGAAGAAAGAGATGAAATGCTTAAGAAAAGAAATATAGTATCACAATCATTTACACCAAAATCTAAAGCGCAAAGCGATCCCGAGATGGATAAGACTGTTGCAATGAGTAAAGATGAATTTTATCAGGAATTAAGTAATTCACTAGGTGATGAAAAAAAGAAAGATATTAAGAAAAAGATTGATATAAACCATACAGTATTAATGGATAAAATTGATGAATCTGCTTACAGTGGGACACAGGAAGTTAAAGAAGAAAAAGAGATAGAAGAATTAAAAGATGATGAGTATTATGATATATATAATGAAGAAAAATCAGGAAGCATAATAGATAAGTTTAAAGACTTTCTAGGAAAATAAATATTTAAAGATAAAGTAGTCAGTAGTGGCTACTTTATTTTTTTATAAAATTATAAGTTAGTTTGCAATTTTACTTATAATTTTGATAGGGAGTTAATAGAAGGTTTAAGATGAGTTAATTTAAATAATAGATAATAAAGGTATACAGGGGGATTTTAATATGTGTTTAGTTAGTTTAAGTAATGTTTCAAAGATATATGGAAAAGATGAGAATAAGGTTATTGCACTTGATAATGTTAGTGTTGATTTTGAAAAGGGTGAGTTTGTTGCGATAATTGGAACTTCGGGGTCTGGTAAGTCAACGTTATTACATATGATTGGTGGGGTAGACAGGGTTACAGAAGGAGAAGTTAAAATTGATGGAGCGATTATAAATAAACTTCGTGAGAAAGAGCTTTCAGTTTTAAGAAGAAGAAAACTTGGTTTTGTTTTTCAATTTTTTAATCTTGTACCAGTTTTAAATGTTAGAGAAAATATAGAGCTTCCGATTCTTTTAGATAACAAAAAGGTAGATGATGATTATATAAATGAATTAATTTCCCTTTTAAAACTTGATGGAAAAGAGTTATCACTTCCAGGGCAGTTATCAGGAGGACAACAGTAAAGAGTTTCTATAGGTAGAGCACTTTCTAATAAACCAGAGATTATTCTTGCAGATGAGCCAACGGGAAATCTTGATTCTAGGACCGCAAAAGATATTATAGAGCTTTTAAAGTTTTCTGCCAAAAAGTATAACCAAACTCTTATAGTTATTACTCATGATTTAGATATAGCAGCCATGGCTGATAGGGTAATTAGTATAAAAGATGGAAAGATATCTTAGGGGGAGAAAAGCTATGAAGAGTTATAAGGATATTGTAAATAGAGAATTTAAGGTTAAAAAGAAAAAAAGTTATATAGCAATTATAGGGATTTTTCTTGGGGTTATGCTTTTATCAGCAGTTTTAAATTTTTTTAGTTTTGAAAATAAAAGATACCAAAATGAATCAAGGGCTGGTGGGGAGTATGAACTTATCTATGAATATGATGAAGCTTCGGGCGATATAAGAGATAAGATTTCTAAAAATGTTTATGTTGATTCTCTTGGGTTTTATAAAGAGAGAGAAGTAAGTATAAATGATAAAGAAGTTTTAGTAATAGATTTTGATGATGTATCTATAAATGACTTTTATAAATATGGGCTTAGTCTTGTAAATGTAGATTTAGGAAGTCTTAAAGAAAATGAAGTGTATATATCAGATATACTTGCAGCACAAGGGTACAAAGTAGGAGATGAAATTGAGGTAGAGGGAGAAAAATATATAGTTAAAGATATTTTTAGTTTTAACTGGAAAGTAGAGGCTATATTTAAAAAATACACACCAAAAGTTGGTGATAAATCAAATTTAGTAGTGGGTGTAAAAGGTGATAGAAAAACAATAGTTGATAATATGAATTCAATAACCGAGGCATCAAACTATGAAATTAAAAATGGATATGCTAGTAAGATAAGACTAAAAAATAGTGATAAGATGAGAACTAATGAACAAAGATTAAGTGTTTTTTATGGACTAAATAATATTATGGCTTTAGTTCAACTGTTAGTTGTGATAGTAATAATTTTAATTACGGTTGTATCAAGTTATGGTCTTGTGAATTTTTCTATTGCAGATAAAAGAAAGCAGTTTGGTATTTTAAGATGTATAGGAGCATCACCAGGGCAGATAAGAGCACTTATATATAAAGAAGTATTTATGCTTGGGGTACAAGCTATTATACCAGCTATAATAGTAGGACACATCATTTCATATGGGCTAATAAATTATTTGAGTGGAAAAGAGATTTTTAATTCATATGGATTGAGTTTTTCAGTAAATATACCTTCTATAATAGTAGTATTATTAATTTCACTTTTAACTATTTTCCTTGCATCAATTATGCCAGCTATAAAAGCAAGTAAAGTTACGCCAATAGAAAGCACAAAAGGAATTTTAGGTAATCAGAAAATACAAAAGATAGGATTCTTATCAAGATTTATAAGAAAAAGATTTGGAATAGAATCAGAAATAGCATATAGAAATTTAAAAACTAATAAATCTATGTTTTATGCATCAACAATACTTTTAGTAGTATGTTTTGTTAGCTTTGTGACTCTTAGCTTTGTAACTGATAACTATGTTTCAAGTTACAAGAGTGGAGTAATATCTGAATATGATTATGGAATAAACTTAAATACAAATTTTGATATGCATATAAAGGATTATAAAGATTCAAAATATGAAAATGAAATCAAAGGAATGACTAAAGAAGAAATAAAAGAATTTACAAGAGATAAAGGTGAAGAATTTATAAAAATGATTAAAAAGGATAGAGATGAAGTTGTAGATTTTTTAGAGGAATATACAACGGGGGAAGCTGGAATAAGTAGTAACAGCATACATGTATATAAATTTTTATTTGAAGGACTTTCACTAGACAAAGAAGAAAAATTAGATGGGCATTTTATAGAGGAAGTTGCAGAAAATAAATTTAAAAGTTCAGGGGGAATTCTAGTTTACAATGAAGAATATTTTAATCTTATGAAAAAGCATATTAGAGGCAATTTTACTTATGAAGAGTTTAAAAAAGATGGGGTAATTCTAGTAGATAATATAAAATACACAATTACGCCGCAAATAAGTAAGTTATTTGATAATAAAAAAGGTGATAAAATAACAATGCATTTTAAAAGTGATGAAGGCAAAGATATAGATGCATGTGGTGAAAATAATTCATTAGAAGAATTTGAAAAAGTAGCAGATCAAAAAATAGATATGACAGTTATGGGGTCAATAAAATTAACAGATAATATGCTAACGTCTGGAAATATATCGGATGGAATTGTTATGATTGTTTCAGAAGAATTTTTTAATGAATATGCAGGTACTATAAAAGCAAGTGATTTAAGAAATGATTATTTCTATAATGATATTAGTTTTAATTTAAAAGAGAAAGTAGACCCAATTTTATTTGAAAATCTTTTAATAAGTAAATTTAATGGAGAACAAGAAAGTAATGTTTATCTTAGGAACAATGTAAAAGAAAGAAAAGCAATAATGGAGATAGATAAAATTGTAAAAGTTGTGCTTTATGGATTCCTTACAATGGTTATTTCAATTTTAGTTATGAGTGTTCTTATAAATAAAAAGATGAGTATAGAATCAAGAAGAAAAGAATATGGTGGGCTTTTAGCTATTGGAATGGATAGAGATAAGATAAGTAAAACTATTTTATATGAGGGTTTAATTCAATCTATCATAGTATTTGCAATAGCAATTCCACTTACGCTTTTAATTAATAAAGCAATAAATTATTTTATGGGTGGACTTATTACCTTAGAGCCACTTAATATATGGTTTTGGATAGTTTCAATTATTGCAGTAATTATAGTTACATTTATGACAAGTTTATTGCCGCTTAGTATGTTTAAAAAACTTGATATAATTTCAATGATTAAAGGTGAAGAATAATTAAATTAGGGACTATATTCAAAGTGAATATAGTCCCTAATATCTAGTTTGATTATTTTCCTAATATATCTACAGTTAGCTCAACATCAGATGTTGAACCAACAAGTACAAGAATATCACCTTTATAAAGTATACTATCACCATTTGGGATAACTTCAATATCATCTCTTATATAAGAAAATATTCTACAGTGACTTTTAAAGTGACAATCCTTTAAAGGTTTATTTTCATAATCTTCATTATTTAAAATAATTTCTCTAACTAAGATATCACTACTAGCAGGAACAGCTTGTACATCTTCTGTAGGCATTAACTTCTCAAATATAATTGGGAAGATGATACATGATGCTATTGTTGTAATTATAAAAGCTGAATAATCTGGTGCAGTTATAAATCCAAATTTCAAAGCAAGTTCTGCTGATACAATAACAATACTAAGCTGTGCTGATAAAAGTACAGATGAAGATATTGCTTTTTTCATTCCAAACTTTTTACGTAGTAGTAATGATGGAATAAGTTTTACTATAAAGAAAATTATAAGTAAAACAATAGCTTTTAATATAATGCTAGGGTCTTGTAAAACTATTTTAAGATCAACCTTAACACCTATCATTATAAAGAATATAGGGATAAGGAAACCATATCCTATAATATTTAATTGATGTGAAATTTCTTCTTTTGCTTTTCCTGTTAAAAGTGAGAAAATCATCCCCGCAAGGAAAGCACCAAGAATAATTTCTGTATTTAGTTGTTCTGCTATAACAACAAGTATTAGCATAAGTACAAAAGCAGCTCTAACCATTAGGTGTATATTTTTAAAAGATGGAATTGTAAGGTCATGTCTTTTAAGAAATATTTTAGAAACAAAATATGCAATAGCAGCAAATAAGAATATTAAAATAAACTCAAAGCTTTTAAATGTTAATCCATTTTCTGAAATAGAGAAAATGACTGTTGTTCCAAGGATAGATGTAAACTGGCAAATAATACTGAAAGTTAAAACTATTTGTCCAAGTTCTGAACTAATAATGTTTTTAGACTTTAAAATAGGACTTACAAGCCCAGCAGCAGCTGCCATAAATATAAATGCAAATAATGTATAACCATGTGTTATACCAATTAAATTTCGACCAAAGTAAGCAAGTGCAAGTGCTGTTATAAATGATACTATAAGCATAATTATAGGCAATTTTATAATAGTAGAGCCACCCTTACTTGGTTTTAAATCATCAAAATTAATCTCAAGACCTATTAAAAACATTAAATATGCAAGTCCAAGATTTGATAGAAATAAAATAGATACATCAGAATGAACAAGATTCAAACAAGTTTTTCCAACAATTACACCTATTATTATTTCTCCAACTTGAAAAGGAATTTTTAACCTTTTAAGCTTCATAACTAAAAAAGGTGTGATAAATGCAATAATTGATATTACAAGTAATGAGCTATAGTTAAATTTTTCGGGCATTTTAAGCACTCCTCAATCTATTTAATTTGGAATTTGTATACAAATATATACAATAAAATATACCATTAAAATAAAATTTCATCAATTAAAAATATACAAAGGTAATTAAATAAGAGTTAAAAGTTTATTAGTAATATAGAAATATTTAGTATTTACAAATTTGGTAAAATTATAAAAAAGTCTATTCATAGGGGGAGAAAAAATGATAAATATACTTTTAGTTGAAGATGATGTAGCACTTTCATATGGGATAGTGTATGCACTGAAAAAAGAAGGGTTTAATATTTTGCATGGAGATTGTATAGAATCTTCTAGAATAATTTTAAAAAATAATAATATAGATATAGTTTTACTTGATGTAATGCTACCAGATGGAGATGGATATAATTTTTGTGAAGAAATTTTAGGGTGCTATAAAGAAAATATAGGAATAATATTTATGACTGCACTTGATGATGAGTTTAATGTAGTTTTAGGACTAGATCTTGGGGCTGATGATTATATGTCAAAACCACTTAGGATTAAAGAACTTGTATCAAGGATAAATGCAGTTCATAGAAGAAAACAAAAGAATATAATTGTTAAAAATGAGGAGGGAAAAGCAAAAAGTATTTCAAGTGGAGATATAGTTTTATATGTAGAACAATATAAAGGAAATAAAAAGGATATGGATTTAAAACTTACCTTACTCGAATATAAACTTCTTTTAATACTTTTAGAGAATTACCCACGTGTAGTTAGTAGAGATATTTTGCTAGATAAGTTATGGGACTTTGAAGGGAACTTTGTGGATGCTAATACTCTTAATGTTTATATTAGAAGGCTTAGGGAAAAAATTGAGAGCGATTTGAAAAATCCTGTATTCATAGAAACAGTAAGAGGAGTAGGATATAGGTGGATTTGTGAGGTTAAAAAATAAATGGAAGTTTTAAGAGTTAGTGAGAGAAAAAAGGTAATAGTAGTAGCAGTAATTATTTTTATTATAGGTTTATTGGGATTAAATAAAGCGATAGATATAACACTCCAAGAAGTAAGCAATAAAAATGTAGAACAAAATATCGCACTCATAGGTAAAATATCGCAACTAGAAGGAATAGAGATGGAAGAGGTTATAACTGCTATAACTAGAAGGGATAGTAGTTACTACAAAGTTGGACAAGAAATATTAAGTGAATATTCTTACAAGGAAGATTTGAATTACCGTTTCAATCCAAGTTTTGTAGGATATAAAAGCATAAATAAAACAATTAATTATATATATACTATAATAATTGTTATATTATTTACATATATGTTTGTAAAAACAAATAGGCTTATTAGTTGTATAGAAAATCTTCGAAATAAGGCAGATTTGATATTAGAGGGGAAGCAAGTTGAAAATATAGATGAAAAGTTTTTTGATAATTTGGTAAATAAATTAGAAACACAGTTTATGATGATGAAATCTAGGATGGATAATAGTGTAGATAGATTAAGACTTGAAAAGTTAAATCTTAAAAATACAATTAGTGATATATCACATCAATTAAAAACGCCACTTGCAGCAATGGGAGTCTATAATCAAATATTAGTAGGTCATAGAGAAATGGATAATAGTGATATAGATAAATTTATAGAATTATCACATGGACAGATAAGAAGAATTGATTTTCTAGTGAAAAGTCTTTTAAAGTATGCAAGACTTGATAATGATGTTGTAAGGTACAAAAAAGAAAATCAATCTATAAATGAAACAGTAAAAGAAGTCATAAGTTCATTGAGAGCAAAAGCACAGGAGAAAAACATAAAATTAAGTATTATTGAAGAGAAAGATATAAATTTAAATCATGATAGACCATGGGTATGTGAGGCTATTATGAATATAATTAAAAATGGAATAGAGCATACTGATAAAAATGGGAAGATTGATATAAGAATTATAGAAAGCGAAGTTTTTACAAGAGTAGAAATTGAGGATAATGGAAGTGGTATAGCTAAAAAAGATATATCCAAAATATTTAATAGATTTCACAAGGGAAGTAACAATATAAATCCAGAAAGTATAGGAATAGGACTGTCATTATCAAAGAAAATTATAGAGGCAAATGATGGAGAGATAAGTGTAAGGAGCAAAGTTTCGATAGGGACAAAGTTCATAATAATATTTATTAAATAAAACATAAAAATTTCAAACTATAAGATATATAATTAGCGAAGAAAATTTATGGGAATAATTCAATTAAGAGAAAAAATTATAGCAGTATAATTTTTTTTTTTTTTGAAAATTTTGAAATTTAAGTATATGTAGTAAAGTATAGAGTATCAAAAAGCAAACAATCTACATATGATATTTAGAGCAAAAATAAAAAATATAGGAGGATATAGATGGCTAAAATATTTAGAGATTTAATTGAGTATAACAATATAA
>NZ_CAMQZG010000072.1 GCF_947039605.1 uncultured Clostridium sp.
CATTAAATCTAAAAACTTAATTGTAGAATAACCTATAAGATTTTCCATCTCCACTTCTTGGCTGATAATTAAACTTGTATAAATTATTACTTGATCCCCAGGTAATAGTACCTCAATTCTTATTAGCCCTTTTTCGTTTATTAATTCTATATTATCTCTATTTTTTTCGAATTCATAATACCTGTTATCAAAATCAATATTGGTATGATTTTTAAATATTATATTTTTAATTTCATCTGCGCTTTTATTTTCGATTTTATTTTTAAAGCAAATAACACTATCATAAGTAACCTCTGTATTAGAAACCTGTTGTGAAATGCTAACACGATTTAATTCCATACCTAATCTCCTTAATTATTAAACATAATTCCTTTTATATTATCTTATGAAAATTTTTCTTTAAAAATTAATACCAATATTGAAAAATAAACATATATTATTATTAACTGAAATTATTTTTTATCTAAAAGGAGATTTTATTATGAATTTTAATCCTATCGACTGTGGTTGTAACGATAATAATTATAACCAAAATCAAAATCAAAACCAAAACCAAGGTTCAAATACAAATTACTGTGAATACATTCAAGGGAATAGCACTGATTTACACATAAGCCCAAAAGATTGCGAGGTTAGAGTTGACCTTAGAGTCAATAGAAAACAAGGTGTGAGAGTTTGGGGTCAAGTTAAAGATTGTGAAAACGTTCCTGTTTCTGGAGTTTTAGTAAAACTTCTAAAAGTTATAAATTATTGTGGAAAACAAGATTTTGTTGGAGTAAGTCATACAATTACTGATTGTAATGGATTTTATCAATTTGAATTAAACAGATGTGATGATTCTGACTATAAAATAATAGTATCAAAAGATGCTGTAGGTAATGAACGAACAATTGATGTCAATAATAATGATTGTGACCCATGTACACCACCTACTCATCGTCCAACACCATGTCCACCTACTTACCCTCCTTATAAACCAAACAAACCTAGTTGCGGTTGTAAATAACACAAAGAGCTATATGTTTTAACATATAGCTCTTTGTGTTATTTTATTCTTCTATTAAATGTATTTCTATATTTTCTCTTTTGTTATCTAAAGGATTTAAGTTTATATGGTGAACTATTTCATTTTCTTTTGGGTTAAGTAATAATTCATCAAGATAAACTCTACCTTCTGTTGTATTAGCTACAACTTCCCCTCTATAAACAGCCCAGTTATACTCTTCTTTTATTAATGCATCAATATCATCTTTAGAAACTATTGCTCTAGTTTCCTCTCTACCATATTTATCTTTTAATATGATATGCGCTATTGTTTCATCAATCACTTCATATTCATTAGCAACATGTGTATCGACAATTTCAAGATTTTCTTTTCTATTGTCTAAATAATTAGCATTTATATGTTTGATTGGCGCTTTAGCACTAACCCCTAATATAAAACCTTGTAAACTTTGCTTTAAAGGCTTACCTTTTTTGTTTTTAAGAGTTTCATTTATATTTTGAGCTGAATAGTCGTTAAGTTCTTTTCCCCACTCAACAAACCATATTCCTTGCTCTTTTACTCTTTCTAAATCTGCTGCATCTATTAAAGCTACAAACTCTTTACCTTTTTTATTTTCCATTGCAACTTCTACTACGTTGCCTTTTACTTCATATTTATTTTCACTAAATTTATAATTATTTTTCAAATTAAACACCTCTTTCTAATTTCTAGTGCTTATACAGTATAACAAAGTAATAGTAAAAGATAAACATAATATTTTATTCTAAATCAAAGTATGAATAAATTCTGTCTATAAGCCCTGTAGGTGGCCCCTCAAAATGCTTTTTTATTCCCCCAGAAAGTATCTCGCATTTAATCCCCATACTCTTTGCATAAAAATAAATATATGGACTTCTAAGTCTTCCCCTTGAGCAACCTATTACAACTTTATGCTTTCCATTCTCTGAAATTTCGAGTAAAGCTTTTTTAACTTCTCCCTTTCTTTTTCTAAGCCCTAAATATATTATAATGAATGCAAGTGGATACATTCTTTTTATTCTTTGATGCTCATCTTTATCTATAATCGGAACATTATATTGCAAAAGAGGCATTTTTTCAAATTCTTCTTTTGTACGAACGTCAATAGTGCGTTCGTTGCTAATTTCCTTTAATTTAATAAACAATTTTACCCCCTTAAAGCAATTTAGATATTACTATTTGATAAAACAACATTTATAAAGTCTTTAACCTCTTTTTCATATCTTTCTTTATCTGTAACATAAGCATCCATATGTATTGCACCTTCAACTAAGTAAAGTTTTTTATATCCTTCTTTTTTTGCATTATACATATCTTCACACATATATGATGGAACTGTTGTATCACCTGTTCCATGAATAAATAATGTTGGTACTTTACTATTACAAATAGCATCTTTTGGTGATATTCCTGTTAAGTCAAATTTATACTTTCTTTTTATTCTGCTATTTACAAGTGGATATAATATATTTGCTGGCACTTTTGCTTGTTTAAATTTATATTTTATTTCATCTCTTGCATCTGAATACCCACAATCTTCTATAACAAATTTAACCTTGTCTTCAAAAAGACCTCCATATAGCATAACTGTAGCAGCCCCCATTGACTGTCCTTGTAAGCCAATAATTAAATTTTCTCCAAGCTTTTCCGTCATAGCCTCAACCCATATATCAAGGTCTTTAACTTCATTATATCCATAGCTAGCAAAATCACCTTCACTCTCACCATGAGATCTCATATCTATTAAAAGAACGTTAAATCCTTCATCTAAAAACATCTTCATATATTGTATGCTAATATAGTGATTTGCTGTATAGCCATGGTGTATTATTACAAGTTTATTTGAATCAATATCATTTTTATATAAATATCCCTTAAGTTTTAATCCTTCTTCACTTAAAATTTCTATTTTTTCTACTTCTAAATCCTCATACTCTTTATAATCACACTTAAACTGATTTAAAAGTCTACCTATCATATCATCTTTAGTTTGTCTTTTAGAGCGTATAACTTCTTTTTCAGCATACCTAACTAACCATGCAGTTGCAATCCCTGCTAAAAGTGAAACTCCTGCTGTAGTTCCTAATGTTATTTTTGTTGATTTTTTCATACTCTTTTCCTCCTTAGATTTAAAAATTCTCTTTTATAAATTATACCTAATATAATAGTGTTTATACAAACAAAAAAAATACTACAAAAAAAATTTATATTTGATATAATTCCTTATTTTTTTGAAAAGGGGCTATATCAAAATGCAAGTTACCACAATATATAGCTTTTAAACTCTATATTGTGGATGACAAACTATTTTGATATAGCCCCTATTTTCTTATATTATCCAATTATTATTGCTTGAATACAAACTTCCTGATCTTTATATATATTAACCTCAGCTTCCATGCTAAGTTTCATAATTCCATTAACAGTAACACTCTCATCTGCTGCCCCAACTATTGAATCGGCTTGGAAACATACTTTAGGATTAAAACAAAGCTTTAACTCTCCATCTGTTGCACAAAAATCACTCATATAGAAAACTGAATTATCAGTCATTTCAATTGGAGCTATTGGTGTTATTACTAATTTAAACTCACAAGTTTGGCCACTCGTTACAATTGTTCCTGATATTGTTATTATAGCATCTATTGTCCATCCTTCAGCTCTAATACAAAGTTCTCCTTGTTCTGCATTACATTTATCCATACACTTCAACATTGATTTTTCAATTAAGCCTGTATAACATTCTTCCATTGAACCTGCAACAACTAAAGTTTTTCCATTAAACTTAACCTCTGGTGGAGCTAGTAGATCAACAGCTAAAACTTCCACTGTAACACATTTACAAATAAACTTTGAAGTTTCGTCAACAGGATTACATTCACACATACAATTATCTGCTTTTAATTCTACATCAACTGTAAATTCTGCACCGTCTATAACTAATTCTTCTGATGCTGGACAACTTTCACTTCTCTTAACATCAAATAATCTTTTTACTATAGTTCTAATTCCTTGAACCATATTAGGATCAAAATTACAACTTACTCCCTCACAACATCTACACTCTTGAACACAATTTGTACATGGACAAGGTTTTACTATACCTTGATTGCATGAACAATCTGGCTCTACTGGTTCTTGGTTACATGAACATTGTGGTTGAGACTGTGGTTGTATATTGCATGGGCATTCTGGTTGTGGTTGTGGGTTACAAGGATATTCTGGCTCTGGTTCTTGACATCTTCCATTAAAATTATTTGATGTATATTCTTCATTTTCCGCTGAATATTTATTTGAATACTTGTTTGAACAATATTTATTATATTTCATTGTGCACCTCTTCTTACTAAATTTTATATAAATTATCTATATAATATTATATAAACTCAACATAAGTTTTGTTACTCAAAATTACTATATTCTTCTATATTATTTCCTCTAAAAGAATAACACCACCTAAATTTAATTCAAAACATCTTTTTTCTATATTATTTATATACATATCAACTAAACACTCTTCTATTTTTATTTTCCCTATTCTTTTTAAATCGATTATATTTTCACCACCTATTTTACTTGGTATATTTGCATTTAAAAAAATATTTTGACTAAATTTATAAATAAATATTGAATTATTATTTTTAAAACTACTATATTTTAACTTTATTTTATATGTTACCTCAATGACCAGACTTTTCTCATGACATATTTCACCACTAATATTTTGTCCTTTTTTATTATCTATTATATTAAAATCAAGTTTTTCTTTTTCTACACTTACCGAAATTACTGTAAGTATATCTTCAAAGCCTTCCTCTAGTTTCCAAATAGTATTTATTTGATACTCTTTTATATGTTTAAATTTATTTTTTTTTTCACTACATATCCCTATATATTCTATTCCATCTATTATACATCTTTGCATCCTATATAATCCTTTCTTAATATTCCACTATAACTAATACTCCTAAACTTATTCTATATTTATTTTCACTTATTTTTTTCACAGAAATATCCTCTATAAAAACTGTTGAAACAATTTTCATACAAGGGTCATATTCCCCCACAATCTCTACAACAGTGCTAAAAGGTATTTTCACTCTATCTGTAAATATCATATCCTCATAATTTTCACCTACATATTCACTTCTAATCTGAATATTCCCATCTACCATGAGTTTATATTTATTTTCTATCTCCTCTTGACCATAATTTTTATTTGCATATGAATTTAAAATACGTTTTTTTTCTATTCTTCCTATTGCATTGCATCTAGTAAAATACTCTATGTTAGCTTTTTCATTACCTATAATAATATCTTTATCTACAATAAAATCCTTAAATCCTGATATTTCTGTAGGTATATAATCTGCTAATCCACTATACTCAATATAATTTCTAACGATTTTCATATTTCCCACCTCACCCTCTATAGTTATGTAAATATTATTAATAAGTATTCTGAAAAATAGCATTAAAGACCAAAATAAGAGAAGAAGTCATTTATAAGTAACGACTTCTTCTCTTTATTAATTAAAATGTTTTATAATAATTATCTATCTCAGCCTTATAACTTTCTAAATTACTTCCGCTCTCTATTCTTATTATAAAATTAAACTCTCCATATTCATTAGTAAATATTTTATCTACTTCTTTTCTATCTACCTCTCCACAAAAAAAAGTATATTTAAATAACCTAATCAATACTTCACTATAAGAAATTCCTTTATAGTCCACTGCCTTTCCATACACTCTATAATAAATTTTTCTTTCAATTAAAATATCTTTTTTTACATCACTAGCTTCTCTTACACAAATCATTTCATCACTTGCAGAAATTTCTTCTATTATTTCATATGATATTCTTAGTGTTAAATTCAATTTTTCTTCACTCTTATAATTCTCGTTATTCTTTTTATAAGTACCTTGATGATTACTCTCACAATAGTAAGTATCTTCATTGTAATCATTCTTTATTTTATTAAAAGATTTATCAAAATCATTTTTATACATATCCTCCCCCTACTCTATTTCATAAATTGATTGATATTATTATATTATTATATTCTGTGTAAATTGTTACTTTAATTATCAATACTTTATTATTTTTTCTTACTCATTAGAGCCTTCCTATATTTAAATCAAAAAATGTAGCTACAAAATAGCTACATTAATTTATATATATAATATTTATAATATACTTCATCACTTTTTTCTGCTGTATTATCATCAAATATATTATCTATCTCTTCCTTTTTATAATCACTTATTTCTTCACTGCTAATATATATTTCTTTGATATCTTTCTTTTCTTGCTTATCATCTATTTCTATTTTTTCTGACTCTTCGCTCTCTTGTTCTACTCTTGCTACCATGCCAACATATATTAAAAGTTGATTTTCTTTGACATTATACTGTGCTAATGGATTTAACTCTTTTTCTTTTATTAAAGTATCAAACTCTCTAAACACATTACTCTTTATATCGTATACAATTGCAGATGTTGTTGTTTTAGTTGAGCTAATCCCTATTAAAATATAATTATCATTTATAAATTCTACTTTTGTTATTATAGGAATATCCTCAGCTACTCTTAATGCCTTCTCTATACGGCTTCCTTTATAAAATATATTATCAGATGATTTATCTTTCATATTGTAAATAACTATATTATCTTCCGGGTTATTTGCAACTATAACTATATTTTCGCCACTTATATCTAGGTTGCTGATACTACTAGTTTCAAATATTTTCTCTTTTTTTTCTGTATTCATATTATAAAATTGAACTTCTGCTTTAGTAACTACCTCATTTCTTGCATCTTTATATATCTTTTGCCAAATAAGATTACCCTGATCAATTTTAATATCATACAAGCTTACTCTATTATCATCATATGAACTGTCAATAATCTTTGATTCTGATTTTTCTAAATCATATCTAATAATACTAGTCATTACAGTAGTTGTTATAATATTACTCTTATTAATTGTATTTTCATTAGATTTAATATATATAATATTATTTCCATCTAAAATTATTTCCTTTGGAATAAACTCCATATAACTACTCGGATTTAACCCACTTAAATTTGAACTTCCTTCTTCAATTAGTGTTTTTTCTTCGCCGTTTATAGCTTTAGCATAAATACTCCAAATTAATCCCTTGCATCCATTCTCTGAATCCCTTACTGTACTTTCTACCCAAATAACCCATTTTTCATTTACAGTAAGTCCACTCATATTTGTAGTTTCTTTAATATCTTCAAATAATACTTCTTTACTTTCTAATGTATCATAAATATATAAATCATTTGAATTTTCTTTTCTAACTATATATTTACTTGATTCAAAATTTCTATAATCTACATATTTTACAGGTATATATTCTAATTTTTCTAAATTATAATCATCTTTATTAACCTCTTTTATCTCTGCGTTTATTGAATGTATATTATTGCTATACTCAACTATTGTATCAAAAAAACTTTTTCCTTTTAAAAACTTAAATCCAGCAAAAAAAACATAAACTAATGCTATCAATAATAAAATAAACCTTTTATTAAAATATTTTTTCATTAAGTAATCGTCCCCCAAAAAACTCAACTCTAAATAAATTTAAAATTAAATTTATAATCTTTTCTTTTATTTTAACACATAATCCCATATTTTTTTGTTAACTAAAAATTATAAAAAGATTAATTTTAATAATTAATTACTATTGTATTCATTAATTGCAATTTTTACTGCTTTCATTAATTTTTCTTGATAAACTCTATTGCACAATAGTGCATCCTCACTATAATTACTCATAAATCCCATCTCTAATATTACAGTTGGAACTTTTGAATAATTAAAGCCTGTTATATCTGCCCTTTCAAATATACCATTTACTTTAACACCTGAATCCTTTAAAGAGCGTTCTAACTCTTTTGCATATTTAAGACTATTTTGATATATCCCTTTTGTATACTTATTTTCTTTTGATGGTACAAGAATTAATGCACCTGTTTTAGAAGAATCCTTTATACTATCACAATGGATTCTTATATTTATATCAGCTTTTTCTTTATTTGCAAATTCTGCACGCTCTTTATTACTTATATTGACTTCATTTATCTCCCTAGTCATAACAACATCATAACTTTGCTCTAATAAATCTCTAAGTATTAAACCACTTTCTAAAACAACTTCATATTCCCATTTTTTTGTTCCAATTCCTCTTGTTCCTGATGAAACTCTTGGTTTAGAAAACATAGCATTAGGACCTACTGCCTCAAGTTTTGGATCTCCCTTCATTTGATGTCCTGGGTCTATACATACTTTAAAAGTACTAGCCATTACTATAACCCCTTGCAGATATATACATAGCATAGACAAGCTAATTACTAAAATAATAAATTTATTTTTTTTCATTTTATATCCCTCCTTCTTACAAAGTATATTTTTCCACAAATATAAATTTATATTCGCTATTCTTTTTTTAGAATATAAAACTCAAATTTTGTTAATAATCTAAATAATTAACAAATTTTAAATTATTGCATATAATAAATAAAAGCAATAGCTAGAGGTGTGACTTTGTTTAAATTTATAAATTCAAAAATTTTTAGAATTATATTATTTTCTGCTTGTTTATTTTTTATTTTCAGTAATTTCAACTTTAAAATTGCAGTCATAAAAGCAAGTCATATAATAGAAATAATTAATCAAGATTTTTACCCAGATCTTAACAAGAAAAAAATAGGCAATATAACTTTTCTCTATGATACACTCACAAGCAATGATGATATCCTTTACATTAATGATGTTTTAGATAAAAATAAAAATTCTATATTAGATATTTTAAAGATTCAAAAAGAACCTGAAATAACAATTCGAGTATTATCAGAGTTTAATGACTCGCACTCTGATTCTCTAGGATATGTATACTTTCATAATAATATAATAAATGTACTTAATTCTGATTCCCATGAAGAATTAACAATAGCACGTAATGATAAAGAAGCATTAATTTCTTTATCTGAAACATTAATTCATGAATATACACATGCTTTAATAAATCATAAACTTCTCAAAAATGAAATATACCCACAAAAACTTCCATTTTGGTTCAATGAAGGAATTGCTGAATGTATGGGGAAATTTGCAATAGATGAATCTATTCCTAGTTCCTATAATTCTGATATAACACCATCTGACCTTGACCGTTTGTTTGATACAAACTCAGATTTATTTTATGAAAAAAGCTCTATATTTGTAAATTCAATAATTGAAAATCATGGGATAGATAAAATAGGTTCTATTTTAGATTATTTAGAATTTTTTAATTTTGAAGAATCTCTCGAAAAGGCAACTTTATCTGATATAGATGATATATCTATGGATGCTTTTAATACATCCTATAAATAAAATAAAAGGTAATTAAAACGTTATCCGCTTTAATTACCTTTCACAATTATATAAACTTTTTTCTTTATCTTAGTAGTTTGGTAAGAATAACTCAAAGTATCCTTGTGGGTGTAAACATGCTGGACAAGCCATTGGAGCTTCTTTACCTTCATAAATATATCCACAGTTTAAACATTTCCAAAGTACTATTTTTTCTTTTTTAAATACTATATCATTTTCAATATTTGCAAGAAGTGCTCTGAATCTGATTTCATGTCTTTCTTCAACTTTAGAAATTTCTTCAAATGCTTTAGCTATTGTTTCAAATCCTTCTTCTCTTGCAACTACGGCAAATACAGGGTATAAATCTGTGTGCTCTTCATGTTCACCAGCTGCTGCAAATTTTAAGTTTTCTATAGTGTTTTTTGAAAGTCCTACAGGATATCCTGCTGTAATTTCAATTTCTTGACCGTTTAATTCTTCAATTAAGAATTTCATAAATCTTTTTGCATGTTGCTCTTCTTGTAATGCTGTTTCCATGAATATGTTAGACATTTGAACATATCCTTCTTTTTTAGCAGCACTTGCATAGAAAGTGTATCTTTCTCTTGCTTGTGATTCACCTGCAAATGATTTCATTAAATTTTCTGCTGTTTTTGTACCTTTTAAAGTTTTCATTTTAAATTCCTCCTATAAACTAACTAATTACTATGTTATAAATATACTTCATTCATGAATATAAGTAAACTTCATACTTTTTCCATTTTTATATCTAATAGTAAAAATAATATCCTTTTAATTAATAAATTTACTTTTTTAACTATAAAATAATACGAATTTCAAAGTTTTTATATATTTTATATAAATATCCCTATACTTATATATCAAGATTTAATGATATGATATAATTTATTTCATACATATTTAGGAGGATTTTAAATGACAAATTTAATGAACGAAATGACTTGGATGGAATTTAATGACAAAAAAGATAAATCAACTTTAATATTACCTATTGGTTCAACAGAACAACATGGACCACACTTACCATTATCTGTTGATACAATTATTGCCGAGCATTTTGCAATAAGACTAGCTAATGAAATAGATGGTATAGTTGCACCAACTTTATGTTATGGCTATAAATCTCAACCTCTATCTGGTGGTGGTCCTTTATTCCCTGGAACAATAGACTTAAATGGAAAAACACTTATAGATATTACTGTAGATCTTTTAGAGGAGTTTATAAGAGATGGACTAAAAAAAATATTAGTATTAAATGCACATTTTGAAAATGAAGCATTTTTACTCGAAGCTATTAGTCTTGTATCTAATAAATATGGTGATAAAGTGACTATACTTGAATCAAACTGGTGGGACCCTATGCCTACAAATATTATTAATAAAATTTTTGATGAAGTTCCATTCCCAGGATGGGCATTTGAACATGCAGCAATAACAGAAACTTCATTAATGCTTTTATTTGCTCCACATCTAGTTAGAATGGATAAAATTATTGATATTAAAGGTGCTACACCTGTTCCTTATCATAAATATCCTATAAATAAAGATATTATCCCAGCAAGTGGAGTTTTAGCAACTGCTAGAACATCTTCAAAAGAAAAAGGCCAAATAATTGTTGATTCAGTAATCCCTAAGCTTGTAAAAATAGTTCAAAATAATTAATAAAAATCCCAAACTATAAAATTTATAGTTTGGGATTTTTATTTTATTCTTCTATTCTTTTTATCTTATCAACTATAAACCGTATAATATGTTCATCATTACTAACTTCTAAATTTAATGCAACTTCTTTTAATCTTTTTGCACCATTTGCAACACAATACCCGTTCTTTGTCACGCTAAGAAGTTCAGTGTCATTCATTGCATCTCCAAAAGTAAATAACTTATCTTTATTTAACTTATAAGTTTCACATAAATAATCAACAGCATGTCCCTTTGATGTGCTTGATGGTAATATTTCTAAAAATTTATCACCACTCCTTGTTATATGTCCAGCTTTATATACATTTTTATAAACTTCTTCAAATTTATCCATTTCTTTTACTTCACCTAAAAGAAGGATCTTAACCCATTTTTGACTATATAACCAGTCCTCATCAAATTCATACCTAACATCAAGATTTTTTGTAGAAAGTCTTTCTGTATATTTACAAGGCTTATAAACATAGATTGTATCTTCAATATAGACCTCAATACCTATATTTTCAGTTTCTTTTGCAATTCTTTTTATTATTCCCCTCTTTTCATCTTCTAAATAACCTTCATATATAACCTCTTTATTATTAAAATCATATATTTTACTTCCATTATATAAAATTGCTGGAATAGTAAGATTAAGCTTGTCCATAAATTTTTCAACTGATGGTAACATTCTACCTGTTGCTACTGTAAAGTTTCCACCGAGTAAAACAAATTCATTTATCGCCTCAATATTTTCTTCAGTAAGAATCCCCTTACTATTTAATAATGTTCCATCCATATCTGTGATTATTGTATAATCTTTAAACATAATTTTTCTCCTAACTTTTCTTTGATATTAACGTAATTTATATAAATAACTTTTTTTCTTAAAAATAAAACTTAATCATATTTTACCATTGTATTAAAATTCTTCAAGCCTAATATTGGTATTTTATATACTCATTCAAAAAAAAGAGCTTTTCTTATAACATATAATTAGCTTTAATCCTGAATTATTCACCGAATTTGTTTTAAGTGAGAAATCATAACAAAATAAATTCG
>NZ_CAMQZG010000073.1 GCF_947039605.1 uncultured Clostridium sp.
GTATCTGCTCTCATTATAAACATACCACTATTCCACAAATAAGTTCCTTTTAATATAAAATCTTTTGCTACTTCAAGATTAGGCTTTTCTGTAAAACGGTTAACTTTATAAGTTGGTATAGCACCAACCATTCTGTCTCCCATTTCAATATAGCCATAACCCATCTCTGGTCTTGTAGGTTCTATCCCTATGGTAACTATCACATTCTTTTTGTCTGCAATCTCTACCCCTTGTTTCAATGTCTCAATATAACCCTGATTATCCTCAATATAATGGTCTGAAGGTAACACTACCATTACTGCATCTTTATCTTTCTTTAAAAGTTTCATTGCAGCAAGACCGATACATGTTGCTGTTTCTTTATTTGCAGGTTCTACAAATATATTCTCTGGGTTTAACTCTGGGAGTTCTTGTTGTAATCTTTCCTCATAATCTTTATTGGTAATAACGTATATATTCTCACTAGGAATAAGGGGACTTACTCTGTCCACAGTATTAACCAAAAAGCTTTTATCATTCACAATCTTCAAGAACTGCTTAGGTTCCTGCCCTCTAGATAGAGGATATAACCTTGTTCCTTTTCCACCTGCTAAAATCAATGAATAAAGCATCTGCGCCTTCGACTCCATAAATTGCTTATACTCCATTCTATGAGGCTTTAATTTACTATGTGCTATTTTTTAGTTAATTTCCATAATTTTTCTTAACAAAATAAAATTACAGTAAATTAAAAAACTCTCGCGAAAATATTTTCACAAGAGTTTTCATATATATATTAATTTGCTGCTTTTTTCTCTTTTTTCTTTACAGTAAATATTGCAACTATAAGACTTATTATTCCTAGAATTCCTGCACAAGCAAATGTCACATTCATTCCATGTATTAAAGCTTTTTCTGGATTCATTATTCCAGAGTTTGTTGCTACTTTAGTCATAAGTGTTATAAGAATTGAAGTACCTATTGCACCTGCAATTTGTCTCATTGTATTATTAACTGCATTTCCATGTGAGTATAAACTTCTATCAAGTGTGTTAAGACCTGATGTTGTAAGTGGCATAAGAAACATTGCTATACCAAAGAATCTTAATGCATACATAAACATGATATAAAACTCACTTGTACTTGGACTTAAGAACATAAATGCAAGTGTTCCACCTGTAAATATGATTAATCCAATTATAGATAAAAGTCTTGCTCCAATTTTATCAAATAATCTACCTGTAATAGGGTTCATAATTCCCATAACTATTGCCCCTGGCATTAATACAAGCCCTGCATTCATAGCTGAATATCCTCTAGCTTGTTGTAAATACATAGGAATCATAAGTTCTGAAGAAATTAGCCCTGCATAAACTACCATTACTATTATTGTTGAGAAAGTAAACACTCTACTCTTAAATACTCTAAGATTAAGCATTGGTTTTTCCATTGTAAGTTGTCTCCAAACAAATATAGCAAGTCCTATAACTCCAACAATTATTGGAACATAGACATTCACACTTCCAAAACCATCATTACCAGCATTACTTGTTCCAAGTAAAAGTCCACCAAAACCTAATATTGATGTGATTACAGATAATATATCAAGTGAAACTTTTTTATTATCAGTAACATTTTTAAGTAATATAAATCCTAATATTAAATCTATTATTGCGATTGGCAGTGTTACATAAAATAAATCTCTCCAAGGATGACTATTAATTATCCATCCTGATAAAGTAGGTCCTATAGCGGGTGCAAATGCAATTACTATACCTACTATCCCCATTGCGAATCCTCTTTTTTCTTTTGGGAAAATTATAAGAAATACTGTTTGCATAAGTGGCATTATAACTCCTGCACCAGCTGCTTGTATAAGTCTAGCTGCTAAAAGAGTATCAAAATTAGTTGCAAATGCTCCAAGCACAGTCCCTGCTGTAAAAAGTCCCATAGACATAAAGAATAAAGTTCTAGTTTTAAACCTATCAATCAAAAATGCTGTAAAAGGAATCATTATTCCAAGCACTAACATATATCCTGTACTAAGCCATTGTGCTGTAGACACACTTATTTTTAAATCTGTCATAATATCAGGTATTGCTACATTCATAAATGTACTATTTAAAAATGCTACAAAAGCTCCTAAAAGAAAAACTCCTGCAATTACTACTGTATTATAATTTTTATTTTCTTTACTAATAGAGTTTGTCATAAACTCACCTCGTTTATCTTTCGTTAATTTTATTTTCATTCTCTTTACTCATAAGTTTTTTTCAAAACTCATAAGTACCATTAAATGAATTATAACCCCTTTCATAATTTTTAGTCAAACTTAGTCGACTAACTATTTTTCTTTTCTCATACGTTATTTTTATTATTTTACTTCTAAATATCATACTTATATATTATTTTATTAATTTTTTTAGCCTTTTAATGAAATTATACTAAAAAAATATAGAGTACTCATGAGTTTTCATAAGTACTCTATATTTTTTTAATATCTATTTCTAACAACTATAAAGTTAGCTTTATCTCCTCTGTGCATATCTCTTGAATACTCAAATATTTGACCATTATCAAGATATACTGTCGATTCATTTGTTAGAAGTGGACCACCAATAGCACATTCTAATATTTCTGCCTCCTCGCTTGTAGCACCTCTTGCTCTTATATCATCTGTAGATTGTTGAATTTTAAACCCAAGTTCACTTTCAATATAACTATATATAGATGATTTTATAATTTTTTCATTAAGTCCCTTAACATACTTCTCTAAGAAAAAACTCTTCTCTAATACATAAGGCTCACCATTTACTATTCTAAGTCTTTCAACATAGTAAATCATATCTCCAACTTTACAATAAAGTTTATTAGAAAGGTCTTTATCTGCAAGTAATACATCAAACCTAATCATTTTGCTTTCAATTTTTTTATCATTAAGGTATTGAGTTAGACCAAAAGTTTTTGTATCTCCTGAATAACTTTTTCTACTAACATCTCTTTTTACATAGTTCCCACTGCCTTGGATTCTATAAAGCCAACCATGCTCTATAAGTTTTTCAAGTGCTTTTCTTATTGTCATTCTACTAACGTCATACTGATCACAAAGTTGCATTTCAGTTGGAAGTTTATCACCCTCTTTATAAACTCCTTTATGTATTTTCCTCTCTAGATCTGATGCTATTTTTAAAGCTTTAGACATTTTATACCCCCAATAAATTCAAACGTAATTTAAACCATAATTTAATTGTATATTCATTCTTTTACATTGTCTATCATATTTTGAAATTTTTCTCATTTTTGGAATTTTTAAATATTTTTTTAGGTTAATTTATAAAATTTTCTTAACCCAAGAAAGTTTATTTTTAAATGGGGCATATCTTAAAGGCATATCAAGCCAAGTTGCCCTATCAAGAATTGCTTTTTTATTTGAGAAAGTTAAAAAACTTTCCTCTCCATGATATTGTCCCATTCCACTTGTTCCAACACCACCAAAAGGTAGATATGGTGATGCAACATGTATAACTGTATCATTTAAAGTAACTCCCCCAGCAGTTGTATACTTCAAAATATGATTTCTTTTTCTTTTATCTTGTGAGAAATAGTATAATGCAAGAGGCTTTTCATTTGAATTAATTTCATCAATTACCCTTGAAATATCCTCAAATTCTAAAACCGGTATTATAGGTCCAAATATTTCTCCCTCCATAACTTTATCATCAACTGAAACTCCATTAAGTATCGTAGGTTCTATATATAAATCCTCTCTATCTGAGGCTCCACCAAACCAAACTTTTTCATTATCTATATAAGATAACACTCTATCAAACTCTCTTTCATTGACCATTCTTACATAATCAGGCGATTTTTGAACATCATCACCATACTGAAGTTTTATTTCTTCCTTTAAAGCCACTAAAAATTCTTCTTTAATCTTTTTATGAACATAAATGTAATCTGGTGCAACACAAGTTTGACCACAATTTAATAATTTTCCCCAAACAATTCTTCTTGCTGCAAGCCTAACCTTTGCATCCTCGTCAACTATACAAGGACTTTTTCCTCCAAGTTCTAAAGTTACAGGAGTTAAATTTTCAGCTGCCGCACTCATAACAATCTTTCCAACCTTTATACTTCCAGTAAAGAAAATATAATCATAATTAAATGCTAAAATTTCTTTCATAACTTCTCTACCATTTCTCGGGTCAATATATGCAACATACTTTAAGTCAAATGCTTCTTCTATAATGTCTTTTATAATCTCTGAAGTTGCAATAGTTGCCTCTGATGGTCTTACCATAGCTGTATTCCCTGCACTTATCGCACCTATAAGTGGTGATAAATTTAACTGAAATGGATAATTGAATGGTCCTATTATCAGTACTGTTCCAAAAGGCTCATAATGAATATAACTTGAAGCAGGAAAAACAGTTATTGGGCTTTTCACCTTTTTGTTTCTACTCCAA
The DNA here is from genome assembly GCF_947039605.1 of uncultured Clostridium sp. Lineage (GTDB taxonomy): Bacteria > Bacillota > Clostridia > Clostridiales > Clostridiaceae > Sarcina. The sequence goes on from NZ_CAMQZG010000073.1 coordinate 4,446, forward strand.
CTTTTAAGATTTCTAATACTAAGATTTATTTCTTCATAAACCATAGAAACTTCTGTTATATATCCTTCAAATCTTGACTTTCTAAGGTCAGTATTTAAAGCTTCTAGAATTTTCTCTTCTTTTGCTTTAATTACTTCTTTGAGCCTTTTTAATTGTTTAATTCTAAAATCTACATCTAAAGTTCTTCCTGATTTAAAGAAAGACTTTTGCTTTTCAAATACTTCTTTATCAAAAGACATAAAATCACCTCTCTAGCTTATTTTAACTAATTATATCACTCTAAATTACTAAAAAAATGTCATAAATGAAACTTTATCCAAAGTGATTCCTATACAAAAATAAGACTAGAAAAGTTTTACCTTCTCTAGTCTATCGTATAAAATTGTATACACCTTTAATTGGTATAGTTTTGAGTCAAATTGGTATAGTTTTTTTAATAATTTTTTAAAATTTAACTACTAAATATGGTTCAATTTCAGCTTTTGGAATAAGAAAATATCTAATTCCCGCTGCATAAGGTGCTATTTTATAAACTTGAAAATATACTGTTATACCCTCATTAGAAATATAAAACTCCTGATTATCACTAATTCCTTTAAAATCTGCACCACCTGAAAAATATGTATCCTTATCTAAAGATATATAACTTTTAATTTTTTCATTTATATGTGTTTTATAATCAAAACTACTTACAAATAAACTTTTTAACTTTAACTCCTCACCTGTTTTAACATTGTAATTATAAGAAATCAAATTATTAAGCCCATGTGCACCACCAGCATAATAATAATTCATAACATTAAGACTTAAAATATCATTATTATTATATGGAACATGAAAACTACTATTAACTTCATATTTAGGGTCAAACTTATCTAAATTTGCTTCCTTTATAAATCCCTCTGACCATTTTTTATTTTCATTATTAATCTTATCAAAAATACTTTTTACTATTTTACTTTTTGACTTTACTATTGGATTCTTAATATTTATATCAATATTAGCACTTTTTTTAATAGTATTTTTTGAATCTATATCTAGGTATCGTTCTGTTGCTAATACATGTACCCCTAAAATAAAACAAAACAGTATAACTAGTAAAGCGACTTTTTTCTTCATATTTCTTCCCTCCACCATAAAATTAGTTTACTCTTATTATTTGCTTCTATTGAGTAATTATGTGGGTTTCAAAATATAAATTTTTTTAATTAATAAAAAAGTTATCCACACTCCCTTGTGGATAGTGTGGATAACTTTACCAATTTTATATAATTTTCTTAAATTTTTATTCTTTAATTCCAAAAACCTGTGGATAACTCTTTGCTTTTACTATTTCTTATCAGTTTTCTTCTTTCTACCTTTAAAGCCAGTATTCTTTGCATTTTCTGCATTATGACTACCTTTATTGCTTGTTCTCTGATTATTTTGTCTATTTTTGTTGATTGAATTTCCTTGCTTTTTGAATGGCTTTTTAGTTCTTTTATCTCTTTGATTTACACCCTCTACAGGCTTTAAATCTTCATCAGATGCTTCTTCAGTTTTTACTGAACCATCTGTAAGTCTTTTAATAGCTAAAAGCTCTTTTTTAGTCATATCTCTCCACTTACCCTCTGGAAGTTTTCCAAGACTAATATTCATAATTCTAACTCTTTCAAGTTTTGTTACTTCATAATCAAAATAACCACACATTCTTCTAATTTGTCTATTAAGTCCCTGAGTTAAAACTATTCTAAACACAGTTCTACCCTCTCTTGTAACTTTACATTCTTTTGTTACAGTTCCAAGAATAGGCACACCATTGCCCATAGCTTTAAGAAAATCATTAGTTATAGCCTTATTTACAGTAACAATATATTCTTTCTCATGATTGTTTCCAGCACGCAGAACTTTATTAACTATATCACCATCATTAGTTAAAAATATAAGCCCTTGTGACTCTTTATCAAGTCTACCAATTGGAAATATTCTTTTATCATGATTTACAAAATGAACTATATTACCTCTAACATGCTTCTCTGTTGTACATGTTATCCCTGTAGGTTTATTTAAGACTAAATAAACTAACTCTTCTTCCACTCTTATAGGTCTATTATCAACGGTAACTTTTTGCCCCTCTCTAACTTTCATTCCCATAGGTGCTGGTTTTCCATCAATTTTAACTCTGCCTGATTCAATAAATGCATCTGCCTGTCTTCTAGAACAGAATCCACTCTCTGCTATATATTTATTAAGTCTAACCTCTTCTCTATTTTCATCTTTAAAGTTTATATCCAAAATTACTACTCCTTTTCCTTTGTTTTATCTGCCTTAACAGTCTTTTGAACACCATCATTATTTATTTCAACTCTAAAAAACTCACCTTTTTTAGTATCATCTATATACTGACTTTCAACATAATTTACAGTCTTAGAAATAGATTTCAAATTAAAATCTTCTCCAACTACAGATACCCTAATAACACCATTCTCTGGAATCATTTCATTAGAGTCTGCATATTTTAAAATACTTAAAAGCGCATTATCAATACCTTTGTGTTCTATAGGTATAGTTTCAATCATAACTTTCCCCTTATCAGTTGGAGAATTTACATACACTACCTTATTAAAAGAATTAACTTTTAAATTAATCTCAGAAGTTGTATTTAAAACAATCTTTGCCTCTGGTATTTTATACACATTAGCTACAATATACCCAATAACTAAAAATACGCCAAGTATTCCGGCTCCAATTTTTATTGTTGGTGATATATAAGTAAATTTAGTTGATAAAATTTCATCACCAGAATTACAGCCCTCAGAATACTTTACATCAGCAACTATTCCTTCTCTTGTAAGTATAAATATACTCTTTGCACAACTTGATATTTGAAGTGATATGCCTTTATATACATCCTGTTTATGATTACTATTTATATCTTTAAACCTTTTTTTACTTTCATCTTTTTCCTGGATATTTAAATATCCTACTATTTCCTTAAACTCTTCTCCCATTAATAAAATAGTATATAACTTTAAATAATCTATGTATCTATCAATCAAGCTAAGTTTAATCATAGTTTTTTTAGCTATATGCGTCTTTGGTAATGTTTTTTTCTCATTGAAATGATCCATTATTTTTTTTTCTTTTATAATAAAACTAGCTACATCTAATAATTTATTTCTTGATTCATCATCAGGTATATCCCTTGATACCGAAGTTAAATTCACTCTATATTCTTTTATATAACCTCTTAAAATCTTAGTTTCTTTTTTAATTTCACCCATATCTACATCACTATAATATTTTCTCTTATTAGAAAACATATATTTATTTCTATACTCAGAAAAATCCCCCATTTTCCCCTCCTACACTCGATTAATTTTATTCCCCTCTAAAACACTTTTCTTTCATTTACATAACATTAATTATAACATAGCACATATATTATCCTAAACAAATAATTATTATATCTATATATATATCGACTATTTCTTTGAATAACTACAAATATTCTATTGTTTATTAACTTATCATCTTCATAGTGATGTGCTAGAATTAAAAATAAATGTAAAATCAAAGGAGAAATAATTATGAGAATTGGAATGGGCTATGATGTTCATAGACTAGTTGAGAATAGAGATTTAATACTTGGAGGTGTTAAAATACCCTTTGAGAAAGGACTACTTGGTCACTCTGATGCTGATGTTTTACTTCATGCTATATCAGACTCATTACTTGGCGCAGCAGCACTTGGGGATATAGGCAGACACTTCCCTGATACAGATGAAAGCTTTAAAGGAGCTGATAGTCTTATTCTTCTACAAGAAGTTGGAAGATTAATTAAAGAAAAAGGTTATAACATAGGAAATATTGATGCAACTATAATAGCTCAAAAGCCTAAAATGCTGCCACATATACCTACTATGAGAGAAAACATAGCAAGAGTATTAGAAATTGATGTAGATCAAATAAATGTTAAAGCTACAACTGAAGAAGGACTTGGATTTACAGGAACTCTTGAAGGAATATCTTCACAAAGCATTGCATTATTACTATAAGAAATAATGCAATTAATATATTTATTCTAAAATAGTAAAAACCTCTGAAATTTAATTTTCAGAGGTTTTTTATATTATATTTAGACTGCTTTTACTTCAATATCTTTAGTCTTAGCAGTTGCTTTTTTATGTTTAAAGAATCCTATAAAGATTAATGCACTTATCCCCATTAAATAAGGATAGAATAAATACTTCATTATATCAAATGGAGCAAGTCCCGCAAGTGATGAAGCTGTTAAAAGCTGTGCTCCATAAGGAATTATGCCTTGGAAAGCACATGAGAACATATCAAGTATCCCTGCTACTCTTGCTGGTTCAAGGTCATACTCATCTGAAATATCTTTTGCAATTGGCCCTGCTGTAACTATAGCTATAGTATTATTTGCAGTCGCCACATCAACTAAACTTACAAGTGCTCCCACACCAAACTCTGCACCTTTTTTAGTTTTAATTCTGCTAGTTATAGTTTCAAGTATGAAATCTACTCCTCCATTTGCTTTAACAAGTTCTACAATTCCACCAAGTAAAATTGAAATAATTATAAGCTCACTCATTCCACCAATACCAGCTGTTATTGAATCAAATAATGATTGTAAAGTAAGAGAACCTGTCCCAAAACCTACTATTGCTGCAAGCCCTATTCCACCAGTTAAAACTAAGATAACATTCACTCCAAATAAAGCTGCTACAAGAATTGCAAGATAAGGTAAAACCTTAATTATATTATATTCATAAGCTATTGATGTAACCTCTCCACCTTGACCAAGTACAACATATAAAATTATTGCTATAATTGCTGCTGGTAGTACTACTTTAAAGTTTGTTTTAAACTTCTCATTCATTGCACAACCTTGAGTTTTTGTAGCTGCTATTGTAGTATCTGAAATCATTGAAAGATTATCTCCAAACATTGCTCCCCCAACAACTGCCCCTACTATTAAAGGTAATGAAATTCCTGCTTTTTCTGAAATTCCAAGAGCTATTGGCACTATAGCTGCTATTGTACCCATTGAAGTCCCAAGTGAAATTGCTATAAATCCTGAAATTACAAATATTCCAGCCACTAAAACTCCTGTAGGTAAAATTGTAAGACCAAGATTAACTGTAGACTCTACAGCTCCCATGCTCTTTGCAACCTGTGCAAATGAACCAGCTAAAATAAATATAAAACACATTAAGATAATGTCACTATTTCCTGCCCCTTTGCAAAAAAGATTTAAATTATCATCAAACTTTCTTTTTCTATTTATAAATATTGCTACAAGTGATGCTATCACCCCTGGCACTAAAACTGATACCGCATAAAAATCATCTAAAACTATTGATACCCCTAAATAAATTGTTACAAACACTAATAATGGTATAAGACCTGTGAATTTACCTTTTTTTTCTCTCATGATTATTGTCCCCCTTTTAATTTAAAGAGTTCCTATTATCTAAATGTTTATCCATATATATTTTGTCCATTCCTTTTAAGAAAACAAAAAAACTCCTGCTTAAAAGACAGAAGTTCCCATAGTATACCGTAATACCTTGATGATCTTCTTATCTGCCAGTTATATTCATAACTGCTGGAATTAGCACCGTTCTATATTTAGACGTAGTTCGCCTAGATACATTGGTTGCCGGGTTTCATAGGGCCAGTCCCTCCACCACTCTGGATAAGATAATAAAAAAGCTCTTATTTAATTTAAATTTATTTTACCATTTACTTACTATCAATGCAATGAATTTATTTACTTATTTTGTTAATAAATTTAAAACTTTCTCTAGTAAAATACCTTCTTTTGAATTATATTCATACTTACTACTTTCTGTGATTGCTTTACTGACAAAATTACTCGCAAACTCAGTTGCATCTTCTATAGACATATTATTTAGTACTTTTCCAATTAAAACTGATGCAAAAGCATCGCCTGTTCCTGGGTAATATTTATCTATTTTTTCAACTGATACTCTAGTTAACTTATCCTCTAATTTATTATAAATAATTGTATCTATATATTTTTCACCTTTTATACTTGGCGCACTTGTTATAATAACATCTTTAACCCCAAACTCTGCAAGTTCTTTAGCCCACCTCTCAACAATTTCTATGTTGAATCTATCCTCATAATCTTCATCAAGAAGTAATGCTGCTTCTGTAATATTAGGTGTTATAATATCTGCACCTTTGACTAAATTTCTCATCTCAAGAACCATACTCTCATCAAATCCACTGTAAAGTTTTCCTTCATCAGCCATAACTGGATCAACTACTAAAAGCATATCTTCATTTGAAAAATCTTTAACTATATTTCTAACAAGTTTAACCTGATCTACACTTGCAAGATATCCAGTATAAACACACTCAAAACCAAGTCCAAGACTCTTCCAATGCTGTTTTGCTAACCACATAAAATCACTTAAATCCGTGATGGCAGGCTGACCATATCCTCCCATATGAGTTGATAAAACTGCTGTTAAAAGTGGGCAAACCTGAATCCCCAATGTTGAAATTATAGGTATTATTGTTGTAAGTGATGCTCTTCCATAGCAAGACATATCATGTATTGCCATAACTTTTTTTACTGGATACATATTTTTTTCTCCTTCAAGCTAAACTTATATTTTAATTCCTGCTTTTTTAACTAAAACCTTTGATGTACATAATGAAACTGCTATTGCTACCCCTATACTCGTTGTAATAACTGATGTTATAATTTTTGCAATTGCTCCTGGTACTCCATAAAAAAAGCAATTCACTATGAAATATCCTATAAGAGAAACAAATCCCCCAACTACAAACCCCCAAATATTATATTTCATATCTTCTCCATCTTTACCATTATGATGAGCTATTCTACCTGCAACATAACCTGTTGCACCCTTTAAGAAAAATGTTGGAATAGTCCATATTGCAAATGCTGGATTTATAAAATCAAATAATGCACACCCTATAGCTGCTGACCACCCAATATCTTTCCCCAAAAATATTGCTCCAACAAATATAGCCGTAGTTCCAAGATGTATCATTGTAGTACTTCCCCCAAAATTTAATGGTATATGAACCATAGTTGCTACAAAACAAATAGCTGCAAATAAAGCTATTGTCACTAATCTTTTTGTTGTAATTTTTTTCTGACCTTTAGTAGAATTATTATTCTCTAAAACTCCTAATTTATTTTTTTCCAAAATAAAAACCCCCTCTTTATTTTAAAATTATTATATTCCATCATTTTACAACTAGTCAAATCTATGGGTTCAATTATTGAAAATAAAATAAATTCAGAAAAAAAAGAAGCAGTCAACACTGACTACTTCGTTCTGGAGCGGGTAGTGAGAATCGAACTCACCTATTCAGCTTGGAAGGCTGACGTTCTACCAATGAACTATACCCGCA
>NZ_CAMQZG010000074.1 GCF_947039605.1 uncultured Clostridium sp.
ATACCAACCATTATTTTGTCCTAAAACATTAACGATTGTTCCAGTTGGGATTTTACCTAAAATATTATAATTTGTGCTATTTCCAGTTCTAAAGTGTAACCAACCTATTGAACTTTGGATTGTTGTATGTCCAGTTGTAGGTGTAGTAACACTTGAATTATTTGTAGTACTAGATGGTGACATATAATAAGTTGCTCTCATATAAGTATTATCACTATCGTGTCCTGGAATATAACCATTATCATTTGCTCCTTTTAATTTTCTTTCATAAGAAAGTCCATTATCATAATAAGCTAGTTGCTCATCATTAACATTTGCTATAAGTTTATCTTTATTAGCCCATGATAAGAATATATAAGCATGTACATCACCAGAAAATACTATATCCCCAGGTTTTAAATTATTCATATTAGTATTTTTTGTCCATCCATTTTGACCTAGCCAATCGCCTAAGTTTGTTGTATACCCAATTGAAGTTGGAACATTAATACCAGCTCCTCTTAGAAGGCTAGATAGATAAAATGTACAGTTGTTTTTTTTAGTTCCATGAATTCTAATAGCTTCATGCCAAGCATTTTCTCGATTATTTGCATTATCTATATAATGTATAACACTATTTCCAACATTATGATTTGCTAATAATACTGTATTTTGTTGGTTTGTTATATTTTTATGAGATGTAGCTTGGACATTATGAGTTATACCTACAAGTCCTATTGTTACACCTGTTAACATAATTACTAATTTTCTTTTGTTCATATTTACTCCTTAATACTATCTTTTGTTTTTTTTCTTTGTTTTTCCATTTTAGCATTATTTTAAAATTAATTCAAATAATATTCATTCAAAAACAGTTAAAATTTAATAAAGACAAATGCTATGTTTAAAATGGACCCTATAGACTGGACACTTAAATAAAAAGTGTTTATCTATAGGGTTCTTTCTGTATAATTAAGTATAAATAACAAGTTGGAGGGTATTATGAGTAAAATTATTTTTGGTGAAAACGAAATAAAACAATTAAGAAATAATACAAATGTTCAAAAAGTGAGTGAAAAATCTATAACTTATTCTGCAGAGTTTAAAAGAAAATTTATTGAAGAGTACATTAACGGTAAGTCAGCTAAAATAATATTTAAAGAAGCTGGATTCGATATGGAGATGATAGGAACTGTTCGCTGTGAACAAGCTACTTCTAGATGGATGAAAAGCTATAAAAAAGATGGCTTAGTTGGATTAAGAGATACTAGGAAAGAAAATTCAGGACGTCCAACGAATGCACCATTATCAAAGGACAAGATTATAGAAAAACAGGAATCGAAAATAAGGTTATTAGAGGAGCAATTAGAGATGTTAAAAAAGTTAGACGTGAGCGAAAGGAGGGTTATAAAAAATTGTTTAAATCTAAAAAATAATGCTCTAGAACTATAAAAATGATATTAGCGAATGAATTTAATATCATTTATAGTAGAAAGAAAATACAACGTATTATGCGAAAATTTGAGATTATATGTCCTATAAGAAAGGGGAATCCATATAGAAAAATGGCAAAAGCTACAAAGGAACATAGAGTTGTTCCAAATACATTAAATCGTGAGTTTAAACAAGAAATTCCTGAAAAAGTGTTACTTACAGACATTACATATTTAAAATATGGAGCTGGTCAAATGGCTTATTTGTCGACGATAAAAGATGCTAGTACAAATATGATTCTTGCCTATAAAGTTTCAGATAGAATAACTTTAGAGATTGCTACTGATACAATTAAAAACTATGTTACATAAAGATGCTTTTATACATTCAGATCAGGGTGTGCATTATACAAGCCCTAAATTCCAAAAACTGCTAAAGAAAAATAAATTAGGGCAATCTATGTCTCGTCGTGGAAACTGTTGGGATAATGCGCCACAAGAATCCTTTTTCGGGCATATGAAAGATAAAATTATATTCAAGGAATTACAAAGCTTGACCGATGTAATTAAAGCTATTGATGACTATATTGATTATTATAATCATCATAGATGTCAATGGAACTTAAAAAAGATGACCCCGGTTCAATACCGAAATCACCTTCTAGCTTCGTAGCCCTCTTTTTTATTCTGTCCTTGACATGGGGTCCACTTTAGTTATGCATTCGTCTTTATTTATAGTTGTTTTTTATTTTAAGAATACTTTATTTTATGGAATGTAAATGATTTTTTTATAATTCTAAAGATTATAGTCATAATAATAAAGCTTATAAACTCAGAGAATACAAAAGCATACCAAATTCCTATATTCCCAAATATAAGAGGAAGTGTATATAATCCTATAAGTATAAATACAATACCTCTCATAAATGATAATAAATACGAAATGGGTGTTTTGTGTAATGACTGATATACAGTTGTGTCTATTAAGTTTATAGAGAATCCTGTGTACCCAATACTTGTTATTATCAAAGCTATATAAGATAAGTTCATTAATTCTTTTGAACTTGTGTAAAGAGATATTAAATCTTTACCAAATATAACGAATAATAAAGTTAAAGTAGCACCGATAGCAAAATTCATGATTGTGGCATAATTATATATTTTTTTTGCTTTTGAAAGTGAATCTTTACCAATATAATAACTAAGTAAAGGAGAAATTCCATCAGATACACCAAGAGATACATAGTAGTTTAATCCAGTAAGATAATTTGCAATTCCAAAAGCTGCAATTCCAATTTCACCATAAGCTTTTAATAAGAAACTATTAGTAAATAGTATTATTAAAGAGAATGATACTGTTATGAAAAATGTAGGTAAACCTATTTTTATAACTTTTCGTAAATCTCTCCAAACAAATTTACACTTTCCAAATGTTAAGTAAGTACTGAATTTAAGGAAGTAAATAACTTCATAAATTACAGCTATTGATTGTCCTATGCCTAAAGATATAGCAACACTTTCAAGACCTAAATGTAACTTGAATATAAAGATATACTCAAGAAATAGAGTAATAAGTGTAGATGTTATAAGTATAAGCATGGCTTTTCTTTGTTTTCCATCATTTTTAAGAAATAAATTAAAAATAGATTGTAAAACTATAGGTAGTGTAAAGACTAAATACCAAAATAAATAACCTCTACTTTCATTTAGTAAAGTTGGGCTAGAAGTTAAGCCATTCAAAATATTTTTTAAAAATAAAAAACCTATTACTTGAAATAATATACTTACGAAGATAGAACTATAGCTAACTAGTCTAAATATACCAGTTGCTTTTTGAATGTTATTTTTTCCAAGGTAATAACCAATAGTATTAGAAGCACCTATAGAAAATATGCTAGACAATGAATTGATAATCATTGTAAATGGAAGAACTACTGTAATGGCAGCTAGTCCAGATGAACCAATACCTCGCCCAATAAAAATACCACTTACGATTATGTAGATACCAACTACAAACATACCAGTAGCAGAGGGCATAGTATAACTTAAAAACTTTTTGATCATATATATTCAACTCCAAACATTTTAAATTTCATTTAATAATTAAAAGATTCATAATTTAGACTTATTATCTAATAGGATTACGCATATTTTATGAAGATTAAATATGTATATATAGTATAATTGGATATATATAGAAATGTATGAACTTAAAGTGAAGTGAAAAATAAATTTGGTATTTTAGCAAGAAGTCTAGTATTGTAGTAAAATAGGAATATAAATTAATATGAAGGTAGGAACAAACAAATGAAAAAAACTTTAATTATAATAGGAATACTAGTTGCAATAGGTGGTGCTTATTACATAGGTTCTCATAAGGAGAATCATAGAGCTAAAGAAAATTATAATAATCAATCATATTCACAACAAAGTAATCAAGGTGATAAGAATTACAGCAATCATAAGGAAAATACAAATTATAATAATATGGACCATAAAGAAAGTCACAAGAGTAATAATAAATATTCAGAAGTTGATGGAGTTCCTTTTAATAAGGGATATAATAATGATTATGATAAAGCAGCGGTTGAGAAAGCTAACAAAGAACATTCAAAGGTTACTTTAAATAATGAGTTTAGAGTTGAAGGTGTAGAGAATGTTAGGGGAGCAACAAATTGTAAGTATATAAGAGATATTGATGGAGATACTCTTGTTGCAAATGTAAATGGGGAAAAGAAAACAATAAGGTTCTTTGGTGTGGATACAGCAGAGGATGTAAATCCAAAAATACACTGTATTGAGCCATATTCAATACAAGGAAAAGAATATGTTGAAAGTAAGCTTGAAGCTGGTGATAATATAAAAATTCTTTTCAATGAAAGTAAAGGGAAATATGGTAGAGAAGTTGGAACTATATTCTATGAGAATAATGGTAAGTGGTACAACTTAAATGAAGAAGAGGTTGCAAATGGACTAGCTAGAATAGCTTATTTAAATAAAAATAATGCTACTGTAAATGTAAATGAGTATTATAAAGCAGAAGATAGTGCTAAATCTCAAAAGTTAAATATATGGAGTATACCAGGTTATGTAACTAGGTATGGATATAACTTAGCAATATTTAAATAACAATAGAAAATTAAAATAAAGATTAGAAGAAGACCCATAGAGTAAAAATGCTTTATGGGTCATTTAAAATTCAATATATTGATTATTGATATTCAAGTATTAAATTTTCTAAGTTTGATAGATTTTTATTTGTAAAAATTTTAGTGTCAGTAAATATACTAGAGTATTCATCAATTTCATCCCTCATAAGCCCAATATCTCCAGTAAGTGCAAATTCATCTATTGCTGTCAGTTTATAATCAATAAAAAGACAGATTTTTATATTTGTATTTGATGGAATATTATATGATTCTTGTAATAGAAAGTTTTCAAATAAACCAAGACTACCACTTAGTTTTTCTTTAACTTCATTTAACCTATTATCAATGATACCTTTTAGTGCTAAGTTGTCATTTTCTGATGCATTGGTAATTAATCCATTTAATCTGTGTAATAGAGCGGTTGTTATGTCTTTAGCCTCTATAAGTAAAATACCTTTCAAAGTTGAAACTTCTGCACCATCAGCAGTTTTGAATCTTTTTTTATTTCCAATTGTATCAAGTCCAAGCATAGTAATGTCACTTTGTATAATATAGTTTTCATCTTCTGAAAGACTTAAGTCTTTTTTCAGTTGTCTAAGTGTTAAATCAGAAGCAAATAGTATTCCAATATTTTCTCTTTGAATCATACTATAATTATTTAGCTTATGATTTAAAAAAATAATTTCATTTGATGAATTCATATTTAAAAACCTCTTACTTTTAACATTGGATTAGTTAAGTCTTTTACTATTTTTAAAGGTTTATCTTCTTTGTTACAGATAGCAAATCCTTTTTCTAATAAATATTCAATAGTATAATAATAAATTTTATTACTATTCTTTGTATAGTGGACAAGGCTTTGAATAATGTAAGGACTATGTGTTGTTAGCATAAATGGAATCTTTGATTTAAGTAAAAATTCTATAAAATCAAGTTGCCATTCAGGATGCATACCTTCTTCAGGCTCATCTAAAAGTAGTAAAGTACTTTGATTTATTGATTTATTCACCACAAGACGATCCATAATAGCAAACAATTTTTTTCCTGTTCCAAGGACTTTTACATCAACTGTTTTTGAATTTTCTTTATAAAATGCATAACCATATTTGTCAAAATAAAGTCCATTAAGAGGTTTAAAGTTATCATCTAGCATATCTGCAAATACTTTATTAAGTTTTTCTATTAAATCTTTTTCTTGTGCTGACACAAGTTTTGTTAAATTATATTTCTCATCAATAGCAGTATCAGCATTATTAATTAGATTTGAAAAGTTAAGGACTTCAGTAGATGAAATTAAAGTAGCATCAGTATACCAAGCATATTTACCGCTTAAGTTGATTTCAATTGGTTTATTTTTAGAAATTAAAAATTCAAGCGAAAAATTATTATGAGAGAAAAGAATTTTACCATTTTGTGTAGTTTCTCTAAGATAGTTTTCACCTAGTGTTGAGAAAAAATATTTAACTAAGTATTTTTTATATAACCTCATTTTTAATGTGTTTTCAAAGGTATTTAAATCAGTAACTGTACCTAATGAATATTCTTCTTCAAAATTATATTTTAATAGTTGTTTTTCCTTAATTGAATCAGTTTTATTATAGTCATTTATAAATTCAAGGTAGAATTCTCTACTTGTTTTTTCTGCTTTAATTATTGAAAAGAGTATTTTAGTAATTGTTGATTTTCCTATATTGTTATGTCCTGCAATAGAAGTACTTTTGTCTATAAAAATTTCTGCAGTTCCTATATGTCCTATATTTTTTATTGATAACTTTGCAAGAGAGTTTATTTCTGTGTTTAATTGCATATTATTCAAGCAAAATACCTCCTTATTTTTTTTAATTATATTGTATCATATAGTTTTATTAGATATAAGATAATAACTAGGTTTAACTTGATTTGATTTTAGGAATGAATATAAAATTGTAGGTATTAAGGTAGATAGAAAAACTTTTACGGATAAGGAGTATTTAATTCTACTTAATAAAGTTGAAAAAGAGATGGAGCGTATATTTAGTCATATTAAGGATAAGGGTGAAAATCTATATATCAATCACTTGCGTAGTGTTGCAAAGGATGTAGATGCACCAAAGGAAAAGATAGTTGCAATGCTACATGATTTATTAGAAGATACTGATTATATAGAAAGTTATTTGATAAAAATAGGTGTTCCAAAGGAGCTAAGAGATGCGGTGAAAAGCCTTACAAGAATACAGACACAAAGCTATAAAGACTATATAAATAATATATGCATAAATGAAAAGAGTTTTGTATTGAGGGTTAAATTAGCTGACCTTAAAAATAATATGGATATTTCAAGAATTTCAAATCCTACAAAAGAAGACAAAGAAAGAATAAGAAAAAGATATATGCCAGCATATACTCAGATAGAGAAAAGGCTCGAACAAATTAAATTTGAAAATAATGATCTTGAAGAATTTCTAAAAAAGCAAGGTACGTATGAATATTTAAAAAGTGCAATAGATAAGTGGGGAAAATAATTAGTTTCAAAAAGAGGAAACTCGACTCACATACGTTCACTGAGTAAGTTCCACTAGCCAAATATAAAATTTGGAGTGTTACTTAAAGGAGGTGATAGAATTGGAACCGGCAATAGAAAAAGCTGAAAACAAACTTGAATACTTAAGTGGTGATGAAGATGCAATGAGATTATACTGGGAAAGAGAAAGATCGCTTCATCTAAAAAATCGCAAGGATACTCCCACTTCTGCAAGTGGGGGAGGAATTGCTCGTAGCGTAGCTAAACGACAACTCTCTAAGTCCTTGCTCAAACCTCCTTTTGGTTAGTATTTCTTGTATAATTTAGTTAGATTTAGTATATAATAAATAATATAAGTATTAAGTCAAGAGAAAACCGTTGCGTTAAAGGCACTCGCTGACATTAACTAATACTAAATCGTAATACGAAATTAACTGTCTATGACAGTAGTAGTTGAGTACACTCTTCTACTAACGGTTCTGTCAATAACCGTATAATGTAGCATAGGTTTGAGGAGGGAGAGCATTGCTCGTTAGTACCTCGTTACTATAGTTACAAGCCCCCATCTTCAAGCCTTTAGGCTAAGTGGCGGGTAGTTGACGAAAGAGCAAATATGATTAGTTCGGCTAAAGATAAAGGTAGATTAGAAGGAAAAATAGAAGCAGCTAAAAGTGTTCTAGATATTTTAGATGATGAAACAATTGCTAGTAGATTTGATTTAGATATAAATTTAGTTAGAGGACTTAGAAAATAAGTGTGTGATTTAGCTACAAGGATAAAACTGTATTAGGGTAAGCCTAGTGCAGTTTTTTTTATTTAAGTTAAATTCCATTCCTTGGTAGAAGATGTATTTTAATTGACATAATAAATAATTAAAATAGGTGTATAAGATTATTAATATAAGAAGAGGGATACAAAATGAATATAACTTTAGAAAATTGTTATTCTGTTCTGTTAGCAGAAGGGAATAAGCATGAAACTGTAAAAGAAAGAAAAAAGATTGAAGAACTATTAAAGAAACAAAATGTTCCTTTATTTGAAAAAATAATAGAGGCTCAAATTAAATATGCTGGAGTTTCTTATTGTAAATATGAAAAAGATGAGGATGAGGCATATAGATTAGATTTATTTAATGGATATAGAATAACAAGAATTATAAAAAATAAAGTAAATGATCAGAGTATAAAGATGAGTTCAATATAGCTGAACTTAAATTAAATTATTCACTAGATTTATTTTAAGTATAATAATATCAATAATAGTAATAAGGAGTGAGAGCATGGAACCGTATAAAGTAAAAAAACTACCACTAGATTATAAGGTTGATAAAGATTTATTAAGATTATTAGCTGAAGCAAATGAAAAATATGGAGAATATAAATCACTCTTAAATACTCTAGAGTTTGATTCAACTTACTTTCTAGACTCTGTACTTTTAAATGAGAGTTATAAATCTACACAAATAGAAGGGACACAAATTTCGCAAGATGAGATGTATTATTTAAAATATTTAGATAAAACAGATGAAAGTCTAGAAATACAAAATTTAAAGAAAACTATTGAGTTTGGATATAAAGAGATTTGT
This sequence comes from uncultured Clostridium sp., assembly GCF_947039605.1. Lineage (GTDB taxonomy): Bacteria > Bacillota > Clostridia > Clostridiales > Clostridiaceae > Sarcina. Next base: position 8,647 of record NZ_CAMQZG010000074.1, read on the forward strand.
AGAAAAGATGGCATAAGTATAAGCGTTGTTAATAAAATGCATGAGATGTTATTAAATAGTGATAGAGGTGCAGAAAAAACACCAGGACAAATAAGAACAACACAAAATTGGATTGGACCAAGAGGTATAGGGATAGAAGGTGCTATATTTATTCCACCAGTTCCAGATGATATTATAGATCTTTTAAGCAATTTATATGAATATATGAATATATGAATGATGCATTTATAGATCCATTATTAATTAATATAGCAATAGCACATGCACAATTTGAGACAATACATGCATATAAAGATGGAAATGGAAGGTTAGGAAGAGCATTAATACCACTACAAATGGCATATTTAGGTGATTCTAAACCAATCTTATACCTTTCAGAGGTAATTGAATTATATAAACCATCATATCAGAGAAATTTAATGGAAAGCAGAAGAGGAAATTTAGCAGGCTTTATCAAATTTTTCTTACAATGTGTTATAGATCAATGTGCAATGTATACAAATAAGTTAAATCAAATAAAAGAAATATACAAAGAAGATATGAAAAAAATAGAAATCTTTAGAGGAAATTCTGTCTATAAAATTATACCAGTTATAATGAAACAGATTGTTTTTACTAAAAAAGAAGTAGAAGACCAATCAGGAGTATCTGTAAATACTGTATCTAGTATTATAAACAAGCTGGTTGAAATGGAAATTATAGTTAAGGATAATACTGTCATAAAAAAAGGATATAAATATGAAAGCATTTATAAGGTTTTTGTTGGTAGTAAGGAATATTATTAAATTGGAAAGATTACTCTAGGAAACTAGGGGAATCTTTTTTTATATTATTGAGTAAAAATAATATTGATATAGTTAGGAGTGAGGAAAATGACAACTTTATATTGTTTAGTTGGAATACCAGCAAGTGGAAAGTCAACTTTTGCAAATGAACATATAAATGAAAATACTATTTGGATATCATCAGATAATATTAGAAAAGAAATTTATGGAGCAGAAACACATCAAGATAATAATATTGAAGTATTTGAGATGATGTATAAAAGAACTAAAGAAGCTTTAAATAGTGGAGTTAATGTGATTTATGATGCTACAAATATTAGTATAAAAAAAAGAAAGAGTCTTATATATCAATTAGAAGGTATAAAAAAGATATGTGTTTATTTTGAAGTTGATTTAAATGAAGCTATAGAAAGAAATGCAAAAAGAGAGAGAAAAGTTCCAGTTCATATAATAAATGAAATGTATAAAGATTTACAAATCCCTACTCATTATGAAGGGTGGGATGAGATAAAGATAATTAAAAGTAGGAAAATATAAGTTTGGAGGGAATCGAGTGTGAAAAGAGAGTTTATAAACATTAAAAATAGTTTTAATGGATATCTAATGAGTGGAGATAGTAAGGTTTTAAAGGTTAAAAATAATATTATTATAAAACTGATGAATAAAAATAAATTACCATTACATTTTAGATTTAGAGAAAAAATTATAGATACATCAATAGAAAATTGGCTTCACACAAGATATATAGATACATCTAGAAGGAATTTTGATAAAATTTCAAAAGTATTAGGGTTATCTTCAAATGATTTAGATAATATTATAAATTTTAAGGCTTTTAGTATAACAGATAATTATTGGTTAAAAAAAGATGAAGAAGATGTTAGTTATGAGGAATTAATAGAGCTAAGTAAAGGGAATTATATATCTGATGTTGCTTTAAATGGAGATGATATTAAATTTCAGCAGATAAATATAACACCAGAATTAACTAATATAGGTTCATTTGAAAAGTGTTGGCACTATGAAAATGAAGTGTGGTATTTAAAGAAAAAAGGAGATATTATGGGTTGTGGCTCTAATATTTCAGAAGTTATTGCTTATGAAATAGCAAAGTTAGTAGGGATAAAATGTGCAAGATATGAAATAGTTGAAGGGGGCAGGTATGTAATTTGTGAATCTATTGCAAAAACTTCTAATTTAGAACCTTGGGGAACTATTTCAGAAGAGCTTGATGATGATTATATTCTAGAATTTTTAAGTGATGTAGATAAAGAAAAGTATTTAGATATGATATATTTAGATGCCTTAATTAGAAATATAGATAGACATGAATTTAATTTTGCATTAGAAACTAATAGAAATACAGGAGAATTTCTAGGGTTATCAAAAATATATGATAATAACCTGTCTTTAGTAGGGGTAGAACAAGTAAGTGGAATAAAAACAGGACTAGCAGTTACAAAAATGAATGCTAAAATTTTAAAAGTATATGGAGTTAAATATAAGAAGGTTGATATTAAGAGTCTTGAAAATATTATAAAAGAAATTTGCAATTCTTTAAGTGTTGAGGAACAATATAAATTAGAAGATAAATTAATGTTAGATAAATTTGATTTAGAAAGTTATATTTTAACTCAGGTAATAAAAAGCGATGAGGCATTAAGAAAAATATTAGGATAGATATGAGAGATTAAAAGTAGCAGAAGATACTGTAAAAGAAATGAAAAATTATAAAGAACCCATAGTATAATATTGTTCAGTTTGCAGTAGATAAAAAAGCTAAATATCTAGCTCTTGGAGCATTTGGGTGTGGAGTTTTCAAAAATGACTCTGCAAGGGTGGCAATGCATTTTAAAAATGCAATAAATCAATTAGTTCTAAAAGATAGTATGGATATAAAATTTGTAATCTTTGGAACTATTCCTAAAGGGTTTAATTAGGCGTGGTTTAAGAGTTAGAATAGGGAATAGATAAGAAAAAGGAATAGACAAATTTTGATGGGTTCTTTCTTATCTTTGGGTAAATAAAATAACTAACAGATTAAAAAAGGGCATTTTTAGATGCCCTTTTGTTGTATACTTATTTTTTTATCCCCATACTTGAGTATATAACTTCAAAAAGTTCTTACTCAAGTATGG
>NZ_CAMQZG010000075.1 GCF_947039605.1 uncultured Clostridium sp.
CAGTCGTGGAGCCGTATTGGATATGGCTCTTATTTTTTTATGAATTATTCAGGTTTAAATAAATAACTCATACCTTACTGCCAATTATCTTCTTTTTCAAATACCAAATCAAAAGTTTTAGCTTTTCCATTAGTTGTTTGGTACCCTGGTATAGCTGCTACAAATCTCCACCCCTCTGATGCTACCCTATCAATTATTTCCCTATGATTAGACAAACTAAATATTGAATCTCCAACCGACTCTTCATATCTATATTTATACATATATATTCCCCTATTATATTTTCCATAAAATCCCTCTAATTTATTATATCCTATTTTTACCAACAAATAATTGCTTTAAAATTAAAATAATAGAGCCAATAAAGAAATTTTCTTTATTGGCTCTATCACCTAATATTCAATTGAAATTTCACTAAAATTTTTATTCTATAGTAATTGTTTGATACCATTTTCTCTCACCATTTAAATTGAATATCTTTGTATCAAATCCACTCATTCCAAAGCCAATTATTGATATTATAAATCCAATGACAATAAGCCCGAGTCCTGTTGTAATAATTTTTTTCTTAAAATTTTTTATTATCATACTCTCACCACCGTCCTCTTAAATACGTTTATTAATGCATTAGTTATTATTTTTGTAATTAAAAATAACTTTTTAGATAAAAATATAGTTAAAACACCTAAAATAATAGAGAATCCAATTAACGAAATACCTGCGCCAAGTTGTGCAATCCCAGCTGGTAATATTTCAGATATCATAATAGGAGATACTATTATACTAAGCAAACCTGCTCCAAAGAAAGCAACTGATGTAACTGCTGTAGTAAATGGGATACATCCTATGGTAAGATAAAAAGCAAAAATAACTAGAACAAAGGCTAATAATAAACTTCCCCATAGTGGAAACCCTAAAATTAATAATATTATATTTAGTGGACTACTTTTAAATCTAGGTATTTTAATATCAATCGTACCTTGCTCTTTTAAAATATTATCTGCAATATTTTTAGGGCTTCCTATTTTTCTTATAACTTCCTCTTCTGTATCTCCACACTCTTTATAATCTTCTATCATTTCTTCATAATAAGCTATAAACTTATTACGCTCTGCTATGTCAATTGTTGCTAATAATCTTCTTAAATCATTAATAAATTCCACCTTACTCATCTAATCCTCTCCCTTTATAAAATCATAAATTCTCATAACATTTTTCCACTCACCTAAGAAGTCATTAATATGGTCTTTCCCTTTTAAAGTAATTTTATAATATTTTCTTAACCTGCTATTGTGTGCAACTGAATATGTTTCAAGATACTCATTTGCCTCTAGTCTTTTTAATATTGGATATAATGTAGATTCAGATATTTCAACATACTCTGAGATATCTTTAATTATTTGATATCCATATGAGTCTGATTTAGATAATACTCTTAATACACAAAATTCCAACAGCCCTTTTTTTAACTGTATATCCATATTACCCCTCCTGATATATTATACTATACATTGCATAGTATAATATATCAAGTAGTATTTTGAAATTTTTGGAATTTATTTCAAATACAGAAAAACCAGCAACTAAAAGTTACTGGTTCTTTCTCTTTAATATATATAAAACTAAAACTGTTGATACTAATATTATTAGGCTTAGTATTCTCCATATAACAGCATAACTAGTTATTTTAAGTAACTCTCCAATAAGTGGTGGTCCTATTACATACCCTGCCCCTGTAAGAATTGGAATTATTCCAAGCATTCTTCCTCTGTGACTCTCTGGTGTATTATTTGCTATATATGTATTAATATTTGTTGTTAAAATTATCTCACCAAGAGTAAATATAAATATTGCTACAAAGAAAAATGACATACTAGAAAAGAACCCAAGAGTTCCAATTCCTATAGTATAAAATATTCCTGATATCAATATATTTTTAAGGTTCTTAGTTTTACTAAGGTATTTTGTAAGTATAGGTGTCATTATAATAACTACAAATCCATTAAAACTTGTTAAGAATCCATAATGTTTTGCACCAAGTAATCCATATATTTTAGATAATTCTATAGGTAGTAAAAATCCCCACTGTGCAAAACCTAAAGTGTAACCAAACACTGCAACACAAACTAATAATAAAGTTTTTCTTTTTCTTAAAACTGTAATTATACTTCCCTCTTCACTTTGTTCTAGCCCTCTACTCTCATCTATAACATTATTTGATATGCCCTTTGTTTCTTTTATAAATAATCCTATTAATAAAAGTGCTATAAGAGTTGTTGCTGCATCTCCTAAAAATAAAATACTTAGATGATTTTTAAATAACAGACCTCCAATTAAAGGTCCTATAGCAAAACCAAGATTCCATCCCATATAAGTAAATGAATAACTTGCATTTCTATTCTCTGGAGTTGTTATATCAGCAGTCATAGAACTTATAGCTGGATAAACAAACCCTGCAAATAATCCTGAAATCATTATAAGATAAACTGTAATTAAACTTGGTTTTAAAATTCCACATAATATATATATTAAACAGGCAAGTGATTGAAATATTATTATTACTTTCTTTCTACCAAATAAATCTGTAAGCTTACCACCTATAATCCCAGCTGGTAGATACATTATTCCAAAAATACTTACATATATTCCTGAAACCTCAGAAGATAGACCTATCTTTTGAGTTAATATAAGCGTTAATAATGGCACAATAAAAGAACCTGCCGCATTTATAATATTTGCTACAAATAATATATAAATCTCTTTTGGAAGCCCTCTATAAGAATTCACTAAATTTTTTATATAATTCATTTTTTAAAGCTCCTTTTATCTTTTGTTCTTTTTAATCATAAACCTTATTTATGATTATTGTATGTATCTACTACTATATTATGAAATTACTCTTTAGCTTACTTATAATATAATTAAAATTCATTTTAATACTTAATATATTTACTAAACTAATAAAATATAGTTCATAATTTATGTATATATCACTTATCAAATCATCAAAGTATATAAGCAATAAAATTCCGATAGTATCCTTGAACTTTTAACAATTTCCTTTACTAGCCATTTATTACTTATTTTGATATTATCAGAAAGCTTAAATCAAAAGGAGAAAAATGATTAACTTAAACAAAAGTCAATTAACCAAAAAAAATCTTATTATTATAGGGATATATATCCTTATACCAATACTACTTCTTATAAATACTCTTGGAACTATGCAATATTCTATGACTATAACAAATACGGTTAGTATATTTATCGTTATCGCATATATCATAAGTCTTTTTACTAATTTAAAAAAAGCTCTAAAGCTTAATATTATATGTGATGTTCTAACTACATTTGCAATACTATTAAACTCAGCTGGATTATTCTTTCTAACTAGTTTTTGTATATTAATATCAACAGTATTAATATTACTTAATTTATATCTAGTACTAAATTATTTAGGACTTTTCAATCCTAAAAGTAAAATAGCTATTATAATTTTTATAGTTTTAGTAATTTTAACAACTATTATAGCCCATTTTTCATTCAATGTCAGAACTGCTAATAATGAAAAATATACAACGTACATAAATGCACATAAAGTAGTCATTGTAAAAGCTACTCCAAAGCCTGAACCTAAACCAAAAGTAGTAGCTCCAAAACCAGTTATTAAACCTGCTCCAGTAGCTATTAAAACTGTTGGTGCTGTAACTACAAATAATGCTTCATCAAAATCTACTGATAAAAGTAGTTTTAGTGGCATAAAACCAGATAAATCTACCGCACAAGCTTCAAATAGTTCTAGTACTGCTAATGGTAATAATTCTAACTCAAGTTCTACAAATTCAGCTAGTCAAAGTAGTCAAACTACTACTTCAAAAGCACCAGTGGATACTAACACAAATACACAAACAGATAATTCATCATCTACTACATCAAGCAATACTGATTCTTCTAATAGTTCAAATACTCCCTCTGATAGTGATAATAGTACGTCTAACTCTAACACTCCTAGCAATTCATCTAGCAGTGATAATTCAGATAGTAATGGTTCAAGTAATTCTGATACTTCTAACAATGGTGGTAGACCATCAAATTATTCTAGTAGTTCAGACTCTTCTAGTGATAGTACAAGTTCTCAAAGTGCTACTGCAAACGCAGGGTATGAATCAGAAAATGTTGGTGATGGCTATGGAATCATAAAGCAACTTGGTGATGGCTACCTTGAAGCAAGACTTCATAGTGCACCAAGCGCTCACTCTAGTTATAGTGAAGATTTAGCTGGTGGAACTAAAGTTAAAATACTTAATGATGATTCATATTATTACTATGTTCAAGCACCTGATGGATCTAAAGGATATGTTTTTGATCACTATATAACTCAAAACTAATTAACAAACACAACAAGATTTAAGCAAAACTCAAATAAGCCTCTACTTTCTTGTAGAGGCTTATTTTTTATTAAATTTCTAATTGCCTCTAAGATTCATATGTATACAGTTACATTTTTATAGTACAATATTAATATACAAAATTTTGAAATAGCGATTCTATATGTATAATTCTGCTTTTAATCAACTTCAGTCTAGTTTAAATAATATTAAAGGAACTATAAACTTTGCTGGTGATAAGTCTATTGATGTTGATTCACTTAAAAATTGTGATATTATAAATCATCCTACAAGTAGCTATACAAAAGAACATATGTAGCTTTCACTACCTTTTAGTAGACTTGTTTTAAATCCTTCATATGAATTTGATAATGGAAAAATTACTGATGCTTCTTCAACTTGTAAATCATAAGCTTCAACTGAGTTCATCTCTATTGCTTTCAAATTGAGTTATTTCCCCTGTATCAGTATCTAAAAATGCACATACACCTGTACTAAAATCCTCATCAAACTGTGCATCTATTAATTCTAAATTTGGTGGAAACGTTCCATTGTTTTTCAAATCTTCTATTCTACTTTTTATATCTTCTATATCAATCCCTGCTACTAACTAATTTTCTATTTCATAACTTATATTTGCAATATAACTTGTATTTTCCATACTATTCACCACCTTGTGTTACATCATCAAGATTTTTGCTCTTTCCAAAACTCATAGCTGAAGTAAAATAAGTATTTCTCTCTTTATCTAAAACAATTTCTAAAGATAACCTTCCTTGTGAATTCCAAGGAATTCCTCTACCATATAACTCTAAAGCACAGTTATTTTCATCAATAATCAAATTTGGATATAATTCCTTTATTTTAGCTATATTTTCATCATCTTTATTTAACTTATAAGAAGCATCAAATATTGGCGAATTCCCATTATACATAATTTTAGTAACTTCTAAACTATCTAAATACTCTCTATCAAGTTCTATAAACTCATACATCATTTTAAATTTACTGAAACCTTCTTTAATATTATCTGGAATATCTTCATTTAATAAATGAAGACCTTCTTCATCATAATAAATAGGATACTTATTATCAATTTCTCCTTTCCTAAAAATCAAATTTCCTGTTGCTTTTTTTGTATTTTTATTGAATTTTAGTGAAATTCCAAAAGTAGCTATCGGTGACTCATCTTCTTTAGTTTTTATATAAGATGATATAGTCCATGTCCCCTTATCCTCTGTGCCTAAACCTCTTCCCCCTTCTATATATCCACCATCTATACTAGATACACTACCATCTTTATCATATAAAAATGTTAAATCTTCTGATGGAAACATTTTTAGAAAGTCATTGAATTTATCAACAATCTGTTTATTGCTTGGATTATTGCTATTATTTGGATCACTACTACCACAGCCTGTAATTTGTGTCATAATTAAAATCCCTCCTATTACTAATAATACTTTTTTTAATTTTTTTATCCCCTTAAATATCCTACCCCCCCCTTCAAACTTCCTTTATATGTAAATTATACTTTTTATATTATTTAAGTTCAACATAACTCTTAAAATAATCTTCTACAAATATAAATATTTTTATATACAAAGAGCTACAGTAAAAGATTTTTAGTCTTTATACTGTAGCTCTACAACTTCCTATTTTATTTTTTCTCATAAAGCATTCCAACATGAGGAATATCATCCTCTAAATAAGATTCTGTAACTTGTTTAAAGCCTACATTCTCATAAAATTTTATAATATATTTTTGTGCTGATATTCTAATTTTAGTTTCTCCATAATGATTTTCTATAAAATTAATAGCTTCTATCATAAGTTTTTTAGAAATTCCTGTCCCTCTATATTCTTTTAAAGTAATCACTCTACCAATTGATGCCTCTTTATATGAAACTCCACATGGAATTGCCCTTACATATGCAACAACTCTATTATTATCCTCAAAAAATAAATGATATGATTTTTTATCTTTATCATCAATATCTTGGTATACACAATCCTGTTCTACAACAAAAACCTCTGCTCTAGACTTTAATATTTCATATACTTCAACACCTGTTAACTCATTAAAACTTCTAATTTTTAATTCCATTAAATTCTCCCCCCAATTTATAATTCTTAATTTATAAATTATAGACTATAATTTATAAACTGACTATCAATTTTAGAGTAAAAAAATAAAGCAGTTAGATTTACCCTAACTACTTCTATATAAACTTTTAAACTATTCTGCTTTAAAATCAGCACCTAATAACATTTTATTTTTAACTACCATGTTCTCGCCGATCATTTTACTTACTTCTTTTAATTCTAATCTTATTTTTTTAATCATAGATTCTCCTCAATAATTCATTTTTCATTTTGTTTTTCTTATTGATTATATTATATCATACATACCCCTTTAGGGTATATAGAAAATGAAAAATAATAATTAATTAATAATTATTATTTATTGAATCATTATAATTTCTTTCCTACATTTTATTAATTTAAAATAACTATACCTCTTCTGCTAAATTTACTTTATAAGTTTTTCCCCATTCTCGCATTGAATCAAGAACAAGAGAGAGACTTTTTCCAAGTTCAGTTAAAGAATATTCAACCTTTACTGGTACAGTTGCAAAAACTTCTCGTGAAATTATATCATTTTCTTCTAACGATCTCAGGTTGCTTGTTAAAACCTTCTGAGTAATTCCATCAAGGGATGTTTTTAACTCTCCAAACCTTTTAGTCCCATCTAATAAATCTCTAATTATTAATATTTTCCATCTTGTACCCATTATTTGAAGTGTCATTTCAACAGGGCAAGCAGGTAATTTTATCATTTTAAATTCACTCCTTATGCTATTGCTCAAATAATTATACCACATTTTTTTTAAACAAGTCTTTACATTAGTTCAATTTTGAACTATAATCATAAATATAAAGTTCAAATTTGAACTAAAAGGAGGGTATATGGATATATTAACAGCACTTGGTGTTATAAGAGAACGTATAAATAAAACTTTAAAGGATGAACTAAAAAATAGTTCAGTTGATATAAATTGTAATCATATGTGGTTATTATCAATAGTTTATTTTAATAACGATAAAATTGAAATTAAAGAACTTGTTAGATCCTTAGAGAAAAAAAAATCAACAGTTACAGAGATTATAAATACTCTTGAAAAAAATGACTTGCTTATAAAGTCACAGTCATCAGATGATAAAAGAATATATTATGTAGAAACAACACAAAAAGCGAATGACTTAAAACCGCAAATATTAAATATTATCGAAGAAATACAAAAAAAGGTCTTCGAAGGATTTTCTAAAGAAGAATCTGCTATACTATCGAAACTAATATTGAGAGTTGTCGATAATTTAAACTAAGGAGGAAAGATTTATGAAAGGTGTAATACTTTATTTTTCAGGCACAGGTAATACAAGAAGGGTGTCAGAATTATATAAAAAACATTTAGTTAATATAGGATATAAAATAGATTTAATTGATATTTCAAAAAGAACTGAACCGTTAGAAGAATATGATCTTTATTTATTAGGATCACCTACATATTCAAAAGTTGCTATACAAAATTTAGAAATTTTTTTTGATAATTATATAAATCAAAAAGTTTCTACAAACAAAAAATTTATGACTTATGTAACTCATAGCTGGAGTGATGTCTATGGACATTTAACACTAAAATCATATATAGAAAAGAAAGGTTATAAAGTATACTCAGCAAATACTTTTTTAATGCCAAACGGATTTTATATGATGAATAAAGAAAAACAAAACGCTCAGGAAAAATCACAACTTTTCAAAGCTGCTAACAAAAAAGTATTTAAGGTTATTCAAAATTTCGAAAAAAATCTTAAATTCATAGAAGAAAAATCTACAATAAAGAGACAAGCCTCACAGATTTTATATAAAGGCTTAAATAAAACTTGGATTCCTACATTTGCTAAAAAGAATTTGTCTGTAAATAATGATAAATGCACAAAATGTAGTCTTTGTGTAAAGCAATGTCCCTCTAAAAATATCAGTTTAGAAACAGGAAAAATAACTTTTTCAAATAAATGTTTGGCTTGTGCTAAATGCTTAAATATTTGCCCTAAAAATGCTTTTTTAGCAAAAGGAAAAGAATTTGAACAATTTAATACTCGAGAAAAAATAGAAATATCTAGTTAATTAAAGATACATAGTATCCCAAAGGATACTATGTATCTTTAAAGTGCGTAATTTACAAAATATCATACAGATATTAGAATTTAACTATAGTAAACATAAAAATATTAGGAGTGGATTTTAATGAGTTATAAAGTAGAGTATAAAAACAAAGAAATTTTCGAGAAATTTAATAATATAGGGTGTGTTTCATTTGGAACAATAGATAATGGCTATCCTGAAGCTAGAATAGCACATTTTTTAACATATGATGATGAAGGATTATACTTTATGACAATGAGATCTAAACCATTTTATAGACAATTAAAAGAAAATAGCAAAGTATCTGCATGCGGAATGGCTGCATCTGCTACACAATCTTCTCATGATGAAAATGGTATGTCACTATTTCAACCTGGATACACATTTAGAGTTAGTGGTGATGTTAAAGAAATCTCATTCGAAGAATTAAAAGCAAAGGCAAGTAAAGATAAAAGTTTTATTTCTTGTATTAAAGATGTAGAAAAATACAATGATATGACTACTTTCTGTTTGTATAAAGGAAAAGGAGAGATTTTTGATTATGATTTTGAAATGACCAATAGAGAAAATAAAATTCAACGTCAAAAATTTACTTTTGGAAAAAAAGAATTACCTTTTAGAGGTGTGGTGATAAGTGATAAGTGTATAGGATGTAATAAATGTTTTAAAAATTGTACCTTCAAAGCAATTACTATAACAGAAGATAAGAAATGTAAAATTGATGTTAATAAATGTGATGTTTGTGGAACTTGTATTTTAGGTTGTCCTGTTAATGCTATAGAAACTATTCAGTAAAAAATAAAAGAAAAGAGAACAAAGAAATTTATGAAAGAAAAAAAATTAGGATTATTAGGACTTATAATATTAGTTATTGGTGGAATTATAGGTTCAGGTATATTTACATTACCATCACAAGTTACTAAAGGTGCTGGAGGCTTTGCCATAATTATTGGATTTATTATATCTGGTATAGGTATTTTAGGCCTTGCATTTGTCTATTATATCTTATCCGTAAAAAAAACAGAATTTAAAAATGGTATTTACTTATATAGTAAAGAAGGATTTGGAGATCTTATAGGTTTTAGTTCTGCTTGGATATATTGGATTGCTGCAACACTTGGAAACGTCTCATTAGCAACACTTGTATTTGGTAGCATGTCCTACTTCTTTAAAATATTTAATTCAAATGGTAGTAACCTAGCATCTGTAATTTGTGTATCAATATTGATTTGGAGCATTAATTTATTGATTTTAAAAGGTGTAAGAGGTGCATTACTTATTAATATAATAGTTAATATAGCTAAATTAATCCCTATAATAATTTTTATATTAATAACATTTATATTTTTTAATTACAAAAATTTATCCTTTGAATTTCTAGGTGTATCTAATCTTGGAAATTTGTATACACAAGTAAAAAGTACAATGATAGCAAATTTATGGGCTTTTGGAGGCCTTGAAATTGCTGTAGTTCTCTCAGGTAGAGCTAAGAAAAGTAAAGATGTTGGAAAAGCAACTATTATAGGTATAATAGGCATTATTATTATATATCTTTTAGTAGTTATTCTTTCACTTGGAGTTATGCACAGGGATACTATTGCAGGGCTTAGTAACCCTTCAATGGCATATATCCTTGCATCTTTAGTTGGTAGTTGGGGCACAAAACTTATAATAATAGGTCTTATTATATCTGTTAGTGGTGCTCTTCTTGCTTGGACTTTAATAACTATTGAAATGATTTATTCAACTGGAAAAGAAGGCGTTATGCCTAAGTTTTTAGCTAAAGAAAATAAAAATGGAACTCCTAGAAATGCTCTTATAGTTACAGGAATAGTAACTCAAGGGTGGATATTATTTTCTTATTTTTGTAATGGTGGCTATACTATTTTATATTCATTATCAGCAATTGCTACAGTTATTCCATATTTTTTAAATACACTATATGTAGTTAAACTAATGATTCAAAGGAAATTTCATGATAATGAAACTATCTTTATAAAACTCAGAAATTATCTACTAGTAGCAATTTCTTTAGTTTATACAAGCTGGATGTTATTTTCAGTTGGTTTGAATTATATGATTATATTATCATTTATAATCGGCCTTGGAATATTACTATACATCGTAGTTAAAATTCAGAAAAAAATATAATTATAGTTTTTTTTAAAGCTCCTTTTATCTGAAGGTAATGTGATTTTTAAAAGACTATAATCTAAAAACAAAAGCAGCCTTAAATATAAGAGCTGCTTTTTTTCCTATTCTTTATAATTAAAGATATATTTGACTCTTATATGACAAATATTAGTGATAAATTTAAATGTAATTACTAAAAATGTAATTTAACAAATGATAAATGAGATGAATATTTCCCTACAAAAAAAACAAAATATTTAAAAGCTCTTAATCTTTTAGAATTAAATTTTTTACCTACTGAAAAAGTTATTGAAATTGGTAAAACTATAGATGAAAAAATTTTTGTACTAACAAATCTAAGATTTATGTTAGCTATGCAGGTAAAAGATAAAGTGTTTTTAGATATATTAGAACTAAAAAAAGTTACTAATATTTTATATAAAAAAAATATACTTGATTCTAATATCTCTATTAAAACGGGCTGTAGATTTTTCATACTAAGCTTATTACAATCAAAAGCTAAAGATGTTTTTTTAAAACTAAAAAGTGCAATCAAAAATCTTGAAACTGACTGGATGGGTTACAATAAATTGAACATAAAATATTCGGACATGATATAATATCATA
>NZ_CAMQZG010000076.1 GCF_947039605.1 uncultured Clostridium sp.
ATAAATATGAAGAAAAGAAAAACAGTTCTAATGAGAAAGTTAAAGGGGATGGATATACATATACTAATGCTTTAGCCACATTAAAGAGGGCATTTGGAGCAAAAGCAGATGAATATAATTATAGACCTATTGGTAATAACGGAGATAATAATGGATTTGGTTATTTAATTGCTGTGGATAGAAAAGATAATAAAAGTGATGAAAATATAGGTGCTTGGCAAGTAAAGCCAGATGGTGAAGTTATTGAAGCAGGTTAAATTTTAAGAAATATAGTAATTAATTTAAAATTCTTATTATGATAAAGGTGTATAATAAGGAATAAAACTAGGGGAAGGTTGGGGTTTATTGAATATTAAATATAGTATTTTATTTATAATAACGTTACTTATAGAAGTTTTTATAGCACTTTTTATAAGAGATAATTTTATAAGACCATATATAGGAGATTTGCTAGTTGTTATCGTAATATATTTCTTTATAAGAAGTTTTACAAAGAAACAAATAAAATTTCTACCAATATACATATTTATATTTGCGGTTTTTACAGAGCTAATGCAGTATATAAATATACTTGAAATTTTAGGTCTTGAAGATAATAAATCTATGTCTATACTTGTAGGTTCTGTTTTTGATTTTAAGGATATTCTATGTTACTTTATAGGAATTGTGCTTATAATGATTTGGGAGCAGATTGAAAAAAGAAAATTACAGTAGATTTTAAAAATACCCATATCTGATTTTCGGTTCTTACTCAAGTATGGGTATTTTGATTGTTTAGAAGAAGAAATGAAGTTTTTTTTCTGAAGATTCATCAACATCAAATAATCTTGCAAAAATTTTATTTACTTCAGTTTTATTTTCTATGTTAGAGATATGACCAGCATGCTCTAGTACATAAAGGTGAGAGTTTGGAGTTAGTTTAAGCATTTGCTCAGATTCTTCTTTTGGTCTAGAAGAGTCAAGTTCACCTACTATAAATGAAGTTTTAACTTTGAAATTCTTAAGTAAATCAAGGCTTGATTCTCTGTTGAAAATAGCTCTACCAATATTACAAATAGTAGGGATATTTTCTTTTGGAATTGAAGCTAAATGATTTTCTAGTTTAGATATTAAAGTTATATCAGGATTTTTACTACTAAAGAACATTGGTGCAATAAGCTTTACCAGCTCATTTGAGATAGTACCTTGTTTTTCAATAGTATCAATTATATTTATATATTCTTTCTTTTGCTCTGATGGTTCAATTCCAGAGTAGCTATCGCAAATAGTGAAAGTTTCAATTTGTGAGCACATATCATTTATGTATGGAGCAAGCATTCCACCAATAGATAATCCAACATAGTGGAAATATAAAATTCCAAGATCATCAACAAAATCTAGTATGTCTTGTGCTAAATCTCTAAGGGACATCTCACTATTTAAAAGTCCTGACTCACCATGTCCGTATAAGTCTATGCTAATACAGTCATACTCTTCCTTTAAAACTTCGATTTGGGAATCCCACATATTTTTGTCCCATAAAAATGAATGAACAAAAACAATAGTTTCTCCAAGCAAATTTCCTTCTCTTTTATAACTAAGTACTCTACCGTTACTTAATTCTATCTTTTTCATAATAACACCTCTTATAAAAATATTAAGCTTAATAGTTCGTAAACTTTAAAATTATTAAGCTTTAGCTTTTATAACGTAAAAATAACTAATTTAAGTTTACTATCTAGTTATGTGGAAAATATTAATAACTAATAATATTATTTATAGTTTTATAGTTTTTTATGCTTTTAGTATATGAGAAAAATTAAAGGGAAATATTTAGTCATTAATAAGTGTTTAGAAAGGTAATTATAAGAGGAATAAAATAGATAGAATAGATAAAAACTTGCTAAGATAATAGTTACATAATAAAATAGAATTAAGCAAAATAGTATTTTAGAATTTGAGGACTAGTATATTGAATTTATTTAAGTGACAATTAAATTTTATAATAAGAAGTATGATGCTATATAAGTTTGGTTTTAAGTGATAAATTGGTTAGATGAAAGTCAGGGAATTTTAATTTAAGTAGATAAAGAAAAGTATTTTTAAGGATATGATAAAATGAGTAAAATAGTAATAAACAAAACTACGGGTGTAGAGTATATTCTTATGTACTCTAGAGGGGATAATGTAGTACTTTCAAGAGAATGTGGATTAGGTTATATTAATATAACTAAGGATAAATTACAAGAAGAGTATCAACTTAAAATAGATAAAAGGGAAACTATTGACACTATTACTAGTGATACTAAAAAAGTAAAGTTGCCAATAGATAAGTTAGAAGCCGAGTTACTTTTACAATATAGAAATTTAGAAAAAATGAAGAATAGTAAAACTAGAAATAAAGACTTAGAAAGAGATTTAGAAATAAAGTTGAAGAATAATACATTAGAACTAAATAGAATGATCAAAATATTATTAAATAAGTGAGCGTGTATTAAGATAAGGAAGATCATAGAGAAACAGCTAGCTGTGGGAATTCAATAAGGAGGAAGTATGGGGATTATGATAGCTAAACCACTAATAGGTGTAGATAGTATTAAATTTGGTATGTTAAGATTAGATTTAAGAAATATACTTGGGGATTTTAAAGCGTTTAAAAAAAGCGAATTTAGTAAAAATACAACAGATGACTTTAGCTTTTGTCATGTTTATTATGATGATAATGATAAGGTTGAGGCTATAGAAATTTTTAGTGGGACTAATATAAAAGTATACGAAGAAAGAATTCTACCTAATACCTCAGAAGAAGCTTATAAAATTATAAAATTGTTAGATAAAGAGACAGAAATAGATGGTGACTATTATACAAGTGTTAAACTTTCTATAGGAATTACTTGTGAGAATGGTAGTGTTGAGTCAGTGGTTTTTGGTAAAGAAAATTATTACAAGTAGATAGGAGAATTAATGTATATACAGAAATTTTGAGTGATAAAAAATAGATAATAAAATCATAAATATTATAATAATTAAAGGAATAATGCACCCTCTTGTTGAAGTATTAATTAAGTATATTTTAATAAGGGGGATTTTTTTGTTTTAGTGAATAAGATTTTAGGGTAAAAAAATAGCCTAGAAGATAAATTCTAAGCAATTTTTTTATTAGCCTGTCTGCTAGCAATTACATCAAGTAATTCTTTAATAGCTAGAGGCATATCTTTAGTATCTATTTTTTCAAGCTCACTTTGGTGAACTCTTATATATCTATCTATTTCATCAAAGTTAAGTTCTTTTTGGTGTCCAGTCCAGTATTCAAAATCTAGACTTGTAGCATCAACAAGTTTTTCAATAAAATTATCTGTAATACCTCTTTTGAAGTTAAGGATTCTACTTAAGTAAGATGAGGAAATCCCAAGTGTTTTTGAAAATTCAGATAATTTAAGTTTATTTTCCTTCATGTATGATTTTATTCTTTTTACAGCTTTAAAATTCATTAGCCCCCTCCTTTTGCTTTTCTTCCACGTTATATTATTAGCAAGTAGTAGTTATAATTATACTACAAATTTCAAAAAAAGTTTAGGGGGAGAGAATTATCATAATTTATTCTTAATAAAAAGATGATTTTAAATTAAACAACACATATTAACATAAGTGAACTACTCTCCACTTAGCTAAAGCTTGAAGTGGGAGCTTCTTGGTCAATATAACTAATGTTACAAGTTTATCCAAGCTAATCCCGTCGCACCGACGGTTTGTGATTAATCACTAATTGATACCAGTTTATGTCTTCTTGGCAGAAGTCACCCCACATTTTGGGATTGTCGATTGTCTAAGTCATATAGCTATCATGGCGTGGTTTTTGCTCCTGCTATATAAGTGCGAATGGTTGAATATTTTACGCTACAAACCTAAGTTTCTTGTAGCAACTCCATATATTCAGTTTTGATAGAACAATACATTACTTATATTATAACCAAGTTTAGATTATTAATACATGGGAATTATTGGCGTTCAGCTTTAAAGCTACGTCGATTCATCTCACCACCTGTAGAGGTGGGAGAATTCTCTCAAATTAAGTTAAAAAAGTATATTTTAGTGAGGTGATTAAAGTGATGGTTAATACAAGTTCTAGTCGGGTAGAAAAGGTATCTAGGAAAGGTAAAGAAAAAAATCGAAAAATTAAAAATTTTGAGCGTAAACTTGATGCTTTAAAAAAAGTAGATAGTTTTATTGATGAGTTTATTTTAGATGGTGTAGAGAGTAGTACGGTAGTAAGAATTAGTACTTTTGAAAAGAGTTTAGGTGAGACTTTAAAAGTGGTAATAGTAAGTGAACATAGATATATAATTTTAGAATGTATAGAGTTATTTAAAGAGATTATAAAGAATAGAGAAAATATAAATGAAACTTCAAAATATGCGTATAGTGAAAAAAGTTTGTATAGAAAAGTAGCAATAAAACTTAATGTATTAAAAGAATTTAACAAAGTATATAAAGTAGAACTTTTAAATAATTACAGGAAATAATTTTTAAAATTAGACTCTGCTCATTCTAAGATAGTTTTTTTTGTTTCTATTGTTAAATTTTGTGTAATCTTTTTGAGAAGAAATTCACACAGACTTGAATTACACTAATATCAGTTATAAAGTTTGTCAAGTTGCTTTAAAAAAATCACTTGGTATAATATAGACATAGCTTGGTAATATTAATGCAAATAAAATCAAGACTATGATTTAAATGAAACTTAGGATAAATTAAGGAGATACATATGAAAAAAAAATTAATTTCGATAATATTAATAGGAAGTTTAGTGGCTGGTGGGGCTAGTGCCTTAGCTACTGGAAATAATAAAATAAAAAATAATATATTACTTGCACAGCCAGCAGTTGGAAAAATTATTGTAACTGTAGGTGCTAATAATACATGGCAGCAAAGACAAGAGTTATTAAAGCAATTTAATGTAAATACAAATGATTCAAATATAACTTTTTTACAAACAACAAATAGAGAAATTGCAAAAGAACTTGGATTTACAGGAAATTTAAATGATATTCCAAATACAGGTTCATATAGTTCTGCAAAGATAACTATATTACCAGAAGGTTCTGGGATACAGGTTACTACAAATAATCTAACAGAGGTTACAGGAGATATGCTTGCGAGTGCGTTGACTACTGTTGGAATAAATAATGCTAGTATAGATGCTGATGCACCTATGCCAGTTACAGGACAAGCAGCTTTAGCTGGAGTTTTACAAGCTTTCCAACAAGCAACAGGGACAGTTGTTCCAGAGAAAAATAAAAAAGTTGCTAATAATGAGATTAATACAACTGCAAGTATAGCTAAAACTGTTGGGCAAAAGAAAGCTGAAACAATAGTAAATCAGGCTAAGTCAATAGTAATTAAAGATAACCCTAATAGTAAAATAGAAGTTCAAAATATTGTAAATAATGTTGTGAATAATAATGGTGGTGGATTAAACCAAAATCAAGAGGCACAACTTACAAATCTTATGGAGCAAATTAAAGGTCTTAACTTAAATTATGATAAGGTTGAGGGAACTTTAAAGAATATACAAAGTTCAATAGCAAATGGAGAGAAAAACTTCTCTAATATATCTGCTAAACTTCAAGATGAGATAAAAAACAACCATGTTGCAATAGAAAAAGCAGAAGGTATGCTTGATAAGATATGGAACTGGATTACATCATTCTTTGAAGGTGGAGAAAAAGCAGTATCAGAGGGGAATCAATCTTCTAATACAGCAAATACAAGTAATCAGAATACAGAACAAAACAATAACCAAGATAATAATAATAGCCAACAAACTCAACAACAAAATAATGGACAAACTCAAAATCAATCAAATAATAGCCAACAAGGTTAAGTATAAAAAAAGAACTAAAGAGAAATCTTTGGTTCTTTTTTTATCATATAAATCCTAAAAAAGGAAAATAAGGGAGATACTATATGTATGATACTGATTTGTTAATAAAAATTACCATTTTTTCTTTATAATAAAAGGAATTAGTAAAAATAGAAAATAACTAAAGATAAGGAGATTATAAATGAAGAAATTAATTATAGGTGGAATTATTGCAATAATAGTTGCTAGTGGAATAGGTGTTGTTGCTGCATTATTTAGTAATTCAGCATCAAGTAATAATAGCAATGCTTTAGATAATATGAATTCACAGAACTCAAATAGTATAGGGAATAATACATCAAGTAATGGGCAGAGTTCAAATAATGACTCTAGTACTCAAAATAATACAACAAGCAATAATAATGATAATACACAAAGTTCAAACAATAATATAAATACTAATACTACTCAAAGTACATTTAAAATGAATCTTGGAAATGGAAAGTTTGATGATTTAATTCAGGCAACAAGTTTCCTTTATGGGGAAGTTTCTAATGGTGCAAGACTTGTTGTTAATATAGGTTCAACTATAGTAAATAATCAGCTTTGTGGAACTGAATATTATTTAAATAAACCAAGTGAAAAATTTAATGTGAAAATAAGTTCTGTTGGTGATGAGAAGTATGCTATATATGAATTTTATAATGGCGTACATACAGGAACATATATTATAAATGGTGCATCAGGGACTATTCCTGCAACATATGCTCATGCGGGAAGTAACAAGACTATTAATGCAACATTCTACTCAAATAATATAGAGGCAAGACATGAGTTTCAACTTCATGGATTAATGGATAATTATCCTTTTTATGGTGGAGAAGTTGCAGGTACACAAATAACATGGATAAATACTAATAATGGTAATTTTGAAGAGTACTATAATGGTGATACTAATGCATTTAAAATAGCGCAAGATGAAAATTATTCTTATCAAGGAGAGTATTCAGCAGCATATACAGAGACTTATAATGGTAAAAAAACAGGAGAATATTTATTGAACTATAGTAGTTCTACAAATGAACATACAGGAAAATATATTAAATACTCTAATGGTGTAGCGGGTGTTAGCTATAATGTAACAATAAAAGGGAGTGAAAAGCCTACTTACTAAAAATATTAAGAACTATTGATCAAAAGATTTATAGTTCTTTTTTTACTTTTAAATAAAATATTTTTAAGTATGAAAAATAATTATTTTTATAAAAAAACTAGAAAAATTAAGTTTTTTTTGATAAAGTTAATTTAAGATAAAAAAATATATTTATTTACAAATGAGGAGATGTTTAGGAATGCTATTTGGAAGAAAAAAACCTAATATAGAAGAAAGATACACAGAGTTTAAAGTAGAAAAGGTAGCTGATGAAATATTGGATATCAGACATATTTTAAAAGTTAAAGGTGATATAATAGCAAGTGTTACTATTGATAAGGATAAGACTATTAAAAGAAATGATTATGTATCATCAGAAGATTTAAGATTTTTATTATTACAAATAATAGATGAGTATGAAGTGCTTAAATATACAGGAGAAGAGTTATGCATGCTAGAGTTTGGTATAAATACTGAATATACTAATAAGTTATGTGAAGATATTATTATTGATAGAGCATCAATTTTAGATACTAAAAGTTTTCAGTATAAAGAGAATGTTGAAATTGGGAATACATTAATTTAAAAATATAAGGGTTATTTAAGATAGTTAACTATTCTTAGGTGACCTTATTTTATATAAAGGAGTAAATTTATGAAAAAAGTTAGATTTGGAATAATAGGGACAAGTAAAATTACAGAACAATTTTTACAAGCAGGAAGTACACATAATAAATTTGAACTTATAGCTGTATATTCAAGAGATATAGAGAAGGCTAAAAGTTTTGGTGAGAAATATAATGCAAAGTTATTTTTTGATGATATAGAAAAATTTACTACTTCAAATGAGTTTGATGCTGTATATATAGCATCACCTAATACTTTTCACTATAGACAAAGTATAGTTTGCATGAAAGGGAAGAAACATGTTCTATGTGAAAAAGCTTTTGCTATAAGTACACAAGAGGCTAAAAATATGATAAAAGTAGCAAGAGAGAATAATGTTTTACTTACAGAGGCAATGAGAAGTACAACTTCTAAAGGTTTTATAGAGTTTAAAAGGAATTTATATAAAATAGGTGAGGTTAGAAGATACTTTGCATCATTTTGTCAGTATTCATCTAGATATGATGCTTATAAAAAAGGAATTGTTGAGAATATATTTAAAAAAGAGATGGGAGCAGGTGCTCTTATGGATATAGGAGTTTACACAATAGCGCCTATGGTGAATTTATTTGGAATACCAAGTTCAATACTTGCAAATAGTTATATGCTAAAAACAGGCGCTGATGGAAAAGGAAGTGCTATTTTTGATTATGGAGAATTTGATGGTATGGTAAGTTATTCAAAAATATCAAATTCTAGCTTAGGGGTAGAAGTGCAAGGTGAAAATGGAGTAATAGTAGCAAATAATATATTGTTTGAGGATGTTAAAATTATATATAAGGATGGAAAGATTGAAGAATTATATAAAGAGAGTTTAGATAATAATATGTTTTATGAAATAGATGATTTTATAAGAAATATAAACGATGGTAAACTTGATTCGATTTTAAATCCTTTAGATAATTCATTAGAGGTTATTGAAATATTAGAAAAAATAAGAAGACAAACAAATATAGAATTTTAACTTTATAAGTTCAAAATATAATATGCGTATGTTACAATAAAACTTGTGAATATTTAGGTATTACCAAGATTTGAACAGTTACATAAGGAAAGGAGCATATTTTTATGTTACAAGAAGAAAGAGCAGGTAAATTTCAAGTTATAATAGATGGTCTTAGAAGAGGCGATAAATTTGATTTAATAGATGTTGTAAATAGAGATGAAACAGATAAAAGAATAAGAGATATACTTTTAATGGTAATGGAAACAGGTGATATACATCATCTTGATTATGAGTTTGATGGAGGTAATGTAAATCTTGCTTATAAATCAGCAGAGGAACTTTTATATAGTTTAGAACTTAAGAGAGAGTATCCAGTTATAAATCTTTATAAGGCAACAGGAAGTTTAATGCCATTTATAGTTTATAGAGATGGTATAACTTTAAGCTTTGATAAAAAGAGTAATAAGATAATATTTGACCATAAAGGTGAGAAAATAGAATTTGAAGTTAGAAAAAATGTAGTTGATACAGCACTTGATATAGCAACAGAAATATCAAGATTTAAATTATCACCAGACCCAAGTATGATATTAGAAATTTTAAGAGAAATCAACTAATTTTAATAGAAATTTTAATCAGATTAATATAAAGAGAATCTCTTAGAGGGATTCTCTTTATTTTTCTCATAAAACTGAATGATTTTTAGAGAAAAAGGACTTTTAAAGTGGAATTTGGTAAAAAAACATAAATTATCTTTAAATTTAGCAAAAAATATGATAAAATTTCATAAGTATTAAAAAAAATACACATAATAGTAACAGTGTATTTTGCAAATGAGAAAATAAGGAATCAACAAAGGAGAAAATAATGAAAAAATTTATAGCAGAATTTAAAGCATTTGCCCTTAAAGGTAACGTTATAGACCTTGCAATAGGTGTAGTTATTGGGGGAGCCTTCAGTACAATTGTTAAATCATTAGTAAATGATATTATAATGCCACTAGTTGGAATGCTAATTGGAGGAGTAAACTTTCAAGCGTATAAAATAGTATTAAAACATGCAGTAGGAACACATCCTGCAGTAACTTTAAACATAGGTAACTTTATACAAAATGTTATCAACTTCTTGATTATTGCAATAACAGTATTTTTATGTGTTAAAGCAGCATCAAAACTTTACAAAAAGAAAGATGCAGCACCAGCTAAAACACCTGATGATATTTTATTACTTCAAGAAATCAGAGATTTACTTAAAGATGAGAAAAAATAAAATAAAAGTATTATAAGAAAGACTACTTAAAATCTTAAGGGGGAATATTCCTAAAGATTTTAGGTGGTCTTTTTAATATATTTGAGTAGAGTAGTAGTTTAGTAGTTGGTCAATTATAGTAAAAGAAAATAAAGTCTTGAATTATTCATAAAAAAATAGGAACCATATCTACTACGGCTCCACGACTAT
>NZ_CAMQZG010000077.1 GCF_947039605.1 uncultured Clostridium sp.
CTTTTTTGATTTTAGGAAACTCAATTTCTATATCTGCTCCATAATATATTAAAAATTTCTCCATACTAATTTCTCCTTTTACTGTTTGTTATTTTGATACTTTATTATGCCACCACTCTAACTATAAAAAACAGCAATGACACCAATAGTGTCATTACTGTTAAGTAATGCTGCTAAATATATTCTATCTTTTATAGTCAACTCGTTTAACTCTTTTTTAGCTCTATAAATATATCTATCATCAATTATCCATCGCTTATAATCATTACACTCTAGTTAAACATATAAAGATATAAAAAAACAAGTGCTCCACAAACACCTGAATTCTTTGAAAGGATTAAGATATAAAATAAATAACGAGCTCATTTTTGAGTTGGTTATTTATTTTATATACGAAATTAACATTTATTTTCAAACTCATTCACTGTTAGCGAATGACTTTTATTTTTCAATTCATTTATGAATATCAAGAGTAGTACTAAAATAATTCATTAAATACCCTAGATTAAGAGACCTCAAAAACTAAAATGTACAGTATACACATCAGCTTTTAATCGCTATCCCTTCAAAGGATACCAAAATAAAGGGAGTAAAAACTTTTACCCCCTTTACTATATTTAAAATTAAATTTCTGAACGTTATTTTTAAATATAGTCACTTAACTTTTAAACCAACTATATTTTAATAAACTTAAAAATTTCACATTTAAAATTTTATTTGAATTATCTATCAGGAACAAATATTTGAGCTATTCCCGTTTGAAAATTCCCATGATTAGTAGCAGTAGTATGACTAACCTCTAATCCAAAATTACCTCTAGTATTACTAGCTCTTATTCCTGGTCTAGTTGTTACTCTTTTAGAATAACCTATTACCGGTCCAACAAATCTCCATCTTCCATATTTATTACTAAAACTTGATAAATCTTTAGTAGTCCAATTACCAATATTAAAAGACCATGATACACTCGGAATGCCTAATCTACTTAAAGAAACACCAACATTTTGAGATGTCGTAGATGATGGACCGTAATCTATTAATTTTTGACTTCCAAAAGCTTGAATACTTAATCTAGTATATTGATCATTTATTCTTCCATTAGATACTTGTGATTCTATAGCTGCTACACTACTAATATCCCAAGCTGAACCTGTAACACCATCTATATTAACCTTATTATTCTTTCTTTCTAACGAAACAGAATTAGTAAGTTTATAGACAGTTGAACCTGAGTAATTAAAATTCCATGAAAAATTTCTAACATAAGAGTTTTTCAAAAGTTTCTCGTTATATATGGATTTTGCTGCAACTAAATTTTTATCTTTAATTTCTTTTTTAATATTCTCTATATCTCCATCTATATTTTCATCCGAAAAATAATATTGAGCATAATCATAATCATCAGTAATAACTTTATGAACCGCAACTAAATCAAACCCATTTTTTTCTACTAATAAATTAGTTTCAAGTTTTTCCCCATTATTATGAATAAGAACATCTTTATTTTTTTCAACATTAAGTATGTTTTTTGTATTTTCATCCTCTGCTTCATAATAATTTGTTGAAACAATATCCTCTAATACAATATTGCTATCATTTCTTAAAACTTCAAAATCATCAGCTTTTGCAGTTACAGGACTAAAATTCAGGAAACTAGTTGTTAACGCTATACATAATACTCCTAAAATAATTTTTTTCATGTTATCCCCCCTAAATATAATATTACATTTAAATATTATACTAAATAAATAAACTTTTTACATATATAATGTTAATTTATTAATAAATCAATATTATATGTATTTTTTATAATATAAAACTTGTTATCTACTAGGGGGTATCCCTTGAAATATGTATATCGTACACCTAGGAAAATATTCATATTTGATTAATGTCTATATATGTTTCTCCATTAAAATTAAAAAACCTTTAAGGGGGGACGCCCATAGCCATCAGGCTAAGAGAAACAATAAAAGTAAATTCTACAAAATAGCTATTTGAGAAAGATTATTTTATATATTTTTCTTGAATAGCTTATTTTTTTCATTCTGAAATATAACTTTTTTTATTTTTGGGTAAACTTAATAAAGCTTATCTATGAATTGTAAAATTAATGCAAATAAGCTTAAATTAAATTGCTAATTTTAGAGGGCAATCCGATGATTTTATTAATAAATTCAGTATTTCTGTAGTTATTACTGATCCTTTTCTTTTTGATTTTTTAGCTAATCTACTTATAATTTCTATCAATCTATTTAAACTTTTGCTAATAAACAAATCTCCTTTAAAAATATCGTGTTTTAGCCGTGGAAAATACTCAATAACTTTATCAAAAGCTTTGTGATTACTAATTTTAGCTCCCTTTGTTTCTAAAGAAATTTCTTTTGCTGTATAAACTATGTTTGAAGAAAATAAAAGTGCAATTAATCTTCCATAAAGAAAGCATTTGAATCTTTGTATTTTTACTTTTTTAACTTGATGTATTTTAAAAATAGACTTCCAAATTTTAAACAAATAAAAGATATCTTCTACACTATTTCCTTAAAAATATCTAACAAGTGTTAAACATTAACTTTGTTATTTATACTAACAACCCTGTCTTGGTTGTTGTAGATATACAATAGTTAAAGATTGGCTAGAGGAGCAAGTTTTTTAGGGGGATTCCCCTCTTCGCTACGCTCATTCACCCCGCTACCGTCTTCCACTACGAAACAAGTTCGGGCGTTTCAGTTGGTCTACAATAAAGACCCAATACTTTTTATCTTTCCGTCTAGTTTTTAAAAAGGATAAGGGTTCTGACTGATCGGGGTCCAGAGCACAATTCGTGCAAAAGTACCAACAAGAAAATTTACCTTCCATAAATTACAGTATTTGTATTTATGGAAGGCTTTTTATTATCTAATAAACGTTCATTTTTTATATAAAGATTTTTAATTATCTTTTTTTAAAGGTCTTAAATTGTCAAAATCATATTTTATATCTGAATTGAAGTTATATTCTCCAACAAAGTTAATATGCTCCCATGCTAATGGAGAAATATTCTTTAATAGCTCCTCATTGAAGGATTCTTTTTCCTTCAACTTTTCTATAGCTTTTGAAAGATATACTGTGTTCCATAATGTAATAGCATTTATTAAAATATTTAGTGCACTAGATTTTTGTAATTGATCTTGCATCGCTCTATCATGAAATGTACCGTTTTTTTCAAAGAAAATTGCTCGCGCTAGAGCATTCATAGCTTCACCTTTATTGAGTCCTTTCTGAATTCTTCTTCTTAAAGGTTTACTTGAAACATAATCTAAAATAAATATAGTCTTTTCTATTCTACCAAGCTCTCTTAAAGCTGTAGCTAAACCATTTTGCCTTGAGTATGAACCAATCTTTGACATTATTAGAGAGCCTGAAACTTTCCCCTCTTTTATTGAATAAATTAATCTTAAAACATCATCATAATGTTCTTTAATAATTTTAGCATTTATCTTACCTTTAAATATTTCTTTAATATTTATAAACTTATCAGTTTTATCTAAAATATACAATTTTGAATCAGATAAGTCCCTAAGTCTAGGAGCAAATCTAAAACCTAGTATATGGGTTAATGCAAATATTTGATCTGTATATCCAGCAGTATCAGTATAGTGCTCTTCAATGTTCAATTCGGTTTCATGATGTAGTAACCCATCAATTACATGGATAGCATCACGTGAATTAGTATTTATAACAGTTGAATAAAAGCTAGAATATTGATCACTAGTAAATCTATATATTGTTACACCTTTTTCAGAACCATAGTGTGGGTTATGACTAGAATTTAATGATGATACAGTATTTTGAACCCTCATTCCATCAGATGATGATGTAGTACCTTCCCCCCAATATTGTGATAGTCCTTGATTGTGTTGAAAATTAACAATAGTTGCCTCAGCCTTATTCAATGCATCATCATACATTCTCCAATTTGATATATTAGAAAGTTGATTATAAGATATTTTTTCTGTTGTTGCTTGTGACATCTTATTAAGTCCTATATTAGTTCCCAATGCCATTAATGTTGCCATTATGATTGTTTTATCATTTTCACTAGGTTCTTTATTGGTTGAAGCATGGATAAATTGCTTTTCAAACCCCGTCCAATTTGATACCTCAATAAGTAAATCAGTAAGATTTATACTTGGTATCATTGAGTACAATTTATAACTAAGTTCTTTTGCTTCCTCAGGAGTTGCTTTGCCTAATTTAGATAACACAAACTTATCTTTATCAATAGTTACATCTTCCAATATTTCAATATTTTTTGATAACCATTCTAGTTTTTTATATAAAACAGTACTTCTTTCACTTAAATATTCATCAACAGACAGTGATATATTCATATCTCGAGTTAACTTTAATTTATATTTTTGCCATTCTTCTTTTGAGATAAGATACCCATCAAAATCTTTATATTGTCTACTTCCTATAATAGAAATGTCACCAGAACGGACTGCATTTCTAAATTTAGTAAAAGCTGCTAACTCATAATATTGGCGATTTATATTACCATCTTCATCATAAACATGCTTTTCCCACCTCTTTGGAACAAAATCAAGGGGAGATCCTTTGGGTATTTTCTTTTTATTTGAATTATTTACACCTGCAATAGTTTCTAAGGCATTTATTATAGGTCTTCCAGTGTTAGAAGCATTGAAACTTAATGTTTTAAGGAGTACAGGAGTATATCTTCTAAGTCTTTTATATTGAGTATGTAATAGGTCTAAATAATCATATTCTTTAGGTCTTGCAATTTTTGAAGCATCATTAACTGAATTTATAAACTCACTCCAAGGCATAATTTTTTCAATTTCTTCAAAGGGATCTATCCCTTTTTCTTTGGCTTTAATTAATGCTTTACCCAATTTTGCATAATGATTAATCCCTATGTTTATTTTTTTTCATTTTTCTTTAATATCTCTTCTTGAGCTTTTCGCCCATTAGATTGCAGTGTTGTTATTTGAGTATCATGAATATAAAAGGCTTGATCTATAAAATCTTTTTGTAAATTCAAAAGATAGATAGACAAAAGTCCATATTTTTTAAAATCATCAAATCGCTTAAAATCATAAGAATCATACTTAGAAGCTAACCTATATAATTCTTTTTCTTTATTATTATGAAGGCAATTTAAATCTATTTTAATATTGATAGAGACTATGTAATTTAATCTTTTTATTATCTCTAAAAATGTTTCTGGTGAAGCTTTACCTGGTATTTCTCTAAGCCAAGATAGCCTAGTTTTAACTTGATCTGAATCAATTAATAGAATTTT
This sequence comes from uncultured Clostridium sp., assembly GCF_947039605.1. GTDB lineage: Bacteria > Bacillota > Clostridia > Clostridiales > Clostridiaceae > Sarcina. Next base: position 5,306 of record NZ_CAMQZG010000077.1, read on the forward strand.
ATCAATGAGGTTTCTTTGCATATAAGTTAAACTGTTGTATATATTTTCAAAGATAGTCTGCTCTAAGTGTTTTCTAGCTTCCCAGACTATTTGCTCAAGTGACCTTATTGATGGAAGTATTATTTTATCTTGTTTCAGGATATTTACGACCTTATTCACAAGGTAAACACCATTATTGGTTACAGATGCTTTTTCTAAAGCTTTATTGAAAATGAGTTCTTTAATAAGGTTATCAAATTTTTTATAACCAAATATCTCACATATCTCATTCAAATGATTAGATTTAGTACTTTTTCCAACCTCTATTAAATATATGTTGAATAATGAAAAATCTACATCAATTTGATTTGCAACAAATTTAATAATATTAATTAGAATTGCATTAAAATCAAATATAGACCAACCAAAATGACGTAGAATAGTTAATTGTATGGCAAAACCTAGTCTATTATAGTCACCTCTATGATTATTTATTAAATCTATATCTTCAAAGGAAAGCGTGTAATATTTAGTTAATTCGTCAGCCGGTATATTATCAGAAATACTCATAATTGCTAGTCTTTGATTATTAGTTAATAATTCTCTTCTATTTAAATACATTTTTAATTTCCTCTCTAAATATATCTATATAGCGTAGCTCTAGATATATTTAACATTTTACATATATCTTTTACTGAAGTAGTTCCATCATTATATAAAGTTTTAGCTATAGATATTTTATTTTCATCCATTATTTTAGGTCTCCCACCTAACTTCCCCCTTGCTCTAGCAGCCTTTAAACCTGCTTTGGTTCTTTCTCTAATAATATCTCTTTCAAATTCAGCTAAAGCAGCAAATATATGAAAAATAAGTTTTCCACCACTATTGGTAGTATCTATTTTTTCATGTAAACTTAAAAAACCTATATTCTTTTCACTCAACTGATTTATAATTTCTATTAGCTGTTTCAGAGTTCTACCTAATCTATCTAACTTCCAAACCACTAAAATATCTTCTTCTCTCAAATAGCTTAAAACTTCAGTTAATCCAAATCTTTCTGTATAAGCTCCACTTGCCACATCTGTAAAGACCTTTTCGCATCCAATTTCCCTAAGAGCATCTAACTGCAATTCTAATTTTTGGTCTTCAGTAGATACTCTGGCATATCCTATTAGCATTTTAATTTCTCCTTTGTATTAAAAGTCATTAAATTAATATAGTTTTGATATTTTGATTTTGAGATAAGTATATATATATATTCTTTGTATATAAATTAATTATTATTCTATTTTAGAATTGCTGTATCAAAAACGAACGTTTATTAGACAATAAAAAACCTTCCACAAATACAAATACTGTAATTTATGGAAGGTAAATTTTCTTGTTGGTACTTTTGCACGAATTGTGCTCTGGACCCCTATAAAGTGGCGAATAAAACCTTTAATATGTCTTTTTTCTATATTTTTATAAAAAAAGAGCTCTACTTTCGTAAAACTCTTTTCATATTGACTATAAATTTTAACCTATTTTAATATAAGAAATTATAAAATTAAATAAAAAACAAAGGGGATGACACCATGAATACTACAAAAAAAATTATTCTAACAAAAAGTGCAATAATAATACTTGCAGTTCTTTTTTCTATATTCCTAGTATTTAATTCAATATCTAATTCTACTTCTTATTTAATTACAAGTACCAACCAAATAACCTTTAGTTCTTTACAAAAAGAAACAATACTTTTATTTTCTATTCTAATTGGTTTAATTGGTTTTTGTTCACTAATAACTATTAATAACCATTTTTCATTTAAAAAAAATATTAAAATTATTAATTTGATAGTTTTATTTCTAACTATAATTTTAATAATTGTTTTAAATTCAACATTCCCCTCAGTAAAATTCACCTTAGCATCATCACTTCCTAATCTTGCAAATAATTTTATCACGTTCGGAAGTTTTTTGTCTGCTTTATTTATAGCAATATTTGTTTTTATAGGTTTTGTATACGTGTGTATCACTTTAAAAATACATGCATATACCACTTAATAATAACTAAAATTATACTATCCCATATTTCCTGCTCTTCTTAATTCTAAAAGTTTTAATAAAGCAAAAAGACCTAAAGTTCCATCTATAATTGCTTCTTTACTCATATGACTTAATATATCTATAATTCCAGATATAACTTCATATACAATAGTAGCTTTATTATCTGCATTAACAGATACACTTGCTCCATTATTAGCAGTATCTGTTAGTGTATATATTGTATTTGTAAATAAACTTAATGCATAATCTCCTGATATTTGATATAAAGTTCCCATATCTGATTCTCTAAATATTATATCTTTTTTTACTCCTAAAATTATATCAAAAACAATAGAGTCACCTACTAGTGATTTTATTGTTTTTAACTTTCCATTGCTTCCCATTTCTTTACTATCTGTTGGTATTTTAACACCTACTTCTAATGCCATTTCATAATAACCTGGTTCTGCTTCTGAATTTCCTTTCCAAGAAATAAAGAATTTACAATCTCTAATTTTAACACTTGGAAGTAATGATAATAATTTTGTTTGGAAACTTTGTGAATTTAATAATTTTGAACTAAAGCTATTTCCTATTCCTGAATTAGTAAATGTTACTGAAGGAGTAGCTAATCCATCAAATTTAAAAGTTAAATCACTTCCTGACCCTAATTGCGGTCTTATTCCTGATTCATATCTTAAATAACACGCATCATTTGCTATATAGAACGGACCACCACTTAAATATAATTTCTTTTTATCAATTTTAGCTAATTTTAATAATTCTGGTCCCTTTATATTAAACACTGATGTAAGTGGATATAATAAAGCCTTTTCAATAATATCAAAATCCACCTCTGAAAGTTGACTTGTATTATAATTTGTATAAGAATTAAATGTCTTATTTGAAGCTCCTACATTACCCTCTATATCAACCAAACTACTAAATCCAGTATCCTTTCCTGAAACTACATCTTTATCTATTTGTATTCCATCTACAGAAAACCCTTCTTCTATCTGGTTAAATGCCCATTCTTTCGGCATTTTAAATCCCATATTTCCACTATATCCATATGATGCACCATCTACAAAAGCTAGTGTTGCATAACCAGCTTCTATTACCTTTGCACATATATTTCTTGAACCATATATTCCTATATTATATCTTAATTCAGCTTCATTAAATTTATTATAGATTACTTCAAAATATGGCATTACTAAATTCTCTATTTGCCCACCTTCCATATCATGATCTACAGTAAAATATATTCTTGTTCCTTTTGGTATTCCTAAGTTCTCACATGCTATAACTGCACTAGTTGCATCATTTACTCCTTGTTCTGGTGAAAAATAAGTTGTTAGATAACTTCCTGTTTCATATATTGGAAAAACATTTAATCCACCTTTCAATATAGCTTTAAGTTCATGTATTGATGTTGCATGATTACCTGTTAAATACCTTCCAACTATATTATAACCATTTGATTTTAACAATTTAGCTTCTTCATATGTTAATGCATTCGCTAGATCACAGCCTTTTACATCTCTTTTAGGATTTCCAGAGCTTAGTAATAGTGCCATCCATATATCTAGTCCGACTTTTGTACCAAATTTAGTATCGATCCCGTTATTTTTACCAAAAGCTTCAACTGCCAAAAGTGTTATATTATCGTATTTACCTGTAAATTCAACGGTTATATTACCATTACAATATAGACTATATTGTAATAATGTTACATAATAATTTTCTTCTCCATAGCTTAATGTTGGTGCTTTTTCCTGTGTAGTTGGACTAAAATATCCATTTCCTATATTAGCATTTTCAATTTGATATGCTACAAGCATAGCATTAGTAGTATTCCAACCGGGTTCACCCCATACCCATCAGGCTAATACTTCCAATATTTGTTTTATGATATAATTTTTAAGAC
>NZ_CAMQZG010000078.1 GCF_947039605.1 uncultured Clostridium sp.
GGACATGCAGCAGCACACGCAATTGGGTTAAATGTAGTTATTCCACATAATAACGCGCCAAAACCTAGCCAATCAAAGTTTTTAGCAATGCCTATTAATAATCAAAAACCTACTAACTTTAGTTTAGCAAGTCAATCTTCAACTAGTTTAAATTCTTTAAATAGTTTAACAACAGGAATATCTAGCAGTGGTGGCATATTAAAAGATTCAATTGATGAAATAAATATTGAAGGAATAATAAATAATGCTATAGATAAAATAATTTCTAAAATTGATAATACTAAAGATCATAAAGAAATTAATTTAAAAGTTGTTTTAAATGGTAAAGAAATAGCATATGCAAGTAATGCTTATCAAAATAGATTAAATGGTAAAGAAATAGAACTTCAAAAAAGATTGAGAGGTATCACATGAAATATTTAGAATTTAATAATCATTTATCAACAGATTTTGGGTTGGGGATTCTAAGTGTTAAATTAGGTGCGCCTACTCCTAATTTGATTACAGAAAAGCTTCCATATTCTAATGGAAGCTTTGACTTTAGCACTGTTGTTACAGGTGGACTTATGACTTATAGCGATAGAATTATAACTATAGAGTTTAACTATTTAGAAAAAAATCAAAATAAAATGTATGAAGTATTTTCTAAAGCAAGTTCTTGGCTACTAAGTGGAGCAAAAAGTACTTTAAAATTCAATTATATCGATGGATTCTATATAGGCAGATGTACTCAAATAAGTAATTTAGAATCATTTATAAGTCTTGGAAAATTCACAGCTACCTTTACTTGTAATCCAACTCTTACAAAAGGCGTGTATGGAGATTATATTTGGGATACATTTAATTTTATAGATGGGATAACAAAAAATAATCGACATATTGTAAATACAGGTGATGTGATTAATATACAAATAGATGGTATTGATATAATACCTTCTATTTATTTAAATCAAAATATTTCAATAAGTCTGAATAATAAAGATTATAATTTGAAAATTGGAGACAATAAACAATTTGGACTTATATTTAAAAATGGGATAAATAAAATATTTATAAAGACAGCTAATAAAGCTATTATGGATATTAATTTTAAGGAGGAGACAATTTAAAATGGCAGATATTCAAAGTCAACTAAATAAAATAAATACAGCTATTTATGGAAAAGAAGTTCGTGGAGCACTTGTTAATGGACTAAACTTAATAAACGAAGAAACTGATAAGGCAACAGGACTATTAAATAAATGGTTTAATACAAATTCTAGCCAATATTCTGGTATGGATGTTATAAATATAATGCAAAATATAACAATGATGAAATACTTTATTAACGGAAGTGTAAATATATTAAATTATAAAAAGGAAAGTGATACTACTTATGATGCAGCACTTTCTTTAGCTCTCAAATCAGGACAAAGAATTTACTTTCCTACTGGTATTTATAATTTTGCAAAAAGTAAATATAATCTTTTAGAAGGAAATATACTTTTTGGTGATGGGACTTACAAAACTATTATTAAATTTGTAGGTGATCAAAATTTAGATGAAAAAAATTATTTATTCAAAACAACAAATAAATCTGGAATTCAAAATTTACAAATAGCTTTTGAAAATGATTTTGCTGGAAGTGCTATATATCTTGAAAGTAATAACAGCAATGAAAGTAGAAGGTTCTTTACTTTAAATAATATATTTGTTAATTTCCCTTTTGCATCAGGATATGGAACTGGATTATATATAGAAGTGAAAAATTATGATGAGAATGGAAATACGTATACAGATAATAGGTCTATGGGCTTAGTTTATCTTCACTTAGATAATTTAGAAGTTGCTTATGCTGGAAAGGGAGTTTCTATAAATCTATCACAAAAAGATTCTGTATTAGCACAATGTTGGATAACTGAAAATATTTATTCAAACTGTAATTTAAACAGTTGTCTATTTGGACTATATTTTGATACGAATAACCTTTCAAATATAGCTCTTTCAGATTTTAATATTAAATTAAGTAAAGTTTCAATACAACTTCAAAAAGCGGGATTCTTTAAAAGCTCAAAAAATATGGCAACAGCTATGTACCTTTGTGGAGAATCTAAAACCGAAATAATTAAAAATCCAGCAAAGCTGATTGTATCTGGAAGTGAAGTATCAATTTGGGACTCAGAAACTGGTGAAAATGGAATTGTTGAAAACTGTATTCTTACACTTACGGATTTATTTTATTCTAGAGTGATAAATAATGATAAAAATTATTATGGATTTTCACATACAGATTCAAATTCCCAAATATCTATAAATGGAGATACAAGTTTTAAAAATCATACATGCTTTACAACTGGGAAAGCTCTTGAAGTTACAAATATAGATAGTGGGAAAATGTATCGTTATGATACAGAAAATAATGGTTGGAACTGTAAAACAGACATTACTTACAATCGTGTAAAAGATGATCAAGTTTATAATGTTATTAATCAAGATAATAACGGAAAAAAATCAACTGTAATTCAATCTATGACTAATAATTTAGAAACTAGAAGTTATGGTGATGATTTAAGCACATTTTTATCAAATGATGTATCTTTAATTTATCATGATTTTACAGTTAATGTTAATCAAGGAATAGAAGTTTATAAAGTAGATTTAACAAAATTCAATATAAATTCTAAAAATCCAATTATAGTTGGAATAAATAGAATTGCAGGAACTGGTGATAGTAACAAAATTACTATACTTTCAAGTATTTCTAGCAATACAACTCTATTTTTAAAGTTACAAAACGAATCTTCTTCAACAGTTTCATCTGAATATGGTGTAACTTTACTTTGCTATAAAAACTATTGATAAGAAGGGGAGCTAATGTTTAAGATAAAAATTAAAGGAACTACTGAAGAACTTAAATGTTTAAATAAAAATATAAAATTTACTAAAAATACAGCATCATTATTAACTTTTGAATTAGCAATAAATAGTCCTAAATATAATAAATTAAAAAAATATTTAGATTATATACAGGTAATTGATGAAAGAACTAATACACTAATTTTTAATGGGAGAGTTATGTCTAATTCAATGAGTATGACTAATACTGGTGAGTTTACTAACACAGTAGTTTGTGAGAGCGTTCTTAACTATTTAAATGATACTTATGTAGGTGTTTGGGAGTTTCATCCCTTAGACTTACCAGCAAAAGCTCCAAAAGGAGCAATAGCAAATGCTACGGTTAGTACTTTTTTAACTAAATTATTAGATAACCATAACTCTAAGGTCGGAAAAGAAAAACAAATATTGCTTGGTAATATAGAAATAAACGAACCTGTTTATATTAAAACTAATTATGAAAGTAGTTTAGAAGGTTTAATATCTAAGGTTTTAGATAGACATAACGGTTATTTAATCATAAGATGTGAAAATGGTATAAATTATTTAGACTACTTACTTAATAGTCCAATAACTAATGTTCAAACCGTAGAGCTTGGCTCTAATATGGAATCAATTGATGTAGATGATAGTGATATAAATATATTTACTAGAGTAATACCTTTTGGTAAAAATAATATTGGTATTAATAGTGTCAATAATGATATTGAATATGTTCAGGATGATAACTTAGTTGCTAAGTATGGAGTTATTGAAAAGGTGATGAAATGGGATGATGTAACTATTCCACAAAATTTATTGAATAAGGCTAAAGCAGTTTTTTCACAAGTAAAATTAAATGCTGATTCTATTAAATTAACAGCATTAGACTTGAGTTATATAGACAATAGTTTTGATGAGTTAAAATTATATATGCCTATAAGAGTTATAAATGAAGCATTAGAGTATGATAACATACATGAAATAGTTTCTATCCTATTAGATTTAGAAAATCCATTTAAAAGCACATTTGATTTAAATCAGAGTGCTATTACATCTAATGATAATGTTAGTAGTGCAATAGCTCAGATAAATTCTAATAAAATAGAAATAGTTTCAATAGGAAGTGAACTTGAAACAAAAGTATCAGGAGATAATTTTGAAACTTATAGAATTCAAAGTAACGAAAAAATTCAAGATACAGTTAAAACTCTAAATAATAGTATTTCAACTGTTAAAACACAAACTGCAACTAAGATTCAAAATAGTGTTAAGGATTTAAATAAGAATATATCATCTATGAAAACTCAGCTTTCCAGTGAAATAAGCGATAAAATTTCTAGTAAAGATATGAGTTCTGAATTAAAACAGCAGTTAAATGAATTTGATTTTACAATCGGAGGTAATACACCTTTAAAGATTACACAGGAAGAACTTGACTGTAAATTTAAAGATGGTAGTGAAACTATTATAGGAGAAGATGGATTTTATTATAAGAGTGGTGACGGTAAATTTGATTATCACTGTCTTTATTATCATGATTCAGTAAGTAAAGTTCATAGTGGAGAAAACAGAACTATAACCGTTCCAGAGATATTTAGAGGAAAGGATTATAAAATCGCCTATTGGCTTGGAAATGTTTTCTCTGAAAATCCAACAGATTGCCTTAATAGTTATGACGTTGAACTTTTGTCTAATGATAAAGATAGTATGACATTTACTATAAAAGTAAGTATTATGTCTTTCAATCCTAGAACAGAAACAAGTCCATCATGGCGAGGATATGGCAATATAGTTTATACAATTTTAGCATAAAGGAAATAAAATGATGAATGATGAAAACATAAAATTAATCTTAGATTCTCATAAAGAAAAAATCGAAAAAAATGAGGAACATATAGTTAAATTAGAGGAGAAAATAGTGGAACAGATTCAAGACTCAACAAAAACACGAAGTGATTTAAAAAGTTTATGCAAGTCAGTAGAAGGACTAACAAGTACAATGAAATATTTATGCACAACGCTAGTTAGTTTTTTAGTAGTTTTCTTTATTTGGATACTTCAAAATCACTTTGTTTTTAAATAGAAAGGTGGAAATTAAAAAAATGAAAAAATTAAAAGAAATTTTAAAAAGATTAAGCAATACAGGAACTATTATAGCAATAGCAGGAGCAATTATTTTAATATTAAATAATGTTGGAATAATAGTTGATAACACAAAAGCAATGTATACAATAAATGCTTTATGTGGCATCGGTGTAGCACTTGGCGTATTAAACAACCCAACAACAAAAGGATTAAGTAAATAATAATATTCATGGCAATAGAAGGTTAGAGCGTAAATGCTCTTTTTTTATTGCCTAAATTTAAAATAAATCAAAATAAAAATGAAAGAAGGAATTAAAAATGATGAATATCAAAGGAATAGACATATCAATGTTTCAACCACATATAAACTTAAACAACGTATCAAACGAAGGGTATAAAGTATGTTATATCAAAGGGACAGAAGGACAAACTTATACAGACCCATTATTTATGCAAAACTATAATAAAGCAAAAGAAGCTGGACTTGATATAGGATTCTATCACTTCATTCACTCTTGTGATGATGGAGCAGTGCAAGCAAGATTCATGTTAGAAAAAATAAAAGGGCTTGATTATAATTGCAGAATAGCAATTGATATAGAAGTTACAGATAATCAAAGTGCAGCAACAATAAACAAATGCATAAATGATTTTGCAACAGAAATAACAAATCAAACAGGGCATTATCCATGTATCTATACCAACTTAAGTTTTGCAAATGAATACTTAGATTCAAGCCTTGAAAAGTATGGCTTATGGCTTGCTGAGTATGGAGTAAATGAACCGAAAAAAACAAAAGTTTGGGGAAATACTGATAATCTTATAGGATGGCAACATGCTGACAACGGAAACTTTACTGGATCAACAGACTTAGATGTATTTAATACAGGAATTTATATTCCAGGAATGAAAAGAACTTTAGCTCCTGGTGATTATGCAACCGTAACTACACCAACTTTGAATGTAAGAGATAGAGCAAGTACTAATTCTAATATAATTGGTAAGGTCCATAAAGGTGATAAAGTTAAGCTTGCGGGTAAAGCTGGCAAGTGGTGGTCAACATATTATGGAGAGCATGGTGGATTTATGTATGCTGAATATTTAAAATAACATTTTAGACTAGTGAGATTAATTTCTTGCTAGTCTTTTTTTGCATTTAAATTAAAATGTATTTACATTTCATATCTTTTGCATTTTAATTTAATTTTATTTATATTTGAATTTCTTCATTTAATTATTTATATTTATTTTTTTTTATATTTTCATTTCTGGTTATTTGTATTTGCATTTAAATTTAAATAAATTCTTGAAAAAAAGCAATAATTTAATAATTTACATTGCAATTCACTTATATTATACTTTCAGTATTATATAGAAAAGGAATGATGATTTTGAAGGTAATAAGTATATTTAATCAGAAGGGTGGAGTCGGTAAAACTACATTTTCGCTTAACTTAGCTACATATATTTCAATAAAAAAAAACAGGAAGGTTTTATTTATAGATAATGATGGTCAAGCAAATAGTACTTACATCTTAAGCGACGGGCAAAATGATGATTACTTTAGTTCTAATAGAATTCCAACAATTGAAGAGCTTTACTTGTCAAAAAAAGATATCAATAGCTTTATAGTTAAATCTAAATTTAAAAACATTGATTATATTGCTAGTTCAATAGATCATGTCTATACTGATTTAAATTTAAAGAATAATAGAACAGATATTATGAAAAGTAAATTAAATAACTTAACTGAAGATTATGATTTTATTATCATAGATAATCCTCCAGCAATGAGTAATACAGTTCTAAATTGTCTTAATATTAGCGATATGATACTTGCTCCAATTGAAACATGTGTTTTTTCAATGCGTGGATTGATTAACTTAATTAACCTTACTGTTGATTTAAACAAAGATCACACAACTAAATTTTTCTGTTTCTTATCTAAAGTTGATAATAGAAAAATAACTAAAAATATTGAAGTAAAAGAAATACTTGAAAGTAACTTAGGAGCTAGTTTTATAAATAAACTTCAGGTTAGTTCTTTATCTGCATATCCTAATACAATAGATAAATTCGAAACGGTAATAACTTCAAAGATTAATAATAGAGCCTTTGATGAAATAAAATATTTAAGTGAATATATAATAGGGAGAGTATAAAATATGAAAAGTGGATTAAATGAAAGTATGAAATTACTACACAAAAATACTGAAAATAAAGAAATTACATCTGAAATATCTTTAAATATACCAGAAAAGAAACAAAAGGTTCAGGCTGCATTTACGGTTAGTTCAGAGATTTATGAGAAAATAGATAAACTTGCTAAAACAAATAAAACTACTAAAACAGTCATTGTTAAATCAATCTTTGATGCTGTATATGATACAGATGGTAACTTTAATATTGATATTGATAGAAAAGAAGATGAAAACAAAAATCTCCTTAATGTAAAAATAGATAAAGATTTAAATAGGTCATTAAAGAAATTAAGTAAAGATAAAAACAAAAGTTTTGGTGAAATACTAGAGGATATATTTAATAATATAAAAAAGAACTAGAATAATTTCTAGTTCTTTTTTATATTTGTGAAAAAAAATAATTTTTTATCTAATTAAATTTTAGAATATCATTTACACTCTTAACAAGGTTTTTCATTATCATCAATATCAAATCCATACAGTTCCTCTTCTAATTTTTCAAAATCATAATCTCTTTGAGGATAATTTGAAAATCTAAGAGGTTTTGGATTTGATATATTATTAGTTTTAGTTTGATTTTTCAAATTTTCTAAAATACCTTTAAGATATTTTAATGGAGCTTTAATGTTTTCAGCTTCTAAAAGTATTTCTATACCTTTTTCAACTCTACTTATTCCTTCTTTATCAATTAAGCTCCTTATTGTTTTTTCAGCAAGTCCAGTTTTTTTTGCTAGTTCATGTACTGGATCACTATCGTCTAATACCTCATCAATATTCATCTGACCATCTATTGGAATATTATTATCACTATCTACTTTATAATTTTTAGTTTCAAAAGTATAATTTCTTGGTTCTAAATCTTTTACATAAAACTTAATTCTTTCAACTTTTCTACCAATTTTTATATATTCAACCTTATGTATATCCATTAATTCTTTTTTATTAATTTCTTTAACTGAAGCTTCAATAACCCTACGTTTAAAGTCATTAAATTCTTTATATGCATTAGTTAAATTTAAATATTCTCTGAGCTCTTCAACTTTGTACTCTATAACATATTTAGTTCCTGTCCACATTCTTAAAAATTCATATAATCTTTGTGCATTACTACCACCAATTTCTAAATACCTAGTAACATTCAAAGTCGCAAATCCATGCTCTCTATATTCTAAAATCATATCTACAAACATTGGGGCTAATGATATAGTAAAAGTATTACTATCTTTATCAAATCCATGAGAAGCTATAATATAAGATGATATCCATGACCCATTATCTTTTATTTGAATAACTCTATTTTTCATAAGTTCATCTAACATCAACTTAATCCCTGGTATACATTGATTATTTCTATGTCCTGTAATTTCTTTCATATCATCTAAAGTAAAATATGCATATTGACTATTATTTTTTTGCATATAATGAAAAGCTTTTTGCATCACTCTATTTTGAGCTAAAGTAAAATCATATTTAGCTTTTATCATCTTATTATTTTTAAATAATATATCTAATCTTGTTTCTTCCATTTTTAAACTCCTTTAAATAACATCTTTCACCATTATATTACATAACAAGGATTAAGTAAATAACCTTTGTCGGGGTATCAGTACCAATTTGTCGGGGTATCAGTACCAATTTGTCGGGGT
>NZ_CAMQZG010000079.1 GCF_947039605.1 uncultured Clostridium sp.
AGGGCCGATGGTACTGCACGGGCAGCTGTGTGGGAGAGTAGGTTGTTGCCAGATTTATATTAATCCGGAATAGCTCAGTGGTGGAGCAGTCGACTGTTAATCGAAAGGTCGTGGGTTCAAATCCCACTTCTGGAGCCAAATATCTAGTGGTTATGCCATTTAAGGTAACACCCGTTCCCATTCCGAACACGATGGTTAAGCTTTTATGGGCCGATGGTACTGCACGGGCAGCTGTGTGGGAGAGTAGGTTGTCGCTAGATTCAAAAGATCAAAGAATTTTCTTTGATCTTTTTTTTATGCCTTTTTTTACTTTAGGTTGAGAATAAAAGAAGCAAATATAATTTTTGAAATTATATTTGCTTCTTTTATTCATATTATTAATAGGTATTCCTTGACAGGAAAGATTTTAAAGTGTATATTATAAATACAGGACCCCCCTGTAGGGGTGTATAAGGAGATTTGTTATGAATGAAGATAAAAAGAAAGCAATTCAGTTATTAAAGACTGCTAGAGGACAGATAGATGGAATAATAAAAATGATAGAGAATGAAAGGTATTGCATTGATGTGTCTAATCAAATTATGGCTTCTCAAGCTTTAGTTAAAAAAGCTAATAAGCATATTCTTTCTCAACATTTAAATAGTTGTGTTATTGCAGCAATGGATAATAAAGAAAGTAAAGAGGAAAAGATACAAGAACTTGATAAAATAATTTCAAAACTTTTAGAAAGTAAATAATTTGTTTGATATATAAGGTTGATAATTAACAAGATACAAATGAGGAAGGTGATAATAGTGGAACAAAAAGTACTTAAAGTTACTGGGATGACTTGTGCTGCATGTGCAGCATCAATTGAAAGAGTTTTAAATAAGATGGATGGTATAGATAGTGCAACTGTGAATTTAGTAGCAGAGGAGCTTAATCTTAATTATGATAAAAATAAGATTAGCTTAGAGAAAATAAGACAGAAGATAGAGAAAATTGGTTTTAGAATAGAGAATAATAATCAAATTAAAGAAGTTTATAAAGTTGAAGGGATGAGCTGTGCAGCTTGTGCATCTTCCATTGAAAGATCACTTGGAAAACTTGATGGAGTTGATAAAGCGGTTGTTAACTTTGCTAATGAAAGTGTTTCGCTTGTATATGATGAAGATAAAGTATCTTATGAAGATATACAAAAGAGAGTACAAAAAATTGGTTTTAATTTTAAGAAAGATTTAAAAGAAATAACTTATAATGTTGAAGGTATGAGTTGTGCTGCATGTGCGTCATCTATTGAAAGAATTTTAAAGAAGATGGATGGAGTAGAAAATGGAGTTGTAAACTTTGCAGCAGGAACTGTAAAGTTCGCTTATGATACAGAGAAAGTTAGAATGAGTGATATTAGAGCTAAGTTATCAAAACCTGGTTTTACACTTGTTGATTTGGAAGAAGAAGAAGCAAATTTAGAGGGTAACAAAAAAAGTGAAGTAACATTTACTAGAAATAGATTAATTCTTACTGCATTATTTGCAATTCCGGTGTTTATTATATCTATGGGAGAGATGGTCGGGATGCCACTTCCAAGTTTTATGTCACCAGAACAATCACCTTTAACTTTTGCAGTAGTACAGCTGATATTAACAGTTATAGTATTTTACTTTGGTAGAAGTTTCTTTAAAGTTGGATTTAAGAGTTTATTTGCTGGAGTTCCTAATATGGATTCATTAATCTCTATTGGAGCAGGTGCAGCATTTTTATATAGTATATATGCAATGATTAAGATTGGTATGGGATTCCCACACTTTGCACATGAATTATACTTTGAGTCAGCAGCTATTATTATTGGATTTGTTAGTCTTGGTAAATTTTTAGAAAGCGTTGCTAAGGGTAAAACTTCAGATGCTATTAAAAAATTAATGGGGCTTGCACCTAAAAATGCAACAATTATTGTTGATGGTAAAGAACAAGTTGTTTCTATTGATGATGTTAGAGTTGGAGATTTGATTGTTGTTAAACCTGGAGAAAAGTTACCTGTTGATGGTGAAATTATTGAGGGTAAGACAGCACTTGAGGAAAGTATGTTGACTGGTGAGAGTATTCCAGTTGAAAAAACTATTGGTGATTCTGTTTTTGGAGCTAGTATTAATAAAAATGGTAGAATTATTTATAAGGCTACAAAGGTTGGTAAAGATACAGTTATTTCTCAAATAGTTAAACTTGTTAAAGATGCACAGGGGTCAAAAGCTCCAATAGCTAAGACTGCAGATATTATTGCGGGATATTTTGTCCCTGTAGTTATTATACTTGCTATATTAGCTAGTATATTCTGGGGTATTGATGGTCAGAATTTAGAATTTGTTATGACTATATTTATAGCAGTTTTAGTTATAGCTTGCCCATGTGCTTTGGGACTTGCAACTCCTACAGCTATCATGGTTGGTACTGGTAAAGGGGCTGAGTATGGTGTACTTATTAAGGGTGGAGAGTCACTTGAAGCTACTGGAAGAATTGAAACTATTGTATTTGATAAAACAGGTACTTTAACTGAGGGAAAACCAGTGGTTACAGATATTATTACTGATAAGTATTCAGAAAATGAAATTCTTTCAATTGCAGGAGCAGCTGAAAAGGGTTCAGAGCATCCACTTGGGGAGGCTATTGTTAAACATGCTGAAGAACTTGGTCTTGAACTTAAAAAAATTGATGAATTTACAGCTATACCTGGTAAAGGGATAGAAGTAAGCATTGATTCAAAAGATATATTTATAGGAAATAAAAAACTTATAGATGAGCAGAATGTTATTATATCAGGCGAGTTTGAAAAAGAGTCTGAAAGACTTGCAGAGCAAGGGAAAACTCCTATGTATATGATTATAGATGGAAAGCTCGAAGCTATTATTGCGGTTGCAGATACTGTTAAACCTTCAAGTAAGAAAGCAGTTCAAATACTTACAAAAATGGGTATTGAGGTTGTTATGCTTACTGGAGATAATAAAAAAACAGCACAGGCTATTGCTAAAGAACTTGGCATTTCAAGAGTTGTAGCTGAAGTATTGCCACATGAGAAGGCTGAGAAAGTTAAAGAAATTCAGGCAGAAGGTAAAAAAGTTGCTATGGTTGGAGATGGTGTTAATGATGCCCCAGCACTTGCAATTGCAGATGTTGGAATGGCTATTGGATCAGGAACTGATATTGCAATGGAATCTGCTGATATAGTTCTTATGAGAAGTGATATTATGGATGTTATTGGAGCTATTCAATTAAGTAGAAAAACTATGAGAAATATTAAAGAAAACCTATTCTGGGGATTAATATTTAATATAATTGGTATCCCTATTGCTATGGGAGTACTTCACTTATTTGGAGGACCTTTATTAAATCCTATGATTGGAGCTTTTGCAATGAGCTTTAGTTCTGTTACTGTTCTTTTAAATGCTCTAAGACTTAAAACTTTTAAACCTAAATTAGATTTATAAAATATAAAAATTAGGGCAAACTAGTAATAACTTCATTTTAACTTAATTTAAGAGAATTCTCCAACCTCAACGTAGTAGGTGGTGAGATGAATCGACGTAGCTTTAGCTAAACGTAAATAATTCCCATGTATTAATAATTCAAGCTTGGATATAATATAATTATAGGTTTCCAAAAGCAAGTCTTAAGCTTGCAGTACCGTAGGAAATACGGAAAGGGTTCTCCTAAAAAAACCCATAGCGTTGGAAACTGATAGTCTGTAAAATAATTACCTATATGGTTAGACAGGATTATACGAAGCCCCGACTTCAAGCCTTTAGGCTAAGTGGTGGGTATTTCACTAGTGGTTAGTTTCTAATGTGAGAGGGAAAATTCTCTCACAAAATTATAGCTCCCTTTGGGAGCTATAATTATAAAATATGATTTAAAACTGTAATATATATTTCTCTTAATTGGGAAGTTTTAGAGTTATAATCAAAATATAAATAATGCTTTAACAAGAGGCTTTATATCTTGTGAATTTAAGACGAGGTGATATTAATGAAAACAGTAAAAATAGAAGGTATGTCATGTGGTAAATGTGTAGCTAATATAGAGAAAGCTTTATCAGATGTAGCTGGAATAACAAAAATGGACGTAACAGTAGGTCAAGCTATAATTGAAGGTGATGTTTCTAATGAAGTATTAACAGAGGCTATCGAAGATTTTGGATTTGATGTTATTGAAATAAAGTAATATAATATTACATGGTACAGATAAGCTTATTGGTGCTTGCCTGAATCTATGGTTTAGTATAACGATGAGTTATAATAAAAAATGTCTATGCAATTTAATTTTGCATAGGCATTTTTTATTTTATTTCAATATTTTAAAAATCTTAATTAATTAAAAAATTGAAATTAATATTTGGGGTTACATTAGTATTGGAGTTGATTTAATTTTAGGAAGGACCTTAATAAATGAAAATAAAGAGATACAGGTTATATCTATTGGTAGAAAGTTTATTGTTGATGGGAAAAATGGATTTAATTCAGTAATTTTAATTAATAAATAGGGGGAGAAATTTTGAGGATTATTATAGCTGATGATGATAGTTTAATTAGGGAAAGTCTTAATATTATTTTGGGTATAGATGATGATATAGAGGGTTTAGGAACTTTTGAGAATGGAAAAGTTGCAAGTGATTTTGTATTATGTAATAAGGTTGATGTGGCACTTTTAGATATTAGGATGCCAGTTATGAATGGTGTTGAGGCTACTAAAGTTATAAAAAGTAATAGTGATACTTACAACTTTTGATGAAACAGAGTATATAGATAAAGTTATGAAGTAGGGTGCAAATAGATATATTCTAAAAAATACTAAGTCAGATAAAATAAGTAATAAAGAGATTAGTAAAAAAGTTTATGTATCAGAGGGAAGTGTTAGAAATTATATAACTTTTATTCTACAAAAAACAGGGTTTGAACATAGAACACAAATTGCTATAAAATATTTGGGTAAAGTATAAAAAATAGTAAATACTTAGAATATATAACTTTAGATAAAGAGGTGGATAATGATATATATATTTAATAATCAGGATATTACAAAAATACCAAAGATAAAAAAGTTAGAGGATGTAAGGGAGCTTAGTGTTTATAATAACAGGATAAAAACTATTGATATGGATATTTATAAAATGACTAATATAGAAGTTTTAAATTTATCTGTAAATGAAATAGAATTTTTGCAGCCAGAAATAAAAAATCTACAGAAACTTAGAACTTTTGATTTGGGGTTTAATAGAATAAAAGAAATTCCAGTTGAAATAGGAGAACTTAATAATCTTGATAGATATTTATATTTACATAATAATGAGCTAGATAAATTACCAGATGAAATTTGTAATTTAACTAATCTTAGATATATAAATATTAGTAACAATAGGTTACATGGTTTACCAAAGTCTATTGATAAACTTGAGTGTCTTGTTGAAATGAGAGCTATGAATAATGAGATAGATCATTTGAATGAAACTTTTTTCAATTTATTATCACTTAGATGTCTTAATTTAAATGGTAATAAGGTTAGAAGCATATCAGAGAGTATTTGTAATTTGAAAAATTTAAGAGTTCTAGAGTTAGATGATAATGAGATAGAGGAGTTGCCGATAACTATAGATTTCTTAAAATATTTAAGACGATTGAATCTTAGAAACAATAAACTTAAAGAGCTTCCAAAGGAAATTGGTGGGGTTAGAAATTTGATAGAACTTGATTTAAGAGGAAATGATTTAGAAAAGATTCCGATTGAAATTTTAAATCTTAAGAAGTTAGAAAGAGTAGATTTAAGATGGAATAGTAGACTTGAATATAATGAGATTATAGAACAATTAGAAAGACAAGGGTGTCTTGTTTATTATTAAAAATAGCCCTATAAGGTGTAATAAGAGTGTTAGTAAGTAATTACTAATGCTCTTTTTTTATTTCAGAAAAAATTAATTTTGTTTACGTATATAAGGTTAATGACAAATGGTATATTATTTTATTAATTTAATAAATGAACATAGAGATAAATTTGAACTACAATAATATCAATAAGAGAAATACGAGGGGGTATTGGGTTATGTATGCAGTTGTATCGCTTATGATAGGAGGAGCATTTATGCCAGTTGAATTCTTCTCAGATTTTGAAGATAAAATATCAAAACTTACACTTATAAGATGGTTAACAGATATGGTAGCAAACATGCAATTTGGGTCAACAATTTCACAAGAATGGAAAAGTATAGTTCTTGTGTGATGTTTTTAATGGCTAGATTTATTAGTAATCAAAAAGATAAAAAATTTGTAGAGAGTTAAATTTAAAAACAAGGTAGAATTGATACTAGTGGTATTAATTCTACCTTGTTTTTTTGGAATAATAACATTTTAAGGGAATCTGAACGAAATAAAAGTTTTAAAGGTTATAAGCAATTTCGGTTAAAAAATTAATGTAATATTGGAAAAAAAAGATAAATTTAGAGTTAATTTTAAAAAGTTTAATATAAGTTTATAATTTGGTGCATTTGAAAAAAGTTATATTTAAAAATACAATTAAAATGAATAAAATCTAATGTAAAAGAAGGGATTATTAATGATAAGTGATGTTCAATCTAAAGAAGAGGTTAAAAAAAGATGGAATTGG
Source organism: uncultured Clostridium sp. (assembly GCF_947039605.1). Lineage (GTDB taxonomy): Bacteria > Bacillota > Clostridia > Clostridiales > Clostridiaceae > Sarcina. The sequence goes on from NZ_CAMQZG010000079.1 coordinate 6,625, forward strand.
AACTGTTATACCTTTATAGCTGGATTTGTATTTTTAGGGATAATAACAGGAGTTTCAATAGACACCTTTGTAAGTTATCTACAATTAAAATCTCCAGAAGTTACAGCAGCATTTTCAAGTTATTTAGGAGTAGCTATTTTAATAGGGGCTATTATAATAACTTTGATACCAAGGTTTGGATATAAAAAGATTCTGTTACCATTTCCGATACTAATAATTATTAGTATTATAGGGATTATGTATGTTAAAAGTAATATTTTACTTGGAATATTAATTGTTTTATTTTTAAGTGGGATAAATGTATCACAATATGTTTTAGCACCAATGCTATCATCATATACAACACTAGAAAATAGAACAAAGATGTTTTCCAGAGCACTTTATGCTAATATGGCAGGAACTGCTATTGGAAGTCTTTTTGATGGTAATTTAGTTGTCTACTTTTTTTCAAAATATTTGCATATAGGGTATAGTGTAGCTAATAATTTGAGTGCACATCCAAAACTTTTAGATGAGTCTCAAAGACTTAGTTATTTATCTTCATATAAAATGGTATTTTGGATTGTTTGTGTACTTGCAGTAATAGCTTTTGTAATTACTTTATTCTTGCGTGAGAAAAAAGAAGATTATCAAGAAAACGTAACTAGAGAAGCTAAGGCTAAAGCAAAGTTTAATTTTGCTATGTTTGAAAATAAAGATTTAATAGTATGGCTTATATGGACATTTTTAATTGGGTTTGGAGCAGCATTAATATGCCCATACTTCCCAGTATTCCTTAATGAGTTTTTACACATAGATAGAGGTGTTATTTCAGTAATAATTGCACTAACTTATGTAGCATCAGTATTATTTATGATGGTTACACCTTTTGTTGAAGAAAAATTAGGATCAATTATTGCCTTGGTAGGGTGTTTTATTTTAACTATTCCATTATTTATTTTAATAGCAAATGGACAAATATTTGGAAGTTTTATAGTTGTTGGTATAGGGGTAACTTTATTCTTAAGATCAGGGTTTGCAAATGCATGTCAGCCAATACAACAAGCATTACCAATGAGCTTTGTTAAAAAATCTGATAGAGCATTCTATAATGCGGTTATAACAGTATGCTCTTCAGCAGGGTATATTCTTGGTGGAATATTTACTAAAACAATATTATTTACAACAACAAGTGGGTATAGACAGGCGTACTACATTACAGCAGTATGTTATTTAGTAGCAAATTTATTAGTTTTAGCTTTGTTCTACAAAAAATATAATAGATATACTAAAGGAAAAGGAAATATAATAGAAGATTCAAAAGAAGTGAAAAAAATAGAGGAAATATCTAGTAAATAAAATATAAAAAGCACTAGTGAAAACTAGTGCTTTCAGGACGTCGACAAACTACAATGTCGATGTCCTTTTTTTTGTTTTTCGA
>NZ_CAMQZG010000080.1 GCF_947039605.1 uncultured Clostridium sp.
TATAACAGTTTATTCTATATTTTATAATGCTCTCGTACAATTTTCACTTCTTCTTCTATATCTTTATTCTTCTTTATATCGTAAATATATTCAATAATCTCATCTACTGTAGTATCTGTATAACTACAAATAAAATTTAATACTTTTTGTACAAGTTCAACATCAAAAGGACCTAATATAGACTCATTATTTTTTCTAAATGCTTCATATACATCCTCAAACACACCATCTATTAAAAGAACTAATAAATGATACGGATTATTATATAGTTGCTTAATATTTTTAGTAATATGCTCTATCCTATCAATATTAGTATCAATTATATCTAAAGTATATTTTATATCCATATCTTGCATAAGTTCATATCTTAAAAGCGAAAACTTTGCAAACTCATCTGACTCCATACAATTTGATTTATCTGAAAAAAGTTCTTCTAATATATTATAAATTGCTTCCTTACTATCTCTTCTAACAAACTTTCCCTCAAGGCATTTCTCAAGTTCTTCTCCATATCCTTTTCTTATAATAGTTTTAGTAAATATCATTCTTTTATCCGCCTCCAAAAGCTTCTAATATCATTTCTGTCTAATGCTGCTAATCCTACAACATCCAATACTAATTATATTTTAATATAAAAAAACTATAAATTGGAGATATTTTATAAAATATAACTTATTGTTAAAAATATTGGAAATTGCATACAAATATATAACTACTTTGACTCTATCTCTTTTCCCCTATCATTTTGTTACATAAAAGTTAAATTTCTGTATCTTTTTCTTTATTATTTAATTGGAAATTATTGATATAATGTCTATACTGGAAATATTTAGTATTAACTAAAGATAAAAATATATATTTAAGGAGTAATTTAAAAATGCAAAAGAAAAATATATTAAGAATGCTAATGTTAGCTGGTGCTATTACAATTGTAGTTGGTTCTACAGCACCTATTAAACATAATGCAGAGTCACAAAATCACATTTTATTAACTCATCAAACAAAAGCACCTGTAAAAGTTACAAAAAATGAAAATTTAACTAAAGGTGATACTTCAAATCAAGAATTAACAAATTTAGAAGCTACTAATCTAAAAGGAAAAGCCATAAAAAAAGATGGAATGGTATTCTCAGGGATTTCAGCAATGAAAATTGCTCCAAATATGACTAATAGTTTTCTTGCTACACCAGGGTTTGACTCTGAAGGATTCGCTAGTTCTATAAATAGAAACTTATATAATTACGAACTTAATTTAGAAAATGACCAAAATACAATGAAAGAGGCTATAACTTTAAATGGTGGAAATCCTGTTAATACATGTGTATTTTTCCAATCATCAGCACTAAGAGGAATTAATCAGAATGTTCCAACTAGTATAGGTTATACTACTCATTTAGAAAATTGGCTTTCTAATAATGGATGGAGCAAACATAGTAATTTTGCTTATATCCAAAAAGGTGACCTATGTTTCGCTAGTTATTATCATACATTCTTATTTATGGGATGGAAAGATAAAGCACGTGGTATAGCATGGGTTATGGGAAATGAATCTTTTGTTCAACCATACTACAGAAAAAGAAACTTAAATGGGCAAAGTCCTCAAATATATGGAGATAATTCTTATACTGGTGCTACTGTTTATTGGACACATGGACAAGGTTATCAAGGGCCTGAATCAAATCCTCTACACAAAAATGAATATAATGCCTTTGGATCAACAACTGTAAAGACTCAGACTTCTTTATATCAAAATCAAGGAAGTGGGCGTGTTTATAGTCAAATTCCAAAAGGAACTAATTTACCTGTCATAAAATCTCAAAATGGTTGGTATCAAGTTTATTATAAAGAAAATCTTGGTTGGATAAATGCAAGTGCGGGTAATGGTATTGCTGAAAGTTTAGGTGGTAGTGTTGGTACTGCTAATACTATAACTGGCTCTAATATTGGTGGTCCATACAAACATATACAATCTACAAAGGATCCATCTATTGGAACTGGAGTTATAATAGCTAATGGTCTTTGGTTAAATAGTGAGCCTAAAATAGGAACTGGCATAAAAGTTTTAACTAGAGGTGCTAATATATCTGTTATTGCTCAACAAGGAAATTGGTACAAAATACAATATTATGGACAAATTGGTTGGATTTCAGCTAATCCTAATTATGTACAAACAATGATGTCACCAAAAAATCCTTCCCCAGCAGCTAATGCTCCAAAAAAATATATAGCTATAACACCACTCTCTGGAACAACAGTTGTTAATACAGCAATTTCTTTAAATAGTGACCCTGAAACTACACAAGATGGGGCTTCTATAATTGCTGATATACCAAGTGGAACTACAGTTCAAGTATTAGGAGAGACTCCTAATAAATGGTATAAAGTAATTTATAAAGGAAAAACTGGCTATATAGGTTCTTCATTTACAAATGGTTGTAATATAAATCCTAAATTAAAATGGGAAACTATAAACGGGAAAAAATATTACTATAATAATAAAGGTACTAAAGTAACTGGTTGGCAGACTATAAACGAAAATGTTTATAACTTTAATAATGAAGGTGTTATGCAAACTGGGTGGATTCATCAATGGGGTGTAAATTATTACTTCGCTGATAATGGTACTATGGTAAAAGGAATTCAAACTATTAATGGTAAAAAATATAAATTCAATAATCAAGGAATACTTCAAACTGGATGGCAGACTATAGATGGAAAAATTTATAACTTTAATAATGAAGGCGTTATGCAAACTGGGTGGATTCATCAATGGGGTGTAAATTATTACTTCGCTACTAATGGTGCTATGGTAAAAGGAATTCAAACTATAGATGGAAATGGCTATAACTTTAATAATCATGGTATTATGCAAACTGGATGGATTCATCAAGATGGTAAGAATTATTACTTTGCTGATAATGGTATTATGACAAAGGGCTGGGAAACTATAAACGGAAATGTTTATAACTTTAATAATCATGGTATTATGCAAACTGGATGGATTCATCAATGGGGTGTGAATTATTACTTCGCTGATAATGGTACTATGGTAAAAGGAATTCAAACTATTAACGGTAAAAAATATAAATTTAATAATCAAGGAATACTTCAAACTGGTTGGCAGACTATAGATGGAAATATTTATAACTTTAATAATGAAGGCGTTATGCAAACTGGATGGATTCATCAATGGGGTGTGAATTATTACTTCGCTGATAATGGTACTATGGTAAAAGGTTGGAAAACTATAGATGGAAAAATTTACAACTTTAATAATCATGGTATTATGCAAACTGGGTGGATTCATCAATGGGGTGTAAATTATTACTTCGCTACTAATGGTGCTATGGTAAAAGGAATTCAAACTATAGATGGAAATGGCTATAACTTTAATAATCATGGTATTATGCAAACTGGATGGATTCATCAAGATGGTAAGAATTATTACTTTGCTGATAATGGTATTATGACAAAGGGCTGGGAAACTATAAACGGAAATGTTTATAACTTTAATAATCATGGTATTATGCAAACTGGATGGATTCATCAATGGGGTGTAAATTATTACTTCGCTGATAATGGTACTATGGTAAAAGGTTGGAATAAAATTGCTGGAACTTGGTATCATATGAATAATCATGGTATTGTTATTAGTAATTAGAAATAAAATTTTTAAATAAATAATAATATTAACGCCTACATTTTAATAAATGTAGGCGTTAATTTATTAAAATTATAAAAGATAAGCCAAAATAGAAACTGTTTTACAATCTATAATCTCACCATCTCTTATCTTTGATTTCATCGCATCTAGTGAAATTATAACATTCTCAGTAAATTCATCTTCATCTGTATTCTTTATACCCTTTTCTAACCCACTTGCTTTATATAAATGAATTATCTCATTGCAAAAACCTGGTGCTGTTGCTATTTTACCTAAATACTCTATCTTACTTGCTTTGTAACCTGTTTCTTCTTCAAGCTCTCTTTTAGCACAAGCCATAGGGTCTTCACCTTTATCAAGCTTTCCTGCTGGTATTTCTAAAGTTTCACGCTCAATAGCTTTTCTATATTGCTTAACAAGTAAAACCTTCCCATCATTAAAAATTGGAAGAATTGCAGCTGCCCCTGGGTGTTCTATAAGGTTTCTTTTAGAAGTTGTTCCATCTGGAAGTTTAACCTCTAACAAATTCCATTTCAAAAAGTTATTTTCACATAATACTTTTGAACTTATTGTTTCTTCTTTTAAATCTATCATTTTAGTTCACGCTCCTTGCTATATTTCACATAATATATATTTATTATATCAATAAATATATTATTAATAAAAAACAACTATGTAACTTTATAAATAACAGGTAGATTTTCAAATTAAAGCATCTACTTTTTTAGATTTCTTTATCTTCATATATGTTTCTTATCTTTTAAAAATTACAGAAAAATTTGTATTTTATATATATTTTCACAGTATATTTAATGATATAATTTTTTTGACTATTAGAGAAAATTATATTAATTTGAATATATTAATAAAAGTAATTTAAATCTAAAAACTTTTTAATTTATGGGGGATAAAACTTATTGATATGAAAACTAAAAAAATATTAACTATTGCACTTGATATAGGTGAAAATATGCTAAAGTGCAATGCAGAAATAAACAGGGTCGAAGATACTATTATAAGAATTTGTAAAAGCTACGGAATAGTAAAAATAGATATTTTTGCTATTAAAACTTTAATAATTGCAACTATAAGAGATGAAAATGGGCTAAGCTTTAGTGAGAATAGAAGAATTTACGCTAGTGATATTAATCTTGAAAAATTAGAAGAGTTAAATAGTTTATCAAGATATATTTGTGATAATACACCTAGTGATACCTACATAGAAAATGTACTAAACAATTTTACATTATCAGATTTTTCAACAACAAAGAAAAATCTAATTGGTGGAATACTAGGTTCTATAGGATTCTGTATATACTTTGGTGGAAACTTTAGAGATGCTATAGCAGTAGGAATTATAGCAATAATATTCTTTGTACTTAGCAAACATCTAAAAAACATCTTGGTTAATCCAATAATTTTCACTGGAATAATCTCTTTTATTATAGGATGCCTTGCTATCGCATCTGTAAAAATTGGACTTGGTGTTAATGTTGATAAAATAATAATTGGTGATGTTATGCTTGTAATACCTGGAATGGCAATGGTAACCTCATTTAGAGATATGCTTTGTGGTGATATTCTTGCAGGGACTTTTAGACTTGTAGAAACAGCCCTTATAACAATATCCATCACCTTTGGATTTGCATCTGCACTATACCTTGGAGGTATGATGTAATATGGAACATATAACTCAAATAATAGCCTGTGCTATTGGTGCACTTGGCTATGCACTAATGTACAATGTAAAAAAGGATAAAATACTAGTGGCAACTCTTGGTGGATTTTTTACCATAACAACTTATATAATTTCAAATGAAATATTAGATAATATATTTCTAGCAACAACCTTAGCATCAGCAGTAATAACTTTTTACTCTGAAATACTTGCAAGAAAGCTAAAATCACCTGCTACTGTATTTTTACTACCTGGAATTATACCTCTTGTACCTGGAGGTGGTCTATTTTACACAATGACAGGCCTTCTAACTAAAGATAGTGAAACATTTATGCACTATGGAATGAGCACCTTTGAAACAGCCGCAGGAATCGCTATAGGGGTAATTATTGCCTCCTTACTTGTGCAACACATAAATACTGCTTTAGCTAAAAAAGCTAATCATATTATGTAATTAAATAAAATAAAAATCTAGTATAGGTTTAACCCTCTACTAGATTTTTTTATAGTTAAATTTCTTATAAAATCTTATTAAGTTCATCAACAAAAGCTGGTTTTTTCTTGTATTTCTCTAATAATTCATCAACTAATTTAGTTTTTCTTTCTAAATCAGCATACTTTAAAAACTCTTTTATATATTTACATAAAGCTTTATATCTTTTTCTATCACTAGCTCTATCTGCCTCTTCTTTTATGAAAAACTCATATATATCTGCAACTTCTTTTTTATAAATTCTAAATAACTTATCTGCATAATATGTTATGCTACTTGGGTCTTTTACAACAACCTCAAGTAATGCTTCCATATCATCTTCTATAAGAATTAAGTTTATATACATTGAATCCTTATAAAAATAATCTTTATTTTTAGTCTTTTCATATTCCTTTAACTTCTCATAGAGTTCTTTTTCTTTCCCTGTACTCATCAATTTCAATTCATTATAATATGCAAAATTTCTATCCTTATATAATTCCATAGCAAGTTTATACTGCTCATCTTTTGCTCCCATTTCCTTATAAATATTATATCTTAAATTCTTCCAATCACTAACAATACCTCTATATTGTTTATCAACCTCTTCTCCCTCAATAATAATTTTAAGAGCCATCTCATAATCTTTCACCTTTAAATATTCATCTATAACTAATTTTCTAAATGAACTTATATTAATATTATCATTTATAAATTTTTGTATTTCTTTTTCGCTTGCAAATTTTCTTTTCATATCTAATAAAATATGCTTATATGCCTCAATTTCATACCCACCATATTCTTCATCATTTGCTTTTTCTAAAAGAAACTCTACTTTATTTTCTAATTTTTTTCTTAATATATCATTATCTACAAGTATTAACGCAATATTAATTATTGATACTATATACTCACCTGAAAAGTCTAATACTTCATTTTCTGTATATTTAAGTAATTCACTAAAAATTTCATTTCTACTTTTATCATTTTCCTCACTTACAGTTACTGCTTGATTCTGTAAATTTTCTAAGCAGCTATATACAAGGTCACCTATATCTCCATTTGAATCATCTGCAAACTGAAAAGATTCTATTGCTTTTGTCATAAAAATAAGAGTATTAGTTAGATTATCTTTTATATTTGTATTTTGAGTTACTTTATCTAATATCTCAAACATATCATTTGCAAAGTAACCTACTTCTCTATACTCAATAAACTCATGTCTTCCTGCATACTTTTTAATTACTTTATCAATTACACTTTCTAACTTCTTTTTACCCACTGATGAAGATTCTGCATATTCAAAAAGTAATTTTTCTTTTATGATTTTATCTTTTTCACAAATTTGCATTAATATTTCTATAAGCTCATCTTTTTTTAATCCATTAAAAACTGCTCTAATATCTTTCTTTGCCATTTTATAAATCCCTCCATTATTTTTTTTATATTTCTTACATATGTATTTTGACTTCTCTATCTTCTTGTCTTAAGTATAACATCTCTGCAAACTAAATATTGCATTCTAAAGAAAAATCATAATATCAATTTATACAAAACTTGAACTTGGATCATCATATAAATCCTCATACTCTTCCTTAGTTCTTGTTCTTCCCTCAAAGCTTGAAAACTTTCTTTTACCCACTCTTTTATTTATAACAAGCTTTGCATTATATTTTCTTGATAAAACTTCAAAGTACATTACTGTATTTAAAATAATTGTACTAATATACTTTTCTGCACCTTTTTCATTTATAGTTTTATAAATCTCACTTACTCTTTTTAAAACACTATTTTTTATAATATCCTTTTTGATTTTAAGTTCTTTAAATAGTTTTACTGTAATTTCTTTAGCAGTGTTTAAATCCTTTATATAAGTATTATATAAAATCTCTTTTTGTTTAGGTTTCTGCACTATCCCATACTCTTCAAAGCTAATGTTTTCAATGCTTTCAAACCTATCTACTCCGTTCTTCTTTTCATTCTCATTATCGTTCTCTTTTCCATTCTCCACCTGCACAAAACTATCTGACTTTCTTATAACTTTATAAGAGTATTTTTGCTTACTTACAGATAATTGATTCTTTATAATTTTTATAAGACCAAGCTTCTCTAGTAACTCAATTCTTCTTTTAAGCATTGATAAAACCATCTTATACTTTCTTTTAG
>NZ_CAMQZG010000081.1 GCF_947039605.1 uncultured Clostridium sp.
GGTGATTTGCTTAGACCAGGGCTTCAGATAATTAAAACTAAAAAAGGAATATCAGTTGTTTCAAGCTTTTTCATTATGGTTGTACCAAATTCTAGGTATGGTGAAGAGGGGATGTTATTATTCTCGGACTGTGCTGTAAATCCAAATCCAAATTATAAAGAGCTTGCAGCTATAGCAATTGCAACTGCTGATACAGCAAGAGAAATTTGCAATATTGAGCCAAGAGTTGCAATGCTTAGTTTCTCTACTATGGGTTCAGCAGATCATGAAACAGTTGAAAAAGTAAGAAAAGCAACTGAACTTGCAAAAGAACTTAGACCAGATTTACTTATAGATGGAGAGCTTCAACTTGATGCGGCGATAGTACCAGAGGTTGCAAATCAAAAAGCACCATATAGTAAAGTTGCAGGAAGGGCTACAGTACTTATATTTCCAGATTTACAGTCAGGAAATATTGGATATAAGCTTGTACAAAGGTTTGCTAATGCAGATGCTATTGGTCCAATATGTCAAGGATTTGCAAAGCCAATCAATGATTTATCAAGAGGATGTTCCTTAGAGGATATTGTAAACGTTGTGGTAGTTACAGCTGTGCAAAGTAGTCATGAAAATATAGGAAGTATAAAAAAAGAAAAATATATAAATGTTTAAAATAAATATTTATATGAGTTTGAATATTTAGATAGGTGTAAAAAGCCTATCTTTTTTTATTTATTTTGTAATGGTAAAATATTACACGTATAAAGTTTGAAATTATTTATAAATTTAAAGGAGTCGTAATGGAAAGTTTAAAACAACAGGAAAATATAGAAATTAAAAAAGAGAGCAATGATTTTAAAAATGGACTTCCAATAGCACTTGGAACTTTTATAGGTGCAGTTAGTACAGAGTTTATACCACTTTCACTTCAAGATGCACTTGTGATTGCAGTTTATGGAATGTTTATTGCAATTATAGTTCCAGCAGGAAGAAAAGATTCTAACATTTTAAGGGCAATTATTATATCATCAGCACTTAGCATAGCATTTTTCTATGTTCTAGGCCTTAATAAAATATCAGATGGTTTTTCAATAATAATTTGTTCTTTAGTAGGAGCTATTATTATGGCAAAATTAAAACCGATAGAGGATGAAGAGAATACAAGTATATCAAAAGGTGTTGATAAAAAATTAAATAAAGAATAAGTTAAGAAAATAACTGATAATATTATTTTAAGTTTAATGAAATATATGAGTATAATGAGATTAAGATTAGTATAAAAAAAGAAGGAGTTTGAACAGATGAATAATAAATTAAGTGTATTTATAAGTTTAGTACTAAGACATAAACCAGAAGCGGCTAATATAAAATTAGATGAGAGAGGCTATGCAAATGTTGATGAACTTATAAAAGGTATGAATAGTGTAAAAAGGAAAATAGATTTTGAAATGCTAGATGAGATTGTCAAAAATGATAATAAAAGTAGATATAGCTTCAATGAAGATAAGACTAAAATAAGAGCTAATCAAGGACATTCAATAGATGTTGATGTAGAGCTTGAAGAATGTATACCACCAAGTGTTTTATATCATGGAACTGCAACTAGATTTGTTGATTCTATTATGAGTAAAGGAATAATTAGGGGTAATAGATTATATGTTCATTTATCAAAAGAAATTGATACAGCAAGTAAGGTTGGTACAAGACATGGTGAATTAGCTTTATTACAAGTTGATTCAGATAAAATGTATAGAGAGGGATATAAGTTTTATATATCTAAAAATAATGTTTGGCTAACTGATTTTGTGCCAGTTGAATATGTAAGTAAAATGGAAGAGGTCTAATAAAATGGCTGTATCATTATGATGCAGCCCTAAATTATTTTGAGTAATACTTGTGAGTTTCTACTTAAAATAGAAGATGAACTATTGTTGTTGCTATTGATATAGCAATTGTAAGTACCATAGCTGATATAAATCCGCTAATACTTACCCCTGGTACAAAGTATGTTGCAACAAATATCATTAGTACATTTATTACTAATGAAAATATACCAAATGTTAAACAAGTTATTGGTAAACTTACAAATTTAACTATTGGTTTTATTAGTAAATTGACTATAACTAGTGCGACTGAAAATAGTGCTAAATCCTCTACACTGCTATAACTTCCTAAATTAAAATATTTTATTCCTATAAAAGATACTATAAATATTACAAGTATTTTTCCAATTATTTTCATATGTACTGCTCCTTTTTTTCTATATGTTAATAGTATATTATACCATAGTAATTACATGTATAATTCTCATTTTTATTAAGAAAAAAGTAAAGTAATATTAAGAATTATTAGTTGAGATAGAATTTTATAAATAGTATAATTTATACAAATAAAAGTTTAAGGGAGTAAGATTTTACTTTTTTTATACAAATTTGTATAAAATCATTTATAATATAGATATAAAATGAAATTTTTAAGGATTAAGGTAAAATCAAATGAAAAATATGAGTAATGTATTTTTATTATTAATAGGATTTTTTATACTAATAACAGCTTTAAGATTTATACTTGTTTTAGCAAGAGATAAATCGCTTAAAGCAGGGTATGAGGAAATAAAAAGTTCAATACCATTTATAATTATAATGTTGATAATAGATGGACTTTCAAGTACACAGTTTGCAGATTTTCTACAAAAATTTGGAAAATCAGGCTCGATAATGAGTATAGCAGCTAGTATTATAGGTCTTATACTTGTTATTATAGTAATGATAAAAGTATTCAAGCCATCAAAAACTAAATATAAAGAGGCGCAAGCAAATGGAGAGAGCTTTTTTAAGGCTGTATGGCTTGCATTTAAAAAGGATGAAAAGTAGCTTTTTAGATGTGTATTTTATGAATAGCAATAAGAAGATATATGAGAGTGGACAATTAATTTGTCTGCTTTTTTGAGTTTAGAATTATTTGATATCATAGGTTTAAATGGAAAATTATAGTTTATACTCCAGTCTTGATAATAAACTATAATTGGTCTATACTAATAGATATAGATTGAATATCAATATCATTTAAAAATATTGATATTATTTTAATAATTAAATTTAAAAGGGGTTGTTTTATATGTTTATAGGTATACCTAAAGAAATTAAAAATAATGAAAATCGTGTTTCTCTTACTCCAGCAGGAGTAGTAACTCTACTTAAAGGTGGACACACTGTTATTGTTGAAACTAAGGCTGGTCTTGGATCAGGATTTTCAGATGAAGACTATCTAGCAGCGGGTGCTAAAATTGTTTCAACTTCAAAAGAAGCTTGGAATCAAGAGATGATTATAAAAGTAAAAGAACCATTAGAATCAGAATATAACTATTTTAAAGAAGGTTTAATATTATTCACTTACTTACATCTTGCACCTAACCCTATATTAACTAAGGCACTAGTAGCTAGTAAAGTTATAAGCATTGCATATGAAACAATTCAATTAGAAGATAATTCACTTCCATTATTAATTCCAATGAGTGAAGTTGCTGGAAGACTTGCACCACAAGTTGCAGCAGAATTTTTACATGAGCAATATGGTGGAAAAGGAATTCTTTTAAGTGGTGTTACAGGGACTCCAAGAGGTAATATTTCTATTATAGGTGGAGGAATTGCAGGTCTTAACGCTATTAAAACATCTATAGGCTTAGGTGCAAATGTTACCGTTCTTGATATAAGTGCGAATAGACTTGCAGCACTTGATAATATTTTTGGAAATACAATTACAACTTTAATATCTAATCCTTATAATATAGCAAATGCTGTTAAATCTTCAGATATTGTTATTGGGGCAGTACTAATACCTGGAGCTGCAGCACCAAAATTAGTTACTGAAGAAATGGTTAAATCAATGGAAAAAGGATCTGTACTTATTGATATTGCAATTGACCAAGGTGGTATATTTGAAACATCAGATAAAGTGACTACACATGAGAATCCTATATTTGAGAAACATGGAGTTTTACATTATACTGTTGCAAATATGCCTGGAGTTGTACCAAGAACATCAACAATAGCTTTAACAAATGCAACTTTACCTTATGCATCTCAGCTAGCAAATAAAGGCTATAAAAAAGCGCTAAAAGAAAATAAAGCACTTTTATTAGGACTTAACACAATGGCTGGTAAAGTTACTTATAAAGCTGTGGCTACATCACAGAACTTGGAGTACACAAACCCAGAATCATTACTTAAATAATAAATTTTTAGTTTTTAAATAATTAAAAAAGCCAGTATAAATTAAAATTAATTTGTACTGGCTTTAATTTTATAGATTTTTAATATTCTAATTAAATAGTTTGACATAAAACTATTTAATATATAAAATTAGTTTTATATAAAACTAATTTAAGGGGATGGATTTAATATGAATAGACTTTTTGAAAAAACAAACTTACTAGGATTTGAAACTAAGAATAGGTTTGTTAGAACGGCAACTTGGGAGAATTATGCAACTAAAGATGGACATATGACTGATAAATTATTTGGGATTTATGAAAATCTTGCGAAAAATGAAGTTGGGACAATTATTACAGGATACGTAAATATAGTTAAAGAAGAACAACCAAATGCTGGAATGATGGGAATGTATGATGATAGTTTTATTTCAGAGTATAAAAAATTAACTTCAATGTGCCATGAGTATGATTCGAAAATTATTTTACAACTTGCGTATGGTGGAACAAAAACTACTTTTAATGTAGGTGAGAGAATTATATTTGCTCCAAGTATTATAGCAGAGTTATCAACAGGGACTGTTGGGGTCGAGATGACTAAAGATGATATAGAATATATAGTTAATGGATTTGCAAGTTCTGCAAGAAGGGCTAAGGAAAGTGGCTTTGATGGTGTTGAAATACATGGGGCACATACATATCTTATAAATCAATTTTTAAGTCCATATTATAATAGAAGAAGTGATGAATATGGTGGAAGTCTTTTAAATAGATTTAGATTTTTAAAGGAAATATATTTAAAGGTAAGAGAAGAAGTAGATCATGATTTTAGTATTTTAGTTAAGCTTACTGCAAGTGATTTCTTTGATGGTGGTTTAACTTTTGAAGAAACTAAAAAAGTATGTACAATGTTAGAGGAGATAGGTGTTAATGCACTAGAGATTTCAGGTAATGTACATGGTAAGGCTAGAGGGCTGGTTGGAGAAGTTTTTGATGGGCAGAGTATAGAAAAAGAAGGATACTTTATAAACTATGCTAAAGAAATTAAAAAGATAGTGAGTATTCCTATAATTACTGTAGGTGGTTTTACAAGTTTTACTGGGATAGAAGAAAAATTAAATGATACAGGTATAGACTACTTTGGTTTATCAAGACCTTTAATATCAGAACCAGATTTAATTAAGCAGTGGAAAGAAAATGGAGATAAAAAAGCTAGATGTGTTAGATGTTCAAAGTGCAGAACTAGTGAGGGAAATTATTGTACAATATTTGATAAAGATTTTAATTTTAGAAAGTAGAAGGTTTTAAATTTATGAATGATAAATATATAGTTCATTTTATGAGTAAGACAAGAAAGAAGATGTTAAAGTTTATACAAAAAGAGTTAGTAGAAAATAACTTAGAAGAAATAGACCCAAGCTATGGGAATATACTCACTGCTTTATATGAGAGTGATGAAGCTCTTACTATGAATCAAATAGCGAAAAGAACAAGTAAGGATAAATCAACTATAACAGTTTTAGTAAATAAGCTTTATAAGCTTGGATATATTGAAAAAGTAAAAAGTACGAAGGATAATAGAGTAACTTACATTGTTCTTACAAAAAAGGCACAGGATATTAAAGATAAGTATATAAAGATTTGTAGAAATTTAAATCAGACGGTTTATGCAGATTTTTCAGATGATGAGAAAGAAGTGTTTTTGACATTATTAAAAAGAATGAATGATAATTTATCATAAGTTCAAATTAGATAAGAGTAGAAAAGTGAAGTTCATTTTTCTACTCTTTAAGCTTATTAATTAGGGATATCTTGACTTTACAAAGAAAATCTGTTAAGGTAATTATCTTAGTTAATTCAGAATAGATACCTTTCGGGTAGATAAAAATATACATCTTAATTTCAAGAAAAAATTCTAACATTTTCATTAAAATTAGTACAAAAACCCATTAAAAGAAATTAGAGGATATTACATATAAAATATTAAAAAAATAAAGTATTAATATATTAAAATTAAAACGTTTAACTTTAGATGATTTTCAATTGATAAGGTAGATTTATTGATTAATTTGCATATATTTTTTTTGTTACATTTTTATATTTTTTAACCATATTTAAACGACTATAATTCTTAAAGAAATAAAAATTAAATATAAAATAAGGGAGTTCATACAATGAAGAATAGTCGAACTAAAGGAATAGTACTAATACTATTTATGGCATTAAGTTTCTCTATAACAGGCGCGTTTATAAAAGGTGTGCATGGAATACCAGAGCAAGAAGAGGTGTTTTACAGAAATATAATTGTATTTATCACATCAATAGTTATGATCCTTAAAAGTAGAGCACCAGCTTTCGGAAAAAAAGAGAACAGACTCGCACTAATCGGTAGAGGTGCTTTTGGAACATTAGGGGCTTTTGCAAGTTACTATGCAATAACTCATATGATATTACCAAATGCGGTTATTATAAGTAACCTTTGCCCATTCTTAATCTTTGGACAACTACCACACCATATTCAATATATAGGATATGTATTAATAATAATTGGTGCGATAATGTTATATGCGTTTAACAATAAAAAACAATTACCAATAGAAGACAATGAAGTAGTGATAAATTAATTAATATCTGTCTCTTTAGAAATAAAGAGGGATAAAAAATTTTATCTAAATTAACGGAAAAGCTAATTAAAAGTAGTTAGAAGAACTATTTTTAGTTAGCTTTTTTCTTGTTTATTCTAGGGAATAGAATTTGAAAATTTGAAAATGTCTTTTTACTGTAATAATTATTTAATATAATTATTGGATAAATACAAAATAACTGTAATTTTCTAGAAGAAATATATGTATAATTAGTGGAGGAAGATGATTTGAAGAAAAAAGGTTTAATAATAAGTATTATAGGTATTTGTATAATTGGTGGAGTGGGGGTAGGTGGATATTCTGTTTATGGAAATAAAAAGGTAGGAGAAGCTGTTAATGTAAAGCCTAAAGTTAATACTCAAGAAGTGAAAATAGAGAGTGGAAAACCAAATGTACAAGCTGTTACTGTTGCAAGGATACCTGCACAAAAGAAAGTTGAAGAGAAAGAACCTTCTAAAGAAGAAGTAGGTATAGATAAGAAAGTGACTAATTTAAATGAAAATACAAAAGAAGAAGTAGTATATAAA
>NZ_CAMQZG010000082.1 GCF_947039605.1 uncultured Clostridium sp.
GAACCCCTGTTACCACCGTGAAAGGGTGGTGTCTTAACCGCTTGACCAAGGGGCCAAGTAAAATTATGGCGACTCAGAAGGGACTCGAACCCTCGACCCCCGGCGTGACAGGCCGGTACTCTAACCAACTGAGCTACTGAGCCATATGTGGTGGTCGCAACAGGGTTCGAACCTGTGACCCCCTGCTTGTAAGGCAGGTGCTCTCCCAGCTGAGCTATGCGACCTAAAATGGTGACCCCTAGGGGAATCGAACCCCTGTTACCACCGTGAAAGGGTGGTGTCTTAACCGCTTGACCAAGGGGCCTTATGAAGACCTCTATACCACATATGTATTGAACATAATTTACTGGACCGTCATGTCGTTTGTTCCGACCTGACATAGACTATCTTACCCTAAATCTTGTGGTACTGTCAACACTTTTTCTACTTTTTTTTTATTTTTTTTTAAAACAAGCTCTATTCCGCACCCTTATGTAACCCTTAAACCCTTATAAATAGCCATTTATTAAGTATAAAATTTATTTATTTTAAAATGGTTTTTTTCTATTTAAAATACCTTCTTTTCTATTTTTTTTCAAAAAACTTTCTAAATTTTATAAATATTTATTTATTTTTCTTAAAAAATATCTAAATTACTTTATTTTTTATTGTTTTATTAGTTTTAATTTCTTTTAACCCCCCTTTCTCTATGCTAAAATCAATATATAAATAAAAAAATTGATATTAAAAGGAGTGCTTTTATATGATATGTCATGATCTTATTATAATCGGTGGCGGTGCATCTGGTATGATGGCTGCTATTTCGGCTAAAGATTTTGGATTAGATGTCGCTATTGTAGAAGGTACAGATAAAGTTGGCAGAAAAATTCTAATGACTGGTAATGGTAGATGCAATATAACTAATTCTACTATTTCTTACCCATTTGATACTTACCATAGTGAAAATGATGGTTTTTACCAAAATGCTTTATCTAACTTTTCTGTTGAAGATGCTAAGGCTTTTTTCCTCAACCTTGGTCTTCCTTTAGTAGAACTAAAAAAGGGTAAATGTTACCCTAAGTCCCTACAAGCATCTTCTGTTGTAGATATATTTAATCTTGCTTTAGAGGAAAGAGGAATTCCTGTTTATACTTCTTATAAAGTTAAGCAAATACATAAATCAAAAGATATGTTCAAAATAGTTTCTGATGATGAATCTAATGAACTAATACAATGTGAGAAGCTAATAATTGCTTGTGGTGGGATTTCTGCGCCTATAAGTGGTTCTGATGGTTCTGCTTATAACTTAGCTAAAAACTTTGGTCACACACTTATAGATCAAGTTGCTGGTATTGTTCAGTTAAAACTTGAACATCATTCTTTAAAAGCTATTTCAGGTGTTAAATTTGATGGATATACAGAAGTTGTTAGTAATGGAAAATCTCTTAGAAAAGAGTTTGGAGAAATTCTATTTACTAACTATGGAATTTCAGGTCCACCAATACTTCAAATCTCAAGAACTGCATCTTACGCTGTTTCTAAAGGAAATGATGTTAAAATCATTGTTGATATAATGCCTGATAAGACTGAGGAGGAAATTGAAAATTTTCTTGAGAAACATCTTTCCACATTCTCAAATAGAGCAGTTGTTGATTCTCTTATTGGTATTGTAAATAAAAAATTAATTCCAACACTATTAAGAGATGCTAAGGTTAAAGCTGGTCATAAACCTTGCTATGAATTAACATGGCAAGAAAAAAAATCTTTAGCAAAGATACTTAAGCATTGGGAATTTAAATGCACAGACGCTAATGGGTTTACTGCTGCTCAGGTTACTGCTGGTGGTATTGATACAAAGGACATAGATCCTATTACATTGGAGTCTAAGCTTATTAAAGGTTTATTCTTCTGTGGTGAAGTAATAGATGTTGACGGTGATTGTGGTGGTTTTAATCTACAATGGGCTTGGAGCTCTGGATTTGCTGCTGCACTTGGTGCAACAAAATAATATATACAATAAATAAGAAGACATAGTTTAAATTTAAACTATGTCTTCTTACTTATAACAATTATTCTGCTCTTTTCCAGTATGATTCCATTATATTAACTTCCTCACCTTTATCATTAGAAATTTTATGTCTCATTTTTATTTCTTCGTTTTCTTCTATTATTTCTATTTCAATTTTAGGCTTGTCCTCATCTACTACTTCTTTTGTAAATTTAATTTTCACTTCTTTTAATAAGTAATTTTTTAGTATATCTGTTGGTATTACATCAAGTGACCATTCAAAATACTTTGCATTATTTATATGACCATTACTATCAAAATCTAAAAATCTTATTTCAATATCTTTTTCTATAGTTATATTTTCTAATTTTTCAATTGTAAGTTTAGTTGGTCTTATTTTTATATTTTTATCAATTTCATGCTTTTCGTAATATTCATCTGGCACTTTTGCTAGCCTTCTTTTTTCTACATCTATCATAACGGCAAGTGATGTAGCTGTCGCTATGCTTTCTCCACTTTCTGATTCTACTTTAAAACTTCTTGATGCATAAAATTTTTGTATTGTATCTATATGTGTTCTTACAACTACTTTTTCTTTGTATTTAGGATATCTATGTATTTTTAAATTATATTCAAAGAATACAAAAACTAATCCATGATTGTTATTTGCTTGAATATCAATCCCTAGAGAGTCTTCATGGTCTAAGGCTACATCTGTTAAGCAATCCATTATTGATGTTACTTTGCAGTTAAAGTTTTTATCTATATCTCTATATAGAATTTCATATGTTTTTTTAAAGTCTACTCCACTCATTTTAAACTTCCTCTTTTCTTTTAGTTATTACTGCGTGTTATCTGTTTATCTTATTATATTATATTATATTATAAATCAAAAAAAGAGGTTTCCATTTCAAAATGGAAACCTCTTTATTAAAACTTCGATCTTATTTAGCGAAGTATCTTTCTAATAATCCAGCGAAAGCTTTTCCGTGTCTAGCTTCATCTTTACACATTTCGTGAACTGTGTCATGGATAGCGTCTAAGTTTAATTGTTTAGCTAATGTAGCTAAATCTTTCTTACCTTGACATGCTCCGTGCTCAGCGTTAACTCTAGCTTGTAAGTTAGCTTTTGTATCAGCTTCAACTACTTCACCTAACATTTCTGCAAATTTAGCAGCATGCTCAGCTTCTTCGAAAGCTATTCTTTTGTAAGCTTCTCCGATTTCTGGATGTCCTTCTCTATCAGCTTGTCTTGACATAGCTAAGTACATACCTACTTCAGTACACTCTCCCATAAAGTTAGCTTGTAATCCATCGATTATTCTTTGGTCTACACCTTTAGCAACTCCAACTCTGTGCTCATCAGCGTATACCATAGTATCAGTTTGCTCCATAAATTTATCAGCGCCTACTCCACATATTGGACAAACTGCTGGTGCAACTTCTCCCTCTGCGATATATCCACATACTGTACAAACAAATTTCTTCATAATAAAACCTCCTAAGTTTCAATCAAATAATTTTTTTATATTTCATTCTCTAAGTTATCTTACGTTATTTTATTATTATATAATAATAATTCTTTTTTATCAAGCCTTTTATTCAAATTTTTTTAAATTTATTTTTTATTTAGAAACTTTGTACTTATTTACTCTTTAATTGTAGTAATATAGTCACTTTAATATATATGCTTAATTTTCTTTATAATTAATATTTATTTATTATCTGAATTTCTAAAGCCCTTTCTCTGATTTTATTTTATATAAATAATAATAGTTCTCACTTATAGATATGTTCTTTATAACTGAAAAAGCACTTAATATAGATTTTTCTATCTATACTAAGTGCTTTCTTACATTGTCTCTTATTTATTTAAAGCTACTATTAACTCTTCTATGTTTAATCCATGAACCATAGCCGCTTCTTCTAATGTTTCAGCTTGAGCTGATGGACATCCTACACATCCCATTCCAAATGCCATTAATACTTCTGCTTTTGTTGGATTTTCTCTGATAATTTCTCCGATAGTCATTTCTTTGTTTATCATAGGGTTACCTCTCTTTTCTTTTTTATTTATTAGTTATTATACTAAAGCCTATCTTCTATTTCAATTTAATATATGCAATAATCTCTCTAAATACATATATTAATTTTATGTTAACCTCTATAATATTTCTTTTTTTAGTAAATCTCTTATTACAACTCTATCTGGCGGATTAATTTCTCTCATGTCTGGTAATTCATTTTTTGAGTAAAATTTAGCATCTTTTGTTTCTTCTGGGTCCATTTTAAGTTCCCCTGAATATGTATCTCTACATATATACACACAAGTTGCTATATAAACTTCATGCCCATTTGGATATGTATAATGTAAGTCTTCACCTGAATATACATTAAAAATATCTAAATCTGTTACTTTTAATCCAACTTCCTCAAAGGCTTCTCTTGTTGCAGTTTCCTCAAAAGTTTCTCCAACTTCCATAGAACCTCCAGGAAGACCCCATTTACTATTATCAGTTCTTTGTTGTAATAACACCTTTCCTTCTTTATTAATGATTAATACTCCTGCTGCTGGCATTATTAGCGCTCTCTTCTCATTTTTCAGTTCTTTTCTTAGGTCCATTATATATCCCATATTTTTTTCTCCTATATGTGTTTTAATACTATTTGTTGAAGTGGTATTCTTCCCATTGAAATTTCTCTCTCTGAAAATTTATAGCCTTCACCATCTATTTCTATTTTATCTTCCCCTACATAGTTACATTTCTTTCCCTTTTTCTCTAATCTCTTTACTGTTTCTTTTATCATATCATTTTTATATTTATATCTTTCATCAAGTTCTAAAACAATTTCACTGTTACCTTTTCTTGAATCAAAATTTTTTAAAGCTATATATGCAATAATACCTGTAATACCCATTGATAATATAAATCCACTCATATTAATAATCCCCCTAAAAAAATAATATCTTTTTTATACCTTTATGATAACATTTACACTTGATATATCAATTCTCTAATTATAGCTTTAAGACCGCTTTTCAAGGGCTTTTTTACCATTTAACTTATTTATTCCGCCTATGCTTAATAAAGCTTTCCTTATTTAAGTTTTTCATTTTACTACGTATATTATATTGTTATTTTTTTACATTATCCGTAATATAGTTTATATAGTTAAAATTTAAGTAGGGGTGTGTTTATGAATATATATGAGGAATCTTTAAAATTTCATAAAGATTATAAAGGGAAAATAGAAATTAAATCTAGAGTTAAGGCAGAAACCTCCAAGGATCTAAGCCTTGCATATACTCCTGGGGTTGCAGAGCCTTGCAGAGAAATCCACAAAAATCCTGAAGCTGTTTATGAGTATACAAGAAAATGGAATACTGTAGCTGTTATTTCTGATGGTACTGCAGTTTTAGGTCTTGGGGATATAGGCCCTCTTGCATCGCTTCCTGTTATGGAAGGTAAGTGTGTTCTTTTTAAAGAATTTGCAGATGTTGATGCCTTTCCTATAATACTTTCAACTACTGATGTAGATGAAATTGTGAGTACTATAGTTAATATTAGTCCTACTTTTGGTGGAATTAATCTTGAAGATATTGCCGCACCTAGATGTTTTGAAATAGAAGCAAAGCTTAAGGAAAAACTTAATATACCTGTTTTTCATGATGACCAACATGGTACTGCTATAGTTGTTCTTGCTGGCCTTTTAAATGCTTTAAAGGTAGTTAGTAAATCTCTTTTAGATATAAAAGTTGTGGTAAATGGTGCTGGTTCTGCTGGTTGTGCAATTACAAAACTGCTTTTACTTTCTGGAATAAAAAATATTGTGGTCGTTGATAGGGCTGGAATTTTAACTTCTAATGAAGAATATTCTAATCCTGCTTTCACAGAAATATCTAGTCTTACAAATCCAAATAAAGAAACTGGTCTTTTATCTGATGCTATGAAAAATGCTGATGTATTTATAGGAGTATCTGCACCAAACATCGTTTCTAAAGATATGGTTTCTTCTATGAATAAAGATTCTATTGTTTTTGCTATGGCGAACCCAACTCCTGAAATATTCCCAGAGGATGCACTAGATGCTGGTGCTAGAATTGTTGGAACTGGTAGGTCTGATTATCCTAATCAAATAAATAATGTACTTGCTTTCCCTGGAATTTTCAGAGGTGCACTTGATGCTAGACTTCCTGAAATTACAGATGAAATTAAAGTTGCTTGTGCCTATGCAATTGCTAATTCTATTTCTGATAAAGACCTAAGTGAAACTTATATTATTCCAAAAGCTTTTGATTTATCAGTTCAAAAGAATGTTGCTAGTGCTGTTAGAAATTTTAAATAATTTATAATTGTTTGGACAAACTAATTTTAGACAAATTTTTGAGGAGTAAACTAATAGTTAGTAAATGTACAGCCAAATGTGTTTAAATGTGTTAATATATACTCAAAGGAGTTGATTGACATAAACACGAATAATATAACAAATTATAA
>NZ_CAMQZG010000083.1 GCF_947039605.1 uncultured Clostridium sp.
AAAAGGTACATTTCTATATTTTAGAAATGTACCTTTTGTCTACAATCTGAAAGCAAGGATATTTTATCCTTGCTTTCTTTTTTTATTCTTATAATATAATTCTATTAAATAGTCTAACTCTACATTATTTTTATTTGTATTATGCAAGGAAATAATATTTTTCAAACTTTCCCTTGATAACTCTATATAATTTTTATATTCTTCATTTAAACCATCCATAAATAAAAATTGACGCCATAAATTATTTTCTAAATATAAATACTTAGAATAAATAGCCCTATCAACTTCACTTTCTAAATAATATTTTATATAATTCAATTTTTCTATTCGAATTTCTTTTGCCATTCTAGATTCATAAACACTCTTATCTATTAACTCTCTTATTCTAAATAGCTCTGTATTAAAGTTTGGATTTTTAGCCAAAACACATTTTTTAACTAAAGAATCTTTAACTTTTTTTAATTCATTAAAATTATTAATAGATTCACTACTTATATAAATAAATGCATACTCAAATCGGTCTATAATTTCCTTGTTTATCACACTATTTCTGAGAACCTTTATAATCTCCAAATAATTTAGTCCCTCAAATACTGCAAGTCCTTTATATGTTATAATACCACTAACTTTTTTAGTATATAAAATCTCATACAGAACCTCTATAAAATTCATAGCACACATATCTAAAAATACAACTTCATATTCATACTGATTTATAATACTACAAAGTTCATATGTACTAAAAGATTTGTCAATATTATTTGACATATCTAACATACATTGAAACGGACCTCCATGTCCTGAAATAATTAAAATATTTTTTTTATTTGGTTTATATGTTTTTGCAATTGCACTTTTTATATCTAAGCTAGTATTTTCATTTTTAAACTGATACTTCATTCTTCTTAGAATGCCCTCTTCATACTCTAAATATCCT
This sequence comes from uncultured Clostridium sp., assembly GCF_947039605.1. GTDB lineage: Bacteria > Bacillota > Clostridia > Clostridiales > Clostridiaceae > Sarcina. Next base: position 938 of record NZ_CAMQZG010000083.1, read on the forward strand.
ACTTCATCACTTAAACTATCTGATTCTATAAATGTCCAAATATTTTTTTCATCTATTAAAAAGGTATAAACAATTGAAATACTTACTCCTTTAATATCTTTTAAATTAGAAATCAAATCTGAAATACTTTTTTTCAAAGAATAATATAAATCATTACTTCCATTTACTAAAATACTTATATGCATCTTAATAAAACTCTTTATAAAGCCTTTCTACAGAATCTAATTTATTATCAATTAAACACTCATAAGCCATAAGAGATTTTACTACCGAATTTATTTCTCTTATTATTAAATCTGGATTTTCTGAAAATATATAATTATTTTCTATAAGCACAGTTATAACTTCTAACCTCTTCATTTGAGCCTTTAAAATATTCGCTGAACTCATTTGATGAATTTCTATTGACTTGCAAGTTACCTTTAAAGCATCTTCTACACTTATTGATGCTAAATCACTAGTTTTTTTTAATATTTCTTCCATAACTACACTCATAATACATATCCCCCACAATTTTTAATTTCCATATTCAACATCAACTCTAATACCCTTAGCATTCTCTGTTGTCCTTGTTTTATAATAAAACTCAATACTATCCTCAAATTTCATATGAAGAATCATTTGGTTTTTTAAAACTTCTCTTAGCGTTCTATCTATTGACCTATTAACTTTTAATAAATCATCAACTGAATGTTGTTTACACCCTACTGTATCATGTGTTGTATTTAAAGTTCCTAATACATATTGTATCTTTTCTGCCTCAGCATTAATGATATGTGAAAGTCCTATTTCCTCTAAAGCAATAGAACTTATTAACATATTTATACTATCATCAACGGTTATTCCTATTACAGGATTAATATCTGGTATAGTGGGCATTGACATAAGAATCACCTCCTTCTATATTAGTATTTCAAGGACACCTTATTTATTCTTAAAATCACATATTAATCTATATTTATAACTAACCATAATATTAGATTTTTAAAATCTGTGCCCATTTATAACTTACCAAATCCTGTACATATTTTTCTTATTTCAAACGGACTATTTGCAATATTTTATCGTTAAATTTTTTTTATTATTTTTTTTATTTTAAGCATCAAAAAGTTATAACATGAATATAATTGAGTATAAGGCAAAACAAAATAAAATAAATATACTTAGGAGGTATTATTATGTCATTACCAAAAATTCCTGATATGAACCCAACAGTAGGCATTACTAAAGAAGATGCAGTTAATTTATTAATCACATCTATAGCTATGGAAGAAATCGGTCTTTCACACATCATCAATGCTGAGGGTGAAAAAATTCAATACATCCTTGGAACTCTTGTAGATGCTGATGGAAATGCTATTGCTGCTCCTACAGATGTAACTACAGCAGATGTACTTAGTGTTAACAAATCAGTTAACGGTACTCTTAAAAATGTTTTAAGAAACCAATTATTACTTCAATTAAAACTTGAAGATGCTATGGAAATAGAAACAACACCAGCACCATAATTTAAGTTTAATTGACATAAAATCCAAAGAAAAAGACTTTCTAAATTAATAGATTAATCTCTATTTTAGAAGGTCTTTTTTTTTATAATTACTCATATATTATATTTGAATATACTTTTAAGGGGTAATACATATGAAGAGCTTTAAAATACCATCAAAATCCTCTTTATTCATATCCAAAAAAAACGCTGATGCTAATCTTAATAGTTCATACAATATAACAGTGGGACAATATGGAATGGATGAATTTAGAGGTTTAGTAGAATTTAATTTAAATCCAAGAATTTTTGATTTCAAAATCTATAGAGCAGATCTTGTAATTTACCTTACAGAATCTAAGATAGATTTAAATATAGAAGCATTTATGATGAATATAGCTAGAAACTTAGAGGGTTATAATCCTAATACCGTAACATGGGAAACTGCACCAAAATTTTTTCAAGAAGCTCATTTTTCTAAAATAGGCTCTGACTTTCACGGAAACTATATAATGATTGATGTTTCTAAAATTTTAGAATTTTGGGTTAAGAATAGAGTTTCTATTTTTGGAATGACTTTAGTTGGACTCACAGAAACTAGTCTTTTATATATTTCAAATACAATAAATAAAAAACCTTTTTTAGAAATCTATCTAGATGATGAATGTGAATGTCCAAATTATGGGCATGTACTTTCTCATAATAAAAATATGTCTACTGTCAAAAAATGCTCTGAGCGTTCTGTTGTTAACCCCTCCTCACAACAGCATCATCAATACCACACTGCTCATCATAATGACAATAATAATAATAATAATAATAATAATAATAATAATAGTTATCAAAATAATCCTTACAATCCAAATACTCATCAAAATTCACAATATGATTATAATTCTGACAGAACAGATTATAGCCAAAATAGTTTAGCTTTTCCACCAAATATAGAAAAAACAAGTATTGATTACAACAACTTAATTAATACAGAAACTCCAATATTAGAAGAAAATACAAATATAGAACCAATACCACCTGAAGTTCCATTAGCACCTAAAATACCAAATCCAACACTAATTTCTAATCAAGTTGTTGCATGTGGAAATTTCATTTCAACAAGTGGAGATTTACTAAAAAACAATTTAGAAGCATATGTAAAATTCAACTTAGAAAGTAATGCTACTAGAACTAACTTAAATATAAGTAAAGATGGTATCTTTCTTCTAAATAAAGGACTTTATAAAGTTGATTACTTTATAAATTGCAGAAGTGAGCCTTTTAGTACTGTAGAACTTGAACTTGATGGATTATCTATTCCTATTAGTAAAATTCAAATTTCATCATCTGATTCTCCAACATCTGCAAGTACTTTAATAAATGTTAACGAGGATAATATGATTTTAAAATTAAAACTTTCTACAAGCAATGCAATACTCATTAACACTGGAATATGTGCATCACTAACCCTTATAAAAATCAACTAAAAAGAGAACCTCTGTAATTAAACAGAAGTTCTCTTTTTTAGTTTTATATTAATAATCACTACCCGCTAAATGCCCAGTAGAATAAGCTATCTGAAGATTATACCCACCAGTTTCAGCATCAATATCAATAACTTCCCCTGCAAAATATAAACCACTAATTATCTTTGACTCCATTGTAGAAGCATTAATTTCCTTAACAGCAACGCCACCACTTGTAACTTGTGCGCCTGCTATTGTAATCATATCTCTTACTGTAAGTTTCATTTCTTTAAAATACCCAATAATTTTAAGTTCATCTTCTTTTTTAAGTTCATGTGCCTTCACCTCTGTTAGACCAAGCATAGTCATAATCTCTTTTATAAAATTTTGAGGTAATAACCCTTTAAGATTATTCATTACATTCTTATTTGGATTACTTCTTAATAATTCTGATATCTCATCTTTACTCTTATCAGCTAAAAAATCAAGGAATATCTCAACTTCTTCACCATTTACAAGTGCTTTATTTACATATGATGATATTTTTAATATAGATGGTCCTGAAACACCAAAATGAGTAAATATCATATCTCCTACTTGCTCAAACTTTTTCTTCTTTATTTTAGATGTAACTACAACTTCTTTCATTGCAACACCCTGAAGACTTTTAACAAACTCTTCTTTTATTACAAGAGGTATAAGTGCTGCATGTAATGGCTTTATTGTATGCCCATAATTTTTTAATATCTCATGCATACTTCCATCGGATCCAGTCTTTGGATAACTTTTTCCACCAGTTGTAACTATTACTTTATCTGCATAAAGAATATTTCCACTATTAAGTTTAACACCTTTTATAATAGAATTTTCAACAACTAAATCTTCAACTTTTGAATTAAAAAGAATTTGAATTCCACTCTCTTTTAAATCTTTTTCAAATATTTCTATAACTTCGTCTGCTTTATCACTTTCTGTAAATACTTTTTGGTCATATTCAACTTTATATGTTAAACCTTTGCTTGCAAAGTAATCCATAACATCTAAATTTGAGAAAGTATAAAAAGCACTATATAAAAACTTACTATTAGTAACTACTTTTGGGAAAAATTCTTCAATATCTCTATTATTAGTGATATTGCATCTTCCCCCTCCTGTTAATTTAAGTTTTGCACCAATCTTATTATTTCTTTCTACTAGAGTAACCTCATTAGTTTTAGCTGCGCTAAGTGCTGCCATTATACCAGCTGGGCCTGCTCCTACTACAATAATCTTTGCCATTTATACTCTCCTTAATCTGAATAAATTTTATATATGTAATTTAATATTTAACTAATTAACTTCTATATTATACTATAAAATAATTCAAAACACATATTCATAGCATAATATTTTTAAAAATGGTAATTACTATTAGTATAGAAATTATATTTTATTTTTTGGAGGAATACTAATGAAAAAAATTGCAATTGGACTAATTTTAATATCATGTATGGGACTTACAGCTTGTAGTACCCCAAAAGTCACAGCACCAAACCCACCGGCTCCAACTCCACCAACTGTGACAAATTCTATAAGTAAAAATATCACAGTTGATACAACAGTGCAAAACTCAACTCAAGCTATAAACTTCTTAAAAGAAGGTAACCAAAGATTTATAAAAAATGATTCAGAGCTTGTAAATATAAGTTCTGAGCGAAGAGAACTTCTAAAAAATGGTCAACATCCATATGCAACTCTTGTATCATGTTCTGACTCAAGAGTAACACCATCTCTTGTATTTAATGCTGGTCTTGGTGAACTTTTTGATGTAAGACTTGCTGGAAATGTAGTTGATCAAGATGCTATGGGTTCAATAGAATATGCAGTAGATCATCTTCAATGTCCTCTAATAGTTGTTATGGGTCACCAAAACTGTGGTGCTGTAACAGCTGCTTATAACGATATTATTAAAGGTGAAAAAGTAAAAGGAAATATTGAAGCAATAGTAAAAGAAATAGCTCCTGCAATAAATGCAAATGAATCAATAAATGACGCAATAAATAAAAACATTGCCAATATGGTTAATGTCGTTAAACTAGATCCTATTGTCAAAGAAAAAATGGCTGAAGGTAAAGTTGATGTTGTTGGTGCGTATTATAATCTTGATGGTAGTGTAACTTTCATGGATGGTAAATAAACAATAAAAAAAACTCCTAGATATTAAAATCTAGGAGTCAGATTGTAGACAAAAGGTACATTTCTAAAATATAGAAATGTACCTTTTTCAAT
>NZ_CAMQZG010000084.1 GCF_947039605.1 uncultured Clostridium sp.
TTGAAACAGTTTTGAATATTTATTTTTTTATAAATTGCTTGTATATAAAATCTGCAAAAAGTGAGTTTGACCAAGCAAACCAATCTCTTGTAAATTTACTTGCATCATCACAGTGGAAACCTTCGTGCATATAGTGTGTATCTGCATCTGTATTTTTTAGTGTTTCCATAAGAGAAGCTATTTCAGTTTTATCATGAGTTGTTAATCCTTGCATTGCTAGTGCAATATGCCAAATATATTCTTTTGGAGTATGTGGACTGCCTATACCCTTAGCCACTTTTCCTTCGTAATAGTGAGGATTATTTTTGCTAAGAATAAATTTTCTTGTATTTTGATATATGGCATCTTCTATCTTTCTATAACCAATGTATGGTATAGAAAGAAGACTTGGCACATTAGCATCATCCATGAAGTTATAATTTCCAAGTCCATCAACTTCATAAGCATAGATTTTACCAAACTCAGGATTTTCTACTATTGCATATTTTTCTATAGCATTATCAATTTCAATTTTAAGTTTATTCGCTCTGTTGGCAAATTCTATATCTGAATAAATTTCTTTTGATATTTCAGATATTTGAGATAGTGAAACAGATGCAAACATATTTGCTGGTACAAGATACCCGTATTGACAAGCATCATCGCTTGGTCTAAACCCAGACCAAGTCATACCAGTATATGTAACTGGATTTCCAAGACCATTATTACAAAGCGTGTCTGTTTTAGAGCAGTTTAATCTTTGGAATGAGTAATCAGATTTTTCAAAGTGATATTGCTCAGTTTCCCAAAGTTCTACTATTGTAGTAAAGTTCTTTTTCACATTTTCTGTGAAGATAGAAGTATCTCCAGTTTTTCTCCAATATTTATAGATAAGTCTAACAGGGTAGCAAAGTGAATCTATCTCATATTTTCGCTCCCAAACCCAAGGACTATCTTTTGTTATATCATTATCCCACTTTTGCCCATTAGCAGTTTTATTAAAAGCATTTGCATAAGGGTCTATTTGAATACATTTCATTTGTCTATTTATAAGACCTTTAAATATATCTCTGATTAATGGGTATTCATTTGCAAATGGAAGGTAATGTTCTATTTGAGAAGTTGAATCTCTAAGCCACATTGCAGGAATATCACCTGTAATAATAAAAGCATCATTTTCATCTGGAAGTATAACAGTCGTTTCCATTGTATCTATAAAACATCTATAAAATATTTCTTTTAATTTATCATCTTCTATTTTATTTGAAAGCTCTACACCTATATTTTTTATAAGTTCTTTTAAAGTTTCAAGTTTCATTTCTGTAGTCATAATTAAAAATCCCCCTAACTTAGTATCAGTTGATTTGATTTTAAACCATAACTGAAAACCTTTAAATAGTTAGGAGGATTTAACTAGAATAATTTTTATATATTAAAACTTTTTACACTAAATATTAGCTTTTTCTTCAAGTTCTTTTACTAAAGTTTTGTTTGCAAATGCCATAAGAAATGTTGCAACACTACCTATAAATAAAACAGTTGTTGCTGGATTTATTTCAAACAGAACAAGTGTTGCTAAAAGACAAAGTATATTACTTATAGTAATTATTGGTCTTGTGATAGTAAGAATACTAGCTGATTTTACTGTACTTAAAATATTCATTGAAAATTTACTCGTAAGGGTAAATATGTGTGGTGTAATAAATAGTAGCACAAATAAAAGCCCTGTAAATATCCCTGTAAATAGTATACTACCATTCACTTGTGAGAAAAATTTAATGTTTGTATATAGTATAAAGATTGTAATAAGTTCTACAATCCATATTAAAGTTGCATTTTTAAAGTTAGATTTATATGCTCTTTTAAAGTCTTTAAAAGGCTCGACTTCGCCATTCTTAAGGAGTTTATCCATGCAATATAAAAGTGATGTGAATGAAACTGCAAATGGAATTGCACAAAGTAAAAATAGCGGTAGGTAAGTTCCAATTCTACTAATACCTACAAAAAGTAAAAATAAAACTAATGGAGTGTTAACCACAAGAAATAAGATATTTAAAGTCAAAAACCAAAAAATATAATTAAAGAAAGTTAATATTTTCTCAACATTGATAATATTAGTCATTTTGTATACCCCTTTCAAAAAAGACAAAATTATTTAAATATAGTAAAATAAAGTATATTGAAAACTGTTTCTATTGTCAATCTGACAAAAATCAGAAATATATTACTTATTCTAGGTTTGTACTTTTGAGGGGGAAAAATGGATAAAAAGGGGAGAATTATTTATAAAAAATTATTTGTTGTTTATACAGCAGTTATTATTCTTTTGATTGCTTTATTGGATTTATATTTTTTAAACTATTCAATGGATCTGACAAAAGAGAATAAGATGTATGTGAACCAGCAATTAGTAAATGCAGTATCATCAAATATAGATAATCAATTTGTAGCTACAGGTATGATAACAGATGGAATTTATACATATAGAGAAAATATTTTAGACTTGCTAAAATTCCTAGAGTTAGATTTCAATGAATACAAAAAACAAAAGCTAGATGCAATCGTTGAAAGTCCAGGGGCTTTTTATAATGGGACAGAAACCTTAGTTAAAAGAAGTTTTGAGACTTATCCAACTCTTAGTAATATAACAACAATTTCTAAAGTGAAAAAAGAAGCTCGTATTTTTAATAGAAATACACAAATTGATTTTAGAGCAGTTGATGATTACGATAAGATTAAGGAAGAAAACGTTATAAGTGGGAATAATAGTATAACACATGTAATAAAAATTAATGATACAACAAACCTAGAAGAAAAAGGGCTTATGCTAGTTACATACAAGCTTAGTGATTTCAGAGAAATTATTAAAAAACATGAAATGTATAATGATGTTTTTATAATTGATAAGATGAATAATTTAATTTATGATTCTGGTGGGATTTATGATGAAACTTGGTTTGAAAATTTTTCAGAAGACTTAGATAATAAGTCGGTATTTATTAAAAAAGCTGGAGATTATCATAATTTAAGTTATATTAATAATGAAATTATAGTTGTTGGAAAAGTTTCTAAAATGAGTTTAACTATGTTACCAATTGATTTTTGTATAGCACTAGCACTTATAGATATGCTTGTTTTTGCTATTGCAGAAGGAATTATATATTTAAAAATCAAAAAGCTTAATAGTAGATTAGAAAATACTGTGGATGCTATGGGAAAAGTTCAAAGTGGAGATTTAACAGTTAGAATTAAGACCAATAATGAAAATGATGAATTAAGTTATATAGGAGATAGTTTTAATGAAATGTGTGAGGAACTTGATAGATATATTAAAAGGAGTTACCTTGCAGAGATAAATCAAAAGAATGCTGAGATGAAGCATCTTCAGAGTCAGATTAATCCACATTTTCTTTATAATACTTTAGAGGTTATAAGGATGAAAGCCATTTGTAATGGGGACAAAGAAGTTGGAAAAATGCTTTATAATCTAGCAGTTTTATTTAGAAGTCAGCTGAAGGAAAAAGATATTATAACAATTAAGACAGAACTTGATTACTGTAAAAAGTATTTAGAGTTATTTAAGTTTAGATACCAAGAAAAGTTCAATTATGAGATAAATTGCGACCAAGAATTGCTAGAAAATAACATAATAAAGTTTGTTTTACAACCAATAATAGAAAATTATGTTGTTCATGGAGTAAGGCTTGCAGATAGCGATAATAAATTAGATATAAGAATAGAGTCACAGGGGAATGACATCAACATTTATATAATAGACAATGGTATAGGAATTTCCACTGAAAAATTAGAACAGATAAAAACTAAATTAAGCGATAAGAATTTACAGAGTGATTCTATTGGGATAGTAAACGTAAATCAAAGAATTAAAAATATTTATGGTGATAAATATGGAGTTACTTATATTGAGGGAGTTGAAGTTGGGACAACAGTTCTTATAAAGATTCCAATAAACAAGGGGGAAGGTTTATGTTAAAGGTTATGTTAGTTGATGATGAAAATCTAATTGTTGAAGGGCTAAAACATATAATTGAGTGGGATGAACTTGGGCTTGAAGTTGTTGTAACAGCAAATGATGGTATGCAAGCTATAGAAAGATTTAAAAAAAATCCAGTTGATATAGTTGTTACTGATATCAATATGCCAAGAGTTACAGGTCTTGAACTTTTAAAAAGTTTAAAAGAGATTAATGATGATGTAAGGTTTATAGTTTTAAGTGGATATGATACTTTTTCATATGCTAAGAAGGCTATAGAACTTGGGGTTAAGTCATATCTTTTAAAACCTGTTGATGAGGAAGAACTTGAGAGTACTTTAAAATCTATAGTTGATGATATCAATAATGGAAAGAAGCGAGAACAAAACCTTGTTATAAAGAATGGTAAAATAATTGATTTTATAAATTCAAAAATTAATGTTGAGGAGCTCATTGAGTTTGCATCAATAATGAAAATTAGATTTGATGGACAGGCTTATAGAGTTGCTAATATTCTTCACGGTGCAGCAAATATTGATGAAGTTATTTCTTGTATAAAAGAAAATGTTTTGAGTACATTTGAAATAGTACCAAATCATGATGGAACTATTATATTAATTAATAGTTTTGAACAGCAAAACTCAGAGCAAGGAATTAGAGAGTTCTATAAAATTATAAAAGATACTGTAAAAGATGAACTAGGTACAGATATATTTATATCTGTGGGTTCAGTGGTTACAGACTTTAAAGAAATGCCTCAAAGTTTTAGAGAGAGTAGAAATGCTAAAAAGTATGTTCTTGTTGAAGGGTATGACAAGGTACTATTTAGTGAAGATATTGATATTTCAGATTTTGAGAGTTTAGATTTTAAGAAAGAAATTGAATCAATTAATAAATTTGTTATAGAAAAAAATAAAGATGCGGTTAAAGAATATATCTTAGAGGTGTTTAGAAATAAAAGTTTAACACCAAAGCACATATATGATTTATCTATCAAAGTGGTTATACTTATTGATGATATTTTAAGAGAGTTTAATTTAGAAAATAAGTATGGTAGAGAAAGTCTAAGTAGTGCAATAGTTGATCTTTGTAGTGAAGATACAAGAGAAAATATAGAGAAGTTCCTTGTAACAGAACTTGAAGAACTTATAAAAGTTATAAGTGATAATATTCAGGTTTATAGTCCTGTTGTTCAGCAGGTGGTTAAAGTTATAAATGAGGAATATAAGGAAGAGTTAAGTTTAAAAACTCTTGCAGCTAAGTATAGAATAAATAGTTCTTATCTTGGGCAAATCTTCTCTAAGGAAGTTGGGGTTTCCTTTTCAGAATATCTTAACAAAATTAAAAATACGAAAGCGAAAGAACTTATTTTAAATACAAATATGAAGATAAATAATATTGCTAAAGAGGTTGGTTATACAGATACAAGTTACTTCTATAGAAAGTTTAAGAAGTACTATGGAGTTTGTCCATCAACTCTTAGAGAAATGAAAAATTACTAAATTTTATGCTATGAAGGAAAAGTTTTCTTTCATAGCTTTTTTTTGTATATTATTTTAAATTTTACACATACTAAGTTTGAAGGATATAAGTATTTAGTTTTTTGCTAGATACAACAATAAAATTTAGGAGTAAACTAATAGTTAGTAAATTTATAGACAAATGTGTTTAAATATGTTGATATATACTCAAAGGAGTTGATTAACATAAACA
>NZ_CAMQZG010000085.1 GCF_947039605.1 uncultured Clostridium sp.
AAGCCGGATATAAAACTAGAGCCGGAGAAACCAATAATCAAGCCGGATATAAAACTAGAGCCGGAGAAACCAATAATCAAGCCGGATATAAAACCAGAGCCGGAGAAACCAATAATCAAGCCGGATGTAAAACCAGAGCCGGAGAAACCAATAATCAAGCCGGATGTAAAACCAGAACCAGAGAAACCAGTAATTAAATCTGATGAAACAGTAAATAGTGAAAATGATAAATTAGGTGGTAATTGTACGGATAAATGCACTAAGGTTAATGTAGATGTAATATCTGAAAATAGTGCATTAAAATGTAGTAGAAAAGAAGATAACAGAGATGAAAGTGTTAAAAAGAGAAATAGTAAGATAAAAAACAAAAATATAATACATGAAGTTGGTGTAGTTTCAGTAAATACAAGTAATATTATTTCTAAAAAGGTGGATTTACAGGATATAAATAAAAATAGTGTAAATGAGATTAAACCAGAAGTAAATACAAGTAAGAAACAAGAAACTAGTAAAGCAAAAGCAAAGCAAAGTATTGTGCAAAGTACAGCAGGAAATAGTGAGCAAAACAGTGATGATGCACAAAATGAGCTTAATTCAATTATTGAAATTAAAAGAAAGGGTCTTTTAATTGGTAGTGCTATAATAGCTATATTTTCAGCTATATCACTTGCAATAAAACCAAAAAGTAAATAGATAAAAGATATAAAAGAATTTTTGTAGTAATGCAAAAATTCTTTTTTTATTTAACTTTATATCAATAGTAAAAAAATTTAACTATTGATAAAATTAAAATTAGTAAATATTGTAAAATTAAGTGTAGAATGAAAGTATTATTAATTGAAGATGATATAAGCATCTTATTAATGGGCAGAATCTAGAAAAATTATATGATGTATTAAAATCTGAATTAAAAGAAATAAATGGACTTGATGATATGTACTGGGTTGGTAATGAGGCTTTTAGCGAAGATTCATATGAAAAAGAAAGAGCTCAGCCCTTATATATAGAAGCGGAAGTTGAAGATGGATTAAAAGAAAGTGGAATATTATACTTTATATTAGTATTCATAGGACTTTTATTCCTTGGTGCTAATGGGATAGTTTTATACTATAAAATAATTGCAGACATAGATGAAGAGGCAGATAGAATTAAATCATTAGAGAGAATAGGTTCAACAACTAAGGAAATTAAAAAAGTTCTTAGCAAAGAAATGCTTATAATATTCTTTGTACCAATATTTATGGGTGGAATTATGGGGTATTATTATCTAATGCTTATGAGTTCTAATATTGCAGATGAAACATTAAAATCTGTTTTAGTTAGTGGATTCCTAGCAGTATTATTTGTAGGAATTATAATTCAAACTATTTTCTACTTTATAAGTAGAAGAAAGTACTTTAAAGAAATTTTTAGAGCAAAGTAAAAGAGAAGAGATTGTATAGTAGTTAACTAATAGATACAGTCTCTTTTTGCTATAGAATAATAGTCAGAAATAGATTCTTTTAAAAGTCTAATATTACTAGCAAGTAAATTTGTAAAATCTTTATCAGCTTTTCTTGAACCCATTTCAAAAATTATTAAGTTTTCTAATTGTAGTTCAATAGTTCTCTTAACTTCTATAAATGGAAGTTCACCTTTATATAAAGTATCTTTAAAATTAATTTTATCACTTCGATCAGAAAGATCCCAAAAACCATTAAACATATCACACTTTAGAAGTGAAGAATTATTAGTCTTATAAATTTTGAATACTGTAATAGCAAGTCCATTATTGTAAAAAACATTAAGACCATTATCAGCAGTGAAAGGAATCATATAATAGGTTGGTAGATATATACTCATTTTAGGAAGTAACATTATAGCTTCCATAGTTATTTGTTGATTTTTATAAATTGACATTAAATTATTTATATCGAGTTTTTTATAAAGCATTTGCCACCTCTTAATGTAAAAATATGTTATATGTTATATTTCGATAAGTAGGGAGGAAAAACCTTTTTTTATTAAAATTAATTAATTGAGTTTGTATTTTTACATGAGCTTACACATTTTAAGTTTGGGGATATAACTATAAATATGATGTTACAAATGGTTAAGGTTTTATATATATACTCTTTTCTAGCACACCACTTTTAGAAATAAATTGTACTCAAGCAATAGGGATATAATTGTGTTTTAGATTTTGGAAGTCTTGGAACAACAATAATTCCAGAGCCAATAAAAGCAGCTCTTGGAGCTAACTGTTCAGTATGCGGTGTATGTGGGGGCTGTGGAGCTTGTGGAGCATGTGCATTGTGTGGTGGATTAAATTTTGGAGCAGCCGCAGTAGCTTTAGTAGCTGTTGATGCAGCCTTATCAATAGCAGGTGCCTTTGCAGCTTTTGCACCTAATATACCGCAACCATAATGAAAAATAAGTATCCAATTATAAACTACAATTATCAACTCCACCTAACAGCAAAGGATTGTAGTTTGTTTCATATAGTGAAAGATAATACAGTAGGAAAAAGTAAGCTTGGTCTTAGTATTTTTGAGCAATGGAAAGTAAATCCATTAATGGCTAGATATTTATGTCTTTGTGATGGTAAAACAACTCATGGAGAAATAATATCAAAGCTTAGAATTCCATTTTCATTACTTGCAGATAATGGGGCAAAAGGGCTTGTAGGTATCAAGGTTATAGAATTTAAAGATAGTGAAGAAGAATGTAGTGATAGACTTTTTTTAACAGGAAATTTTGAAAGTTATAATCCTCTTCATACAAGTATAGAGATAACAGACTACTGTAATTTTAGGTGTAAGCATTGCTATGTTAGTGCATCACCAGAGAAATTAGAGAAAAGAAGCTATAAGGCTATGATAGAACTAATGAATAAACTCTGGGATAACGGAGTTAAGGTACTAGAGATAACAGGTGGAGAGTGCACAACACATCCGAATTTTAAAGAGGTTTTAAAGTTTGCAGCAGATAAGTTTAATTTAGTTGCAGTCATAAGTAATGGATACATTATTGGAAATGATGAAGAGCTTGCAAAATATATAGCAAGTTTTGATAATATGGCAGTACAAATAAGTATAGATGGCATAAAAGAATATCATGATGAATTTAGAAATATGAAAGGTTCATTTGATAGAGCTGTTAATGCTGTGAAGTATTTAAAAAAATATGGAGCTATTGTAAGAGTAGCTAGTACTGTGACATATGACAATGTAGATGATATAGAGGAAGTTTTTAAACTTTGTAAGGCAATAAATGTAGATTCTTTTGCAACATCTACAGTTTCTTCTTTTGGAAGAGCAAGTTGTAAAGGGTGTAACAAAGGTGAAAGTACTTTGAAAGAAATATTAGTAGGAAAACTTGAAAAATATAAAGATGATAAATTATTTTTAGCAAATTATAAAACTATAGAAGCAGTTATAGCTAACAAGGAATTAAACTGTGGAGCAGGGTGGAGAACATTTGCTATAAATGGAGCATCAGGAAATGTTAGAGTATGTCTATTTTTAAATGATGAAGGTATTGTAGGAAATATCGATACTGATAATTATTTGGATATATTTTCAAAGAAAAAGTTAGATAATTTTAGATTTGCAATAGCACCATCAGTTAATTTAGATACTTGCAAAAATTGTGAGAAAAAAGAGGTCTGTAATGGATGCATGGCAAGGGCTATAAATATATATAGAACTGAAAAGCCAGAGTGTGAATGGGTCAAAAAGTATAAAATAAATGAAAGTATAAAAATATAATAAAAATTTAGGACACTGCAAGAACTTTGGAGTGTCTTTTTAAATGTAAAGATGATTAAGTTTTAGTAAGATTTATTAATGTTTGGTAAAAAAAGGTGATATTCCATAGTTATAGGTAGATAATAAAGAAAAACAAAAGAAAACAGGGGGATGAAATTTTTGGAATACAAAGTGATAAAAAAACAAGCAGGTGAATCTATTAAGGGGTTCAAAAGTAATGTTTATGGATTTTTAGCTATAGGAATAACAATACAAGTTGTGATAGGACTTATTTTCAATTCTATATTAGGTGGAAATATATATGGAATGATGTCAGTAAATATAGTAGGTGGGGCTATCATAATACCAACAACTATTATGATAATTAAACACATAATAAATAAAAAAACAAATGCATCATATAAGGCTAGTTTACCAAGCTCAAAGCAATTATCAGGTGCCATAGGTGTATTTGCAATTAATAAAATAATAGGACAAATAGTTTTAGTTATGATGTTATTACCACTTATATATTTAATGTTTACAATGCCAGAGGTGAGTGTGGGTTCATTAGCTGTATTAGGTGGAATTGCTACATTTATAGTAATTGTATCAATCATAATATATATTCAAGGTATTATAGGGGTTTGTATACTTTGTGATGGTGGGACTTTTAAAGAATCAATAACAAAGTCATGGGGATGTTTATTTAAAAACTTTAAAGTGTTTTTAAGAACAGCATTGATAATGCTTCCAGTTTCACTTTTAGGTGGAGTCATTGTAATTGGAATATTTTTTGGAGTGTTTATGATATTTGTAGACCCAATAATTGCTTTAGTGTTTGTTGCGGGGGTTATGATTATAGTAGGAGGACTTATGTTAGTAATAGGGGTAGCTTTATTTCCTAAGTTCTTATCAATAATTTATATAATAAATAATACTTATAAATCAAATTCAAATAATGTAGAAAAAGAAAATATAAACGAAGAAGAAAATATAAACGAAGAAGAAATTGATATGACAAATTTAAATTTAGAAAAAATAGAAGTTTAAAATAATAATGAAGAGGTTGAAGTTGTTAAACCACATAATTTATTAAAAAGTAATACAAGTATATTCTCTAAATTTAAGCTTAGTAGTATAAAAAATGGATTAGCATTTGGAGCAGGGTTTAGTATAGGTAGTAATCTAGTAGACTTAGCAAGTCATAAAAAAACTTTTAAACAATCTATAATTCAAATTTTAAAAGATACATTAAAAGCAGGTATTACAAGTTATATAGTGGGTATATTGCTAGTTTTAATAGCAAAAACATACATAGGTGAAGAGTTGAAAATAGGTTTTAATTTTATATTAGGAGTAATTTATAAAACATATATTGGGAAAGTTAGTTTTGATTTTATAGGTTTAATAGGACATGCAATGAAAAGAATATTAGATGAGGTATATATAACAAATTTAACTTAATTTGAGAGAATTCTCCCACTTCAAGCTTTAGCTAAGTGGTGAGATGAATCGACGAAGGCGTAGCAACACGATAAATATTTCCTGTTGACTATGCTTTTTGTTTTTGTTAATATTTCATCAGTAGTAATAATAATAATGAGGTGATAGCTTGGACTTTTATACAAATAATCATTCAGTATTTAGATTGAATTATCATCTTGTACTGGTTGTTAAATACCGAAGAAAGGTTATTGATGATGATATATCTAAAAGATTGAAAGAAATATTTGAAAATATAGCACCTAAATATCTAATAACTTTGGAGGAATGGAATCATGATATAGAAACTCAAGGTGAAAAATAAGGAGGTGAAAGTATGCTAAAGGCTTATAA
>NZ_CAMQZG010000086.1 GCF_947039605.1 uncultured Clostridium sp.
TAAGTCATAAGCTTTTCAATATCCATTTATTTCAATTTTAAGGTTGATGGGTATGCCATGTTGCTGCATATGAGACATAAACATAAGAGCTATAAAATGACCTACATGTAGGCTATCAGCAGTTGGATCGAATCCAATATAAAAAGTTATTTTTTCCTTTCCGAGTAAATCTCTTGTTTCATCTTCGTGTGTAAATTGTTTGATATAACCTCTTTCTTTAAGAACATCTAAAACATTTCTTTCCATAATAAAAAACCTCCATTAAAATTTTATTTTGAATATTTTTTTACGCAAAAAAATCCCATCCGTAAAAAGGACGAGATTACTCACGTGGTACCACCTTAATTTATAGTAGGTAAAAATACATACTAACTCATTAAAAGTCTTTAACGCGACTTAATCGATAAGACCTACATTTTATCTAAAGGATAAAAATTCAATCTCAAACTCCAAGATGTATTCAAAGTAAATATCTTTAGCCTCTCATCAACCGGCAATTTTCTGTTAAGTTTAGATACTTCTACTAGTTCTCTTCATAGTATTTAGCATAATCATTATAAATAAGATTATTTAGGTTGTGTCTATTTTTTTATTATATCAATATTTACATATAATAGTCAAATTACCTATTATTAACTTTTAAAAAATTTAAATTTTTAATTGATTTTCATATATATATATATGAAATATTATATTTTTTATCTAAATATATATGTATACTTAAATAAAAAATTATTTAGTTACAAATATTAAAAAATAATTCTATAGTATATTAACTTATCTTTTTAATATGTATTTGATAAACTTCAAGAAGTTCATATCCAATATTAAGTATAGCTTTACTTAGTATACTACCCAAGATAACACCAATTATTCCAAAGAGTATAGAAAGAATTAGAGAAGTTATAATATTAATAACTAGGGTAAGTAGGGGGGCTGTTTTTTTGTTTTTTGATAGCTTTAATAGTTTTTTATTTTTTATTATTGCAAAAAGTATTCCTGCAAAACAAAAGTCTAATATTAGAATAGATACTACAGAGTTTTTTAATATATATTTGGGACCTATCCAATTTTTTATAAAGTAGTTCAAAAAATTGGATAGTACAAGTGACGTAATAGAATAAATTATAATTGCTAGTATTGTTAATATAAAAACTTTTATAATAGTAGAGTTTATTTTGAATTTTGAGTTTAAAAGTTCTGCTTTTTGAATAATAACTTCATATATATTTTTAAGGATATTTGTAAAACTTGATAGAATAATATTGTAGTTAGAATATAAGAGTGAGGCATGGAGCCCTACAGTTATTGAGATAATTATAGTATCAGTATAGTCTAGTGAAAGTTCACTAGCTTTTTTTATTATTTCAAATTGTTTAGTTCTATCAAATTGAAATTTTATGTTTGAGGAATCTAGTTCATTGCTTCTATTTATTAGGTTATTTTTGATTTCATATACTTTATTTTTTATTATGAGGAAATTTTCACTTAAGATAAATACTATCCCAACTAAAAGATATAGTATATAACTTTTGCTAAGTATAAATATACCAAGTTGAATAAGACTAATAATAAGTGCTAGAAGTATTTTATTTTGATTTTTTAAAAAATTTATAATACTAATCATGTTTACCACCTTAAAGTTTTCTAAAAGAATAATAACATTTCAATGTGAAATATATTTGATTTAATGTGAATTTAAAGTGAGTTTTTGAGGGGGAAAATTTAAAATATGATAAAGTTATTTATATAAAGGATGTAATAAACCGTTTTCAAAATTAATATATATATAGCATAATCTTATAGAGTAGGAGTGTTTATTTATTATGAAAAAACATTTATCAAAAGGTTTTGCTTTATCATTTCTAGTATTAACACTTATCATTTCTTTTTTTTCACAGCCAATAAGAGCTTTAGAGAAACCTAAAGAGTATCGCAGTGTGGGATATGTTTTTCAAAGAGGTTCTGATATTGATAAAATTGATGTTACTAAGATTACACATTTAAATTATTCTTTTGGATTAATTTATAATAATGAGTATCAAGGTATTAATCCAGATACAGGAAAAATCTATGGAACATCTAAGAATCCAGATGCTAGAACACCAGAGCCAGTTCCAAAGGGCAAACTTCATACTATTTACTTACCTGAAAAAGTACATTTAGATTTATCTAGAGTAAATGAGTTAAAGGCTAAAAATCCAGATTTGAAAGTTCTTTTATCTGTTGGTGGTTGGGATGCTAGAGGGTTTTCTGATATGGCAGCTACAGAAGAGGCTAGAGAAGCCTTTGCTAAGTCTTGTAGGGATGTTATAGATACTTATAAACTTGATGGAATAGACCTTGATTGGGAGTATCCTGTTAATGGTGGATGGGGTGCTATTAAATCACAACCAGAGGATAAGACTAATTTTACATTGATGTTAAAAGAAGTTAGAGCCGCTATTGGTGATGATAAGTTACTTACTATTGCAGGTTCGGCTAATTTTAGTTTTACTACTGATTGGACTGAATTTAAGGCAGTTGTAGATATTTTAGATTATATAAACATAATGACTTATGATTTCCAATACGATTCAAATTATTTTGGTTCTGCTATAAATAAATCAGAGAAATGGACACCAAATAATACAGATGGTTATTGGGTTGATAAAGGAGTTCAGCGCTATGTAGAGGCTGGATGTCCACCAGAAAAGATAAATGTAGGAATTGCTTTTGCAGCACCTATACCAGCTGTTGTGGCTAGTAGTAATAAATATAAAGAAATAGAAACTAAACTTACAGAAGTTAATTTTTATGAATCTAAAGATAGAGTGCTTAAAAAAGTAACTAATTTATTAGAAGATAAAAATGGTTTTAAAAAGAATTGGGATGAGAAAGCAGGCTCATCATATATTACAACAGAGATTGATGGTAAAGATGAGTTTGTTTTAAGTTATATAGATGAAAAAGGAATAAGTGCAAAGACTAATTATGTGAAAGAAAATAATCTTGGTGGAACTATGTTCTGGGAGTTTGGTGCAGATTATGATAATTCTCTTGTAACACAACTTGCAAGTGATTTAGAACTTGATGGGAATGGAGAAGAGGACCAAGATACGGTAGCAGATATTTCAGATAATAGTTTTGTATTAATTATACTTTCATCATCAATAGCATTAATTGCAATTTTAGCAGTTGTTTTAATTAAGAAGAAAAAAGAAAAAGAGTAAAAGTAAAAGGTTATATTAGTTCATAAATGAGCGAGTATAACCTTTTTTGTCTCTATTTTTAGATAATATAGTTTTATTTTAGCTAAAAAGGGTTATAATTTGCTAGAAGTAGCATTTAAGTAGTAAAATGTTATAATTATGAGGATAATAATAATTGAGTATATCAATTATCAAGGAGAGAAGTATTATGAATAATTATGAAGTAAATAAAAAGCTTGGAGTAAACAAGCCTATAAAAAATGATTTTAAAGCATGTTTAAATGATTTAACAAAAGATAAGATAGAAGCATATTCAAAGAACTATGGTTTAAAAGGTCTTAGTAAACTTAAAAAAGGTGATTTAATAGATAAATTCTATGAAGCATTTATTACTGAAAAGGCATTAGTTGCAACTCTTGATGCTTTAAATGGTAAGGATTTTGAATTAATAGAAAAACTTATGGAAAATAAAGTTGAAGATATAACAAATTACAATCTACCAGATTATTTAAATTTATTTGTTACAGCATTAGCATTTATCTATATAGAAGATAACAGAATGAAAATGGTAATGGCAGATGAGGTTATAGAAGTTATAAAAACTGTTGATATGACAGATATACATAGCGGAGCTGAAGAGGCTGATGAACTTGAAAATTATTTAAATAGTTTTGTTGAATTATACGGAGTATTAAATGTAGACTTTTTTGTGAATAGATTTAATGAGTATACAGGGAAAAATTTAAGTTCAAGTTATATAGTAGATTTATTTAAAATGAATGATAACACAATAGGATATGCATACTTACAAGATGGTTACATAATGAGCCAGGCTATAGGTAGTTTTGAAGGTGACTTAGAAGACTTACTTAATAGCAGAGTAAAAGGTGATTTTAAAATATTAGATAAAGATTTACTTCTAAAATATGGAGATGATTTAGATTTTATAGAAATGACACCAGCACATGAAGTTTTCTTAGAAGCTATAGATGCAGTAACTAAAGATAAAGAAGTTGCTTTAGATATAATTTTTGAACTTCACACAACTTTTACTATGGATAAATATGATATATATGAAATTCTTGGGCATGTTGATCAATTTGCAGATATAGAAAAAGCACCAAAGAATCTTATAGATGATATATTAAAACAGTCTATAGTTGTATTTGATAATACAAGAAGATGGGAAAATAAAGGTTTCACTAATATAGAATTAAAAGCCATACAAGCGGCAAATCCAGTGATAAAAGTTGGAAGAAACGAGACATGTCCTTGTGGAAGTGGTAAGAAATATAAAAAGTGTTGTATAAATAAAGAGAGTATTAGTATAAAATAGTTGATATGATTTACCAAACTAAGTTAAAAATGAACTTATAAAAATAATATATTAGACAATAATATGCTATTGTCTAATATATATAGAATGAATAAAAAAAGAGGGTATTTATTCTATATATATTAGTAGTTATATGTAATATTTATGAATATTCTGATAAAAAAGCATTGAAATAATAAAAATGATAAAAGTTATAAAAGTGATGAAAATAAAATTTTTGTTATAATGTATACTTCAGAGTTAGAGGAATATATGAATATACAAGGAGAGAAAAGATATGAAGAAAAATAAATTAGTGGCTATTATTCTATCAGGAGCTATGGTAGCGACTATGACTAGTAGTGTAGCTATGAACAGAATGAAAAAGAACAATTCAGTAAAGAATAATGGTGAGAATAATGTATTACTTGCGAGTCCACAACAAGCTATAAGTAAAAATGCTTGTGTTATAAATGGAAATGGAGATTTAACACTTACTAATAAGGTAGGTAAGATAATTTCTTATATATCAGTAGGTGAGATGTTAAGGGTAGAAAGTACTAATGGCAATCAATCACTAGTTATAGTACAAGAAACAGGTGCTAAAGGATATATTAATAATAGCAATATTTTAAGTATCAATAGTGGTGATGTTAATAATACAACAAGAATGAATAGAGCAGGTTCTATTATTAATGTTAGTAATATGGTAAATGTAAGAAAAGGACCTTCTATGAGTAATGAAATTTTAGAAGGGTTAACAAATAATACAATAGTGAAAATTACAGGTAAAACAGGACAATGGTATAGAGTATTTGTAAATGGTGTTAAAGGATATATATTTGAAGAATATGTAGCAGAAACTAATGCTAATATAGTAACTATGCCAGAAAATAATTCTAATACGAATATAGGTGGAGTTCTGGTAAGTAATGGACAAGCAGTAAAGCCTGATGTAAAACCAGACGTGAAGCCTGATGTGAAACCAGACGTGAAGCCTGATGTAAAACCAGACGTAAAGCCTGATGTAAAACCAG
>NZ_CAMQZG010000087.1 GCF_947039605.1 uncultured Clostridium sp.
GGACATGCAGCAGCACACGCAATTGGGTTAAATGTAGTTATTCCACATAATAACGAGCCAAGACCTAGCCAATCAAAGTTTTTAGCAATGCCTATTAATAAGCAAAAACCTACTAACTTTAGTTTAGCAAGTCAATCTTCAACAAGTTTAAACTCTTTAAACAGTTTAACAACTGGATTATCTAGCACAGGTGGGATATTAAAAGAATCAATTAATGAAATAAATATTGAAGATATACTAAATAATGCGATAGATAAAGTAATATCTAAAATAGATAAGACTAAGGATCATAAGGAAATTAATTTAAAAGTTATTTTAAATGGAAAAGAAATAGCCTATGCAAGTAACGATTATCAAAATAGATTAAATGGAAAAGAAATAGAATTACAAAAAAGATTGAAAGGACTTTAATATGAAATACTTACAATTTAATAATCATTCATCAGCAGATTTTAGATTAGGAATTCTAAGTGTTAGTTTAGGTGTTCCGAGTCCTAATTTAATTATAGAAAAGCTTCCATATTGTAATGGAAGCTTTGACTTTAGTACAGTTGCTACAGGTGGGCTTATGACTTATAGCGATAGAGTTATAACAATAGATTTCAATTATATAGAAAAAAATCAAACTAACCTTTATGAAACTTTTTCAAAGGTAAGCTCTTGGTTATTAAGTGGACCTAAAGGTAATTTAACATTTAATTATATCAATGGTTTTTATACAGGTAGGTGTACTCAGATAAGCGATTTAAAAACATTTATATTACTTGGTAAATTCACAGCTACATTTACATGCGACCCATTCTTAGATTCTGGTGCATATGGTGATTGGCTATGGAATCCATTTAATTTAGAAACAGGAATTGCAGAAGTTTCAACGTGGACCGTTAATACAAATGATATCATCACTATTATTAACGAGACTAATTCAGTAATCCCTACTATTAACTCAGATAAAGAAGTTACTTTAATGATTAATAGTAAAGCTTATAAATTAAATATTGGTGATAATAAACTATTTGGCTTAGTTTTATTCAATGGAGAAAATGATATAAGAATATTAGATAGTGATAATGCTACTCTAAAATTTAATTTTAGAAAGGAATATATTTAATGGCAAATATAGATAAAGAAATTCAAACAATTAATACGTCTATTTACGGTAAAGATATTACAAAATCTATAGTCGATGGTCTTAATGCGGTAAATGGTGAAGTTATTAATCTTTCAGATGACCAAAAAACTTTTGAGAATAATATAACTATACAAATAGAAAAAGCTTCAACAAATCAAGATAATTTTAAAGATACTATAAATAAACAACTAGAAGGTTCAATAGACGATCAAAATAACTTTAAAAAGACTATAAATTTACAAATGGAAGGTTCAAATGATGATATTGCTGCAATGAAAGAAATTGTAGAGAACTCTAAAGAGACTATTGAAAGTGCTGGAGAAATAAATAATAAAATAACTACTTTAGGAACTGCTATAGCTCAAAATGAATTAATGGTTAATGCTGAAATAACAGGTGTTAAGGAAAATTCATATAAAGAAAATATGATTTTAAATTCTAATTTTAGCGGGGATGAAAGACGCGGTGGTGGAATTGTTTCTAATCAATATGGTTTTGGTCAAACTACAACAGGATTGAGGGTAGTAAAAGGTAAAACTTACACATTTACGGTAGGTGGTTCAATATCAGAACAAGCTATTGCAAATGGGGGACATCTTATGATTTGCCTTTATGATACAGATTGGAGTACAAATGGAGCAACGATAAATATAACTTCTTCTAATGCAACAACTCAATCTAAAACTTTTGTAGCAACAAAAACAGAATATCTATATGTTTCATCTTTTTTAGCACCTAAAAATATAGCGACTAAGTGTCAGAGTTCAGGTGGGGAATGTGTTGTTTATTGGTATGGTTTAGTTGAGGGAAGTATTGCACTTAATCATTGGACACCTTGTTCATGCGATTTAACAAATGGAATAAATGTATTTGGTAATTCTAATTTTGGTGTTAATGGAGTAACAACAAATGTTAATGGTGCTTGTTGGAATACGTCAGAAGTTGAATTACAAGCAGGGATACCTTATACATTTACAGCTTGTGCTAGTATAGATACTAATACAAATGGAAGTATGGCACTATGTATGCTTTATACAGATGATTGGTCACAATGTCCATCATTATATTTTACACCCACTAACCAACCTAGTGTAATGAGTATTACATTTATTCCACAGGTTACACAGAAGTTTAAATTTGGTTTATATTCAAGAGATGCACAACAAAAATCTCACGGTGTAAATTGCAATTTAAAATGGTATACAGTAACACAAGGTAGTAAGTCTGGTGCTTGGAATCCTAGTATGTTAGATATTAAAGGTAATACAAGTTTACAATTAGCTAGTTTAGGAAGAATGACAACTCAAATGATTTTAGCGCAGTCTACTAATCTAAAACAAACCAAAACTTTAGGTGAAAATACTACTCAGTTATTACTTGAAAATAATGAATTCAAAATTCAAAATAAAACTTTAGGAAATCATATTTGTAATTTAACATTAGAAAATAATCAATTAAAACAACAGGTCAAGAGTCTTGGCCACATGATGATAGAAATGCAATTAAATAAATAAAGAGAGGATGATAATAATGGATTTTAATACATGGAAAGAATTTTACGGATGGGGATTTGCTTCAAAAGAGGAATTGAAAGATGCGGTGAAACAAAATATACTTACAATAACTCAATACAAAGAAATTACAGGAGATGATTATATAATCGCAGCACCTATTATTGAACCAAGCGAGCCAGTACTACCAAATATTCAATCTAGTCAACCAGTAGATATTAAGCCAATTGTACCAAAGGAAACTACTCAACCAACAGATATTAAACCAATTATGCCAGATGTTACTGTACAACCTATTAACCCAGCAACAGAAACTATTAGCCAAAGCTAGTAGTTATTTTTATGCCTACATTCTAATTTTGTTGTGTAGGCATTTTATTAAAGAAAGGGAGCTTAGATGTTTAAAATAAGAGTAAAAGGAACTAATGACGAAATTAAATGTTTAACTAAATCTATAAACTTTGTAAAAAATACAGCTTCAATATTAACTTTTGAATTAGGCATTAATAGTCCAAAATATAATAAATTAAAAAAATATTTAGATTATATACAGGTTATTGATCAAAGAGATAATTCGTTAATATTTGATGGTAGAGTTATATCGAATCAAACAGGCATGAGTAATTCAGGTGAATTTACTAATACAGTAGTTTGTGAGAGTGTTCTTAATTACTTAAATGATACTTATGTAGGTCTTTGGGAGTTTCATCCTTTAGACCTGCCACCAAAAGCCCCAATAGGAGCAATAGCAAATGCTACAGTTATCACATTTTTAAAGAAATTATTAGATAATCATAATTCTAAAGTTGGAAAAGAGAAGCAAATTCAACTTGGTACTATAGAAATTAATGAACCTGTATATATAAAAACTAATTATGAAAGTAGTTTAGCTGATTTAGTATCTAAAATATTAGATAGACATAGTGGGTATTTAATTATAAGAAATTCTAACGGCATAAACTATTTAGATTATTTACTTAATAGTCCAATAACTAAAGCTCAAACCGTAGAGCTTGGCTCTAATATGGATTCAGTTGATATAGATGATAGTGATACAAATATATTCACTAGAGTAATACCTTTTGGTAAAGATAATATTAGTATCAAGACTATAAATAATGGTATTGAATATGTTCAAGATGATAACTTAATTAGCAAATATGGAGTTATTGAAAAAGTAATGAAGTGGGATGATATAACTATTCCACAAAACTTATTAAATAAAGCTAATGCAGTATTTTCACAAGTAAAATTAAATGCTGATTGTATTAAATTAACAGCTTTAGATTTAAGCTATATTGATAATAATTTTAACGAATTAAAATTATATACACCTATAAGAGTTATAAATAGCACATTAGACTATGATAATACTCATGAGATAGTTTCTATATCATTAGACTTATATAATCCATTTAAGAGCACATTTGACTTAAATCAGAGTGCTGTTACATCTAATGACAATGTTAGTAGTGCAATATCTCAAATTAATTCTAATAAGATAGAAATAGTTTCAATAGGAAGTGAACTTGAAACAAAAGTATCAGGAGATGTTTTTGAAACTTATAGAATTCAAAGTAACGAAAAAATTCAAGATACAGTTAAAACACTAAATAATAGTATTTCAACTATTAAAACACAAACTGCAAATGCTATTTCACAAGCTGCAAAAGACATGGATGGGAAAATTTCAGAAGAAATTCAAACTGCAACTAAAATTCAAAATAGCGTTAAGGATTTAAAGAATAATATATCATCTATGAAAACTCAGCTTTCTAATGAAATAAGCGATAAAATTTCTAGTAAAGACATGAGTTCAGAATTAAAGCAGCAATTAAATGAATTTGATTTTACAATTGGAGGGAATACACCTTTAAAAATCACTCAAGAAGAACTTGATTGTAAATTTAAAGATGGTAGTGAAGCTATTATCGGAGAAGATGGATTTTACTATAAAAGCGGTGATGGAAAGTATAGTTATCACTGTCTTTATTATCACGATTCAGTAAGTAAAGTTCATAGTGGAGAAAGCAGAACTATAACAGTTCCAGAAATTTTTAGAGGGAAAGATTATAAGATTGCCTATTGGCTCGGGAATGTACTAAGTGAAAATGCTACTGACTGCTTAAATAGCTATGATGTTGAACTTTTATCTAATGATAAATATAATATGACATTTACTATAAAAGTAAGTATTATGTCTTTTAATCCTCGAACAGAAACAAGTCCATATCCTCGTGGATATGGAAATATAGTATATACAATCTTAGCATAAAGGATAATGAAAAAATGATAGATGAAGAAAGAATACAATTAATGCTTGAGTCTCATAAAGAAAAAATCGAAAAAAATGAGGAGCATATAAGCAAACTCGAAGAAAAAATAGTAGAGCAAATTCAAGATGCAACTAAAACTAGAAGTGATTTGAAAAGTTTATGCAAGTCAGTGGAAGGATTAACAAATACAATGAAATATTTATGTACAACCCTTGTTGGTTTCTTAGTTGTTTTCTTTGGCTTCATGATTCAAAATCACTTTGTAATACACTAATAGAAGGGAAGTATAGAAAATGAAAAAAATAAAAGAAATACTTAAAAGACTATCCAATACAGGAACTATTATAGCAATAGCGGGAGCAATTATTTTAATATTAAATAATGTTGGAATAATAGTTGATAACACAAAAG
>NZ_CAMQZG010000088.1 GCF_947039605.1 uncultured Clostridium sp.
ATGTATCCTCTAAAGATATTTAGTTTAGTACTAGGTATCTTTAGAGGATTTTTTTTATTTTAAATTTTATGAAAGGCTGTGGATAAAAGTTTATTTGCTTTTGAGCATATTAATATATCATTAAACCTATTCGTTTAGGTGTTAATAATAAGGTTTATGATAAAATGATGATAATAAATTAGTTAGAAAAAATATTTATAGATAAAGTAAGTAGGGAGAGAAAGGTATGTATCAAAAGATAATTATTGAGGCTATTAATTATATTAAAGATAATTTAGAGAAAGATATTAAAGTTGATGATGTGGCTAAGCATTGTAGCTTTTCAAAGTATTATTTTAATAGAGTTTTTAAAAATGAGGTTGGGGAGAGTGTTTATACTTTTATAAAGCGTCTTAGACTTGAGAAAAGTGCAATGGATATTATTATAGATGGTGATATATCTATTACACAGGCAGGAGAGGTTTATGGATATAGTTCATCAAATTATAGTGTAGCATTTAAGAATCATTATAGTACTTCTCCAAAAGTATATAAGGAGGCGTTTACGAGGAGTAGTATTAAATCTACTGATAATTATTTTGCAGATTTGAGTGATATGGATTTTGAGTATTTTGATAAACAGATGGAGAAAGTAGTTTTAGATGATAGAACTGTTATTTATGAAAGGTATATGGGGGATTATATAGATTTAGATAATAAGTGGAATGAGTTTTTAGAGAAATATAAGAAATATTATGATAAGGATAGTTTAAATATTGAGATTACAAATGATGATCCAATTATTACACAGGCTGATAAGTGCATAATAGATTTGTGCATGACTACAAATAAGATAATTGATATTCCATATAATACTCAAGTTATAAAGGGTGGAAATTATTTTTTATATCATTTAGAAGGGACTAATGAAGATATATTTGAGAAACTTGAAGGTATAGTTAGTATTTGGATGCCAAAATCTAAGGTGAAATTTGATTTAGATAATAGAAAAATATTTAATATAATTAAGCTTGCCAATAAGGAGAAAAATCATTATATTTTTGATGTTTATATTCCTTATAAAAAGTAAGATAGCACGAATTCAGAAGTATAATTTGTAGTTTTTAAATATAATTGTATTAAGAGTTAGAATTATATTTAAAAATTTAAGGAGTATTTTTATGTTAGTATTATATTTTTCAGGAACAGGAAATACAAAGTATATAGCAAATAAGTTTGCAGAGAAAATGAATGGTAAGAGCTATTCAATAGAAGAAGAGGTTGATTTTAAAGAAATAATTTTAGAAAGTGAGATAATAACGTTTTGCTATCCTATATATGGTTCATCTGTACCACTTATAATGAGTGATTTTGTAGATAAGTATAAGAGTTATTTAAATAATAAAAAGCTTATAATACTTAGTACTCAGATGTTATTTTCAGGGGATGGTGCTAGAGTATTTGTAGATTTGCTTAGAGGAGTAGAGTTTGAGGTTATTTATGCAGAGCATTTTAACATGCCTAATAATTTACCTAATTTACCTGTCATTAATGTGAAAAATGGAGATAAGTTAAAAAAGAAAGTTGCTAAGGCAGAGAAAAAATTAAGTGAAGTTTGCGATAATATTAATGCGAAGATTATTAAAAAAAGAGGGTTTAATAAAGTTTCTAAATTCTTAGGATATAATCTACAAAGAAAGGGATTTACTAAGCTAGAGAAAAAAATAAAAGATGATGTAAAAGTAAATGATGATTGTATTTTATGCTCTGCTTGTGTTAAGGTATGTCCTAAAAAGAATCTGTTTATAAATAATAATAAGATTAATTCAAAGGGTGATTGTACTATTTGTAATAGGTGTGTAAATGTATGCCCTAAACAAGCTATAACAGTTTTTTATCATAATAAAGTTAGGGTGCAGTATAAGGGAATAAGAAAGTAGCCATAGAAAGATTTATATATAGGCATTGTATACGAAACTATGATTTAGCAAAAGCTAACTTTAATATTGATGTTAAAGGAAGTGCTAAGTATGAAAAATGTAGCTATTGTTGGACTGTGGACAGTAGCTCGTTTACTTGCTAAGGGTTTTAAGATGGTTTTTCTTGAAAAAAATCTCCCTAGCCAATAATGGCTAAGGAGATTTTCATTTATATAAATGTATCCTCTAAAGATATTTAGTTTAGTACTAGGTATCTTTAGAGGATTTTTTTGTTTTAAATTTTATGAAAGGCTGTGGATAAAATTAATGAAAAGTTATCCACAGGTTGGTGGAGATTTATAAAATATAGGAACAATTTTAGAGTAAAAATAGTCAGTTTCAAAGTTATCTATAGGATAAAGCTAGTGATAGCAATGTATGTAGAGGTCGTACCCGTTATGGGGTCGACCTTGAAAATAAATAAAATTCAATAGGAGGAAAATAAAATGAGTGATTTAATTACTAAAAAATTTAAAAATAAAAATCTTAATAGTTTAATTTGGGGTGGAGAAATTTGTTGGACTGGTATGGAGATTGCAGAATTTTTTGGATATTCAAATAAAAGAAAAGCAATTAATGATTGTATTCAAAGAGAAAAACTTAAGGAAGGAATGGATTATAAATTTTTAAGTGGTGATGAGTTAAAAGAGTTTAAAGAAACATTTGCAGAGATATTAGGTGAGCAAAAGTTTGCACCACAAATAATTATATTCTATGAAAGAGGATTATATAGATTCCTAGCTTATACAAAAATGCCACTTGGAATTGAATTTAGAGAATGGGTTGCAAGTGAAGTTATGCCAACTCTTAGAGAAAAGGGCTATTACGTTATGGAGGGTGTAGAACTTCCTACCCAGAATATTCAAAAACCAGAAGCAGTACATAATCTATCTGACTTTGGAAAGTTTAGTACAGAAAAGATGGAGCGTTATAGATTAGCATTTGAAACTGCTAAGATACTTGAGCCATCACTTGATAAGATTACTAAAGACCCTGTTTATAAGTTTTTATTTTTTAAACAAATTTTTGTTGATGCAGGACTTGAGCTTCCATCGTTTATAGAGGAAGAGTTAAGAACGTTCTAACAATGGTTAATAGGTCATCAAATTTAATTTGATGACCTATTTTTATGTGTGTATATTCTTAAAATTAAGGGGCAAGATAATATCAAAGTAAAAAAAGTCCATGATTTTATAAGTGTTGGTGCACTTGTAAATTCAAAAGATACTGATACTATCTAAAGAATCCTAAAATCAAAGACTTCTATTGTATTATGTTCAATTTTTGAGTTTTTATACAAAAAGAGTTTAAAGATTTTTATAGAGAATTGTTTTGATGATTATATTATATGATTTTGAAATGTATCCTCTAAAGATATTTAGTTTAGTACTAGGTATCTTTAGAGGATTTTTTTTGTTTTAAATTTTATGAAAGGCTGTGGATAAAATTAATGAAAAGTTATCCACAGGTTAGAGGTGTTTAGTTTCAATGCTTTTCAAAGGTGATGGTCTGTAAAACCATCACCTTGAAATAAGAAGAATCAGCTTGTTTAAGATATGAAAATTAGATTTAAAAAGGAGAAAGTGTAATGAATGATTTAATAGTTAAGGAATTTAGAGATAAGGAATTTTATAGTTTGGTATGGAATGATAAACCTTGTTGGGTTGCAGTTGATGTTGCAAGTCTTTTTGGATATATTCATAAATCAAAGCCTATTATGAATTGTATTAGAAGAGAAAAATTTGAACTCGGAATAGAGTATGATGTTTTAGATGGTGATGAATTAAAAAACTTTAAGGAGGTTTTTTCAGAGCAATTAGGTGATACAAAGTATGCTCCAAAAGTAATTATATTATATGAAGTTGGTTTGTATGGTTTCTTAACTTATACAGAAATGCCTTTAGGTGTGGAATTTAGAAATTGGATTAGAAGAGATGTTATGCCAACTCTTAGAGAAAAGGGCTATTATGTTATGGATGGAGCAGAGCTTCCTAATGAGAATATTCAAAAACCAGAAGCAGTACATAATCTATCTGACTTTGGAAAGTTTAGTACAGAAAAGATGGAGCGTTATAGATTAGCATTTGAAACTGCGAAGATACTTCAGCCATCACTTGATAAGATTACTAAAGACCCTGTTTATAAGTTTTTAGTTCTTAAACAAATATTTGTAGATGCTGGGATAAATATTCCGCAGTTTATTGGTGAGGAATTAATGTAATTTTTCAAGAAATTTTCTTTTGAATTTATAAATTAATTTGTTATAATATAAATAAGAAAAGCCTAGTGCGTCAACACTAGGCAATCCTTAGAACATTTATTTGTTTTAGGGCTATTGGAAATTTGAATAATTTTTTAAGTTAAAGCACTATTTATCTTTGTTCGATGGAGTGCTTTTTTCTTTTGTCTTAAATTTTAGGAAAGGCTATTTTTGATTTATTATTTCTATAAATATTAAACTACAAGTTTATTTCATGCTAAATCAAATATAGATATAATTAAACCAAGTTAAGAAGTTAAGAAATTTAAAAATTAAAAGGTGGTTGATTGTGTATGAAATTAGCTGAGGCTTTAAATTTAAGAGCAGACTTGCAGAAAAGAATTGCAAGTTTAAAAGATAGATTAATTAAAAATGCTAAAATCCAAGAGGGAGATATACCAGCAGAAGATCCAAGTATTCTTTTAAATGAGTTAAATAAGAATATTATTGAACTTGAGAATTTTATAAAAAAGATAAATAAGACTAATAGTTTTGTAGTTATAGATAATGAGAGTATTTCAGATATGATAGCTAAAAGAGATGCTTTAGGTTTGAAATTATCTGTGTTAAGAGCTTTTCTTACAGCAGCTTCTAATAAGATTGATAGATATTCTAATAAAGAAATAAGAATTTTGAGTACTGTGAATGTTACACAGAAGAGAAAAGAAATAGATGAACTTTCAAAAGAATACAGAATTTTAGATACAAAGTTACAAGGATTAAACTGGACAACAGATATTCTTTCTTAATTTGTATTGTGGTAGTTTATAAGGGTGAACATAAGCTCTGCTAATTGAGGTGTGAATTAGCACTTGATAGTAGATACGGAACTGATTTACGAATAATAATTGATAAGTTCAGTATTGTTACAAGAGTAAAGTTATTGTGCAAAGTTATGACCATATGTTGGCTTATAAATGAGGGTGGGCTTGGGAGTTTTTTTAGAACTTAGTGAAAGAAATTTTGCTAGGTTCTTTTTATTTTAGAGTGGAATTGTTAATTCGGTTGACTCATAAGATTCAAAGTTTGTAGCTATATCTAATAATAAAAAAGTGGATGGGTTACAATAAATTGAACATAAAATATTCGGACATGATATAATATCATA
>NZ_CAMQZG010000089.1 GCF_947039605.1 uncultured Clostridium sp.
AACTGCTGTACCAAGTGAAATATCTATATTAAATAAGTTAAACATTAGCATAGCTGATGCTACAATCCCAACATCATGTTTCATAGAAAAAGCTAATAATATTAATAAAACTATAAAGCTTAGAATTGAAATATTTAGTATGTTAAATGATTTAAGTTTAAATAATACAAACTTGCTATTCTCACCTTTATGAGAAGCACCTACTTCTAAGACTTTTTTGCAACCATTATAAATAATTGAGATATAAACGATTGAAAAAATTATCTGCAAGATAAGTCTTATAAACCAATAACTCATATGGAAAAATATTAAAAGAAGGGGAAAGTTATCAATGAGTATTGAAAAAAGTGAACTAAGAGTGACACCATCACTAAGTGAGCCGGTTATAACATCACTAAGGCCAGAACATACACTTGATAAAAGTAAATAAGTAATACCATAATAAGCTAAAGTTACAATCCCTACAGCAGCTATTATAGTAAGCATTTTTACAAATTTTAAAGTAGTATCAAATTCTTGTATAAAGATTTGATTATTATCAATATAATAATCAGTAAAAATACTGTTGTATTCGTAGACTATTATATTAGCACTTTCATCAGTATTAGTTTCTTTTTTGAAAAGTCTAGATGTTTTTCTATATATAAATAGAAATGAATTTTCAAGTTTTATGAATATATATATAAATACTTTAAATAAAGAAATATATATAATAGAGAATATTTGAGATAAAGGTTTAGCTAAATAAAATAATTTAGAAAAAGCTTTTAAACTAACATTAGATGAAATATTTCCTTGAGATAATGCACTACCTATTAAAATAGGTGAAATGATTGTTAGTAAAAAAGATAAAGTTATAAATATTGCATATAAAATATAATGTAAAAAAATCATAAAATAACTCCTTATAATTAAAGTAAGATTTATTATAACCAATTTTTAATAAAAATATTTCAAAGTAAAAATAAAAAATAAAAATAAAAATGGTAATATTTTAACGAAATAGCTTTATTATACTAGGTGGAATTAAAAATTTGAAAGAGATAAGCAATAATAAATAGAATTTTTATAAATAATATACTAGAAATATATTTTCGTAATAAGACATATATATAAGAAGTTACTAGCATATATATATCAGATAGAAAACATTTACCTTTAGTAGTGATGATAAAAGGTAGAAAATATGTAAAGTGAATTAGCATTCAGAAATATGAACTAATTGTATAAAATTTGTAATTTATAGTTGGTTTAAACATTTTCAATAGATTGTACATTTTCCTATGGTATCTTTATATTATGAACTAAGAGATAAAGAAGGAGAGAGTTAAAATGAGATGTGGAAATAATGAAAGTATTAATTTAGAAGGTAAATTACATGAGATAATAACTTATAATGTGGAGAATATGTCTGCATATAAATTAGCTGGATTCTTTAGAGAATTATTTGATAAAGCAACTTCAAAAGGTAAGGAAATAATAGTAAGAGCTGATAATGGTAATATACTTAATATCAAATCATATGAAGTATATTTTATACCTGAAAAGGGGTTTGAAAATTCAGCAAAGCAAAGAGATGATTTCTATGGGAAATTACAACTTTGTGTATTTGATCAAGATGGAAAAGAGCACGAGGTAGTATCATATGATGATTGCTATGAGAAAGAAGAGAATGTAAATGAAGTGAAAATAGATAAAGTGAAAATAATAGTTTCTGATGCAGTGGTAATAGAAGTTAAAACAGCATAAGAATATGTAAATCTTCTAGATGAAAAGTCTAGGGGATTTTTTTGATTAAATTAGTTAGCAGATTATATTAGAATTATAAGTAGAAGTATCTTTTTTTGCTAAAATACTTGATATTTGATTCGTTTAATTTTAATTTATATGTATTTTAACATTTTAAGTATATATCTATTATTAAAATTTTATTGACTTAAAGTTAATGATAACGTTAACTCTTCTTATAGACTATAATAAAACAAACAAAGGAGAAAATATATGAAATTAAATATTTTAAATAAAATAAATCAGCCTAAAGATTTAAAATCTCTTAATATTTTAGAGCTCAATGCTTTAGCAAATGAAATAAGAGAGGTATTAATTCATACTATAAGTTCAAAAGGAGGGCATTTTGGACCAAATCTTGGATTTATAGAAGGTACAATAGCATTACACTATGTATTTAATTCACCAGTTGATAAGATAGTTTATGATGTTTCTCATCAAGCTTATCCTCATAAAATGCTTACAGGTAGAAAAGATTTTTATATAAATAAAGAAAAATTCAAAACTTTAAAAGGATATACTTCACAAGATGAAAGTGAACATGATTTCTTTACTATAGGTCACACATCAACATCTATAAGTCTTGCATGTGGTCTTGCAAAAGCTAGAGATGTTAAAAATGAAACAGGAAATATTATTGCAGTAATAGGTGATGGTTCATTAAGTGGTGGAGAGGCATTAGAAGGACTTAGTAATGCTGGTGCATCAGATGAAAATATAATAATTCTTGTAAATGATAACGATATGTCTATTGCTGAAAATCATGGTGGTCTCTATAAAAATCTTGCATTACTTAGAGAGACAGATGGAAAAGCTGAAAACAATATGTTTACAGCATGGGGATTTGAATATCACTTTGTTAAGGATGGTCATAATATAGAAGATTTAATCAAAACTTTAACAAAGGTTAAAGATAAAAAACATCCTGTAGTAGTTCATGTTCATACAATAAAAGGAAAAGGATATGAGGATGCAGAAAAAAATAGAGAATCATTCCACTATGTTATGCCTTTTGATTTAGAAACTAAGAAACCTTTATTTACACCGAGTGGCAAAAATTATGGTCAAATTTGTGGCGACTTTTTACTAGAAAAAGCAAAAAAAGATAAGACAATAGTTGGAATAACAGCTGCAACACCTGGATTCCTTGGTATGAATCCTATAAGAAAAGAGCTTCCAAAACAATATGTAGATGTAGGCATAGCAGAAGAACATGCAATTGCACTTGCCTCAGCTATGGCGTTTAATGGTGCAAAGCCTGTAGCGGCATTTGCTAGTACATTTATACAAAGAACATATGACCAATTATCACATGATTTAGCTATAAATAATAATCCTGCTACTATATTAGTATATGGAAGTGGAATAACAGGTGCAGATGTAACTCATCATGGAGTATTTGATATTCCATTAATATCTAATATTCCTAATATAGTATATCTTGCTCCAACATGTAAAGAAGAAGTTTTAGCAATGATGGATTGGGCTATAGATCAAACTCAGCATCCTGTAGCAATAAGAATTCCAAATACTGAAGTTATTTCAAAAGGTGAAAAAATAGAAGCAAACTTTGATGAACTAAACAAATATAAAATGGTTCAAAAAGGTAGTAAAGTTGCTGTTTTAGGACTTGGAAAATTCCTTACACTTGGTGAAAAAGTAGTAAGTAAATTAAAAGAAGAGTTAAATATAAATGCAACACTTATCAACCCTAGATTTATAACAGGACTTGATGGACAAATGCTTAATAATTTAATGGATAATCATGATATTGTTATAACACTTGAAGATGGTACACTTGATGGTGGATTTGGTGAGAAAATCTCTAGATTCTATGGTTCTAAAGAGATGAAAGTTCTAAACTTTGGTGCAACAAAAGAATTTACAGATGGAGTTCCTTTAGCAGAACTTTACGAAAAATATCATCTAACAGATACTCTTATTGTTAATGATATAAAAGAAATTTTATAATCTAAAAAAGGGCTATACTCACTTTGGAGGTTTTACTTCATTGTGGTTTAGCCCTTTATTTTTTTGAAAAACTAACTACAAAGTTATTTACGTTAAATTTTTAAGGTATGATAGAAATTTGAATAAAAATGGGAATATATAGTATAATTTAAGTGGGATATTAATATGTATTCTCTTTTGTTATAGAGAATTTTAGGGGGAGAACTTATTGGAAAATGCAATAACTTTAGGAGTTTTTGATTCGTGGGAAGTATTATCAGATAGAACAATATTTAAAAAAATGGATAAATCAATTTTTGCAAGTAGAGAATCAGGTATACCAAAAGATATAAGAACTTTTTTTGAAGTTGAAGGATTAAAATATGGAGACAAAAAAGAACTAAGTGTTTATTATAATGAACGAATATTTGATGCAGATATTAGAGTTGATATAAAAAATAGAACCAAAATTTATTGGAAAGCTAGTTTAGCAGATATAATAAATAATGCATTTCCAAAAGCTTTAGAAAAATTTGTGTCTGGGGAGTACAATAAAGACTTTGCACCTCTTATGAAATTCACAAAGTTCGGTAGACTAACATATAGATTAGAATTTATAGATACAGGATTAGGACTAGAAGCAAAAGATGAACTTAGTCTACCAAAACCAGAATTAGAGGGACTTTTAGAGGGAGAAAAACTCTATAGAGTAAATAAATATTACGAGAGAAATGCAAAAAACAGACAAGATGCAATAAAATATCATGGGACTAAATGTTGTATATGTGGGTTTGATTTTGAAAAAATTTATGGAAAAGTGGGACAAGGTTATATAGAGATACATCATAAAACTCCATTATATACTTTAGATGAAAGTATTGTTATTAATCCTAAGATAGATTTAGCACCTGTCTGTGCTAACTGCCACAGAATGATTCACAGGGATAGAGATAATTTTAAAAGCATAGAAGAAATTAAAGAAATTATTGGTATAATGGTTTTATAATATTAAAAGATAATTTATTTTTTAGGAGTAAACTAATAGTTAGTAAATGTATACACAAATGTGTTTAAATATGTTGATATATACTCAAAGGAGTTGATTAACATAAACA
>NZ_CAMQZG010000090.1 GCF_947039605.1 uncultured Clostridium sp.
TAAACTTAGCTCCTTTTAGAACTTTTCCATCATTACCAGTTTTGTGAATGATAATATTTCCTGTTGTTGGCATTAAAGTATCCTTAGCTACAACTTTTACTACTTTATCTTGATCTGTAACTTCAAATTTAACGGGTTCTTTTGCTATTGAATATCCCTCTGGTGCTTTTATTTCTTTAAGCTCATATTTACCATAAGGTAATTCAATTTTGACAGCTTTATCAGCTAAACTTGTAACTGTTTTCACTATCTTACCACTTGAATCAATTATATTAAATACTGCTCCTGCAAGCATTTTATTAGTATTATTAGCATCAACCTTTGTTATTTCAACATAAGGACTTTTTTGAGTATGAACTGTATTCGTATTATCACCATTAACCACAGCCGTATTATAAACTGTATCACCAGCTTTAACATTTTTCATACTTGCATCAATAGTGATACTTGCATCTGTTTTAGGTAATATATCTGCATAATTATTATCTGCTATCATTATATGAGTTTTAGCGTCATACTCTACATTAAGCTGTGGAGTTGCACTTACTTTTATATCACTTAATCTACTATCAAGCTTGTCCTTAATATCTATAGTTCCTTTTATAAAAGTTCCATATGAATCAAATTTAATTTGATACTGAATATGTTGGTCTCCATCATTACTAACTTCTTCTTTATTAACCGTTTTATATACATTTATCGCCCCAGCACCTTCTCCAAATTTTGCTGTTGCATGTGCTTTTACCATTCCATAATAATCTTGTAGTGTTGCTTTATTATCATAACTTGGCTCATTCTTAATCACAAATGTATTATAAGTTAATAAAATCCTAGTTCCTGGATTTCCCATAACCATAATGTCTTTTTTACTATATCTTAGTCTCCCTGATTGCTTATATAATTGTGTAACATCCTTATAATTATTGTATCGATCTATTGTTTCTACATTAATACTTTCTGGATTAAGAACCATTCCCTCTGGTATAAAATCTCTATATATCATTTGACCAAGATTTTTGCCATCTCTATTTATCATAACTTCATAAGGTACCGGTTTATTTCTATCTGTTATTATTCCAACCCCATGATAATTTGTAGATATTCCTCTACCAAATATTTTATACATAGCCGGTGATTCCCCAGAACCTCCACCTTCTCCAGAATTTTTTTGTCCCTCAATATTAACTACTGTGCTCGTTCCATGAGCATTTATATTTATTGGATAGCTCTGATTTTCTATATTCGAATTACCTGTTAATTGCAGAGTTAAATATCCCTTAACTCCTATATCAATATTCTTTCCAAATATTAATTTAACTATATTTCCATTAACCTCACACTTTGAGAAATGTTCATGACTATAAACTGGAGTTATATTTTTAAATATATCTGGTAAATCTATAGTTATTGAATCCCCCGGTTTTATTTCTTTTCTATTAAGTATGTCATAATTTATAACTAAACTTGTGTATGTATCAACACTAATTTTATCAGATGTCAATTTTGCACTTACCTTTATCGCCGGTGTACTTCCACTTACAATAGGATCTGCAAGAGCTAAACTAAAATTCTGAAAGAGCAAAGTAAACATAGCTATAACTAACATAATACTAAATCTTTTCATTCTATAATTTTTAGTGACCATAAATTCCTCCTTACATCATAATTACTCAATCGATTACGGAATTCCGTAACCGTTGATTTATCTAACATTTTTAACATTAAATTTTATATTTTTCTCCAGTATGGCATAATATAGATATCAATAAAAATAAACTACCATATTAGAGGTAAATAACATATTTTATCTTAATCAAATTAAATAATTAAATCTATTTAATCAAATTTGTGAATATTCCTTATATTTTCTTCTGAAATAAAAGCATTTTGGACTATTGAAGGCACTTTAAATTTCTTACTTTTAATTGATTTTTTTCAGAATTACCT
The DNA here is from genome assembly GCF_947039605.1 of uncultured Clostridium sp. Classification (GTDB taxonomy): domain Bacteria; phylum Bacillota; class Clostridia; order Clostridiales; family Clostridiaceae; genus Sarcina. The sequence goes on from NZ_CAMQZG010000090.1 coordinate 1,948, forward strand.
AATACTTCAAATATAACAACTATATCTCCGATCTGTATTTAACTACTATTTCTAAGCTAATAAATATTATACTTAGTATTCATAATAGCTCGAAGGAACTTGAACAATTTTAAAATCGTATAAAATAAAAAAAACCACAAAAAGCCCTTGTTCTAATTAAGTTCCTACACACAAAAACAAAAGGAAATTTTTATAAATATTTTAGGAATTTATTATATCAAAAGACTTATCAATAAACAAATTTTAAGAACTTACAAGAAATTTTAACAAACACGATTATAAAAGAAATTAACGATATAATCTTTCAGGTATCAGAAGATTTATCGTCTCATAGAAGAACTATAGGAACATTTATATCAAATTATAATAAATTTACTATCACGTAATCCTCTTACGTTACTTTATTCAGTAAATATTTATGCTAAGAGAACTCTGAGTAAAATAAAACTTACTGAACCTTTATAAACGATTTATCAGAAAGGTTACATAACTTTATTGTTTTTGCTAATAGCTGTTATATTTTAAAAACTATTTTTAATGCAACAGTATCTAATGAAAATTATAATTATATAGATGCTATAAAACTAATAGAGTATTATAGCCTAAAAATATAGTAAACTTGGAATTTAAATTCCTATGTTCACAAATTCACTCCCATTAGAAAGTATACAAACTATCTCTAAGATAACTAAAAACAGTCTTTCAGTAACTGAAATTTAAAAATCATTAAAATATCTTAAGATAAGTTATATATAACTCTAAAAATTTTTCAAGTTAAAATGCACTATTATAGTTAGTATAACTTATTTTTTCTACTATTGTAATTTTACATAAAAAGGTATTTTACATTTTATTTTACATTTGTGCCTTTTATTAAACAATTAGTTACCTTTACAACATCAAACAATCATTTTAGTTTCAAAATAGAAATATTTTTATCAATATGATTATCTATAGTCTTTTTTTAATATCAATTAAATAATATATATTTATCCATTTTTTTAATCTCATAATTTAATTCTTATTACATCCATTCTAATAAAGCTTCTATATTTTAACATAAAATCAATCTATCTATAATAGTGCAAAAATACTTGAATAATTTTATAGTTGTATAAAACAAAAAAACATTTGCAGCAACTCCTTGTTATAATTAAGTTCCTACACCAAATCCAACAAAGAAGCTATTTACAAATGTTTCAGGAGCTTATTATATCAAAAGACTTATCAATAAACAAATTTTTAAATGATTTAAAATGTGATTTTTATTTAACTAAGCCACAACTTAAAAACTTACAAACAATATTAACTGTCATGATTACAAATGGATATAAAGGTAAAATATCTCAAATTGGATTGTCAACCTTTGATTATAAACTTCTTGCAAGTATCTTTGTACTTGTTGCAATAGGCGTAGTTGGAAGTTTTTCTTTTAATAGTATATTTAGCTATCAAGATAATACAACTCCATTAACTAACCCTTACTTTTTCAAAAATTTAATTTGGGTTGTTATGGGACTTATTGCCTTTATTATTGGCTACTTTGTCAAATTAAAAATATTAAAGAAGTTTTCTATTCCTATTTATATAGTAGCTTTTTTAATCTATATATTTTATATCTTTACATCCTCTTCAAGTAGTAAACAATATGGATATGAACTTGGTCCTGTATCAATTTCAGTTCTGCCTTGGCTACCATTACTATTCTTATTTAGCATAGCAGGCATCTACACTAAACTTAGCTTTAAAAACATTAAAAATATGATACTAGCTATAATTTTAGTTCTTGTACCTCTTGCTTGCATGGCTTACTCATTTAAATTTGTTCCAATGTTTATTTACTTTGGAATAGCTCTTTTAGTAATTTTATATGTATTTAGTAGAAATGTTAAACTTATAATTGGAACAGGAATTTTAGAAGTTTTAATCTTTCTTGCAACTTCTTTAAAAGGTTTAAATATACTACTAACATCAAACTTTGGAAGTCCTCAAACAGTAACTAAAATACTAACTACATCTAAACTTATAGGTGAAAATCATACAACTATGACTTATATCAATTTGAGCTATCCAATAGTAAGTGCCATAGGCTACTTTGGTTGGATATTTGGAATTGCTATTGTGCTTATTCTAATTTACTTTATATTTAGACTTATCAAAATTTCAGCATCTATAAATCTATAATAGCGCGAAAATACTTGAATAATTTTACAATTATATAAAATAAAAAACATTCATAGTAAATCCTTGTTATAATTAAGTTCCTA
>NZ_CAMQZG010000091.1 GCF_947039605.1 uncultured Clostridium sp.
GTCTTAAAAATTATATCATAAAACAAATATTGGAAGTATTAGCCTGATGGGTATGCGGATCCACCGGTAGGGCTTAAAAATATTTATAAAAAGCCAGTATTGCTATTTGTTTTTTTAGGTATTCTAATAATTCCAATAATACTTGAAACATTAGTAGGTGGGTTTAGTATTCAAACTTTGTTGAATCACTCTATTCCAACACTAGGCGCAATTATATTATTTATTGCTGGAATATTAAGAGTTAAAGAAAATAGAAAAATATAGAAATTGTTATGAGATATTTACAAAAGTATTGTTTTATGCAATTTGCTATAATACCAATGTTAAGGAAAAGTTTATATTTTTTTATACCTCAGTTTTTCATGGTCGGGAGTAGGTTTATATACAGATTCAGGACTTAGGTGATTATTATGATATTAGGAATAACAATTACAGTTTGTATGACTTTAATTATTTTGATAGCTATATTGGTTGTTAAACTTAATAAATTTTACATTGAGAAGTCTAGTAAAGGCAAGAAAATCAGTGTTAAAATTGAAAATGATAATAAAAAAGAAGATTAGAAATTGAGCCTTCTAATCTTCGGAAAATATACAACATAAATTATTTATTTAAAATCTACTTCATGCTTTTTATATTTTAAATAAATATATGTTAGTTATTTTATAACCAAGTATTAGCTATTATAAACATCTTCATTTAACATATTTTCTGATTTTGCAACAGCAACTGAAGTGGCAGCATGACCAACTACATTCAAGGCTGTAACTAGCATTTCAACAGGTCTATTTATTGCAAGTATCAATGAATAGGCAAGTAATGCAGCATCATTGTTATAGCCCATTCCAGTTAAAACTGTGAATAATATAATTGCACCAGCACCTGGGGCTGCAGGAGTTCCAATAGATGATATTAAAGCTAAAATTCCAATTAAAATAATACTTGGAAGTGTAACTTCATACCTTGCACTTGAAGCTATAAAAACTGTTGTAATAACTTGCATAATAGCAGTTCCATTCATATTGATTGTCATACCAAGAGGTAATTGAGTAGTTTAGTTTATAATTAACTATTTTTAAGATATAATAGAAGTATAATAAATTTATGGAGAAAGAAAGTGTTAGGAATGGGAATTAAAGAGTTAGGCAATAAATATACTTTAAATGAGTTTGCAAGATATTTTTAAGAATTTAGAGTTTTAGATAAATTATGATAAGTTAATTAGCATGGTATGTGTAAGATTACTATTTTTACAGATACCTTTTTAAAATATAAATAAGAATGTACAGGAGAGAAAATTTATGGCAAGCAGCAAGAAAAAGAAACCTACAAAGAATACTAAAGGTGGAGCAGGTTCTATTATTAATCTTAGTAAAACACCTTACACAAAAGAGTGGGAGATATATGATAAGTTTAAATCTCAATTAGTAGCAGATGCGCTTGTAAGATGTGAGGAATATTATAGTAATAATAGTGCTTTATACATAGCAAAGTTTGAAGAGCTAAAGAAGTCTTCAGAGCAATTACATAGCAGTAAGGATTTTAGTGAATTATATAAGTCTGATTCAGATAATATAAAAACTACTATAATATCTTACGTAGAAGAGTTAATAATACCTATGTATAATTTTATAGATGAAGTTCAAGTAGGGTATGAGGATGCAATTGATATTAAAGGAACAGAAATGCCAAAGGTACAAAAGTTCTTAGATAGAATACCAATGCCAGTACTTAAAAATGTTCTACATGCTATGATTAGAACAGATAATACTTTAGTTAGCGTTGTAAATACTTTATTAGAAGAATTTATGGGAGATATTAATTATGAGGTTAATACTTTAGCTAAGTCTTATATGAAAGATACTTTAGATAAAGTAATGCCACATAATAAAGCATTATCAGATATGACTGAAGACGAGGTTATAGTAGAATATAATTTAGCTATAAAAGGTGGAGAAGCACAAAACAAGTCTTATGAGGAGTATAAAAAATTACTAGAAGAGGCTGGATTTGTGCTTAGAAGTGAGTATGAAGAATATAGTATCTATAGTCAAGGAAAAGGAAGTATTTTAATACTATCAAAGAATAATTTAGGCAGAGGTACTCAGGTAACTTTAACTGATTTATTAGAAGTTAAGTAAAATTAAATTTAAAATATTAGAAGATGATTTTAGTATTAAACTAAAGTCATCTTTTTGATTTGCTTTTATTAAATAGATATAGTAAGTTAAAAAAATTTCTAGTATGTTTTGTTTAAGCAAAATAGGGCTATGATATAACAAGGATATAAATTATTTATTATGATATAATTAAAGAAAGTTAAAAGAGAGTGAAAAGTATAAAATGAGGTGAGATTATTATGAGAATGTACTTAAATACAAATAGATCATTGAAAAATTACAAAGATTTATATAATAGCAAATATTTTGTAGATAAGTCGTTATTTATAGAATCTTTAAATGAAGTTATTACAACTTCTGATAAATATATATGTGTGACTAGACCTAGAAGATTTGGAAAGTCATCAGTTGTTGATATGCTAGGGGCATATTATTCTAAAGAGATAAATTCAAAAGAAATTTTTGATACGTTAAATATAAGTAAAACTAAAAATTATAATAAAAATTTAAATAAGTATAATGTAGTAAGTATTACTTTTAATGAAATACCTGATAATATGAAAAGTTATGAAGACTATATAAGTAATATAGTCAATCAATTAAAAAAAGAGTTATCATCTGTTTTTACAATTGAAGATAGTGAGGATACTGATAGTATCAACAGACTTTTTACTAAGACCGATGAAAAATTTATATTTATTTTTGATGAATGGGATTATATTTTTAATAATAATTTGTTTATTGAAAATCAGAATGATTTTTTAGAGTTTTTAAGAAATTTATTAAAAGATCAACCATATGTAGGTCTTTGTTATATGACAGGAGTACTTCCTATAAAAAAATATTCAAGTGGTAGTGCATTAAATATGTTTGATGAGTTTACTTTTTTAAAAGATAGAAAATTTGGAGAATATTTTGGATTTACAGAAAAAGAAGTTTTTAATTTATGCTTTAAAGATAAAAAAATGTCATTTGATGAAATAAGTGAATGGTATAATGGCTATTTAACAGCTAAAGGAATTAGAGTTTATAATCCAAGGTCAGTAGTTAAGGCGCTTCAAAATAATTATTGTGAAAGTTATTGGACCAATACTGGTGCAATGGATGAAGTTGCAGAGTATTTAAAATATAATATTTTAGAAATAAGAGATGATGTTATAGAAATGGTTTCAGGTGAAGAAATTGATATTATTATAGATGAAGAGTTTAGAGCAGGACAGGGACAACCAAGAAGTAAAGAAGAGATATATTCAGCTATGATAGTACTTGGTTTTTTATCATATTATGATGGATATTTAAAAATTCCTAATAAGGAGCTTATGAAAGAGTTTGAAAAAGCTTTAAAAGATGAATCTTTTGGTTATGTTTCTGAAATAATTGAAAATTCAAAGAAAATATTAAAAGCAACAGTACAAAAAAATATAAAGTTAGTTGAAGAATTGCTTCATGATATCCATAACTCTGAAATACCTATTTTTCAGTATAATGATGAAAATAGTTTATCCTGTGTAATCACATTAGCATATTTATCAGCTAGAGATACTTACAGAGTTGAAAGAGAAGAAAAGACAGGGAAAGGTTTTGCAGATTTTACATTCCATCCAAGAAGAAAAAAAGATATACCATTTATAGTAGAGCTTAAAAAAAATCAAAAACCAGAAGTGGCATTAGAGCAAATTAGAAATAAAGAATATATAGAAAAGTTTAAAAGAGAGCATGAGGATAAAAGTGTTTTAGCAGTAGCTATTTGTTATGATACAAAAACAAAAGAACATAGTTGTTTAACTAAAATTTGAGAGAATTCTCCCACCTCTACAGGTGGTGAGATGAATCGACGTAGCTTTAGCTAAACGTAAATAATTCCCATGTAT
>NZ_CAMQZG010000092.1 GCF_947039605.1 uncultured Clostridium sp.
ATAAACTGGCAATAATACATATAGAAGTCTTTGGTCTTATGTTCCTCAGATAGTGTATTTATCTGTTGAATCTTACAAGTGCTAGTTACACTTATAAGACTAGAGGCTTTTTTATTTATTTGACTTTAGTTTTCCTAGAAATCATTTAAATATACATACATAAGAAAAAACATTGAGATTTTTAAAATCCCAATGTTTTTTTACTTTTATAAATTTGATTACTTTAACTAGAATTGTCTTTTTTAACACATCAAACTATACTATAATATTTATTATCAATATTTATTAAGGTGGGAAGTTTATAATGAATACAATAACAATATATACTCAATCACTTAATCACTTAGGCAAACGTCTTTTTATATCTCAAATTAACACCAATAATATTATTACAGAAGATATAAAAATTTTTAATACTCCCGAAATCTCAGAAGATGATTTATCTGAAATAAATAGTCTAATCAAACTTATACCCCCTAAATCTAATATAATTCTTTATACATTAGCATCATATCAAAATAAACATAATAAACTAAAAGACAAGTGGATAGCTACTGCTGCTGGTAAAGAACTAGTTTCTTTAATAAAAACTTATAATATTACACTTAAAAAATATAGTAAACAGCAAGAATCTTTTAAAAATGAACTGATAAAAAAATTAACATCTTTTCATAAACCTTTAAAAAATAAAAAAATACCCTTACCTATACAAGAAACTTCTACCTGTAGATTAACTCAAAATAAAATTTATAACTTTAATGATGAGATATGTGATGTTGTTAACATTCATCTTCGTGGGAGTTGTGACAACGCCTCACTAGAAAAAGCTGGGTTTTATGTAGGATTAATATCTAAAAACTCACATGAACTAATTATCAAAGGAAGTTCTACTAATACTACTGTTGGGAAAATGCTTTTAACAGGACTAATTGAATCTATAAAAGTTTTAAAAAAGCCCTGCTTATTAAAAGTTTATACCCATACAAAACTTGGCTTTTCAAGTGGTAATACAAACTTAGAATTAAAAAATAAACTTTTTGAACTAATTGAGTCTAATAACCATGCTATCATAGAAATTATTAGTAATGAAAAACAAGATTATTTAGATAAGCTCTATCATAGTAAGTAACCTAAATTAAGTACTAAGAGGAGTTATGCTAGGTATAGCACAACTCCTCTTTATATTACTATCTTTTATCCAATTTAAGGAATCTATCCTCATAATATTGTTCCATTCTAAAATCTATAGCATCTTTTACTTCTTTTCTAAAAGTTTCATTACTTATAAATTCATCCATTCCAACTATAGTCATATTCCCATTTTCTTTTATCACAAAGAAATCACTTTCACTTTTACAAAGATACTTTATTGGATTCTTTTTAGCTAAGCTTACATAATCTTTTTTCTTCCAACCTAAGAAATCCTTTGTTCCTTTATCTTTTAACATATCAACTTTATTTGAGCCTTTAATATAAAAACTACTAAAAGTTTTATAAATATCATCATCATCTATTTCTATTTTCATATCACCATTATTATAAAATGCTAGTAAAACAGGTAATTTATATGATTTGCTCATAGATGTATTTTCTATCATATTTATAAAGTCATAAGCTCTGCTCTCTGCAAGTTCTTTTTGTTCATCTGTTAGTAAGTCTTGCTCTTTTAAATATCCTAAATAATCTTTAAATAAATTTTCTTTCGATTTTGATTTCATATTTAAGTATATTTCTTCATCCATAGATCTAAATACTTGAATTCTTGTTGGAACTTTCCCTTCAAGTTCTCGTATTCTAAGGAACTCTTCTTTTATTATGTCTTTTATTTTATAGCTACTTTCTGCCATTCTTTTAAATATATCTACAAGTCTAAAGTCAAAATCTATCTGACAGTCTTCTGGATATTCAAATTCACTTGGCTTTAACTTTTTTGCCTCAACTTTATCATATGCTTTACCTGATAACAAAAATGGTGCTAAATTAGCCTTTTTGTAATTACCTATAAAGTCTAGTACTATTAAATATTCTTTTCCTTTATGTTTTCTTAGTCCTCTTCCTAATTGTTGCAAGAATATTGTTGGTGATTCTGTTGGTCTTAAAAACATTACAATATCTATATCTGGAATATCTAACCCCTCATTAAACATATCTACTGCAAATAAAACTTTTATCTCACCTTTTCTAAGTTTGCTTAAAGCGTCTTCTCTATATTCTGAAAACTCTCCTTGCACACCTGAATATACTGCAACTGCTGGTATTCCATTTTGATTAAATGCTTTTGACATATATTCTGCATGTTTTTTGCTTGAGCAAAACCCAATAGCTTTTTTACTATTATATTTTTCATAATTCTTTATAACAAATTCTGCTCTTGCACCTATATTTAAGGCTTCATCTAGCTGCTTTTCATTATACTTACCATTGCTAGTATCTATTTTTTCATAGTCTACTGTTTCATCATAAATTCCATAGTATCTAAAAGGAACTAAACTACCTCTATTTATTGCATCTTTAAGCCTAATTTCATAAACAAGATTATAATCACAAAGAGCAAAGACATCTTTTCCATCTAATCTTTCTGGAGTTGCTGTTAAACCTAATAAAAACTTTGGATTAAAATAATCTATAACTCTTTGGTAATTACCTGCTGCTGCATGGTGAAATTCATCAACTACAATATAATCAAAATAATCTTTTGCAAAGTAATCTTCATTAAGATACTCTTCTTTCCCAAGTGTTTGAACTAGAGCAAAGACTAATTCTTTATCCTTTTCTTTATTATTCCCATAGAAAAATCCTGTACTAGCTTCTGGTCTTACATTTTTAAAACTCTGCATAGCTTGTTTTATTATTTCTTCTCTATGAGCTACAAATAAAACTCTATTATAACCCTTAGAATCAAAAGCTGATAAATATGTTTTTCCAACACCAGTTGCTGCAACTACAAGCCCTTTATCAAATCCCTCATCTCTACTTTGATTTAATGAATAAAGAATTTCTATTTGTGGTCCTCTTGGTTCAAATAAACCTATAACTTTTTCATCTCTATCAAGTTCTCCACTACTTTCTAAGTCCTTATAAACTTTTGGTCTAACCCAACTTTTAGCATAATTCTCTAAGACCTCATCTGTAACTTCTATAGAGTGATTGCTATATAACTCATTAAATTCATCTAAGAAAAATTGAAAATCTTCTTTATTATCATTTTTATTAAAACGATAATTCCATTCAATAGAGCTTGTTAATGCACCTCTTGAAATATTAGAAGAACCTATAAAAATATCTGAATCATTTTCATAGTGAAAAATATAACTTTTGGGATGGAAACTTCTATTTTTATTATTATAAAATTTAAGTTCTACTTTATCTCCAAACTCTCTTTTTATCATATAAAGAGCTTCTGGCTGTGTTATATTTAAATAATTTCCTGATAAAATCCTTATATTTACTCCAGATCGGAAGAGCGTCGTGTAGGGAAAGAGTGTCTTCGCCTGTGTAGATCTC
>NZ_CAMQZG010000093.1 GCF_947039605.1 uncultured Clostridium sp.
GCGCGAGAGTGACTGGAGTTCAGACGTGTGCTCTTTCCGATCTAAAAGAGAATGATTGAATCAGCAGATTTAGTGATTTTAGAGATAAATCCGAATATGCCAAGAACTTTTGGTGATGTAGAAATGCATGTATCAGAAATTGATTATATGGTAGAGGTAGATTATGAAATTTCGGAACTTTTAGATTCACCCTCAAATGAAAAAGATTTAATAATTGGTAAATTAATAGCAGGGAAAATTAATGATGGAGATTGTATTCAACTTGGAATTGGTGGAATTCCAAATGCTGTTACAGTATCTTTATTAGACAAAAAAGATTTAGGTATACACACAGAAATGTTTACTAATGGAATGATGAATTTAATAAAAGCTGGAGTTGTAACAGGTAAAAGTAAGAATTTTAATAAAGGTAAACATGTAGCAGCTTTTGCACTTGGTTCAAAGGAATTATATGAATTTTTAGATGATAACACTTCAGTTATGATAATGGATGGACACTGGACTAATGACCCATATATTATAGGTGAAAATGATAATCAGGTTTCTATAAATACGACTATAGAAATAGATTTATTTGGTCAATGTGCATCAGAATCTATAGGATATGTTCAGTTTAGTGGAACAGGGGGACAAGCAGATACCGCAATAGGAGCACAAAGGTCTAAAAATGGTAGGTCATTCATAGCATTATATTCTACAGCAATGGTTAAAAATAAATTTACAGATCAAAGAGAGAGAATATCAAAAATTGTTCCTTTCTTAAAGCAAGGAGCAGCGGTAAGTCTTTCAAGAAATGATGTTGACTATGTTGTTACAGAGTATGGGATAGCTAGTTTAAGAGGAACGAGTATAAGAGAAAGAACAGAAAAATTAATAAAAATAGCACATCCGGATTTTAGAGATGAACTTTACAAAAAAGCATTAGAGATGGAATTAATAGATAGTTAAAGGGAGAGAATTATATGTCATATTTAAAGTTTAATGATAAAAATATATATTATGAAGTTAAAGGTGAGGGAGAACCTCTTATAATTCTTAATGGAATTATGATGTCGCATATGAGCTGGGTTATGTTTTTACCAACGCTTATTAAGAATAATAAAGTTATATTGCTTGATTTTATAGACCAAGGAAAATCAGATAGAATGGAAGAGCTATATAGTCAAGAGTTTCAAGTTGATATAGTAAAAGCTGTAATAGATGAATTGAAAATTGATAAAGTAAATATTTTAGGTGTTTCATATGGTGGGGAAATTGCAATTCAATTTGCGTTAAAGTATAAGGAGAATATAAATAAACTACTATTATTTAATACTACGGCTTATACAAATCCATGGCTTACAGATATAGGGCAAGGTTGGATAAATGTTGCAAAAACAAAAGATCCACAGGCTTTTTATAATGTAAGTATTCCAATTATATATTCACCAGAATTTTATAGTAAAAATATAGAGTGGATGAATAGCAGAAAAGACTTTTTATATAAAATATTTAATGATGATTTCTTTAAGGCTATTATTAGATTAACAGAGAGTGCACAGGGGTATGATGTTAGAGATACAATAAAAAATACAACTGCTAATACTTTAGTTGTGAGTGGAGAGTTAGATTTTATAACACCTATGGCGGAGCAAAGATTTATAAGTAGTGAGATTAAGAATTCAAAATATATAAGAATAGAGCATTGTGGACATGCATCTATGTATGAGAAACCAAATGAGTTTATAAGTATTGTCAAAGGGTTTTTATCGCTTGAAGAAGAAATAAAAATAGTATAAACTTATATTAGAAAAAAATGGAATTAATATATTGATATAGATGATAGGAGATTAATAATGAATGAAACAGGGGAAAAAATAATGAAAGTTGCTCTAAAGTTATTTTCAGAGCAAGGCTACTATTCAACTACAACTAAGCAGATTGCAAAAAAAGCAGGTGTTAATGAATTAACAGTGTTTAGACATTTTAAAAATAAGGCTAATTTATTTCAAGTTACAACAGAGTGTTATGTTTTAGAATCTCATATTGATGCTATTTTAGATGGAACTAATGAACTTTGTTTTGAAGAGGCTATGATAATTATAACAAAAAGAATATATGATTTATTTGTATTGAATATAAAACTTTATAAGGTTCAATTAAAATTATCAGATAATGAAAAAGATTTTATAAAGCTAAAATTATCAAGGGAGTTAAATATTATTTTACAAGGCTATTTTAAAAAGCAGATTGAAAAGAATCAAATAGTAGGTGATATAGAAATTATGGCAGTAACATTACTGAATAGTCTACTTGGGATGTTTACTGTAGATATATTAACTAATAATACTTTTACTAATATTCCAATGGAAAAAGTAGTAGAAGAACATACAAAACAATTTATTACTGCATATAAGAAGTAAAAGTAAAAATATAAAATTAATAACTATACTTTAGTGTGGTGTTAATTTTTTTTGAGAAAGAATGTAAGCAAGCACTTACAATTTATTTGTGCAGAACAAATATTAAAAAATTTAAGGAGGTATTATGATGAAAGGAAAAACAATTAATGAGATTAATATAGGGGATGAAGCTAGTTATAGCAGAACAATTACAGAAACAGATGTAGTATTATTTGGAGGTGTAAGTGGGGATTTAAATCCAGCCCATTTTAATGAAGAGTATTGTAAAGATACAATGTTTAAAAGTAGAATTGCTCATGGTATGTTATCAGCAGGATATATTTCTACAGTATTAGGAATGTATCTTCCAGGACCAGGGACAATTTATTTATCACAAGAGGTTAAGTTTACTGCACCAGTGAGATTCGGAGATACTATAACAGCAATAGCAAAAGTTATTGAAAAGATAGAAGATAAAAATAGAATAGTTCTTGAAACTATTTGTATGAATCAAGATGGAAAAGTAGTTGTAAAAGGTAAGGCAATAGTAATGCCACCAAAATAAATGGGATTTTAGATTTAGGAAATAAGATAGTAGTATAAATAAAAATATAATGTAGTGCCATTTATTTCCATATGATAGAATATAGATATAATTATAAAGAAGTTTTATGGAGGGTTATATATGAAACTAATGCAAAAGTTATATGATATAGCTAAAAAGGATAGAAAAAGAATAGTTTTACCAGAAGGGGAAGAGGAAAGGACTATAAAAGCAGCAGCAAGGATAGATGCTGAAAAGTTAGCTTATCCAATACTAATAGGGAATGAAGAGATAATTTTAAGGCATGCAAAAAATTTAGGTGTAGATATAACTAATATTGAAATTGTAGACCCAGATAGTTCAAAGGATATGGATTATTATAAAGAAAGATTTTATAATTTAAGAAAAAATAAAGGTATTACACGTGAAAAAGTAGAAGCGATTGTTAGAGATCCATTATATTTTGGGACAATGATGCTAGAATCAGGATATGCTGATGGTATGGTATCAGGTGCAATTCATACAACA
>NZ_CAMQZG010000094.1 GCF_947039605.1 uncultured Clostridium sp.
ATAATAGTTGATAACACAAAAGCAATGTATATAATAAATGCTTTATGTGGCATCGGAGTAGCACTTGGCGTATTAAACAACCCAACAACAAAAGGATTAAGCAAATAATAAATATTAGAATATAAAATGAAGGAGATTTATTTAAGTTTTAAGTATATATAGTAATTGAGGATCTATTATCCCAATTTACTAATATATAGTATAATAGTTGATATGAAAAATAGATAATGTAGGAGATAACATATGAAGAATATCAAAGAATCGGAAGAGAACCTAATGAAAAAGCTAAAAAGTGAGATTACAGGTTATGAAGAAAAAATGAGTGAAGAACAGTCTAAAGCTTATAGTGATGCAATGGAAAAAGTGAAGTGTAAGGTTGAAGATTATGTAGGGAATATGAGTGAAGAGCAGTCTGAAAAACTTAAAGATATGGTAGAGAAACTCGGTAAAGGTGAAGTGATTGAGAGACTTGTAGAAAAGTTTAAAGAAGGTTTAGTAAATACTCAGCCTAATATAAAAAAATAAAAATTATATAAAATTTAAAAGTGGTTTGTAGTTGATTCTACAAACTTTTTTTATTACCTAAATTTAAAATAAAGATGAAAGAAGGAATTAAAATGATGAATATCAAAGGAATAGACATATCAATGTTTCAACCAAATATAAACTTAGAGGAAGTTTCAAATCAAGGATATAAAGTATGTTATATCAAAGCAACAGAAGGACAAACTTACACAGACCCACTATTTATGCAAAACTATAATAAAGCAAAAGAAGCTGGACTAGATATAGGATTCTATCACTTCATTCACTCTTATGATAATGGAGCAGTACAAGCAAGATTCTTGTTAGAAAAAATTAAAGGATTAGATTACAATTGCAGAATAGCAATTGATATAGAAGTTACAGATAATCAAAGTGCGGCAACAATAAACAAATGTATAAATGATTTTGTAACAGAAATAACAAATCAAACAGGACATTATCCTTGTATCTATACTAACTTAAGTTTTGCAAATGAATATTTAGATTCAAGCTTATCAAAATATGGTTTATGGCTTGCTGAATATGGAGTAAATGAACCAGAAAAAACAAAAGTTTGGGGTAATACTGATAATCTTATAGGATGGCAACATGCTGATAACGGAAACTTTACTGGATCAACAGACTTAGATGTATTTAATACAGGAATTTATATTCCAGAAATGAAAAGAAATTTAGCGCCTGGTGATTATGCAACAGTAACTACACCGACTTTACATGTTAGAAGTGGAGCAGGTTTGAATTACCCAATAATAGGAACAGTTCATCAAGGTGATAAAATTCAATTATCTAATAAAGTTGGAGAATGGTGGTCTACTTGTTGGGGTGAACATGGTGGGTTTATGTATGCTGAATATTTAAAGTAATTAGTTTTATTCAGTTTTTTTATAATAAATCATGTATATTATAATTTATGTAAGGACAAGTGTTTTAAAATTTATTTATATTTTTAAAATAAATTTAATTGACACATTTAGTTAATATAATAAATATTATGAAGCTATTTATAGTATAAATAGAAATTAAAAGGATAGATATGTTTGGAAATAAGAGGAGTATTATGAGTATAAATGATGAAAATTTGAAATTAGACTATATATTAAGCTCTATAAATTTATTAGCTAGTAGTAAAAGTACATCAAAAGAAATCAAAATCTTAATAAGGAATGGAAATCCAACTGATAATAATATTATAAAATTAAAAGAGGTTTATCAAAATTTAAAAATAAGCAGAGATAATTATGAAAATGCTAAATTGAATGAATTAAAGGTAGCTAAAGAAGTGCTTCCAGATATATTTGATTTTAATAAATTTAAGGCTTCTTTAGAAAATAGATCATTAGATATAGATATTTTTTTAAAAAAATTGATTTTTCCTCCTTTTTTTTATTTGTGTGATAATAAAAATAAATTAATAAATTCAAAGGATTTAAAATTATATTATTTGAAACGTATGGAACTTTGGAAATTAAGAGAAAATGATGAAATTATACGAAAGTTAATAATGGAAATAAATTTTTCATATGAAAATAATTTAAATATTATTACAACTTTTGGAATGTTTACTTTGCTAGAATACAAAATGAGAAGATTAATACCAGAAAGTAAGCATAACAAATATTATAGCTATACGGAGCTAATAGACTTATTAGATAAAGCTGTTTTTAGTAATATGGAAGATTCAGAATCTAAAAAGTATTTTTCAAAATATTTAGAAGAACTTTTTGCCGATACTAAAAATACTGAGAAACTAACAAGACATATAATTCATGGAGTAAAAATAAATTTGATAACTAGTGATGGTTTAGATGGATTGATTTATTTTTATGATTTTATAAGTCAAATTTTAATGGTAAAGAAAAAGTTTGATGAATTATAAATAAAAACGCAGAGTGGTTACAATGAATAAAAAAATAAAAAGTGTAAAAGTTAAATTGAAGTATTGATTAGTAAGGAGGAAATAAAATATGCTTAAGAGGAAAAAATATTAGAAATGAGATATCATTCTATTAATGCTGATGCAAAACATAAAGAGAAATAGCACTGATTAAAATATCGGTGCTACTTTATTATTATAATTTTGTTTTTATTTTAAACTTTGTATTCAAAAATATAATTTGATATACTTAAAGTAAATAAAGTTAGAGGTGATAATATGGGAATAAAAGAATTTAATGATATAGTTTATACATTAGAGGAATTTTTCGAAGTAGAAAATACTAGCGATGAAATATTAGAATTTATAGATGGATATATTTATGCTAAATCTTTTTCTTCTATGAATCATAATACTATTGTAAATAGAATTAATGCGAAAGTAGATAGCTATCTTACTGGTAAACCTTGTAGAGTTTTTTCAGAGCAAATAGAAGTTGTTTTAGGTAAGGATAGAGTTAAGCCAGATGTTTTTGTTGTATGCACAGAAAAGGGAAAAGATAAATTTAAAACACTTGGTCAATCGGTATTAACTATCCCAACATTAGTGTTTGAAATAGTGTCACCTAGTAATGCAAGTTTAGATACTGTTATAAAAATGGATTTGTATGCTAAACATGGTATAGAAGAATATAATTTAGTATACCAAACAGGAGATATTCATCAATATAAATTAAGTGAGTTTGGTTCTTATTATTTGAATAAGTCATATAGATTTGATGATGAATACAAAAGTCTTGTGATGGAAAATTTAGAATTTAAAATAAATGATATCTTTGATGGTTTAGATTTATAAAATATACCTTCATATTATATAATGATTATTTAGATGAGATATAGTCTTATATTGTATAAGCAAATAAGTATTTGATTTGTATCATTATCTTTTGTAGAGTCAAGTTAGTTTTTATAACTATCTTGGCTTTATTTATATATTCTTTAAATACATATAACAACGAGTGGGTAATGAA
>NZ_CAMQZG010000095.1 GCF_947039605.1 uncultured Clostridium sp.
ATGCGCGAGAGTGACTGGAGTTCAGACGTGTGCTCTTCCGATCTCTTCAATTCCAGCTTTCATAGCTCTATCAAATGATGTTAAGTGATACTCATAATCCCCTTTTAATGACTTAGGATGCATTTTTTCATAAGCTTCTTTATCATAAGTTTCTTGGAATAAAATATAAGTCCCAATACCCTTATCCAAAAGTTTTTTATAGTTCTCCTGTGTTGTTGCTGCTATATTTACATTAACTCTTCTAATCATACCATTAGCATTCTGAGTATTATAAATAGTATCAAGACACTCTAAAACATAATCTATAGGTGCATTAACAGGGTCTTCTCCAAGCTCTAAAGCAAGTCTTTTATGTCCCATTTTTTCTAGTATTCTAACTTCTTGTGCCACTTCCTCTTGAGTAAGTTTTCTTCTTGTAAACTTATTACATCTTTGATAACCACAATAAACACAATTATTTACACAATAATCACTAACATATAAAGGTGCAAACATAACTATTCGTTTGCCATATATACTCTCTTTAAGCTCTCCTGCAAGCTTGTACATATCTAAAACTACCTCTTTATCTTCTATCATTAAAAGAATTGCTGCATCCTTATATGTTAGTCTTTCTCCATTTTTCACTCTACTTAACGCTACTTTAGCCTCTTCCACTGTTGGATTCTTAGTTTCTTCTAAGATTCTTTTAATTAATTCTTGATTAATGAACATACCTTATACTCCTTTTTTAGTAAACTTTAAATTCTCTGTTTTTGTATTTTTTTCATTAATAACTTTTTGTTTAAATTTATCTTGCCAATTAAAATTATCGCCTCTTGATACTTCAACATCATATCCAAAGTTCTTCATTCTTTTTTCTATACAAGCTCTACATTCTGCTGCCTCATCACCAGTGCAAATCTTGCCATCATATAAAGCATATTTATCCCTCACACTTGTAGGTGATAAATTAGGCATAACTACATTGCCCCCTGCTTTTATCCCTTTTTCTCTACCTGTGTTATCAATACTTCCAAGTGCTGTTGTAGCTGGAAGTAAAATTTCAGGTAAAAGAAGCCTTACAAGGGCAAGCATTAATATAGTTTTCTCTAAAGTTCCACTATTTTCATTTCCAAGAGGTGTATCTTTTTGTGGAATAAAAGGTCCTATCCCACACATAGCTGGTTCAAACTCTTTTACAAACATTAAATCATTTACTAAATCTTCATCTGTTTGATTTGGAAGTCCTACCATAAAACCTGCTCCTGCCTGATATCCAATCTTTTTTAAATTTTTTAAACACTCTCTTCTACTCTCCATACATGTTCCAGGGTGCAGGCTATCATACAAAGACTTAGTTGCCGTTTCATGTCTTAAAAGAAATCTATCAGCACCAGCCTTATACAATTTTTCATAAGACTTATAACTTCTCTCACCAATTGAAAGTGTAATAGCATTATCAGGATACTTTTCCTTTATCCCTTTAATAATTTTTATCATCCTCTCATCTGTAAAATATGGATCTTCCCCACCTTGAAGAACATAAGTCTTATACCCAAGACTATCACCAAGGTCTACACATTCCATAATCTGCTCATATGATAATCTATATCTTTGTGTATTTTTATTACTTTTTCTAATGCCACAATATCTACAATCCATCTTGCAATAATTTGTAAACTCAATAAGCCCTCTCATATAAACTTTATTTCCATAAAACTTTTTTCTAGTTTTATCTGACTTCTCAATTAAATACTCTGTTTCCTTACTGTTGATATTAGAAACTAAATATAAAAGTTCTTCTCTAGATAAATTATTTTCTAAAGAAAGCTTATCTATAATATCTTTTATAACCATTTAATAAACTCCAATTCATTTTAAAATAATGAAATTCAAAAATATTCCATTATTTTGATTATAAATGGAAATGAAAGTAAAATCTACTATCAGTAATTACTAAATTAATATAAAATATTACTTTAGTTCTATCTATATACTAATAAAATTAAGTTATTAGTAACTTTCCCTTCAAAAAATAGCTTTCAAAAAATTAATGTTATATTTTTAACAATTAAATGCTTTTAATCTTAAATTTGATAATTAAAAGTAATCATTATATACTTTTAGTAAAAGAAAGAATTTTTTAGTACCTTTACTAAAAAAAAGGAGATATAACAAATGAAAAAAAAAATTATAGTGTCACTTATAGCTGTTATAATTATTAGTGGAATTGGATTTGCTACATATTCTTACACTAAACAAAAAACAAAATTTATTACAGAACAAAATGCAAATTTAAAAGCACAAGTAACAGAACAAAACCAAGAACTAGCAAATAGCAATAAAGCAGTTCAAATTAACTTGCATATAAAAGATGGTGCATTTGCAGTTGCTGCAAAAGAGCTTGCTAGTCTTACCAACCCACAAGATGTACAAGCACTTACAGCTAAATTAAACTTATATAAACAAACTGCACAAAATTTCAATAATACTATAGCTAATGCCTTAAACAACTTAAAGCAAAATCACAATATAGATACATTCTCAAAAGCTATAAATAACTTAAATACATCTAACCTTATATCATCAGATGTGCAAAAACTTAATGAACTTAAAGAAACATTACCTAATTTAACTAAACTTAAAGAAGTACAAAACCTTATATTAGCTAAAGATTTTACACAAGCTAAAGACACTTTTGAAACAATAAATCAAAATCTTCTTATAAAAGCAGGGATTTTAGCACAAGATAAACTTACAAAAATACAAAACTTTATAAATAATAGTTTATCTACAAAAAAAGAAATCATAAATTCAGTTAACCAGAAAGTATCTGAACTTAAAAATAAACAATTAGACATCCTAAATCAACTATAAATCTAACTTAAAGTTTAATTAATATTTTATAATAATCATTTTTGATTAGCTTTCTATTGTGATATAATGTATACAAGTGAGGATTAAAATTATGTATAATGACGAATTATTTAATAGAAAGCTTTATAATTTAAGAGAAGATATACAAGATTATATAAATACATGTTATCTTAAAGAAATATCACCAGATTACCTAAATGATTTGATGGTTTTTTTAGAAAAGTGGGATAAAGATGGGCATATGCTTGATAGTATTACAATGG
>NZ_CAMQZG010000096.1 GCF_947039605.1 uncultured Clostridium sp.
ATAAAAGAACTACTAACTAAATAAACTTGTATTATTTGTGTCTCTCGACTACTTACTTAGTATAGCATATGGATTTATACAATGCAACCTTTTTTTAAAATTAATTTTAATTTATATAATCTTAACTTATTTAAGATATTCTTTCTCTAAATAAGTATAAAAAAAGGAACCAGTTAAAAACTAGTTCCTGTAAACTTCAAATTAGTATCTGTTGTTTTGTGCTTTTCTTGCTCTTCTGCATGAAGCACATCTTGTAGGCTCGTTATCGAAACCTTTTTCTTTGTAGAACTCTTGCTCACCTGATGTGAATATGAATTCTTCGTTACAGTCTCTACATACTATTGTTTTATCTTGCATAATAATCCTCCTATATTTAAAGTTCAATTGTTGTAAATCACTTTTAAAAAATAAAAGAACTACTAACTAAATAAACTTGTATTATTTGTGTCTCTCGACTACTTATTTAGTATAGCATATGGATTTATATAGTGCAACCTTTTTTTTATATATTTTTTTATAGTTAATTTCAAAAAATATATATAAAGGACTTGCCTTAATTAGTAAATACTACTATAAATTTATATTAAAGATTCTTCCACAAACGCTTTAATCTCTATTCCTAAAAGTCCAGCATTTATAACTTCTTTTATTTTATTATTACCTTTTATTATTTCTGCAAACAAAATTTTATACTCGCTATCTAACTTTTCAATCATAAATCCTGCTAAATTTTTATATGAAATAGTATAATCGCCTATATCAACCATCCGACTCCCACTTGGTATATATCCAACACCCTCTAACCATTCTGGTTCTATACCTTCATCTAAATCAAATTCTGCACCACTCACTGCAATTACATACGAATCAAATCCGCTTACAAATGGCAAGTATAGTATCTCTTTATTTTCTAAAAAACTTTTTATCTCTTCAAAAGATAATTCACTTATTTTATATTCTTTTTTCACATCTAATTCTTTAGAAACTATTAGCACTTCACCCTCTAATGATTTAACACTTCTATTTCTTAAGATATTTTCCACACCTTTTTTATAACTATCTACAAAATTATATAAATCTAAATTTTTAATATTCATAACTACTCCTAACATTCATTTTTATACAATTTTACCATACAACCCTATTCTTAACTAACCTTTTGTTTTCCCTCAAAATTTTTAGAAACAACTACTATAATCTCAATCTACACTATAAGTTTCAATATATTAAGCTACAATTAGCTAATTATATATAAAAAATAACCCATATTAAAATATGAGCTATTTTATAAATTATTTAAATGTATCTGTATAAACCTTAAAGTAAGCTTGTGAATAATAGCATACTGGACAAATTTTTGGTGGTTCTGCCCCCTCTACTATATAGCCACAATTTTGACAAATCCAAAAAGTATCAGCACCTTTTTTATAAACATCCCCTTGCTCCACACTAGCATGGAATCGTTTATATCTTTCTTCGTGCATCTTTTCTATTTTACCTATTGCTCTATAAGCTTCTGCTACTTTTGCAAATCCTTCTGTATCTGCTACTTTTGCAAATTCAGGATATAAAACTTCTGTTTCTTCATGTTCCCCTGCTACTGCTGCTTTTAAATTTGATAATGTATCTTTATGAAGCTCGACTGGGTAGTCTGCATCTATAACTACTTTTTCACCATTTAAATCAGCTGCTAAAAATTTATAAAATACATTAGCATGCGCTCTCTCTTGATCTGCAGTTTCCTCAAATACCTTAGCGATTTCCTCATACCCCTCTTGTTTTGCAACAACAGAATAGAAAGTGTATCTATTTCTTGCTTGTGATTCACCTGCAAAACTTTTCATAAGATTTTCAGCTGTTTTAGTTCCATTTAATTTTCCCATAACTATATCACTCCAATTTTTTTGACTTTTGATAATTGCTTATCTATATATAGTTATGTGCTAAAATGAACCTCTTTTATACTATGAAATTATATCCTTTTTTAATCTTCTTCCATTTTCACCTTTGGTATATAAATAGATTTAAGTATCTCTACTATTTCGGCTTCTTTCATATATGAACTATATACCCCACATACTTCTATATACCCAACTATATTATCTACAATTCTATAACTTGGTTTTTCAGATAATTCTATATATTCAAACATTGAATAAGCAATTTCCTCAAGTAAAATAATAACTTGTTCTCTATCTCTCTTTTTCCTTAAATTTTCTATTATTTTAAGCAATCTATCAAGACCTCTCCACCCTGATTTTTTAAATATTCCAATTTTAAATGAAGATTTACTAACAGCATTCTCAACCTTTACTATATCGCATTCATATAAATTAGTTCTATAATTTATTCTACTGTTTGCAAATGCTTTTTTTAAGTTTCTAAAGAAACATCTGATGCTATATATGATTCCACTTCTATTATTAATCTCCATATTATCCCCCACTATTCATTTTTACTTAATTATACAATATTCGCTTAATTATAGATTAAACCTATTAATAATTTTTTATTAATTTTTATTCACATTAAATAAAAGCACAAAAAAATGCAAAGCGAATCACTTTGCATTTTTGTTTATTTTTTTGTAACTTGTGGTGCAGCCTCTAAATTTGTATTAACTTTCTCAGTAGAAGGCTTCACTATAACTTTATCTGATGATGGTTTTACTGCAACTTTATCTGATAAATTATTTGTAGACTTCTCAGCTTTTGAATTACTATCATTTGAAGAATTTGAACTACTTTCTTTTGAACTATCTGTAGAACTTTCTTTATTTGAAGAATTATCTAAGTTTGACTGATCTTTACTACTTACACTACTAACATCTGAATTATTTTCATCTTTGTTATTAATATCCGGTTTTACTACTGGTTTTGCTGGTTCTATTGGTTTTACTGGTTCTGGTTTCACTATTGGTTTTGTTGGCTCAACTGGTTTTACTGG
>NZ_CAMQZG010000097.1 GCF_947039605.1 uncultured Clostridium sp.
CTCTGAGTTTGATGATGCCCTATAAAATTTCCCATCACATAATAAATCAACCATTATATTAGGCTTTACCTTACATGAAAATTCTATTTTATTATCTCCATCATATAGCGCTTGTACATTTTCTGCTTTAGCTGTTATTTGCTTTAGTCCTTCCTGAGTTATTTTATAAGTAACAGACCCTGTTTCCTTTTCTCCGTTATTTATAAAATATTCAGAACCAGTACCTGATGAAATATTAATTGTATCTCCTATACTAAACTTAAATCCATTTAGTTCACTATAAGCTGCATTTTCTGGATATTCTCCACCTTTAAATTCAACTTGTTTTAAAACCTTTCTTGAATCATTACTTATAGTTACTTTTAATGTCTCATGTGAATATGGATTAACCTCACTCCACCCTTTTGTAATACTTAAAGTATTATCTTTATTAAACCCTATATTAAATAAAGACTGACTCCACACATTTTCAATCTTTATAGTATTATTATATAAACTTTCTTTACTCACACTTGCTATTTCTTGTGTTTTCACTTTAGTTGAACCACTTGATTTAGCTAATAATATTTTATTTTGCATCCCTTGTGAAATTGGCGCAACTATCAATGTAGCTGTTGCTACTGCTGCTATTGCTGATATTGTTTTAATTGTTTTCCCCATGACTTTAATCCTCCACATCTTTTCCTAAACTGTCTCAAATTTATTTTTTATTTATTTAATTATTTTTTTAATTTAATTAAACTTTTTATTAAAGTTCTTTTTTATTATATTTAACCTAGATTAATTTAACAATACCTTTCTAAATTAACCCAATATTAATTTTTCTTTAAAATTAACTTTTATTTATTCTATAAATCAAATTTTAAACGTTTTCATAAATTTTTAATAAAAAAATCAGACTTAAACTATCAAACTATTAAATTTTTATTGTCAAATATATATATTAAAAAAGCTATCTTATAAGTTATGCTTTCTACAATATATAGCCTGCGGATAAAATATTCCAAAACTATATATTGTAAATAACAAGCTCTAAAATAGCCTTTATTATCTACTTATTCACAAATTTTTCTATGACTTAAACATTATAAATTTCTAGATTATTATTCCATCAAAATGATCAACTTCATGTTGAATAATTTGAGCTGTAAAACCTTTATATGTCTTTCTACGTTTTTTAAAGTTTTTATCTAAATACTCAACCTCAATTCTCTCATATCTATCAGTTTTTCTAAAACCGATTAAAGATAAACAACTTTCTTCTGTTTCATACTTATCTTCTTTTTTCACTATAACAGGATTTATCATAGGAATTATTGAGGACTCTATACAAAAAACTAATATTCTCTTTCTAACACCTATCATATTAGCAGCCATGCCAACACAGCCCTCTAAATTTGCATTAAGTGTATCAATTAAATCATCAACTACGCTTATATCTTCTCTTGTTGCAATCTCTGATTTTTGTCCTAAAAACAGAACATCTTTTACGATTTTTTTAATCATCTTTATATTCCTCTTTTCTATCTTAATTTAACTCTTGTGGTTAATTCTATTTATTTATCCTACCTATTATACTCTAAAATTTCTATCTATTAAAACAATAAAGGGTTATATCATAATTAAGTTGAACTCAAAATGATATAACCCACCTCTATATTTCTAACCTTTAAATAATTTCTACCAAAGTTTATGAACACTCTCTTTGATATATTTATTATATACATCTTCTACAATATTCATCTCTTCTATTGTAAAATCTATAACATCACTTGCTTTTACATTTCTAGTAATCTGCTCTGCCTTGCTAGCACCTGGTATAACTGTACTTACTGCATCATACATTAATATATATTTTAAAGCTGCATTTGCAAGTTCTTCAGTTTTTAATCTTTCTCTTAGTTCCTGTGCTGCTTTAATTCCCATTGCATAATCTACACCAGAGAAAGTTTCCCCTTTATCAAAGAAATCTCCATTTCTATTATAATTTCTATGATCTTCTTTACCAAATTCTTTATCTACAGTATATTTTCCTGTTAAAAGCCCACTTGCAAGTGGAACTCTAACTATAATTCCAACATTCTTTTCTTTTGCAAGTTTAAAGAATTCCTTACTTGGCTTTAATCTAAACATATTAAAGATTATTTCAACTGCTGAAATATTATAATCTAGTGCTTTAATAGCCTCACTTACTTTTTCTACACTTACTCCATAATTCTTTATTTTACCCTCAGCTTTAATTCTATCTAAAACTTCAAACAACTCACCATTCTCATAAACTTCACTTGGTGGGCAATGAAGTAATACTAAATCAAGACTATCAACTTCCATATTTTCTAAAGAAGCATCAATAAACTCTCTTATATTTTCTTCATTATATCCCTCAAAATTATGAGGATTTAACTTTCTTCCACACTTAGTTACAACAAAAACTTTATCTTTCTTATCCTTGATAAACTTTCCAATAGCTCTCTCACTAAGTCCACCCTGATAAATATCAGCAGTATCAAAGAAGTTTATTCCCTCTTTGTAGGCTGCCTCTAAAGTTTCCATAGCTACCTTTTCATTAAATTCTTCTCCCCACTTTGAACCAAGTTGCCATGTACCAAGAGATACTTCACTAATATTAAAACCAGTTTTACCTAAAACTCTATACTTCATTTATTACCACTCCCATAAACCAATTTATTTATCACCTTAATAATACCAATAATAAACAAAATTTATAAGGAGTTACCTCTTGGTAACCTACTATCTAAATATAA
>NZ_CAMQZG010000098.1 GCF_947039605.1 uncultured Clostridium sp.
TCAGGAAACTATGGCAAACTTTTTAGAGAGAGAAATATAAGTAGTATTACACATAAGTTTGTGTGGGGAGTATATAAAAATGAAAAATAATATGGGAATTATTATGAGAATGGGAATGAATAAAGATATACTAAAAAATATGTTATCTATTCATAAGAAATTCAAGCAGAATAAAAATTATAAATTAGCAAATGTAGCAAAATGCGGAATGAATGTTATAAAGAATGATAGGCTTGTCATACATGATGGGAATTTTATTATTAATTCATTTTTGCCACCTATAAATTCAAAGGCTTATAATAGCATAGCTATGGCAGTTCCAGGTGATGGGGCAGAGTTTTTTTATAATCACACTACAGGAAAAAGAAATGCACCAATTTCTACATATATAGCTGTAACAGCAAGGTGTATGTACAAGTGTTGGCATTGTAGTGCTAAAAGATTTATTGCAGATGAGAATAATTGCAAGGATGAAATATCTACAGAAAATATGAAAAAGATAATAAATGACCTTCAAAATTTAGGTGTAGGAATAATAGGATTTACTGGTGGAGAGCCACTTCTTAGAAAAGATTTAGAAGAGATAATTAGCTTTGTTGATCAGAGGAGTACAAGTTATTTATTTACTAATGGTTTTGGGTTAACTCTTGAAAAGGCAAAAGGATTAAAAAAGGCTGGGCTTTTTGGTGTAGGAATAAGTATAGATAGTATAACAGAATCAGTACATGATGAAAAAAGAGGGCATAAAGGTGCTTATAAAATAGCTATTGAAGCTATAAAAAATTGTAAACAAGCAGGTCTTTATACAATGGCTCAAACAGTATGTACAAGAGAAATGCTAAATGCTGGAGAGATATTTGAGTTAAATAAATTTTTGAAAACATTAGATATTGATGAGGTTAGAATACTTGAACCAATTCCATGTGGTTCACTTTTAGAAAAGAATGATGCGATTTTATCTAAAGATGAAAAAAAGAAGTTAATAGACCTTCATAGTACGCTAAATAAAAGTAAAGAGTATCCTAAAGTATCAGTATTCCCATATATAGAATCAAAAGATCAGTTTGGATGTGGGGCAGGAGTTCAACATTCTTATATAGATAATAAAGGTGATTTTTTACCTTGTGATTTTGTACCAGAGAGTTTTGGAAATGTGTTAGAAGAGGATATAAAAGATATATGGACAAGAATGCATGAGAAATTTGATAAACCTAAATGTTATTGCTATGCGAAAAAGTGTGATAAATGTAAGAGTGAAGAATTACCAAAGTATTATCAGCTTTTAGCAGGAAAGTAAATTTATTAAGAGAGAGAAAAAATTGAATAATAGATAAATTGCTAGCCTATAAGAATTTTATAAGCTAGCAGTTTTTTTATTTTAAATGAGTATCTATAAATTTAAAGATTCTTTTAAAGTATTCATCACCAGTATCATCCCAAGCTTTTATATGAGCAGAATCTTCAATAAACCAAAGCTCCTTCTTGTCATGAGGGATGTTATCAAAAATTTCTTGACTATTCTCAGGTGCACAAACATCATCTAAAAGTCCATGTATAATCATCATAGGTGTTGTTATTTCCTGTACAGCCTCATAAGGTTTAACTTCATCATATCCAAATCCATCATTCATTTTTGTATAGATGTTACCCCAATGTTTTATATAGCTTGTAGGTATAACAGGAATATTTTCAGCTATAATTCCAAGTTCTATAGCATCATCCATATTACTGTAAGGTCCTTCTATAATATATAAATCAACAAGTTTATTTTTCTCATTAAGCTCTGAATGCATAGCTGTAGTAGCAGCTCCCATAGAGAAACCTTGTACAATTATTTTTCCATCAGGCATTTGTAAATTTACATGATTTACAACACTATCTAAATCAAATCTTTCATATAATCCAAAGGTATAGTTATCTCCACCAGTCTGGCTTGTGTTTCTTTGGTTATAAAGCATAACATTATAGCCTTTTTTTAGATATTCATCAGCATAGAAAATATACTCATTATAGTTACTTCCAATTCCATGAACTAAAATAACTGTATCTTTAGACTTAGTAGGACATTCTATAAATTTAGCTTGTACATCATATCCATTTTCAGGACTTTCTATCATGATATTTGTATGTTTATATTCATCAAGTTTATCAAGTGGTTTCCCTTCCCTTGAACCATAAACAGCGACGATTTCTTCTTCTAAAACAGTTTGAGGTGAACCAACAGAACTATCATAAACAAGCTTACCCATATAATAAGAGCCCCCTAAAATTATAGAGCAAGTAGCTAAAACACTAATAGTAATAATAATAAATTTTTTCTTTTTCATAGTTATAAATTTCCCCTTAATTTACTTTGATTTACAAAGTATTATAGTCATTTAATATGATGTCTTCAATATTAAATGACTATAATTAACGATATATCTTTAGAAAGTTAATATTTTACAAAAATAAAATTATAATCTAACTAAATAAATTTTTTGTGATAGATTTTAAAATTAAACAATAGAAGCTGTAAAGTGTTGTTTTAATACTAAAACTTGATTAGTAAGATTTTTTAAATCTGTACCTCTTATAGTAGTTGTAGCTAAAGTTTTTTTGTTTTAAATATTAACTAGAAGTTAGAAAAAAGTGAATGAAGAGT
>NZ_CAMQZG010000099.1 GCF_947039605.1 uncultured Clostridium sp.
GGTGTAGATAAGGAAGGCTATAACAAGCTTGGATTTGATAAAGAAGGTTATAATAGAAGTGGATATGATGTTAAAGGTTTTAATAAGGCTGGATATAATAAAAATGGATATGATAAATTAGGGTATAACAAAAAAGGATATGATGTAAAAGGATATGACAAAGAAGGGTATAATTTACTTGGATTTGATATGAATGGGTTTGATATGAATGGGTATAATGAAATTGGAGAGTTTAGTGAGTTTATCAATAAATATATAGAAGAAAATACTAAGTTGAATGTAAAAAATTCAAAATTTATATATTCTGACGAGGTGAGAAATTTATTTATAGATATTCAGAGAGCTAAAAGAAATTTTGAAATTGAAGATTATATAGGTGCAATATCTCACATTAGGAGAGGTGGAGAAGTTCTTATGGAAAATATTTTTCTTAAAAGCACGTTACGTCCATATGAATATATTAAACTTGATTTTTATAATAAAATAAATTTTGCTAAAAGTAATAATTTAATTAATCTTTCAACATATGAAAATATAACTATAATAAGAGAGTCTGGTAATAAAGCTGTGCATAATGCATTAGATGATAAACATAAAGCTAGACAAGTTATAGATATTCTTCAAAATGAAGTTGAAAAATGGATTGATAAAAATAACTAGATTACTCAACATATAAATCTAGAAGTTGTATAAAAGTTATAAAAAGACTGAAATCAATAGGTTTCAGTCTTTTTCATAATAAATTTGTGAAGTCAGAGGGTAGATTGGAATGTAGCTTTAACAAAGATTAGAGTTGTTATTTCTCTTTGGAAAATATTAATATATTGTTAAACAATAAAAATTAACTTAAAAATAACAAAAATTATGATATAGTAGTGTTAAATATAATATTAGGAGTGATAATTTGAAGAAAGAAACTACTTTAAATAAGAAATACTATATCACAATCTTTTTATGCTCATACATCATGATAAGTCAAATTGGTATAGTAACAATTATAGATACTATATTATCACCGATTTTCAAACTAGAATCATTATATAGTTCTACTAATCCATTGAAATCAGCATCTTTACGCATAATACCTATAAGTATAAGTAGTTTAGTGTTATTAAGTATAGTATGTAAGTTACAAAAACAAAAACTAAGAACGATTATTATAAAGATTCTTTTTGTTGTTGGTATATTAAATATAGCGATATTTATTTGGTATGCTTTTATACTGTGCGAAACAGACTATAAGTTCATTGCACCAGTAAGTAATATTATTGTGTATGGAGTACCTATAATAGGTTTATATGCTTGTATAAGTTTATTTATTAAGTTGAAAAATAAAAAAGATATTTCTGATAAAGAGCCATTAATAATATTTATGAGCAAATCTATCCTAGTTATCGCTTTTGTTTTTAGTACATTTTCAATTATTGTAGGATATGAACCTAATTCGATTGATGAAAAACATTTTAGTTATAATGGTAAGCAATATGTTTGTCAAATAGAAATGCCATTTTTAAGTTCAGCAAGTGACCATAAGTATATTTACTATGAAAAAGAAAATTTAATTATGATGAGAAGGACAAATGAATTGGAAGGGAATTTAAATATATATATATAAAATAGAAAAATAGTAATGATATATTTTAATTTTCTAGTATTAAAATATGAAGTAAAAGAAGGTGTTTATAATGAAAATTGATATTGGTAAACATGAATTTAGTATCATCTGGGAGGGCATATACTACTATGCTTTGTCTACATATCCCAATATATCGAATTGGGAGCTACATCAAATTATTAAATTTATAGATTATGAAGAGTTATATGGGAGAAAAGTTGAAATTGTTAGTGAAGTTAAAGCTATAAAAGAGAAAGTAAGTCATGCATTAATGAATAAGAAAAGCTTTATAAATATAGAAAAACCTGAAAAAATAACAGAATGTACTGCTTGTAAGCAAAAGGGATGTTTAACTAGGTATCTTTGTCATACAGCACCAGTTGAAAATGCAATGTCTATATTTAAAAGTGGAACTATACTCTCAGCAGTAAAGGCAAGAAACTTACCAGCAAAGCAATTGATGCTAGAATCTAGAAATGCTGCAAATGACCCAGTAGATTATTTTGAATATTTAATGTTATCTTGGGGGAATTGCCAAGCAGGAGATAGACTTGTGATGGAAAGAGCTTTAGGTAGAATTCCAACAGAAAAAGATTTAAGTGAATATTTCATCCCCGGAATACGTTTCTTTTTTAGATATGATGAATTAAAAAAGCATCCTAAAGCTACTTTTGATGGGTATCATCCACTAAAAATTAAAGATGAGTTAATTTTAAAAGATACTGTACTTGCAATTATAATTCCTGAAATATATAAGGACTTATTTGCTAATATAATTAGTGATGATATTAAAGATAGGGTTTATTATATATCTACTTCAGATGAAGACATATGGACATGGGCAGAGAAGGTTTATAATTTTATTAGTGAACTATAAAATAACATAAAAAAGGATAAGTTATACATATGATAAATAAAGGCTGAAGTAGCAATACTTAAGCCTTTTAACATAATAAAACAAATGTCTAAAAATAGGGAATAAATTACTTTCTTGGAATTT